>CAJTZM010000012.1 GCA_910583935.1 uncultured Oscillospiraceae bacterium
CAGATGCTCTCCCAGCTGAGCTATGCTCCCACCTCTTTTGCCTTTTCGGCACGTTCTTTATTATATCTCATTCCCTTTGCTTTGTCAACTGATTTTCCGAAAATAGCTATTCTTTTTGCCCTGCTTTTTCCAATAAGCCCTGTAAATCTGCGCGGCCAAAATTATACTTTTTCCCGCAGAAATGGCAGTTGACCTCGATCTTTTCCTCTTGCGCTATCATCTGGGCAAGCTCGCCTCTTCCAAGGCTGATTAAGGCCCGCTCTACCCGTCGGCGCGAACAGGTACAGCGGTATTCGGTCCGCATTCGCTCCAAAATCTGCGGGTCAAAGCCTTCCAGCGCACGCCGGCAAATTTGCTCCGGCGAAGCGCCTTCTTCCAGCATCCTTGTCACTGGCGGAAGCGCCGCCACATTCCTTTCCAGCCGGCTAATTTCCTCCTCCTGTGCGCCGGGAAGCAGCTGGATTAAAAATCCGCCCGCCGCTTTTACGGTCAGGTCCGGGTTGACCAGAACGCCCAGCGCGCATACGGTCGGTATCTGTTCGCTCACCGCATAGTAGTGGGTAATATCTTCGGCGATCTCGCCGGAAACAATCGGCACCTGGCCTACATACGGCTCACGCAGCCCCAGATCCTTTACCACCGAAAGGCTGCCGCTTTTCCCTACGGCTCCGGCCACATCCAGCTTACCAAAAGCGTTCAGCGGAATTTCCACCACCGGGGTTTCCACATCTCCCCGCACATTTCCCAAACCGTCGGTCACCGCAATCAAAAGGCCGGCTGGTCCTCCGCCCTGCATTCGCAGGGTGATGGAGTGCTCCTCCCTTTTCAGCGCAACACCCATCAGAGTCGCGGCGGTGAGCAGTCTGCCCAGTGCGGCGGTCACCGTTGCCGACGTTTTGTGGATCTGCTCCGCCTTTGCGGCAATATCGGTAGAATCCACCGCCGCACAGGTAATCCGGCCGCTTTTTGCAATACTTTTTACCAAGGACGCCATTGGCTATCCACTCCTTATTCTTTTCTGGCCACAAAAATCCAGCGCTGGCAATCGGGCTTTGGCGGCTCCATCGTGTCCTCGCCGTATATCGCCAGCAGGTCAAACCCTGCTTCCTTCAGCCACTGGGATAACGCTTCCTTTGAATAGGCCCGCTCTCGGATATACTCCTGCTCTCGGACATAATGCTTCTTTTGCGCTGAGAAAAAATCCAGCTGCATGGTAACCGAACAGGTTTCCTCCTCAAAAAAATTCTGCCATGCGCAAAACAGATCGTCGAATTCATAAATATAACAGCAGTTTCTCAATATTTCCCGGTGCTTATACGGCGTATTCACATCAAACAAAAATAAGCCTCCGGGCGCTGTAAATAGGCTGACCTTTTGAAATGTCTGCCGAACTAAATCCGGATCGGTCAAATGATTGATGCTGTCCAGCGCACAAATTGTCGTATCCACTGTGCCGAATAAATCCAGCTGTGTCATGGGCTGGCACAGATATAGCACGCCCCATTCCGGATGCTCCGCCGTCTTTTCCCGCGCCTGCAAAAGCATATCCTCCGAGGCGTCTACCCCGATGACGTCGCATCCGCGCCGGGCCAATTCAACCGACAGGCTCCCGGTCCCGCAGGCAAGATCCAGCAGAATCGGGCCGCTGCTCCCGAATTTTTGGATCAGCTGCAAAAAATAGTCTGCCCGTTTTTGATACGATACATTTTTCGTTAATTCGTCGTAATAACGGGCAAACGCCTCGTAGCCGTTCATTCGTCCTTCACCCGGTCGAACACGACCTGATATCCGTCGCATCCGTAGCTTAAGGAACGGTTTACGCGGCTGATGGTCGCCGTACTGGCCCCGGTGGTCTGGACAATCTCGCTGTAAACCTTATGGTCATGGAGCATCTTTGCCACCTGCAACCGCTGAGACAATGCCTTCAGCTCCGGAACGGTACACAAATCCTCAAAAAAATGATAGCATTCTTCCATCGTTTCCAGACACAAAACCGCTTGAAATAAATATTCCACATGCAGATTTTTCAATTTTTC
This sequence comes from uncultured Oscillospiraceae bacterium, assembly GCA_910583935.1. Classification (GTDB taxonomy): domain Bacteria; phylum Bacillota; class Clostridia; order Oscillospirales; family Ruminococcaceae; genus UBA3818. The sequence goes on from CAJTZM010000012.1 coordinate 2,037, forward strand.
ATTCATACGTACAGGCCCCCTAGCTTTACACTTTACAATTTTAGAGTACAAAACTATTTCTTAGTTTAGCACAAAAAAGCTAAAAAGTAAACGGATTTTCCATTTTAATTTGTAAACATTTTCCTCTTTCCGCAGCGCCTTCTATCCAGCCATCGCACAAAAAAGCGGCGGAACCCAATCCGCCGCCTGAAAGCAAGTCGCTTTTTATACGTCCAATCGAGCCAGATCCTCCCAGCTTTCCCGCTTGACGATGATCCGGTCCAAATCCCCCTGAACCAACACAACCGGCGGATTCGGCACCCGATTATAGTGGGAGGCCATGGAATAATTGTAAGCGCCGGTGGATAAAACTGCCACGATATCTCCCTTTTCCAGATGCTGCACCGGCAGATTTTCACCGATCAGGTCTCCGCTTTCACAGCAGTGGCCCGCCAGCGTCACCCGCATGGTCTTATCCTGGTCCGCCAGGCCTGCGTTCATGATCTGATATTCCGACTGATACAAAGCGTACCGGGGATTATCGGTCATACCGCCGTCCACCGACACATAGGTGCGTACGCCGGGAATTTCCTTAACCGATCCCACCGTATACAGCGTAATCCCCGCCGGACCCACAATCGAGCGTCCCGGCTCCAGCAAAATATACGGCGTTGGAAAATCCAGCAGCTGGCAGGTATCATGGATGGTCGATGATACCTGTTCCATATATTTTTCATAGGACGGAGGGTCGTTTTCCGGCGTATAACGGATTCCATAACCGCCGCCCAGATTGAGCTTTTGAAGCGTTACACCGGTCTGCTGGCGAATCTGGGACAAAAAACCGATCATGATCCGCGCAGCCAGCAAAAACGGCTCCGTGTCAAAAATTTGGGAGCCTATGTGGCAATGCAGGCCAACCAGTTCCACATGGGAAAGACCGACAGTCCTTTTTACCGCATTCAGCGCCTCGCCGGTTTCCAGGGCAAAGCCAAATTTCGAATCAATCTGCCCGGTGCGGATAAACTGATGGGTATGGGCATCTACCCCGGGTTTGATACGAAATAGAATTTGCTGGCAGACCCCTTTGGCGGCCGCCAGCCGGTTCAGCGCTTCCAGCTCCTCCAGATTGTCCACAACCACCGCGCCGACGCCGTACTCCAGCGCCGCAATCAGCTCTGGCTCGGTTTTGTTGTTGCCATGAAAATAAATTTTTTCCGCGGGAAAACCGGCGCTGACCGCTGTATACAGCTCTCCTCCGGAAACAACATCCAGCCCCAGGCCCTCCTGATGGGCAATCCGGCAGAGCTCTTTGCAGCAAAAGGCTTTACTGGCATACAGGGCCAATCCGTTCCCGTCATAGAACTGCCGGATTGAATCCCGATACAGCCGGCAGTTTTCCCGGATCTGGGTCTCACTCATCACATACAGCGGCGTGCCGTATTTTGCCGCCAGATCCAGCACATCCAGCCCGTCTATACACAAATGCCCCTTTCGGTTCACCTGTAAACAATCTGCTACAAACATGTCTCGCCCCTCTTTCGCTGTCTGACCGGGAGCCTTTCCTGCCATTCGCCCTCCAGCTGCCCGGAGCGAACCGATTCCTGAAAAAGACGGATCGCCTCTTGTGTTTCGTCCTCCTCGCCGGACACAGCCTGGGCCGAACGCGCTTCTTTTTCCGCCTGCTCCTGGCCGGATAGCTCCTCGATAATGTCCCGAATGGCCTGCATCCCCTCCCCCGTTTCAGAGGAAACCGGCAGAATGGTAATCTGATCCGCATAGGGGATTTCCGTCTGTAAGGCCGCCAGACGCTCCTTTTGCTCCCGGCGGGAAAGCTTATCCATTTTGGTCAGGACAATCACAAACGGCATTTCGCACTCCACCAGATAGTCAATCATGGTCAGATCGTCCTTTGTCGGCGGATGGCGCATATCAATCAGCTGAAATACCAGCGCAATATCCCGGTCGCTGGCAAGATAATCGCCGATTAGACCGGACCAGCGGGCTTTTTCCTTCTTCGAAACTTTTGCGTAGCCGTAGCCGGGCAGATCGGCAAAGCGTACATCCTCTAGCCGGAAAAAATTAATGGTCGTCGTCTTTCCCGGCATTGCGCTGACCCTTGCCAGCTGCTTGCGGTTAAAAAGCTTATTGATTAACGAGGATTTTCCCACATTGGATCGACCGGAAAACGCGAACTCCGGCATTTCGCAGGGAGGAATCTGGCTAAACAGGCCGTAAGACGCTTCAAACCGGACATTCTGAAAATTCATACTGTTCTCCTTCAGCAGTCAATCACCGCCGGACTACGGCGCTTTTCCACCACCGGCGGCGGCGCAAAATCCTGCGGCGCCAACGGTCTTGCAGGCTCCTCACACGGCGCTACCAGCGCCGCCTTCAGCACCTGCTCAATACCCTCTACCGGGACAAAGCTGATCGCCTCCCGCACCTCTTGATCCAGCTCCGCTAAATCCGGCTGGTTTTTTTGCGGGATAATGACCGTTTTGATTCCGGCGCGGTAGGCGGCCATGGATTTTTCCTTCAGCCCGCCAATGGGCATTACCTTGCCCCGCAGGCTGATCTCCCCTGTCATCGCCACTTCACGCCGGACCGGAATCCCCGTCAGCGCGGATACCAAGGCCGTTACAATGGTCACGCCGGCAGATGGACCGTCCTTGGGTGTGGCTCCCTCGGGGAAATGGATATGAAGATCCTTCGTTTTATAAAAATCCGGGTCAATATGGTACTGGTCCGCGATCCGCCGCACCAGACTTACGCCGATGCGGGCCGATTCCTTCATGACATCGCCCAGAGAGCCGGTCAGCTCCATCTTGCCGGAGCCCTCCAGCACCGCCACCTCCGCCTGCAGCAGCTCTCCGCCTACCGACGTCCAGGCCAGGCCGTTTACACAGCCCACCTCGTTGACGGCGCCGATGGTTTCCGGCAAAAATTTCTGGGGGCCAATCCAGTCAAGCAATGTTTTTTCGGTAACAACCACCCGTTTTTTCTCTCCAGAAACGATCTGCTTTGCCGCCTTGCGGCACAAGGAGGCAATTTCCCGCTCCAATGTGCGCACGCCGGCTTCCCGGGTATAATGGTCCAGGAGGCTGTAGATCGCCGTCTGGTCGATTTTGCACAGGCGAGCCGTCAGTCCATGGCGGCGCAGCTGCTTGGGGATCAGATGCTCCTTTGCGATATGAAATTTTTCCTCACGCGTGTAGCTGGAGAGCTCGATTTTTTCCATACGGTCCAAAAGCGGCGCCGGGATCATCCCCGCATCGTTGGCGGTGGTGATAAACAGCACCTGGCTCAGATCAAACGGCACCTCCACAAAATGATCGCGGAAGGAATCGTTCTGCTCCGCGTCCAGCACCTCCAAAAGCGCGGAGGAGGGGTCCCCCTTATAATCGCCGCCCAGCTTATCCACCTCATCCAGCAGAATCAGCGGGTTATTGCTCCCAGCCAGCTTCACCGCATTGATAATCCGGCCCGGCATTGCGCCGATGTAGGTCTTGCGATGGCCGCGGATATCCGATTCATCCCGAACGCCGCCCAGCGAAATCCGCGCGTATTTGCGCCCCATGGATTTGGCAATAGATTTGGCGATGGAGGTTTTTCCAACGCCGGGCGGACCCACCAGGCAGATGATCTGCCCTTTGATATCCGGCGCCATTTTACGTACGGCCAGCGTTTCCAGAATCCGCTCCTTCACCTTAGCAAGCCCGTAATGGTCCCGGTCAAGCTGTGCCTTAGCCTTGGCAATATCAATTTTATCCTGGGTGGACCGGTTCCACGGCAGCTCCAGACATAGATCCAGGTACCCGCGGATCACGCTGGATTCATGGGAGTTAGGCGGCATTTTGGCAAGGCGGTTTGCCTCGCTGTAAAACTTCTCCGCCGCCTCCTGCGGCAGGTTCAGCGCGTCGATTCGGCGGCAGTATTCCTCCGCCTCGTCTGCTACCGATTCCTCCTCACCCAGCTCCTCGGAGATTACCCGCAGCTGTTCGCGCAGATAATACTCCCGCTGACTTTTGTCCATAGACTCCCGCACCTTGTCGTAGATATCGTGCTCCAGGCTCAGAATCTCGTTTTCCCGCTCCATTGCTTGGGCCAACAGCCGCAGACGCTTAGAGAGCATATCCTCCTCTAAAATGCGCTGTTTGTCCTCCACCTTTAGCGGGAGGTTACTGGGAATAAATTCCGACAGATACAAAGGATCGCTGCTGCCCATCACATTCACAAAAATTTCCTTGGGCATTTTCGGCATCTGATAGCAAAATTCTTCAAAAGAATCCTTCACAATGCGAAGCAGCGCTTCTTCCATCGCCTTGCTGCGGATTGCAGGCGTCTTCAACGGCGCTTCCTCAGCCACAACGGTCCAATAAGGCTCTGTCTGGATCACCTGGGTAATCCGGGCGCGGAATTTTCCCTCTACCAGGACCTTCAGCCCCTCTTCGCCGGAACGGAGAATCTGCCGAATCTCCGCCACAACGCCGGTCATATAAACGCCGTTTTCCTCTAATTCGTCCTTTCGGGCGTCTTTTTGGGCGGTCAATAGGATCTGGTTTCCTTCCTTCATCGCGGCGTTTAACGCCCGGATGGACTTTTCCCTGCCAACGTCAAAATGCAGGATCATCTTCGGGAACAGAACCAGCCCCCGCAACGCCACCAACGGTATTTGAAATTGTTTTTGTTCAGACATTGTTTCACCTTCCCATCATGAGCGCTGCGGCTGCGCAAAGCTTGCCATTGTCCGCCGCAGACTATTTTTCCTCTATATCTGCCATGTAATGGTTGTTTTGCCAATTTGCCAAAAAGCAAAAGACTGCTTTGTTGAATTATACTAAAATCTTTTATAAAAAGCAAGTCCACCCTCCTTGGCAAAGAAAGGTGGAAGCAATTCCTTGTTTTTCTCTAAGAAACAGAATCCCGTCTAGTCCGCGGCTTTTTTGCAGCTGGCAGCGTCAGTGAAGTGGGCAAACGATCCAAATCATAGGTGATATGCGGCCCGTCCTGCCCGTTTACGCAATCTGCTGTTATCGTCAGCGTTTCGATGGTACAGTCCGACGGCGCTGTAAACATCGCCTCCGACAAAACCGATTCCAGAATGGACCGCAGGCCCCGGGCGCCATTTTTGCGCTCAACTGCCAGCTTGGCAATGGCGCTTAACGCTTCCTGTTCAAAAATCAGCTGGATACCGTCCATCTCAAACAGCTTTTGATATTGCTTAACGATCGCGTTTTTCGGCTCCACCAAAATCCGAACCAGCGCCTCCTCATCCAGCGCCTTTAGGCCTGTGACCACCGGTATACGGCCCACCAGCTCGGGGATGAGACCGAATTTGACCAAATCTTCCGGTAAAATCTGCCCCAGCAAAACATCCGAGTCCTTTGCCTTTGGATCGACAAACTCCGATCCAAAGCCCAAAAGTGATTTTTGGTTGACCCGCTTTTCAATCACCTTATCAATCCCGTCGAAAGCGCCGCCACAGATAAACAGGATATTGGAGGTATCAATCTGAATAAACTCCTGCTGCGGATGCTTTCTGCCGCCGGTGGGGGGAACGTTGGAAACTGTCCCTTCCAAAATCTTCAATAGCGCCTGCTGTACGCCTTCGCCGCTGACATCCCGCGTAATCGATGGATTTTCGCTTTTTCTCGCGATTTTATCAATCTCATCAATATAAATGATGCCTCGTTCCGCTCTTTCGATGTCGTAATCAGCAGCCTGGACCAACCGCAGCAGGATATTTTCCACATCCTCGCCTACATAGCCCGCCTCGGTCAGGGTAGTGGCGTCGGTCACTGCAAAGGGGACCTTCAGGGTTTTGGCCAGCGTCTGGGCCAGCATGGTTTTACCGGTTCCGGTAGGGCCAACCAGCAAAACGTTGCTTTTGTTGAGCTCCACATCCCCGTCGCTGCCGAAAAAGATCCGCTTGTAGTGATTGTATACCGCCACCGAAAGCGACTTCTTAGCCGCGTCCTGGCCAATGACATACTGATCCAGCACCTCTTTTATCTGGGACGGCTTAGGCACAGTGATATCCGCCGGCTCCTCCCGGCTGGCTCTGCGCCGGCCGGATACGCCATCCTCCTCTAAAATGCTGTTGCACAGCTGCACGCATTCGTTGCAGATACATACACCGGTACCGGTAATCAGCTTATCCACCTTATCCTGCGTTTTTCCGCAGAATGAACAGCGCAGCATTCTGGAACCGTCATCATTTTTCGCCATATGTCTCCTCCCCCTTTACACCAGGTAAAAATTCGTGTGAAAGGAAATCCCCTTCACACGAATTTGGAAAACTACCGATTGGTAATCACTTTGTCAATCAGGCCATATGCCATAGCCTCCTGCGCCGACATAAAATTGTCTCGCTCCGTATCCTGCTGGATGATTTCCAGCGGCTTGCCGGTATTCTCCGCCAGCATTTGATTCAGGTTTTTCTTGATCCGCAGGTAACGCTCCGCATGGATCTTAATGTCGGTAACCTGCCCCTGCATCCCGCCCATCGGCTGATGGATCATAATCTCGCTGTTAGGAAGCGCCAGACGCTTTCCCTTTGTGCCGGAGGACAGCAAAAACGCGCCCATCGAAGCGGCCAAGCCTATACAAATTGTAGAAACATCGCATTTAATATACTGCATGGTATCGTAAATCGCCAGACCCGCCGTTACCGAACCACCGGGACTGTTGATATACAGGCTAATATCCTTCTCCGGGTCCTGCCCCTCCAGATACAGAAGCTGCGCCACCACCAGGCTTGCGCTGGCATCGGTTACCTCTTCGCAGAGCATAACGATCCGGTCGTTGAGCAATCTGGAAAAAATATCATAGGAACGTTCGCCTCGGTTGGTTTGCTCTACTACCATTGGTACGAGACTCATGATTGATTACCTCCATTTACAAGATATGTAAGAGGAAAAAACACGAGAGCCTGTTAAAATCCGCCGCCTATTCGGCGTCCTTGGGTTCTTCCGCTTTTTTCTTCGTCGTCCTTTTCTTGGCCGGCGCCTTTTTCTCTTCAGCTCCGTCCGCCTTTTCCTCGTCAGAAGCGGCCTTCTTCTTGGAAGAGGTCTTCTTTTTCTCCGGCTCGCCTTGCGAAACCTCCGCGCTGGATTTGATCAGGTCAATCGCTTTATTCACCGCAATATCCAGCTTAACATCTTCTGCGGGGATCAGTTCTTGAATCTTCTCAATCTCAATCGAGTAGTTGGAGGACAGCCGCTCATACTCGGCGTTCAGTTCTTCTTCCGTTGGCTCGATTTTTTCCAGCTTTACAATTTCCTCCAGCGCCAGACGAATCTTTACCTGCTTAAGAGCCTGCTCTTTATAGGTTTCCTTAAATACATCAATGGAAAAACCGGTATACTTCATATACAGATCCAGATTCATCCCCTGGGACTGCAAGCGATAATCAAAATTCTGGAGCATCTCATCGGTCTTTTGATCCACCATGCACTGGGGAATTTCTGCTTCCATGCTCTCCACGATCTGATCCACCAGCTGTTCCTCCACAGCGGTCTCCGCATTTTTCTCCGCCGCTTCGGTCAGCTTGGCGCGCAGATCCTTTTTCAGCTCGTCCAGCGTATCAAATTCGCTGACATCCTTGGCAAATTCATCGTCCAGCTCCGGCAGTTCCTTTTCCTTGATCTCGTGCAGCCTGCACTTAAACACCGCCGCTTTTCCCGCCAGCTCTTTTGCCTGATAATCCTCCGGGAAGGTTACGTTCACATCAAATTCCTCGCCGGTATTTTTCCCGACAATCTGTTCCTCAAAGCCCGGGATAAACTGGCCGGAGCCCAGCTTCAGGTCAAACCTTTCCCCTTTTCCGCCTTCGAAGGGAACGCCGTCAACAAATCCCTCAAAGTCGATGATCGTATTGTCGCCATCCTTGGCAGCGCGGCCCTCGACTGTGACCATTCTGCCGTTTCGCTCCCGCAGCTTGCCGATCTCCTCATCAACCTGCTCGTCGCCTACGCTGACCGGTGCTTTCGTCGCCTTTAAGCCTTTGTATTTTTTCACCGTTACTTCCGGTCTCACTGTCACCTTCGCCGTGAAGGTAAAGCCCTGGGCCGAAACCTCGGTAATTTCGATTTCCGGGCGGTCTACCGGGCTGATGCCCGCTTCCTCCACCGCTTTGGTATAAGCCTCCGGGTACATATCGTTAACGGTATCCTCAAAAAAAACAGACTCGCCGTACAGTTTTTCGATGATGCTTTTAGGCGCTTTGCCCTTGCGGAAACCGGGAACGGTGATATTCTTCACGGTTTTTTTGTAGGTCTTGTCGATCCCCTTTTTGAATTCCTCCACGCCGACGGAAACCGCCAATTCGTAGGTGTTGGTCTCCACTTTGTTGGCCGAAACAAGGCTCATGTAAACTTCCTCCTGTACTTTCCCGTCACAGGGCAGATACAAGCCCCATGCCGAATGCAAATTAACTCTGTTATTATAGCATGTCAAAGCAGGTTTTGCCAAGAAAGAATTGTTACGAATTTAATAATTTTTTCCCTTTTGGCGTTTCCTCTAAAAAAGCGTAGATTTTTCTGCACTTTTTTTAATTTCCATGGGGCAAAAATGCAAAAAATCGCTGGAAACCAGTCGAAAATCAATTCCCTGATAGCAGCCGTTCCACGCAAAGGCGCAGCCGCCCGCGTGGATATGCCCATAATACACCCGCCGGATCTTATATTCCAGCAGCGTTTCCAAAATCGGCTGATTGACCTCCCGGCCAAAAACCGGCGGATAATGCAAAAAGACCAGCAGCTCTCCTTCATTTTTTGCGGCCGCGTCCAGCGAAAGACGAAGACGCCCCGCCTCCCGGGCCAAAATCTTTTCATCATGCGCCTGCCCGTTTTCAAACAGCCAGCCGCGGGTGCCGCAAAGCCGAAAGCCCTCGGCACAGACACAGCTATTATGGAGAAAAGAGACGCTTTCTAATCCATTCTGCTGGATAAATTGCTCCAATTTATTTTGGGTTGTCCACCAATAATCGTGATTCCCCTTTAAAAGCACCTTTTTCCCGGGCAGTCTGTGCAGGAACTGAAAATCCGGCAGCGCCTCCCTCAAATTCATCGCCCAGGAAATATCGCCCGGCAAAACGACCGTATCCTGTTCCCCTACGGCGGCTCGCCAGTTTTCCTCCAGCCTTTGTGCATGGTTTTCCCAGCCTTTAAAAATATTCATCGGCTTTTGGCAGCCGAAGGACAGGTGCGGATCGCCGATTACAAAAAGGCTCATCCAGGCGTTCCCCCTTTGTTGCATCTTGAAAAAGCGGCGGGAAGGTTCTGCGCCTTTCCCACCGCAGTCAAATAAAAACAGCTTTACAGGATCCGTTCTAATGCGCGGTCCATCTGATCCTTTGCAAAGCATTCGGTAAAACGGATCGGTTTTTCCCGCAGGTCGGACAGCTGCTTTGGCATGGAGCGCCCGGAAATTCTCTCCAGCCTTTCGGCAATTTGGAATTCATCCAGGCCCGCCGGGTCCTCTCCCAAAGCGGACAGCACCGAATGGGGGAACTTAAAGGGACTTGCGGTAGAAACAAGGATCGTTTTGGTGTCGTCGGCGCTTTTGGCCCGATACTGCTCGTAGACCGAAACCGCCACCGCCGTATGGGGATCACACAGATAGGAATAACGGTCATATATTCGCCGGATGGCGTCCGCCGTCTGCGCTTCATCGCAGAAACCGCCGGCAAAATCCGCCTGAAGCCTTAAAAGGACCTGCGGCGAAACGATATACCGGCCCTCCGTCTCCAGCCGGCGCATCAAATCATGGATTTTCGCGTCGTCCTCATCCATCAGATCAAACAGCAGCCGCTCCAGATTGCTGGAAACCAGGATATCCATCGACGGCGAAGTGGTCGCGTAAAACGGCCGGTTGCGGTCGTAGGCGCCGGTCGCGATAAAATCGGCCAGCACATTGTTCCGATTGGAGGCGCAGATCAGCTTTTGGACCGGCAGACCCATCCGCTTGGCATAGTAAGCAGCCAGGATGTTGCCGAAATTTCCGGTGGGAACGCAGATATTGACCGGATCCCCCAAGGCGATCTGCTCCTCCTGCACCAGGTCGCAATAGGCGCTGACATAATAGACGATCTGCGGCAGCAGCCGGCCCCAGTTAATCGAATTGGCGCTGGAAAAAATCTGATTTTTCGCCTGGAGCTTTTCCAAGACTTCCCGATCGGTAAAAAGGCGTTTTACGCCGGTTTGTGCGTCGTCAAAATTGCCCTGTATCGCCGCGACAAAGACATTTTCCCCCTCCTGCGTGGCCATTTGCAGCTTTTGCAGCGGACTCACCCCCTCTTCGGGGTAGAAAACTACAATCCGGATGCCCGGCACATCGCGAAAGCCTTCCAGCGCGGCCTTTCCCGTATCGCCGGAGGTAGCCACCAGAATGACGATCTCTTCTTTGCCGCCGGATTTTTCCACCGAAGCCGCCATCAGCTGCGGAAGCAGCTGCAGCGCCATATCCTTAAACGCGCAGGTGGGTCCGTGCCAAAGCTCCAGCAAATACGCATCCTGACCTAAGCGGGACAACGGCGCGATTTTGGCGCTGGAAAAGCTGCCGGAGCCATAGGCGTTTTGCAGGCAGCGGGCAATTTCCTCCTGGGAAAAATCCGACAGAAAATCCGCCAAAATCCCCTGGGCGCGCTGGATATAGTCCTGCCCGACCATCTTTTCCAGCCGCTGGACAGACAGCTCCGGCAGCTTTTCGGGGACAAACAGTCCGCCCTCCGATGAAATTCCCTGTAAAATGGCCCCGCTGGCCGAAACCCTTTTCGTCTTGTCTCTTGTGCTTTGATACCGCACCCTTTTCCCTCCTTCGATATTTGCGCTGCGGTTAAAGAACATACTCTTTGAACACGCGGCTGGCGTTTTCAAAGAAAATATCCCGGACCAGATCTTCGTTCAAATTCTTTTTCAGCAGATATTCATAGAAATCCGCGTTTTTCTCCGCCGAGCTCAAGCATTCCGGCACATGGGTGCCGTCGAAATCCGAGCCCAGCGCGATCACCTTTTCCCCGCCCAAGCTCAAAAAGTGCTCGATGTGGCGGTACAGCCATTCAAAGTCTGCTTTTTGGGGATCGTCGCAGATAAAATCCTTGGCATAGTTAAGTCCCACCAATCCGCCGCGTTTGACATATTCTTTAAACTGGGCGTCGGTGACGTTGCGGATATGGCCGCAGACGGCGCGGGAATTGGAATGGCTGGCAATCAGCGGCTTTTGGGCGACGGAACAGGCATCCTCAAAGCCGGCGTCGGAAATATGAGACAGGTCCACCAGCATGCCGACCCGCTCCATCTCCCGAATCGCCTCTTTGCCGAATTCGGTCAGCCCCTCGTTTTTGCTGGTGCCGCAGCCCAGCTCATTGGGGCCGTTCCAGGTCAGGGTCATCATCGCCACGCCCTGCTCCTTCAAAAGCTTTACCCGTGAAAGGTCGCCTGCCAAAGCGCAGCCACCCTCGATGGTCAGAATTCCGGTAATGGGCTTTTTCGATTCCTCCAGCTCTTTTCCGCTGCGAATCCACTCCATTTTGTCGGCGTATTTTTTTGTCTGCACCTGGTAATAAGAAAAGGTCCGGTCAAAAAAATCAATGGCGTCCTGCCCGCGGAACTGATCCGGGATAAAGACGGCAAAGCACTGCACATAGCGGGAAAAACCGCCCAGCTTATCCAAAGAAATGTGCAGCTGATCATTGACCAGATCCAGCTGTTTGTGGCTGCCGCCCAGCAGCGTGTCGCAGTGCATATCAAATACTTTCATAATTTGCCACCTCGTATGCGTTTATTATGTATTGGTAGGACCGGACAGAAAAGCTTTTTCCCCTTTCCATCACAATCTCGAACACATCGAATCTCGGCTGCAGGTCAACCGGGTTTTCCATCAAATAGCAGACGGCCGACTGGGCGATCCGTCTTTGCTTGCGCCGGTCCACCGCCTGCGCCGGCCGGACCAGAGATCCCTCCCTCCGGGCCTTTACCTCCACAAAGGCGATACAATCCTGATCGCGGACAATCAGGTCAATTTCCCCATAGGGCGTATAGTAGTTGCGGGCAAGAAGCTCGCTTCCCTTCTTTTGCAGAACGCCGGCTGCAAAGGCTTCCGCCTGGGCGCCAGTCTCCCTGGTCGACATAGGCTATTCCCCACCCTTTATCAAATGGGACTCCAAATTTTTTAAAAAGCTTTTTCGGTGTACCGGCGAAACGCCATACTGGCCAATGCGGCTGTAATGCTCCTTTGTGGGATATCCCTTATGCTTGGCAAAGCCATACTGGGGATATTGTCGGTCCAGCTTTCGCATAAACCGGTCTCTGGCCACCTTCGCCAAAATGGAGGCCGCGGCAATAGACGCGCTTTTGCCGTCTCCCTTTACCACCGGGATCGCCGGAATCGCCAGCGCCGGCGTGCGGTTGCCGTCGATAAAAGCGGCGTCTGGCCGGACCGGCAGACCCTCAATGGCGGTTTTCATCGCCAAAAGCGAGGCCGCCAGAATATTGATCCGGTCGATCTGCCCTTCATCCACCGAGCAGATTTGATAGGCCACCGCCCTTTTTACAATCTCGTCATAAAGCGCTTCCCGCTTTTTTTCACTGAGTTTTTTGGAGTCGTTGAGCCCTTCGATGACAAAATCCCTCGGCAGAATCACGGCGGCGGCGAACACCGGGCCTGCCAGCGGACCCCGTCCCGCTTCGTCGGTACCGCAGATCCAGGTATAGCCGTTGGCGGAATAGAGCTCCCGCTCAAAATCATACAGATCCGGCCGGTGTTTCTGCTGCATCATTCGGGGCATTCCTCCAATACCGCTTGCTTCTGCTCCGGCTTCCAGGGCGTCTCCAGGGTAATCCGGCCGATTTTGCCGCTGCGGAATTCGTCCAGCACCGCGATGGCTGCCCGCTCGGTATTGACCTGCCCGCCGGATTGGAGCATTCCCCGCTTGCGGGCTACCAGCTCCAGCAGGTCGTAGGCCTCGATATCTGCCGTTTCCTCCTCGGTCAGCTTATACCGCTGGCACAGCACCTCATGATATCGCTGGTTTAAAAGCTCCAGCAGCCGCATGGCCAGCAGTTCGATGTCTACCACGTCGTCCTTGACTGCGCCGGTAAAGGCCAGATACTCGCCGACCCGCTTATCCTCAAACTTGGGCCAGAGGATACCCGGCATATCCAAAAGGTCGATTCCATTGTCCAGATTGACCCACTGCCGCCCACGGGTTACGCCGGGGCGGTCCTCAACCTTTGTCCGGCGGGAACCGGCCATCCGGTTGATAAAGGAGGATTTTCCCACATTGGGGATCCCCACAATCATCATGCGAACCGGCGCGCCCTGCATCCCCTTTTGGGCACGGCGCTCCAGCAGAGGGCGCAGCACCTCCCGGACCGCCGGGACAAACTGCTTAATGCCTCTGCCGCTTCGACAGTCGGTGGGAATGGCGGTGACACCCTGCTCTTTATAGTAGTCGCACCATTTTCGGGTGATCGCCTCATCCGCCGCGTCGCACTTATTTAACAGGATGATCCGCGGCTTTTTTCCAACCAGCTCCGGCAGCTCGGGGTTGCGGCTGCTGATGGGAATCCGCGCGTCGATTACCTCTACAACGATATCCACCAGCCGCAGGCTTTCCCGCATCAGCCGCCTTGTTTTGGCCATATGGCCCGGAAACCACTGGATCGACGGAGCTTCGGTCATACAATCTTCTCCTTTATTCTATCGTTCCAAATTCTTTTAGTGGGAACAGTCGAAAAACCGCCTTTCCCAGAATATAACGATTGTCAACCATCCCAATACTGCTGTCCCGGCTGTCTAAAGAGCGGTTCCGGTTATCCCCCATGACAAAAACGCACCCGTCAGGCACCGTCACCGGGAATTCAACATCCCGCTTCATATGGGTTGGCTCGCTGATATAGGTCTCCTCTAAAAGCTGGCCGTCCACCCAAACGGCGCCTGTATCGAACCGGATATCCACCGTCTGCCCCTCTACCGCGATCACCCGCTTAATGATCGCCGGGGTCTCGCTTTCCGGCTGGACGATGACCACAATATCGCCCCGTCTTGGCTGACGAAACAGATGGGACACGATCAGCCGGTCCCCATTCGACAGGGTCGGTTCCATGGAGGATCCCTCTACGCCGATGGTACGGAACAAAAAGGTGAACAGCAACACTACGGCCACAACGGCGAAAACCAGTGAATCCAACCATTCGAAAGCGCTCTTTACACGCGCCCTTTTCTTTCCTTTGCGCAAATTCTGCCCCTCAATTCCTTTGACGCGATAGCAGCAGGCCGCTTTTTCCTTTACAGGTTCACCTGCTTTTCGTCATTCTGCCGCCGGCAAAAATCGGCCGTTTGTCCATCTTCTCATTTTTTATGAATACCCAGTCATTTTATCACATCGAAGCAAAATTTACAACAAGCCTTTTTGGATCCTGTTTATCCTTTTTATACAGAACCTGCCGCTTTCTGTCTCCCAGTAATGTATCCCAATGGATTTTATCCGGCCGATCCTTGTAGTATTCGGATCATATGAAAAATGACAGCAGCGGCTTGAAAGTGAAAAAGCCTGTTTTGCTCGGCATCGCTCCCACACGCTTTTATAACACTTTTCTTTTTCGCCGTCTTCGGTTATACTGTTCTTGTTCTATTCACATCCGCAGGGCCTTCGCCAAGCGGGATTCCCGCAAAGGCTTTGGCCCGACGAAAGATGACAAAGGCCCAATTTGAAAGGAGAAACGCTATGTATTTCGACGCTCCGGGAAAAGACAACACCCAAAAAACCATCGAGATCGCCGTACAGGCCATACGCGAATACCATATCCGCCATGTGGTACTGGCCACCACCACCGGCTATACCGCCCAGTGCTTTCCGGCCCTGGAAGGGGTCAGCGTGATCTGCGTTCCCCATGCGTACGGCTTTAAGGAGCCAGGGAAAAACGAGCTGTCCGACGAAACCATCCGGCAGCTGCAGGAAAAGGGGTTCCAGGTCTATTTCTCCTCGCACGCTTTAAGCGGAGCGGAACGGGGCATCACCGGAAAGTTCGGCGGCTTCAGCTCCATTGAAATTGTCGCCCACACCCTGCGGTTTTTTGGCCAGGGCATGAAGGTCTGCGTAGAAATCGCCACCATGGCGGCAGACGGCGGGCTGCTTCCGCCTAATACGCCGATTCTTTCCATCGGCGGCACCGGACGAGGGGCCGACACCGCGGTAATCATGCGGGCGGCTCATGCCAATCATCTGCTGGATACCAAAATTGATCGAATTTTATGCAAGCCGCTTCTGCCTTGAACAGCTTCTTTTTCTATCAGGCGCAAGAACCCTTTCTGTATAAAAAAGCGTTGACCGTCGATCCGGTCAACGCTTTTTTATACAGCTTCTTTTATTTCTTCAATTCCGCTAAGCAGTTTGCACAGATATTTTTTCCTTTATAAACGATTGTATCCAAAGCCTGATTGCAAAAAATACAAGCCGGTTCATATTTTTTGAGTATAATTCTATCTTCGTCCACATAAATTTCCAGTGCATCTTTTTCATTAATATCCAAATTTCTTCTCAGCTCGATGGGCAGAACAACACGTCCTAGCTCATCCACCTTCCTCACAATGCCTGTTGCTTTCATATGTATCTCCCCATTTCATTTTTATCCGTGCACTCTATTCAGATTTCTCTATAAGATAATATATACATCTTTTTGGAATTTGTCAAATAAAATTGGTAATTCTCTCAAAATATCGAATAAAATGTTTCTTTTTTTATGAGATTTTTTTATATTACTTAGTTAAAAGCGACAAATTTATAGCAATATTTTTGGATTCATATTTTCTTCTCTTTCTTGATACACTTGGGACAAAGGGAGGGATTGGCATGATGTCCTGGCTTTTTTCCGGTATGCTTATTTTATCTTTGCTTTTTGGCGTGCTGAACGGGCGGATGGAGCAGGTATCCATCTCCGCCGTCAACGACTGTTCCAGCGCGGTCACCCTGGTTATACAGCTGACTGGGGTCATGTGCTTATGGAGCGGGCTCATGCGCATCGCGGAAGAATCCAAGCTCACCGACCGGCTCAGTTCCCTGTTCCGGCCGGTCATGCGGCTGCTCTTTCGGGATCTCCCTGCGGGATCCAAGGCGGCAAAGGCGATTGTCATGAATCTAACCGCCAATCTGCTGGGTTTGGGGAACGCAGCTACCCCATTGGGGATCGCCGCCATGAAGGAGCTGGAAAAAATATCCCCCCAAAAGGGCGCCGCCTCAAACAATATGGCCATGCTGGTCGTGCTCAATACTGCGTCTTTGCAGCTGATTCCAACCACAACTGCCGCTCTGCGTCTGGCCAATGGCAGCGCCGCTCCTATGGAGATTCTGCCGGCGGTTTGGCTCTCATCAGCCGTATCCGTTCTCGCGGGAATTGTGACAGCCAAGCTTTTGGCCTCCCGCTTTCACTGAAGGGAGGCTTATCTGTGAATCAAATTTCCCACTACATTCTGCCGGCAGTCATTGTCCTGATCGTTGGATACGGACTGGTGAAAAAGGTCCCGGTGTTCGACTGCTTTTTAGACGGGGCCAAGGATGGCCTATCCTCCTCTGTTCAGATTTTACCCGCTTTGATCGCCTTAATCACGGCGGTGGGGATGTTCAAGGCCTCTGGCGCGCTGGACCTGTTTACCTACGCGCTGCGCCCTGTGGCGGAGCTTTTACGTCTTCCAAAAGAGGTAATTCCTCTGGCGATTCTCCGCCCGATCTCGGGTAGCGGCGCTCTTGTGGTTTTTCAGGATCTTTTGCATCAGTACGGCCCTGACAGCTTTATCGGCCGGGTGGCCAGTGTGATGCAGGGCTCCACCGAAACCACCTTCTACACCATCGCCGTATACTACGGCGCCACGAAGGTACAAAAAACCCGTCATACGCTCCCTTCGGCGCTGACCGCCGATCTGACCGGATTTTTTATGAGTGCGCTGGCGGTCCGCCTACTGTTTTAAGCTGTGTCAACGCGCCAAAAGGGCCTAGTCCTGAACAAAACAAGACAAAGCCCTTTTCGTTTTGATCGATGGGTGCCGGTACTCTCACCGTCCTTTTTTTGCATGCAGGACCGGCCGGTATCGTTTCGCCGTCTTTGGCGGCGTTAATCGCGCCCTGTTCAGTCTCAAAGCAACCGAGTTTGCCATTCTTCCCCTCACGCGAAGCAACAAGCGCAGCGCCTGCGCCGCTTCCCAAAGTCTCGACCTTTTGGGCGTAATCCTCTCCCAGACCGGCCTTCTGCTCATCATCCAGCTGAAAAATACGTTGCCCCAGCCTACGTCTAAAAAAATCAAAAAAACAGAGCCGCTCTCTACTTCGTGCGAAGAGAAGCGGCTCAAACTGAATCTGTTAGAAAAAGCCAGCTGTTTTGCCGACAAAAAGCCGGCATTTTATGTATTCTGTATACCAACGGCACTTAGCGTCGGCCAGGGCCCTTCCTTTTTTATGCCATTTCATCCCTCTAAAATCTTCCGGTACATGGCGACATATTCGCCCGCCGATCTTTTCCAGCTGAAATCGCATTTCATCCCGTTCGCCACTGCCTTCTGCCAGGCTTTTTCATCTCCATAAAGATGCAAAGCCCGTTTTACCGCACCCAGCATGTCATGGGCGTTATAGGACTGGAAGGTAAAGCCATTTCCGCCTTCCCCGCCCAAATCCTGGATAGAATCCTTCAGCCCGCCGGTAGCCCGGACAATCGGGATCGTACCGTACCGCAGAGCGACCATCTGCGCCAATCCGCAGGGCTCGCTTTTAGAGGGCATTAAAAGGGTGTCAGCCCCAGCGTAAATCCTGCGGGCCAAGGGCGGAATAAAGCCTTTGGTAAAGCCAACCTTATCCGGATACTTGCGCTGCATCTCCTCGAAGAAGGACTCATACAAATACTCACCGGAACCCAACACCGCCAATTGGATTGGCTCCCGAAGCATCTCCTCGCCGATATATTTGACCAGATCCATGCCCTTGTGGTCCACCAGACGGCTGACAATGCCCAAAACCATCACATCTTTTTTCTGGGGCAGTCCCATCTCTTCCTGCAGCACACGCTTGTTTTCCGCCTTTAAAGCTGGATCCTCCGCTGAAAAAGGTACCGTTATATTGGGATCGGATTTGGGATTATACTCATCCACATCAATTCCATTGAGAATGCCGGTTAATTTGAACTGGCGGGCCCTTAAAATTCGGTCCAAGCCATGGGAAAACCAAGGATCCAGAATTTCCTCCGCATAGGTCTTGCTGACGGTGGTGATCATATTGCACTGGTCAATGCCGCCCTTCATATAATTGACATCGCCGTCGTATTCCACAATCGGCGTGGCGCTTTGGGGCAGCCCCAGCACATCCTGCACCATTTCTATCCCATATTTCCCCTGGTACTGGATATTATGGATGGTCAGGACTGTTTTGATGTCGCGGAATTTCTTTTCCCCTCTGTAGAAAACATTCAGGTAAACCGGGACAAGCGCGGTCTGCCAATCGTTGCAGTGAATGATGTCCGGCGTGTAATCAATATAATGGAGCATTTCCAAAACCGCTTTGGAGAAAAAGGCGAACCGCTCTCCATCGTCATAGTAGCCATACAATCCAGGGCGTTTAAAATAATATTCGTTGTCCAAAAAGTAATATACAACCCCATTATAGTTGACCTCAAATACGCCGCAATAAAGAGCGCGCCAGGACAGAAAAACGGTGAAGTTAGTCACATATTTCATTTGCGCACGCAGTTCCGGCTTTATGTCATTGTAAAGGGGCATAACCACACGGCAGGCCTGCATTTTTCCACGGATCGCCCTCGGAAGAGAGCCGGCTACGTCCGCCAATCCTCCGGAAGCGGCAAATGGGTACGCCTCACTGGCAGCGTATAAGATTTTCATAGGTATACCTCCTGCAGCATTTTCGTTGACAGCTGAAAATGCACTTTTAGATTACGCTTTTCTTCTCAATAAAAAGCGGATATGTTTTATAGCCCACCAATGTTCGGGTATCTCGGATGGTCGCTTCCCGATCCGCCACTACAAATTCCAGGCGCGCCCCATCTCCGATTACGGCGCCGGCCATAATAATACTGTCGCGGATTACAGCGCCGCGCCCAATTTTTGCGCCGCGGAAAATAATGGAATTCTCAACCGTTCCCTCAATGATACAGCCGTCTGCCACGAGGGAATTTTTCACCACTGCGCCCAAGCCGTATTTTGCCGGCACCTGATCCCGCACACGGGTAAGGATCGGACGTTCCGCCGGGAACAACGCCTGCCGGACCTGTGGCTGCAGCAGAGCCATGCTTGCGTCAAAATAGTCCTGCAGGTGGTTAATGCGCATGACATAGTCCTGAACCTCATAAGCGTAAATTCGCAGCGTATCGCTTTGCTCTACCAAAATATCCTTGGTAAAGCTGCGCTTGTTGCGGCTGTGCGCCTCTTCCACAATCTTTTCCAGCAGCTCCCGTTTGATGACAGCAACGTTCAGATAGATGTTCTGCTCCTGCTCTGTCTGGGGAGAAAGCCAAACGCGGCCGACCCGCCAGTCCTCATTTAGGTCAAAAACCACCAGATTTTCGTTTCCTGCACGGCAGACCTTTTCCCGCCGGTAGGCCAGCGTAATTTCCGCATCCTTCTCCTCATGAAAGGCGATGAGCTTTTGGAAATCCAGATTGGCAATCAGGTCGCAGTCAGCCAAAACCACATATTCCGCGCGGTTGCTGCGAATATAGCCGGATACACCCGCCAGCGCGTCGAGACGGCCGGCGTAAATCCCCTGATTATCCCCGCTGCTGTAGGGCGGCAGAACGGTCAGACCACCCAGCTTTCTCGCCAGATCCCACTCTCTGCCGTTGCCTAAATGCCCAATCAGCGATTGATAGTTGGTTTTTGCAATCACTCCGATATCGCTGATGCCGGAATTGACCATGCTGGACAGGATAAAATCCACCAGGCGGTACCGTCCGCCAAACGGAACCGACCCTGTCGTTCTCTCCCGGGTCAGACTTCCCAGATGACTATCGTGCATATTGGAAAATACAATTCCCATCGCGGTATGTTTCATCATTTTACCAGCACCTCCTCAGCGGCAATGTCCGTCTCCACCATGGCCTTCGGCGCGATGGATACGCCTGTGCCAACCGTTACGCCGCCTCCGATTATCGTCACGCCCCAGCCGGAAATATCCTCCATCCCCTCCGGGCGCGCACCAATTGTTGCATTTTCCCCGATTACGGCGTTTTCCGCTACAATCGTATAATCCACTACTGCGCCTTTTTTAATCACGCTGCCCGGCATGACAATGCTATCCCGTACTACAGCGCCCTCTTCAATGGTTACACCGGCAAAGATCACCGAAAAGTCCACCGTTCCAGCGATCATACAGCCCTCGGTCACCATGGCGTTCTGCACATGGGCCTCCGGCGCGATGTAATGGGGCGGCAAAGCCGGATTGCGGGCATAAATCTTCCAATCGGGATCGTATAAAGACAACGGGACCTTGGGATCCAAAAGATCCATGTTGGCCTCCCACAGGCTGTCAATCGTTCCCACATCCTTCCAGTAGCCGTCAAAGGCATATGCATACATCCGTTCGCCGGACGCCAGCATAGCGGGAATGATATTTTTTCCAAAATCGTTGGCGCTGCCCGGGGTGGCGGCGTCCTGCTCGAGATACTGCCGCAGCTTTTTCCAGGTAAAGATATAAATGCCCATCGAAGCCAGGTTACTTTTAGGGTTTTCCGGCTTCTCTTCAAATTCGTAAACCTTCCCGTCCTCTTCCGCATTCATGATGCCGAACCGAGACGCTTCCTCCATTGGCACCTGCAGCACGGCGATGGTGCAGTCGGCCTGTTTTGCCTTATGGAATTTAAGCATCTTTTCATAATTCATCTTGTAAATGTGATCCCCGGAAAGGATCAGCACATATTCCGGGTCATATCGATCAATAAAAGGCAGGTTTTGGTAAATGGCGTTGGCCGTTCCCGTATACCAGTCAGACCCGGAGCTTTTCTGATAGGGCGGCAGAACAAAAACACCGCCGTCCTGCCGGTCCAGGTCCCAAGGCTGGCCGCTGCCAATATATTCGTTGAGAACCAAAGGCTGATATTGGGTTAAAACGCCCACTGTATCAATGCCGGAATTCACGCAGTTCGACAGCGGGAAATCAATGATTCGGTACTTACCTCCGAAGGGCACCGCCGGCTTTGCCAGGTTTTTGGTCAGGGTATAAAGGCGGCTGCCTTGTCCTCCCGCCAACAGCATTGCGATCCATTCTTTTTTCCTCAAAGAAAAAACCTCCTTACAAACGGGATGCAGTCCCGCTGTTCGTCATTTTTAATTGGATTTTTCTCCGGCTGCCTTTTTCACCGTTTTTTTCTTCACCACCGCTTTCTTCGCCCCGCCTTTGGATAGGGGCTTGCGCGGCGCCGCCGGAGTGAATTCCAGATATACAGTGGATAAGGGCGGTATGGTCAGGCTGACAGAATGCTCCTGGCCGTGGGACGGCTTTTTGCGGGTGCGGACGGTTCCGTTCGTCATGCCGCTGCCGCCAAACTCCGCGGCGTCAGAATTAAACACTTCCTTGTATCTGCCGCTGGCCGGTACACCCACAACATAATCGTATCGCGCCACAGGGCAGAAATTGCAGACGACCATAATACTTTTCTGCGATTCATCCATTCTCTGGAAAATAATAATATTCTGCTGATTATCATCCGGCACCAGCCACTGAAACCCATCCCAGGAATCCTCAATCTGCCACAGAGGAGAGCTTTCCAGGTAAAAATGGTTTAGCTTGGCCACATATTGATGCAGCTGCGCATGCCGGTCATAGCTCAAAAGCAGCCAGTCCAGCTCCTGCTTTTCGTTCCATTCAATAAACTGCCCGAATTCCTGGCCCATGAACAGAAGCTTTTTCCCTGGGTGCGCCATCATGTATCCTAAAAAGGCCCGGACGCCGGCAAATTTCATATCGTAATCGCCCGGCATTTTATTAATCAGCGAGCACTTTCCGTGTACTACCTCGTCATGGGATATGGGAAGCACAAAATTTTCCGAAAAGGCATAAAACATACTAAAGGTCAGCTTATCGTGATTATAGGAGCGGTAGATAGGATCAATGGAAAAGTAGGATAACACGTCGTTCATCCATCCCATATTCCACTTAAAATGGAATCCCAATCCACCGTCGAAAGCGGGCTTGGTGACCATTGGCCAAGCGGTGGATTCCTCCGCGATCATCAGCACATTCGGATTTTCGGAGATTACAACGGCGTTGAGCTTCTGCAAAAAGGCCACCGCCTCCAGATTCTCCCGGCCGCCTCGGCTGTTGGGGGTCCATTCCCCCTGCTCCCGGCCGTAATCCAGATACAGCATCGACGCTACAGCGTCCACCCGGATACCGTCAATATGGAACTGCTGCACCCAAAACATCACCGAGGAGATCAAAAAGCTTTGAACCTCCGGCTTGGCAAAATCAAAGACATGGGTGCCCCATTGCTTGTGCTCCCGCTTTTTGGGATCGCTGTATTCGTAACAGGAGGACCCGTCGAATTCATACAAGCCGTGGGCGTCCTTGGGGAAGTGGGCCGGAACCCAATCCATAATAACGCCGATTCCCGCCTGATGCAGCCGGTCCACAAATTTCATAAAATCCTCCGGCGTTCCGTAACGGGAGGTCGGGGCAAAGTACCCCGTCACCTGATAGCCCCAGGAGCCGTCGTAGGGATATTCGGTTACCGGAAGCAGCTCCACATGGGTATATCCCATCTTTTGCAAATATGGGATCAGCTCTTCCGCTGTTTTTTCATAGGAAAAACAGCTTCCGTCCGGATAGCGCCGCCAGGAGCCCAGTTGCATTTCATAAATATTCATCGGCCCGGAAAACGGGTTTTTGCTCTTTCGCAGCTTCATCCAGGCGGAATCATGCCAGCGATAACCGGAGAGATCGTAGAGCTTAGAGGCCGTTCCCGGCGAGGTCTCGCTGTGAAAAGCATAAGGATCCGCCTTCAGCGTCTCTTTGCCATTTTGTCCCACAACGGCGTATTTATATAAATCAAACTGCTTGAGTCCGGGGACAAAGCCTTCCCAAATACCGCCGACTCCTGTGCTTTTTAATGGATTCGCCTGTGAATTCCATTGGTTAAAATCCCCTACAACCGACACGGACTTAGACGCAGGGGCCCACACTCGAAAGCGGAAACCCTTATCCTTACCGTTTTTTTCTGGATGCGCCCCCAAAAAGCGGTAAGCATGATAGTTCATTCCGTGGCAAAAATCTGCTATCGCGTCCATTTGGTTCGACAGATATTTTTCCACTGTCTCCACCTCCATTTCTGTTATTTCGATTATACCACATTTTTCTTTTTTTGCAATACATTTTTGTGCAAAATAGTCGTTTTAGAGTAAATACAATATTCGTTTTTATATATGTTGTCTATTTCTTTTTCCTATTTTCCTACTTTATGACAAAACATATGGAGTATAGCACAGCGTATTCGAAAATACCTGCGAAAAATGTCGCAGAAAACGCGGAACTTTCCCAAGATTTCGTCCAGGAAAAGGCGCTGTCGTTTTCACAAAAAATAGACCGCAATCAAAATGATTGCGGTCTTAAAAGCTTCATTGCCGACTGGCGTCAAGCGATTTTTATTTGTGGTCTACCTTGTTCATGTGCTCAATGAGCTCCAGAACCTTGTTGGAATAGCCCCACTCGTTGTCATACCAGGAAACCAGCTTGACAAAGTGGTCGTTGAGCATAATGCCGGCTTTCTCGTCAAAGATGGAGGTGTGCGGATCGCCGACAAAGTCAGAGGATACAACCATCTCATCGGTGTAGCCCAGGATACCCTTGAGCTCGCCCTGAGAAGCCTCTTTCAGCGCAGCGCAGATCTCCTCGTAGGTGGTCGCCTTCTCCAAGCTGACGGTCAGGTCAACAACCGAAACATCCAGGGTGGGAACACGCATGGACATACCGGTCAGCTTGCCCTTCATCTCCGGGATAACCAGAGCGCAGGCCTTCGCGGCGCCGGTGGAGGAAGGAATGATGTTGCCGGCAGCGGCACGTCCGCCTCTCCAGTCCTTCTTGGAAGGTCCGTCAACCGTCTTCTGGGTACCGGTGGTCGCATGAACGGTGGTCATCAGGCCCTCTTTGATTCCAAATTTCTCATGCACAACCTTGACCAGCGGAGCCAGGCAGTTGGTGGTACAGGAGGCATTGGAAACAACATTCATATCCTTAGTGTATTTTTCATGGTTTACACCCATAACAAAGGTGGGAGTCTCCTTATCCTTGGCAGGAGCGGAGATAACAACCTTTTTCGCGCCGCCTTTAATGTGCGCCTGGCAGGCCTCGGAAGTGGTGAATACGCCGGTGGAATCGACGACATACTCCGCGCCGCAGGAAGCCCACGGAATGTTGGCCGGATCTTTCTCAGCATAGAATTTAACTTCTTTGCCTTCTACGATGATCGAGTTTTCGGTAACCTTTATATCGCCCGTATAACGGCCATGTACGGTGTCATATCTCAGCATATAGGCACAGTAATCCGGCGTCATGAAAGGATCATTGACCCCCACAAACTCGATGTTCGGATTGTTAAGACCCGCACGGAAAACCAGACGGCCGATACGGCCAAAACCATTGATACCAACTTTAATTGCCATTGGATTCAACCTCCTAATATTTAGATTGTAGCTTTATTTTATACTAAATTGAATGGAAGCACAAGCTATTTGTGATAAAATTAACTAAAATTCATCAAATTGTCTTAAATCGATAAAAAATCTTCTTGTTTTATTTTATTTATTGTGTAATATTTCATTTTTGGCCTGTGCCTTCTGTTATGTCCGCGCCTGTAAACGAAAGGGATAAGAAAAAGATTTCTGCCTAAAATAAGCGGGTAAGTCATGAAAGCCCTTTGAAACTTTACATTCATTTTTAAATTCGTTATAATGAAATGGTATTTGTCTAAAGCTGTCTAATTCTGTCTTTTTCCGGACTTTTCAGACGGTTTGTGCTCATCTGAAAGGAGGACCCCTTATGGGCGATTATCCCCATTGGGCAGAGCCTTTTCTTGCGATATATGAAGACTCCCCCATTGCCACCTTAATTTTAAACGACCAGCTGGAAGTTTTGTGGGAAAACAAAACGATGCAAAACGACAGGCACCTGATCTGCCGAATGAATTTGCAGGACTGCCTTTCCCATGCCGAGCAGAACGGACTGGCGCAGCGCCTCCGGCATGGGCAGCCTTTTACCTATCCCATCCCCGATATGTTTTCCGCCTGCTCCTCCCTGGTTTTCCAGCCGCACACAGATTCCTCCGGATCCTTGGAGGGCGTTCTCGTCCAGTATTGGGGGGAAGGCAGTCTCCCCTCTGCTCCCTCTTCCGACTGGCGCAGCAGCCTGTATCAGCCGGTTTCTATTTTTAGCCATCAGTTTCGTACCCCTTTGTCCCAAATTTTTTCCGCTTTGAACCTGCTTCAAATCGACCGGCAGCAGGATCAGGCCCTTCAGACATATCTGCGCAGCATCAATTGGTCCTGCTACCGGCTTTTGCGCACAGTCAGCAACTTCTCCTCCGATCATCTGATCCAGTCCGGCCAGCTGAGGCCGAAAATGTTTGTTGGCGATCTGTGCCGTTTCCTGCGCGATTTCTGCCAGAACGCCGAACAGATCCTGCAAAATGCCGGGTACGGCTTCTCCTATGAGGTGCCGCCTGAAAGCTTTATCACCTTGTTCGACGCTGACCTGCTTTCCCGCGCCATTTGCAACCTGCTTTCCAACGCCTGTAAATTTACCGAAAAGGAAAACAGCAAAATTTTTCTGAAGACGGCGATTTTGGAAAAGCAGGCTACCATCCTCCTTTCGGATAACGGCTGTGGAATGGCTCCCTCGGTTCTTCAGCGGGCTTTTGACCGGTTTTATTCCTTTGATCCAGTCACTCAGGCGCCCTGTGGGGACGGTTTAGGCCTTTTTATCTGTCGTTTTATGCTGCAGCTGCACCATGGAACCGTCGCCCTTCAGTCAAAGGAGGGAGAAGGCGTCACCGCCGCCCTGACCATTCCCCTGCGCAGTCTCGATGGCGACACTGCTTTTTACAACGAACCCACCCCTGTCAGAAACGACCGGTTTTCGCCCTTGAACGTAATTCTTTCGGACGTCATCGAGCCGGAGGTTTGACAATTTTTTCTTTTCCGAAAAAAAGCTTTGGCTAAACAGGCCAAAGCTTTTTTTCGGAAAAGTGCCGCGCCGTCATTGTCGCGGCAGAGCAGCGTCAAAAGACTTTTGCCTCTCAGGGCTTTTCTGCGGAAGCTGGGCCAAAAGAATCGCGCAGAAGACCAAAACGCATCCGATAAGCTCCCGGACGGTTAATTTCTGCCCCAGGATTGCCCAGCCAGCCAGCACAGAGATGACCGATTCCAGGCTTAGAATTAACGAGGCCACCGTTGGGTCCAGATTGCGCTGCCCGACAATCTGAAGGGTATACCCTACGCCGCAGCTTAAAACGCCCGCGTACAAAAGCGGCATCCACGCGGCAAGAATTTGGGAAAGGGCGGGACGCTCCCACAGCAGCATAGGTACGGCGCACAAAACGCCGCAGAGCAAAAACTGAATACAGGACATCTTTACCCCGTCCACCCTCGGGGAAAAATAGTCGATGACCAGGATATGAATCGAAAAGCAGATCGCACAGGTCATCATAAGCAGATCGCCCTTTCCAATGGAAAAGCCGTTGGTCATACACAGCAGGTACATGCCCGCAACCGCAATCGCCACCGCCGCCCAGACCAAAACCGAAGGCCTTTTTTTGAAAAAAAGGCCCAGCAGCGGAACGATCACAATATAAAGCGCTGTAATGAATCCCGCTTTTCCCACCGAGGTATACTGGATCCCCACCTGCTGAAGAGAACTGGCCACCGCCAGCGCCACGCCGCAGCAGGCGCCGCCGATCCAAAGCGCTTTTCGATTTTTTGGCGACGGCTCCTCCTTCGGTTTTCCCCGGTTCATCAAAAAGATGCAGGGGATCAGCGCCAAACCGCCGATCATCGACCGGATCGCGTTAAAGGTGAACGGGCCGATATAGTCCATCCCCACCGACTGCGCCACAAATGCAACGCCCCAAATCGCTGCTGTAAGCAAAAGCAGCAGGCTGCTTTTAATCTGATTGGTTCGCATTGTTTTCCTCCTCTATTTTCGCCATCATGCAGCAGTTCCTCTGTAAAGATATCAAAAGCACCAGCCTGTGTCAATAAAGACCCGCGTTTTTCTCAAGATCTGCCGCCCAGCGGCGGCTCGGTGTAATAAAGGCGGAGAACAGGCTGATAAATAAAAGAAATCCCCATTCCAGCGCATAATCCAGCGTCTGTGCCAACGTTGGGAAGAACGCCCTTTGGGCCAGCAGCGGGCAGGCGCACCAAATCAACCCCATCGCCACAGCGCCATGGCCGGAAAACAGCGCCAGCCGGTATACTTTTTTGTCGACCACATTGCAAAGAAGATGGCTGCCCGCCAAAAAGAACAAGCACTGCGCCGCCGACAGCAAAATTTCCAACAGACGCTGCGGCATTCGAAACGCCATTGGCAGCTGGCCAAAGCGGACCACCAGCCGCAGAATCCGCCATAAAATTAAGAAAAGCAGGCTGCGGGAATACCGGTAGGCATTTAGATTCCGGTTCATTAGGCGAATACCCAATACGATCAATGCCAGCGACGCGCTTAAGGCCAAAAGAAGCTCCAAACCGGGCAGAAGGAGCTTCTGCGGCAAAAAATCCTCTCCGGATAAATATGGCAAAGCCGCTTCCCAGGTATGCGCCGCTGCGTCCAGCACAAAAACCGCCCCGCACACAACGCCGCTGAGTCCCCACCAAAAAGAGTCCCCGTGAATTCTGGCTCCCGCCAAGCGGGACGCCGCCCGCGCCGCCCAGATGTATAGTCCCGCCAAAAACAGGCTGCCCAAAAGGTAAAAAAGCGCCAGATACAAGCCTTCTCCCACATAAAATCCCGTCTTGCCGCTGACGCCGGTACTATATAGAAAATAGTAGAGAACGCCCAACGCCAAAACAGACGAAATATACAAAAAATAAAAGGATCTTTTCTCCATAAAACCGCCCTTCCTTTTCGCGCTAAACAAAAGCTTTTTTAGAAGCCTTGACAAAGCTTATCCTGTCTGCCGCCCAAGCCTGCAGCTGCCGGCATTTTTCTCCTGTTCTGTTCATAAAATGGGGACAAGGAGGAGAATTTGTCCTATGAAAACGCTTTTTTCTTTTCTCGCGCTTTTTTCACTGATTGTCTTTTTGCTTCCGTTGGCGGCGCTCAGCCCGGGACAGCCGGAAAAAAAATCCTCTGGGCAAGAGCAGCAGGCCGACGCTCTGCACACCGTTTGGCCCATCCGGCAGGAGGACGCTTCCGCTTCCGGGACCGGTCCGGCGCCGTCCTCACAGCAGTCGGCTCCCTTTGTCCCGACGGTTGCGCAGCCGGAAAGCTTCGCCATTCTGGACCGCAGTACCGGACAAATCCATAAGGTCGCTGTGCTGGATTATCTATATGGAGCAGTAGCGGCCGAGCTGCCGCCGGGCTTCCACCCCGAGGCGATGAAGGCCCAGGCTGTCGCCTCCCACACCTATGCGCTGTATTGCCGCGCACATCCTGCTTCGGACCTAAACGGCGCCGATTTCTCTGCGGATCCCTCCAAATGGGAGGGATATGTAACCCGAGAGCAAATGCTGGAACGATATCCGGATCTGGGCGAAGCCTATTGGAAAAAAATCACCGAGGCGGTTGACCAGGTGACGGCGGCCGTTCTGATTTGGGAGCAGGAACCGATCCTCGCCGCCTATCATTCCATGAGCGCAGGCGCCACCGAGTTCGCCTCCAACGTCTGGAACGGCTCGGTCCCCTACCTTGTCCCGGTAGACAGCCCCGGCGACGCGCTGGCCGACCGGTTCGAGACCACCATCTCCTTTTCCGCCGAGCAAATCCGCGGCATTCTCACCGAATCCTACCCCGACCTCATTCTGGAAGGGGACACGCGAAGCTGGTTTCAAATCGCGTCCCGCTCGCCGTCCGGCTACGTGCTCACCCTGCAGGCGGGAAATTTGCAGATCAGCGGCAAGGAGCTGCGCACCCTGCTGGGACTGCGCTCCACCAACTTCACCATTACAGCGCAGATTGACTCCTTTCTTTTCACCACCAAGGGCTATGGGCACGGCGTGGGGTTAAGCCAGTACGGTGCAGATTACATGGCCCGCCAGGGAAGCGGATATGAGGAAATCCTTCTGCACTACTATACCGGTGCGCAGCTAGCCCAGGCCCAGACATAAGCCGCCTCGATTCCCGCCAAAAAGAGCGGCCTGTTCTTTTATACCCTTCGCTGCCCGGCCAGATAAATTCCGGCGTCGGCCAAAAGCTGCGGCAAATCAAAAACGCTTTCTTCCTCCACCTCTACGTGGATTAGCTCGCACGGGTTTTCGTCAGACAAAATATCCCACAGCTTTTGGCAGTCTTTTTCTTCCGGAACGCCATAATTTTTTAACAAAGCCGTTACTGGCTCTAAAGAGCGGCTATAGATCTGTATGGTCTTTAGGTCGCTGACATAAAGCTGCTCCGGCGCCTCGTGAGCGGCAAACCCAAAACGGGCATACCCGTCCGCCGTCAGCAAATCGCCGTAACGCTTTGCAATCGCCTGCAAAACCGGGCGGGTACAGCCGTCGACATAATAAATGTCGTAGACGTCCTCCGCCTCTTCCGGCAGCTCCAGCGTAAAATATCCCGGCTCGGGGAGGATCTGGCAGTAATCCCACAAAAGGTGGGGGATCCGCGGCGCGTCCAGCACCACGGTAAAACGCCAGCCATCTTCGTTTTTCTCCACCTCATAGGCAGGATGAACCTCCCCCACATGTGGGATCCGAATCCCCTCGGCAACGCGAAAAATATCCCCTGCCAATCCCATTCACCTCTTTTTTCGTATGATATCGTTTTCCGGCTGCCTTTCACCATTCCGGCGCAAATAGCCTTCGTCGATCAAAAGCGCCAAAACCCGCGAATCTCTCTCGATCATCACTCGGTCCCTCTCCCCGTGATCCACTCCGCGGTTCTCCGAAATGGCTTTTTGCGGCGGGACAAATTCCAGCTCAAATCCCTCTTGGGCCTCGTAGCCTTCCAGCCGCTGCTGCGAGATATGGGGCTCGACCGCGCAAAGATAATAATAATTGTCCTGCACGAATACCGCCTCTTTTTGGCCCTTCTGCACGCGGTGCACATACCCGTATTCCCGAATCGAATCCGGCAGTACGCTGAGCCCCGTCTCCTCCAGGGTTTCTCTTATCAGCGCTTCCTCCGGCGTTTCTCCCGGTTCGATTCCACCGCCTGGAAATTTATAATAGCGATACCTTTTGCTGTACACCATTGCCACGCACCCATCCCGGAGAATAATGCTTCTTGCGGAATTTCTTACAAAAACGCTCCCGTTTTTCTCGTAATCCCGGGTGTCGATTGTGAAAAGCAGCCGCATTTTCTCTCCTCCAGCCTCCGGATTCGTATATATGTAAAAGTATAGCATATCTGCACCGATAAAACAACCGACCGCCAGATCCGGCAAAAAAGAAAAAAATCAATGGTATGGACTCAAATTTTGAGAACAAAAAAGGGACGTTTTCACGTCCCTTTTTCTGGTTTTTATTCGCGAATAACCAGCTCATGGTCCACGCAATCCGCCTGAAGAACCGTTTCCGGCGCCGGATCCTTTTCCAGGATATAGCGGGCCAGCCGGGTCTCCAGCTTTTGCTGGATGTATCGCTTCAAGGGTCTGGCGCCGTAAACCGGATCATACCCCTCCTCGACGATCAGCTCTTTAGTCCGGTCGGTGACCACCAGCCCCAGCTCCTTATCCGCCAGCCGTTTTTTTAAGTCCGCCAGCATCAGCTCCACAATCTGGCCGATTTCCTTTTGCGTCAGCGGCTTATAAAAGACGATTTCATCCATCCGATTGAGAAATTCCGGCCGAAACGACGCCTTTAAAAGCTGCTGGACCTGCGATTTCGCCTCGCCGGAGATCTGGCCGCCTTCGTCGATCCCTTCCAAAATCGCTGAGGAGCCCAGGTTGGAGGTCAGAATGATGATGGTGTTTTTAAAATCCACCGTGCGCCCCTGGGAATCGGTGATGCGCCCGTCGTCCAGCACCTGCAGAAGAATATTGAACACGTCCGGATGGGCCTTTTCCACCTCGTCGAACAGCACCACCGAATAGGGGCGGCGGCGCACCGCCTCGGTCAGCTGGCCGCCCTCCTCATAGCCCACATAGCCGGGAGGCGCTCCCACCAGCCGGGATACGGTATGCTTCTCCATATATTCGGACATATCAATCCGCACCATGCTGCGCTCGTCGTCGAACAGGGCCTGGGCCACCGCCTTGGCCAGCTCGGTTTTGCCCACGCCGGTGGGCCCCAAAAACAGGAAGGAGCCAATGGGACGGTCCGGATCCTGAATGCCTGCCCGGGAGCGCATAATCGAGTCCGCCACCTTCTGCACCGCCTCATCCTGCCCGATGACCCGCCGGTGCAGCGTCTCGTCCAGATGCAAAAGCTTTTCCCGCTCGCCCTCCATCAGGCGCGAAACGGGAATCCCGGTCCAGCGCCCCACAATCCGGGCGATCTCCTCCTCGGTCACCTTGTCCCGCAGAAGGGTCGTCTCCTGCCGGCCAGCGTCTTCCTCCAGCTGAGCCAGCTGCTTTTGCAGATCCGGCAGTCTGCCGTATTTTAACGCCGCCGCCTGGTCCAGATTGTACTCCCGCTCGGCCAGCTCGATCTGCGCGCCTACCTGCTCCATTTCCTCCCGCAGCTTTTGAACCCGGCCAATGGAGTCCTTTTCGTTTTCCCAGCGGGCCTTCATTTTCTGAAATTGTTCCCGCATTTCGGTCAGCTCCTTGTGGATCTCCTCCAGATGCCCGGCGGAAAGACGGCTGTTCTCCTTTTTCAGCGCCGCCTCCTCAATCTCATGCTGCATAATTTTCCGGGAAATCTCGTCCAGCTCCGCCGGCATCGAATCCATTTCCGTCCGGATGGTAGCGCAGGCTTCATCCACCAGGTCGATGGCCTTATCCGGCAGGAACCGGTCGGTAATATAGCGGTCGGATAGGGTCGCCGCCGCGATCAGGGCGGCGTCCTGAATCTTGACCCCGTGGAATACCTCGTACCGCTCCTTAAGTCCTCTTAAAATCGAAATGGTATCCTCCACCGCCGGCTCCTCCACCAGCACCGGCTGGAACCGCCGCTCCAACGCCGCGTCCTTTTCGATATACTGGCGGTATTCGTTTAGAGTCGTGGCCCCGATGCAGTGCAGCTCCCCCCGGGCCAGCATCGGCTTTAAAAGATTGCCTGCGTCCATGGAGCCCTCTGTTTTTCCGGCGCCTACAATCGTATGCAGCTCGTCGATAAACAAAAGAATCTGCCCTTCGCTTTTCTTGACCTCGTTGAGCACCGCCTTTAAGCGCTCCTCAAACTCGCCGCGGTACTTGGCGCCCGCGATTAAAGCGCCCATATCCAGCGAAAAGATCGTCTTATCCCGAAGGCCCGCCGGTACGTCCCCCCGCACGATCCGCTGGGCCAGCCCCTCGGCGATGGCCGTTTTGCCTACGCCCGGCTCGCCGATTAAAACCGGATTGTTTTTGCTTTTGCGCGAGAGAATCCGGATCACGTTGCGGATTTCGCCGTCCCGCCCGATGACTGGATCCAGCTTCTGCTTGCGCGCCTGCTCCACCAGATCGGTCCCGTATTTTTTTAGGGCGTCGTAGGTTTCCTCCGGGCTGTCGGTGGTCACGCGGGTATTGCCCCGCACCGACATTAAGGCGGACAAAAACGCGTTTTTGTCAATGCGGTATTGGTCGATGATCTTTTTTACTGCCAGGTCCGGATACTCCAAAAGCCCCCAGAACAGATGCTCTACCGAAATATAGTCGTCCTTCATGGCGTCCGCCTTTTTCTCGGCGGCGGTCATGGCCCGGTCCAGATTCTGGGCGATGTATACCTTATCCGCTTCCCGTCCGGGACCGGAGACGCCCGGCAGCTTCTGCGCCTCCGACTTGACCGACGAAAGGACCTGCTGCGGGTCCAGGTTCATTTTTATAAGCAGCTGCGGGATCAGTCCATCCGGCTCCTGCAAAAGCGCCCAAAACAGGTGGATCTGCTCGATCTGCATATTTTCCAGCTCTCGGGAGAAGCTTTGCGCCCGCTCCACCGCTTCCAGAGATTTTTTGGTTAACCGCTGTACATTCATATCGTTTCCCTCCTATTTTTTCATAAAAGAATGCTCTGCTCATCCATTGCCTTTTGATAATCCCGGCTGATTTTTCCCATTCCCTCTTTCCAATTGTGCTCGTCCAGCTCTAAAAAAGCCTTTAGGGCGCGGTCGAAATGCTGGATATAGGCGCTGATCGCCTCGCCCAGCTGTTCGTTGGTGCAGGTACAATCCGGCCAAAGCAGCGTCCGGCAGTACCGGCCGTTTTCGATCCGGCAGGGCACCCCATCCGGATAAAGCTGGGAAAGACGGCTGTTTTCCAAGCTCTGCCAAAGCCGAAAGAAGCTGTCCAACAGCTGTAAAAGCGCGGCGCTCTGGGTCCGGGCCAAAACACGCAGCTCCCCTAAGATCTGCGGATCGCTGCGATACAGTTCCACGCTGTACCGCACGGTCGGCCGGTATTTATAGGCCAGCGCCGTCCGCATAGAAAGCATCGCGTCCGAAGCCTGAAGCTGGATTTGAAAAGCGCTCTGCCGGTCCATCAGCATCTGAATTCGCTGAAAAATATCATGCGTTCTCTGCTCCGGTGTTTTAACAGACAAATATTCGGCCAAAATCTGATTGATCATGTTGGAACGGCTGGTATTTTTCGCGTACGCCAGCCGGTCCACCGCCTGTACGACGTCGTCCATCAACAATAGGCTGTAAATATTTCGGTTCATACCATCCCTCCTGTTATAATTATATACGAAAATAATAATTTGTCAATATAATTATTATTTTCTTTTACATATTTTTGATGGCATTTTGCCGTCTTGGAAGGAGGACAGGTTCTTGAAAAAAATCCAATTGCCGGCAGCCGGCATTCTCATCGGCCTGCTCAACGGGCTTTTTGGCGCAGGAGGAGGTATTGTCGCCGTTGCGGCCTTCCAAAAAATGGGGATGTCCGACAAGGAATCCCACGCAACAGCGGTGGCGGTCATGCTGTTTTTATCCGCAGTCAGCGGCTTTTTGTACTGGTATCGCGGACAGGTTTCCTTACAGGATGTACTGCCGTATCTGCCCGGCGGGGTCGCAGGCGCTTTGTTCGGCGGATGGCTGTTGCCTAAGATCCCGGATTTCTGGCTTAAGAAAATTTTTTCCGTGTTTATTCTCTACGCCGCGGTCCGGCTGTTTTTGCGGTAACGGGAAGGCCCGTCCAGGCAAAGGAAAGGCTTCTTTAGCTTAAATCGGACTTTTCGGGCGGGTATAACTAGGCGCGCTTTGTCGTTTTCCCGCTGGTGATTCGTATAAGAAGGAGGATGGAACAGGCGTACGGCCGTTCCGAAAAAAGAATGAATGGGCTTATCAGTTTTATGGTCGCTTTTGCATCTGCGGTGATCGCCTCCATGGGGATTGGCGGCGGCGCGGTGCTTTTACTGTTTTTAACCGTTTTTTCCGATACACCGCTGCCCACCGCCCAGGGGATCAATCTGCTGTTTTTTCTGCCGGTGGGGGCGGCGGCGCTGCTGTTTCACAAAAAATCCGGTCTTTTGCAGGTAAAAAAGGGGATGTCCTGCGGTCTGTGGGGCCTGCCCGGCGTCTTTTTAGGCGTTTGGATCGCATCCCGGCTGGAATCCTCCCTTTTGTCTAAGCTGTTCGCTGTATTTTTGCTCTATCTGGGAGGAAAAGCGCTTTTTTCCAAGGATCCCAAAAAGCTGCAAAACAAAAAGCAGCCTAATTGAAAAAGCATCGCAAAAAATCCGGAGGGATACGGCGTATCCCTCCGGATTTTTTCATAGATTCTCTTTTTTATTTTCCCTCTTCCGGATGGTTTTTCCGCCACGCCAGATAGCTTTCCAGAATGATGGAAGCCGCCACCTCGTCCACCACATCCTTACGCTTTTTGCCTCTGGTGTTGGTCTCGTTTAAATACTGGTGGGCTGTGACCGTTGTGCTGCGCTCATCCCATAAAACCACCGGGACCGAGACCTTTTCCCGCAGCCTTTGGGCAAACAGCGCGCATTTCTGCGCCCGCTCCCCTTCGCTGCCGTCCATATTGACCGGATGGCCCACCACCACCATCTGGATCTGATACTCCTCCACCGCGTAGGCCGTCTGCTCCACCGTCCGATCAAAATCGTGCTCATGGATCACCCCGATGGGAGACGCCAAAAATTCCGTCCGGTCGCAGGCCGCCAGGCCGGTGCGGGCGTCACCGTAATCCACCGCCATAATCTTCATACCACCATCTCCTCCTGGTTTTCTTCCAGTCCCAAATGGGAAAAATCGTCCATCGACTCCACTGAAATCGTCCCGCCATGATAGACCACCTGGCTCACCGATGTATTTTTAGGCAAAGGGACCTCCCGAAGCCGCTCCACCGGCAGGCCCAGCGCGTAGCATAGATAACAGCGCAGCGCACAGCCGTGGGAGACGACCGCCACCGATTTCTGTTCATTTTGCGCCGCGATTTCGCCAACAGCCTTTGCCATCCGCTCATACACCTGCACAAGGCTTTCGCCGTCCGGCGCACAAAAGCGGGCGTCCGCCTCGCTCCAAAGCCGCCACGCTTCCGGGTACAGCACCGGCAGCTCGGCAAAGGCCTTTGCCTCCCACCGGCCGGCGTATATTTCGTACAGACCCTCCCGGGTCTGCACCGGCAGCTTATGATAGTGGCCCACCGCCTGGGCCGTTTGGACGGCGCGCAAAAGGGGGCTTGCGTAAATCCCGTCCAGCGGAATATCCCGAAATCGCTCGGCCAGCTGCGGCAGCTGCGCCTGTCCCTCTGCCGACAGCCCCAGATTGGTATGGCCCTGGAAAATCCGCTGCGTGTTTCCAACCGACTTTGCGTGCCGGACCAGATAGATTCTCGTCATGCTTTTTCCTCCGTTTATAACGCTTTTGGCTGTCCCTTCAAAGAAAAAGCCGTTTCCTCAAAAAGGAAGCGGCTTTATGGGCCAAGCTTATTTCGTCCCGAAAATCCGGTCGCCCGCATCGCCCAGGCCGGGGACGATGTATTTATGGTCGTTGAGCTTTTCGTCTACCGCGCCGATATAAATCTGTACGTCCGGATGGGCCTTCTGCAAGGCTTCGACCCCCTCCGGCGCCGCGATGATACACATAAAGCGCACACTTTTCGCGCCTTTGCCCTTGATTTGGGTAATGGCGTCGATGGCTGAACCGCCGGTTGCCAGCATCGGGTCCAAAACGATGACGTCCCGCTCGCTGATATCCGAGGGCAGCTTGCAGTAATATTCCACCGGCTGATGGGTTTCTGGATCCCGATACATGCCGATATGTCCGATTTTCGCGGCGGGAACCAGACGCATGACGCCGTCGACCATGCCAAGGCCCGCCCGCAGAATCGGAACAAACGCCAGCTTTCTACCGGAGATCACCTTGGTTTTGGCCACCGCCACAGGCGTTTCGATCTCCACCTCTTTTAAGGGCAGGTCACGGGTTGCCTCATAGCACATCAGCATCCCGATTTCCCCCACCAGCTCACGAAATTCCTTGGTTCCGGTGTTTTTGTCCCGCATGATGGTCAGCTTGTGCTGAATCAGCGGGTGATCCATAATGACCGGTTTTATCATAGCGCATTCTCCATTTCCGCCCCAACGGCAATTTTTGATGATTCACTCCCAAAAGCCGGATTTGCCTATTCCTCCTCCAGCTTTGCCAACTGCTCTACCCGCCTTGTATGGCGGCCGCCCTCAAACGGCGTGTCCAAAAACACATCCACCAGCTCCAGCGCCAATCCGGGCCCAATGGTCCTTCCGCCCATGCAGATGACGTTGGCGTCGTTGTGCAATCGGGTGTATTTGGCGCTAAAATAGTCCGCGCACAGCGCCGCGCGGATTCCCTTGATTTTATTGGCTGCCATCGAAATGCCGATCCCCGTTCCGCAGCAGAGAATCCCCTTTTCACATTTTCCGCCGACGATGGCCGCGCAGGCCTTCTGGGCGATCAGCGGATAATCCACACTATCGGTGCTGTAGGTGCCGAAATCCTCATAGGGAATCTGCCGCTGGTCCAGATGCTTTTTGATTTCCTCCTTCAGCGCAAAGCCGCCGTGGTCACTGCCAATGGCAATCATGTATCCCAGTCCTTTCCTCTTGCAAAGCCTCTCAGGCTTTTTTCTGTTTTTTTAGCAGCTCCCGCTGCGCCTGCGGCAGCCGCAGGTATTGGGGGACCAGCTGCGCCGGGTCGGTTTTCTCATCCGGATGGCGCAAAGCCGCCGCGCAGACCGAAGACGCCCGCTGAAACCGCAGCTGCTCCGGCGCCAGCAGGGCCTTTTCCCCTTTCCAGCTATTATAGCACAATCCGGCGCCGTCTCCAACCAAAACCACCGGCAAAGCCCCGGAATTTTCGCCAACCCATTCCCAAAGCTCCTGGATGGACAGCGCCGCATCCTCGGTCAGCCTCCGGACGCTGTCTCTGCCCACCAGAAAGCTTGCCGTATACACCTGCTGGCAACGGGCGTCCATCGCTGCCACCGCTATACAGTCCTGCCCCAGCAGATTATAGGCCAGCGCCTCCAGCGTCGAAACCGGGATACAGTCTTTTTTTAAGCAAAACGCCATGCCCTTTACCGCCGAAATGCCGATGCGAAGCCCGGTAAAGGAGCCGGGTCCGGTGGAAACCGCAAACCGATCCACCTGGGAAAGCGCCCGGCCGCAGCTGGCAAAAAGGCTGTGCACCATCGGCAGGATCGTCTGGCTGTGAGTCAGCTTTACATTGACAAAGCTTTCCCCTA
Source organism: uncultured Oscillospiraceae bacterium (assembly GCA_910583935.1). Classification (GTDB taxonomy): domain Bacteria; phylum Bacillota; class Clostridia; order Oscillospirales; family Ruminococcaceae; genus UBA3818. The sequence continues at coordinate 39,971 of CAJTZM010000012.1, forward strand.
TCAGCCGTTCATCCTCCCACAGCGCGGCGGAGGCCGCCACCGCAGAGGTATCCATCCCCAACATCAGCAAAAGCGCTCATCCCCTTCTACCGTAATGCGCCGCCGGGTCTCATCCAGCCGCTCAAAGCGCACCCGAATTGCCTGGTCCGGCAAGGCGCCCTCGATGTTCTCGCTCCATTCAATAGCCAGAATCGCCCCCATATCCAGATAGTCAAAAAAGCCGGTGGAGTACAAATCGTCCAGCGAAGTGACCCGGTACATATCGAAATGGTACAGTCTCGGCCGGGTCCCGTATTCATGCACCAACGAAAAGGTCGGGCTGGACACCTCGTCCTGCCCGTCCAGGCCCTGGACAAGCCCCCGGACAAAGGTGGTTTTGCCCATTCCAAGGCCGCCGAAAAAGGCCAGAACATCGTCCGGCCGCAAAAGCCGCGCCAATTTCTGGGCAAAGCCTTCTGTCTCCTGTGCGCTGGCGGTAACGATTGATCGCATAAATAAAGCAAGCCTCTCTTTTTAGAATAGCCCTTTGATATGGCCCTGCGCGTCCACGTCGATCTGGCAGGCAGCCGGCGCCTTGGGCAGGCCGGGCATTGTCATAATATCGCCGGACATCACAACGATAAAGCCCGCGCCGGCAGACAGCTTTACGTCCCGTACATTGACGGTGAAGCCGGTGGGCCGGCCCAGCTTTGCCGGATCGTCGGACAAAGAATACTGGGTTTTGGCCACGCAGACCGGCAGGTCCGCCTTACCCAGCGCCTCAATATCCCGGATGGCCTTCTCCGCCTTGGGCGCATACGCCACATCCTTGCCGCCGTAAATTTCGGTGACAATGGTCTGAATCTTCTCTTTAATCGGCGCCTTTTCGTCATATAGGAGCCGAAACTGTGAGGGCTGTCCGCAGGCCTTGACCACCTTATGGGCCAGATCCACTGCGCCTTCGCCGCCCTTAGCGAACACCTCGGACAAGGAGTATTCCACCCCTAAGCGCTGGCAGCACTGGGCCAGCACCGCGATTTCCTCCTCGGTATCGGTTAAAAAGCGGTTGATGGCGACAACCACCGGCACCCCGTATTTGCGCATATTTTCCACATGTGCTTCCAGATTGACCAAACCCTTTTGCAGCGCCGGTACATTTTCCTCGGCAACCTGTGCCTTCGGCACGCCGCCGTTATATTTTAACGCCCGCAGCGTCGCCACAATGACAATGCAGGAGGGCGCCAGGCCCGCGTAGCGGCACTTGATGTCCAAGAACTTTTCCGCGCCCAAATCAGAGCCAAAGCCCGCCTCGGTGATACAGTAATCTGCCATCTTCAAAGCCAGCTTGGTAGCGCGCACCGAGTTGCAGCCGTGGGCGATGTTGGCAAAGGGTCCGCCGTGCATGAGCGCCGGGGTGTTCTCCAGCGTTTGGACCAGGTTGGGTTTTAACGCGTCCTTCAAAAGAGCGGCCATCGCCCCATGGACCTGCAGATCCCGGGCGTAAACCGGCTGGTTGCCGTAGGTGTAGGCAACCAGGATCGAACCCAGCCGCTCCTTGAGATCCTCTAAATCCGAGGCCAGGCACAAAATCGCCATCACCTCGCTGGCGACGGTGATCTGGAACCCGTCCTCCCGCGGAACGCCGTTGATCTTGCCGCCCAGACCGACGTTGACAAACCGCAGCGCCCGGTCGTTCATATCCAAGCAGCGCTTAAAAAGAATCCGCCGCTGATCGATTCCCAGCGCGTTGCCCTGCTGGAGATGATTGTCAATCATGGCGCACAAAAGATTGTTCGCCGCCGTAATGGCGTGCATATCCCCGGTAAAATGCAGGTTGATGTCCTCCATAGGCACCACCTGGGAATAGCCGCCGCCGGCTGCGCCGCCCTTAATGCCGAACACCGGACCCAACGACGGCTCGCGCAGCGCGATAATCGCCTTTTGACCGATCTTCTCCATCGCCTGCCCCAGTCCCACCGACGTGGTGGTTTTTCCTTCTCCGGCCGGCGTTGGGTTAATGGCGGTAACCAGTACCAGCTTGCCGTCCGGCTTGTCCTTCAATCGGGAAAAAATATCCTCCGAAAGCTTTGCCTTATACCGTCCGTACGGCTCCAGCTCCTCTGGAAGGATGTCGAGCTTTTGGGCAATTTCGGTGATGGGAAGCATTTTTGCGCCCTGCGCAATTTCGATATCGCTTAGCATGTTTTTCTCACCTTTCCTTTTTCTGCCGCATACCGCCCTTCCGGGACGGCGGGGCGTATACCGGTACAATGGGACCTCATCGCTTTTTTGCGCCATGAAGGCGAAAGCCGCACATGGTATAATAGACTGTGTCCGTAGAACGGCCATAAAAATATGGTATAATAGCGACTTATCGCTATTATACCATATTTTTATAAAGGACTTCAATTCTTTTTCCGATTCCGTTGGTTTCGGGCAAAACTTGTGGTATACTAAGTGCATTCTACCGCATCTTTTTTGCAACAAATCCCCGATTTTTTTCGTTTTATAGATATTCCACACCCTTCTGATGAAAAAGGAGCAAGAAATTGAAAAAAATTTGGCGCGGCCTTATCCGCTACTTTAAGGAGACAGATAAAATCCTCCTTCTTTTATGCTCGATCTGCTCCGCCTACAGCGTTCTGCTGATGTGCGGCATTCACAACTCCGGCATGGCCACGATCCGCGCGGTCCAGATGCAGATTATCACCTCGCTTTTGGGGCTTGCCGCCGCCATGATCATTTCCAGCTTTGACTACCGATTCTTGTCCAAGCTTTGGAAGCTTTATTATCCTGTCTGTATCGGTCTTGTGATTTTGACCTATTTCTTCGGCGAACAGCGGGTAGAATCGGTGGATGACAAGGCTTGGCTTCCTATCCCCTTTTTGGGGATCAACTTTCAGCCGTCGGAGCTTTTGAAAATCGCCTTTATCCTGACCTTTGCGCTGCATTTGGAAAAGGTGGGCGACGGGATTCGGGATCTGAAGCATTTGATTTTTCTTTGTATCCACGGCGCCATCCCCTGCCTGCTCATCCATTTGCAGGGGGACGACGGCACCGCCCTAATCTTTCTTTTTATCTTTCTGTCCATGCTTTTTTCCGCAGGCATACAATGGCGCTATATCGTAATCGCAGGCTCAGCTCTGATCATCGCCGCGCCGCTGGCCTGGCTGTATTTATTAAGCAGCGACCAAAAGCTTCGCATTCTGGCGCTGTTTATTCCGGATTTAGATACAAACGGAATTTTATACCAACAGTATAACGCCAAAATCGCCATTGGGTCCGGCGGCAGCTTTGGAGAAGGGCTGTTTATCGGCGAGCATGTGTATGTGCCGGAAATCCATAACGACTTTATTTTTTCCTTTATCGGCCAATCGCTGGGCTTTGTGGGCTGTATGTCGGTGATTCTTCTTCTGTTTTTGATTTGTGTGCGGCTGCTGGGCTTTTCACGCAAGGCCAACGACCTGCTGGGCGGCTTTATCTGCGTAGGCGTTTTCGCCACCATCGCCTTCCAGAGCATTGTCAACATCGGCATGAATTTAAGCATCCTGCCGGTAATCGGCGTGACCCTTCCCCTTTTCAGCTACGGGGGAACCTCTGTAACCACCCTTTACATGGGAATCGGCCTTGCGCTGAGCGTTTACATGCACAATAAAGAGCATCTGTTTTTAGATGACTGATCCATACTTTTCATCGAATCCGGTCCCGGCCCAAAGCAGGCTGTCCTCCACAAGGGAGGCGGCCTGCTTTTTTATTGTCTGTCCCGATCCTCCGACATAGCCTTCTTCTCTTCCCCTGCAAGCACGCCGGTCAGATCAAACGCGGGGATATAGCTGCTTTGGGCGGAGGACAGCTCCTGCAAAAAGCCGTCCTCAATCCCCCGCAAAAACAGATGTGCTTCTACCTCGTCGTATTCCCTTTGATGCAGCGTTCGGTTTAGGCCGGGAAAATCCGCCGCCCGGCCGCAGGGAACATATTGGCTCATGAGGCTGAATAAAACCGTCCCGGGAGGGAAGGTATCCGCGACCCAGTCGATGACCCGCTTGCTGTTCTCGGTTTCCCCCGGCAGGATTAGGTGGCGGATTAACACGCCGCGGCGCAGCAGACCGTTTTGGTCCAGCTGGTAAGGGCCGGTCTGGCGCGTCATTTCCAAAATGGCGGCGCGGGTCCGCTCAAAATAATCCGGCGCGCCGGAATACCGGGCCGCCAGACGATTATCGGCGTATTTGAGATCCGGCAGATAAATCTGCACCTTTCCCTCCAGCAGGCGCAGTGATTCCACCGATTCATAGCCGCCGCAGTTGTAGACCACCGGAACCGGCAGCGGCTTTTTCAGCGATTGGGCAATTGCCCGCACAAAATGGGTGGGATTGACCAGATTGATGTTGTGAGCGCCCTGCTCAATCAGCTCGCCGTAGATCTGCCGAAGGCGCGCAACGCTTACCGGACGGCCGAAATTTTCCGCGCTGATTGCGTAATTTTGGCAAAATACACACCGCAGCGAGCAGCCGCTGAAGAATATGGCGCCGGATCCGCCGGATCCGCTGATACAGGGCTCCTCGCCAAAATGCAGCGCTGCCCGGGCGATCACCGGGGCAAGGGGCATGGTGCAAACGCCGGTTTCTCCCGGCTGCCCAAGGGAAGGGGGGCGGTTTGTTCCGCATCGCCGGGGACAGTCATAGCAAGCTGTCATGAAGCATCCTCCTTGTAATAAAACGAGTCTATACGCTTACTATAAAGGATTATAGCACAAATTGGCCGGCTGCGAATCCCTATGAGCGGGCAAAAAGCGTTTTTAGATACTGGGAAAAGCGAATACCCAAAAAGGACAGGCACAGAAAAAAAACGGCAAACGCGCAAAATACGCTGGCCAAAACAGGCCAAACCGGCGGCAGTCCGCCCTGCGACAGGCTGGCGAACAGCAGATGGGCCGTACAGCCTGCCGCCGCTCCGGAAAGAAACGGGGTGACAAACCAGTTTTTCCATTGGATTTTAATCTTCGCGCCGCGGATGACCCAGTAAAAATTCATCGCCACACCCACCAGCTCGCTGCCGATACAGGCCAAGGCATAACCGCCGATTCCCATTGCCCCAACCGTCATCCAGGTGAAGACGATTTCGCTGATTCCGGTGACCACAATGCTGACGGAAGCCTGCTTTTGCATCCCGATGCCGTTGAGAATGCTTCCGGTGGTAATATGGTAAAAGGTCAAAACCGTTGCAGCAGACAAAGAAAGCAGATGATTCCCCGCCATGGGATTTTTATAGATCAGCTGCGCCAGCACCTTTCCCACCGGCAGCAGCACCGCCAAAGATACCGCAGTCAATATACCGGTGACCTGAATCGCCTTTCCCGCCTTTCGCCGGGTTTGGGCTTCCTCTCTTTTTGCGCTGTATTGGGAAAACCGCGGCAGCAGCACGGTGTTCAGCGGATGGATAAAGGCGGTGGGCAGCATTAAAAGCGGCATGGTCATTCCAACCATTACCCCGAAGCTGGACATGGCCTCTTGGGGAGAAACCCCTGCCGCTATCAGCCGGTTGGGGATCAAAACGGTGGTGGCGCTGGACAAAAAATTGTTGAGCAGACCCGCCGAGGAAACCGGTACGGCAATGACCGCGACCCTTCGAAACATCCCCTTGGGAATTTTTGCGCCGCCTGGCCGCCGGGGCAGAAGGGAACGGGAGGCCCTTTTGTAAAACAGCAGGAGAATCACAACGCTGAACACCTCGCTGACTACCATTCCCAAAACGATCATGGCAGTGGCCGCCCCCGGGTCGGACGGGCAGAGAAGCAGCAGAAGCCCCAGGCCCGCGATGGTGCGGACCAGCTGTTCGGTCAGCTCCGATACAATCGGCGGCAGGATATATTTAATCCCGTGGAAGGAAGATTTAAAAATGTTTTCAAACCCCGTTAAGAACAGACAGGGCAAAAGCAGCAGCAGCGCGCCTTTGATCTTTTTTTCGCCCAGCACCACCCCCGCAAGAAAATCCGGAAACAGGCAGACCGGTATGGCGGCGCAGGTGAACAGACACAGGAATACCAGCTGGGCAAACCGAACGGTCCCCCGTACGCCGGCGGCGTCTCCCGCCGCCTGATATTGGGCGCACAGCCGAGAAACCGCCAGCGTCAGCCCGGACATGGTAAAGGACATGATAACCGAATAGGCGGGCATGATCAGCTGGTACATCCCCATAACCTGGGCGCCGCCAAACCGGCTTAGACCAATCCGGTACAAAAAACCGATCAGCTGCAGTCCGATGGACGAAAGACACAGAAAAAAAGCGTTATAAAAAACCGACTGTTTCCCAATTTTCATAAAGTGACCCTCCATACAACCAGTTTATGAAAGCAATCCGAAATTCAGACTTGCCCTCTCTTTTTTCATTGACAAGCGTTGTTTTAGAGCGTAAGATAAAAGCGGTTTTTGTAGAAATAAGGAAAAAACGGTCCCTGTCAAAAACGCAAAAAGGGTCCCTGCCCGGTCAAAAGCCTACAGCCGCCGGACTGCTGGGATCCTGTTGGGGGTATTTTCGATGGAGCTCACTTGGCAAACCTTTGCGATTGTCTGCCCGCTGGTCTTTTTAGGCGGATTTATGGATGCGGTAGCAGGCGGCGGCGGGATTATTACGCTGCCGGCTTATCTGTTTGCCGGCGTTCCCATCCATATGGCCTATGCCACCAATAAATTCGGCAACAGCTTCGGCACCGCCATCGCCACCTTTAACTACGGCCGCGGCGGTTTTATCCGCTGGAAGCCTGGATTTGTCTGCGCTGCCATGTCCTTAATTGGCTCCTGGTTCGGCGCAAGGCTGGTTGTGATGCTCTCCCCCCAGGCCCTTCAATTCTGCACCACGATTCTTCTGCCGGTGATCGCGGTTTTTATGATTCTTAACCGAAACATCGGGAAAAAGGAAAAGACAGAGGTCACCGGGAAAAAGCTGTACCTGCTCAGCGCCGTTATCGGCCTGGTCATCGGCGCCTACGACGGCTTTTTTGGTCCCGGCACCGGCACATTTATGGTACTGGCTCTTACCTCTTTGCTGGGCTATTCTTTAATCTGCGCCAGCGGCAACGCCAAGCTGGTGAACCTCGCCTCTAATGTCGGGAGCCTGATTGCCTATATCCTTCATGGAAATGTCCTGTTCCTGCTGGGGATTCCGGCGGCGGTCTGCTCCATTTTAGGCAACTACATCGGTACCCGGATGGCGATTAAAATCGGCGGAAAATTTATCCGTCCGGTTTTGCTGGCCGCCATGGGCCTTTTGGTGATCAAGCTGATTTTCGATACCATTTCTTCCCTTTAGCCATTGTAATAAAGCAAAAAAGGGACCCGAGGAAAAAATCTTCGGGTCCCTTTTTTGCTTTTATGGGCGGGCGGCCTGCTGTCCGCCGTTTTAAGCCTCCGCTGGATCCAGCAGGCGGATCGCGTCCGCCGTCCGGCGATAGTCCTCTTTTAAGCGGGCGAAGAGCACGGCGTCTACCTGCTGCATGTCCTGCCCGGGGCGAAGCTGCTCGGTAAAATCTCTGCTGGATTCATATAACCGGGAAAATGCCAAATTCTGGCACACGCCCTTCAGCGTGTGAGCTGCACGAAACGCCTCCTCCTGATTTTTGCTTTCCATTGCCTGGCAAAGCGTATCATAGCTGGGATCATCCAAAAATTTCAGCACAAATTTTCGGATCAGCGCCTCTTTGCGAAGGCGGCCGGACACATCCTCGTAGCTGCCGCCGATGGCTTCATAGCATTCTTGTAGCGTCATCTCGTTTTCCTCTTTTCTATGGTCTTTTGTTCCGTGAATAACCGCTTAATCAATCGACGAGATCACCGAAAGCGTATCCTTGATGGAATCGTCATAGTACCGGTAACGCCCCCGGCCGCCCCGTTTCACCGCGTAAAGCGCCTGGTCCGCCCGGTGGAAAAGCACATCGTATTCGTTTTGGCTGTTTTCGGTCTTGGCAATTCCCATACTCAAAGAGATGGGAAAGCCGTTGAATTCGCCGGTCAGCGTGCGGAAAATACGCTGGATTGCCGCCTCTAAATCCGTTTTGTATTCTAAAAAGATCAAAAATTCATCACCGCCAACCCGCGCGGCAACGTCCTCTCCGCGGATGCTGCGGCTCAGCTTATCCGCCACATACTGAAGCACCTGATCGCCGAATGAATGCCCATAGTTGTCGTTCGCCTGTTTAAAATGATCCAGATCAAAAATCACCAGCGCAAAGTTGCCGTCCGGGCGGTTCTTGAGCCTTTGCTGAATATATTCCTTGGCATAGGTATGGTTCATAAGCCCGGTCAGCAGATCGTGGGAGGCGCGATGCTGCAGATCCGCCATCTGCAAACGCTCCTCATGAATATCCACAACCTTGCCGATAGCGCCGGTACACTGGGGATTTTCCTCGCCAAACCACATGGTCCGGCTGATGATCCGGCTCCAGCGCGGGCTGCCGTTAATCTGGATTTCACAGTCAAACTGGGTCACTGGACTTTCCGGCGTTGTTTTATGTAGCTTTTCGGTCAGCTGGTGCAGATTGTCCTTTCCGATTACCCCAATGAGAGCCTCGTCCTCTTCAGGATTCATGATAATCTCGTTTAACCCCAGCTGATGCGTTCCCCAATCGTACACCGATAGCATTGGAGGCTGCGTTGTGTACTCAAACTGGATTTCCTGAGACAAGGACGAGAAGAACTGAAACTTGGTCCGCTCGTGCTCTAATAAACGCAATGTGCGTTCCGATACGCCCAATTCCTCATGACGCAGGATTTCCGCCGTTACATTGTGAATCTCCCGCTGGCTGTGTTGATTGGGAGAATTGACCTGAAGCTCTGAGCGGACGTTCTCTCCAATGGACTGCAGGCATTCCAGCAAAATGGGATTAAACACACCGCATTCGCCGTTTACAATCATCTGTATTGCCTTTTCGTGGGAATACGCGTCCTTGTAAACCCGTTTGCTGGTAAGCGCGTCATACACGTCCGCCAAGGAGACGATCTGCGCCGAAATGGGGATTTCTTCCCCCTTCAGCCCATCCGGGTAGCCCTTTCCATCGTACCTTTCATGGTGCCAGCGGCAGATTTGATAGGCGATTTTTACCAGCGGTTCCTCCCCGTAGAAGGGCAGCTCCTCCAGCATAGACGCGCCGATTGCCGCATGGGTCTTCATTTGCTCATATTCCTCTGGGGTGAACCGCCCCGGCTTGTTGAGAACTTCATCCGGAATGGCAATTTTTCCAATATCGTGCAGCGCGGAGGCCTTTCCAATCAGCGAAACATCCGAAGCGCTCAGCCGGTATTGGCCGGTAATCTGGACCAGCTTTTTTAAAAGCATTTCGGTGATTGTCTGAATGTGCAGCACATGCAGCCCGCTCTCTCCATTGCGGAACTCGACGATGTGGCTGAGAATATTCACCATCAAATCGCTGTTTTTTTCTTTTTCATAGATCTGGTCGGATACCAGGCTCACCAGCTTTTTCTGTTTAGCATAAAGCATGATGGTATTGAGCACCCGCCGCCGGACAATCAATTCGTCGAACGGACGGCTGACAAAATCGGTTACGCCCAGCTCGTACGCCCGTTCAATGTAGGAGGGGGAGGTTTCCGCTGAGATCATAATAACCGGTACATCTTCAATCCAGCGATACTGGTTCATCATTGCCAGAACCTCAAAGCCATCCATTTCCGGCATAACAATATCTAAAAGAAGAATGGAAAGCTCTACGCTATACTTTTGCAGCATAGTAACCGCCTGTTTACCGTCTACTGCCTCGATGATTTCAAAATCCTCTCCCAGCATATCGGCCAGAATGGAACGATTCATCTCCGAGTCGTCGGCAATCAGGACCTTTTGTTTCTTTCTGATTTTATTTTTCATAGGCATACTCCCAGAAAAGATTTTTCTTATATATTATCACAATCATACAGGATTTTTTATCGTTTGTCTATGGCATCCGATAAAAAATCGGCCTTGTGGGCACTCCTCGTGCCCACGGCCTTATGATCTCTATGCGCCCGCAAAAAGGCGGATACACAAAAGGATCGCTGAAACCAGCGATCCTTTTGTGTATGGCAGGCAGCGCTTTTTTATGGCTTTTTTGACGGAGCTGTTTTCTCCTCGGGCGGCACAAATCTTGCGGACAATTTTTGGGTCTGGCGCTTTTTGGCGCTGCGCAGGCTAATCCAAACGATCACACCGGCAAAGGCCGCCCAGATCAGCAGATAGGGCAGGTTGACCACAAACCATACAAAGAAATCCACCAAGCCGGTTTTCAGCCGGTACATTGTATTGGACCAGCCTGCGCCAATGCGCTGCCACACCGACTGATCCGGCACCACTGTCACCCGCTGCACCTCGCGTACCGACAGGGTAACCGTGCTGTAATCAATCAGGCTGTCGTAGCGGTTTTTCATAGAATGATAGCTTTCCAGCTGATAGCGCACCTCCGACAGGCGGCTTTCCAGCTGGATCACCGATTCCAGATCCTGGGCCGATTCCAGCAGCGCCAACAGCCGCTCTTGTTCTGTCGTAAGCGCCTCGATGCGGGCCTGTACGTCCACGTAATCAAGCGTCACATCCTCGGAGGATTTGTTCGTGTGGGTAACGGTGCACAGCTGCCCTACCTGCCCCAAAAAGCTGTCCAGCCTGTTGCTGGGGATCCGGATCGTCAAAGAGCCATAACGATTGGACGAATAGGTTATGGCGTTTCCGCTGACCGAGGAACCCTCCAGATACCCGTCATATTCCCGCACCGCCTTTTCAAGTTCGGACAAAAACGGGTCAAATTCCAGCGTCTCCGCCTCCAGCTCCACCCGCCAGATAATCTTCCGGCCCGCCGGTTCCGCCGCCGGGATCATGAGCCCGGAGATGGGGGAATCTGTTTCGGATGGAGAAAAGGCCATATCCCCCATTACCGCGTCTTCTGCCGCACCATTCTCCACTACACCGTTTCCCGGTGCGGCCTGGGGCGGCGCATAATCCTGGGTGTTTGCTTTATCCGTCAAACTGGACGCGCTGCACCCGTTTAGCAGCGTAAGCAGCACGAATATGCATAGAACCGTTATAAACCATCTTTTTTTCATAAAAGTCCCTCCTCGTCTGTCTAAAACCGTCCCTTTGTCAAATAAGTGCAGAAATTCCGGGATTTTATTGCATTATTCAATGGATTTTAACGATTCCACCATGCTGATTTTTTTGAGCTTAAAATGCATTACCCAATTGACCAGCAGAGAAAACGCCAGCGTTAGCGCGCCGGAAAAGACATAGCTCATCCATCGAATCGTCCGGCCAAACATCACAATATCCGTTTCCGCCGTCACCACTACATAATGGTGCAGAAAAATTCCCAGGATCAATCCGGTCAGAGCGCCCAACAGCGTTAAGAAAATGTTTTCTCGGTAGAGGTAGGCCGATACCTCCCGATCGTAAAAGCCCAGCACCTTAATCGTCGCGATTTCCCGCACCCGCTCGTTGGCGTTGATGTTGGACAGATTATACAAAACCACAAACGCCAACGCCCCGGCGGACACAATCAGCAGCAGCATCACGTAGGTCATGCTGTGGATCATATCGCTGAACTGGCTTTTGATCGTTGCGGTATCTGATACGGCCAGTACGCCGTCACAGGCGGTCAGGCGGCGGGAAAGCGCGTCCTGCTCGCCAAGGTCCGGCGTGTGCAGAATAGACTGCACCATATTGTAGGCGGCGGGCCGGCCAAAGTATTTTTCATAGGCCTGCGGCGTCATGTACAAATAATGGCCGGTGTACTGCTCGGCAATCCCGCCCACTGTCACGGTATAGGACCGGTGGTCCGCGTCGGTTATGGTAATCTGCTCCCCCACCTCAATACCGAGAAAACGGGCGGCCTTTTCGGTCAGGACCACCTCCTCCTTTTCCAGGGACAAGGACTCATGCCCCTTACGGGTGCGCAGGGTGACAAAATCCTCCAGCCGCTGGGGATTTTCCGGCACAAACAGGTACAGATCATAAGCCTTTTTGCCGGGCGCCTTCAGCTGAAACGATTCCTGCTGGACATACAGGGAATCCTTTACCTGCGGATGAGAAAACAGCAGGGATTCGGCCTCCCGGCGCTGGGAATCAGACTGGTCCTGTTCCAGCACGGTAGTCAGGTCATAGTGGTACAGCTGGCCAAACTGGATGCCCACAATGTCCCGGATGGCGTCGTACAGGCCAAAGCCGGTCAGCATCAGCGCGCTGCAGCCGGCAATGCCCACCACCGTCATCAGCATCCGCTTTTTGTAGCGGAACAAATTCCGAAAGGTCACCTTGTAGCTAAAGGAAAGCCGGCTCCAGAAAAATCCGATTCGCTCCAGCAGAACCCTTTTGCCCGCCTTAGGCGCTTTTGGCCGCATCAGCAAAGCCGGCTGTTCCGCCAGCTCCCGGCGGCAGCTGAGCAAAACCGTCGCCAAAACCGTTACGGCGGCGGCCAATGTGGACAGGGCCGCAACTCCGGCCCGAAACGGCGCCTGGACAGGGATCATGGTATATAAAATGCCATAAGCGTTATAAATGATCGTTGGAAACAGGCGCATCCCCACCAATAAGCCGGCCAGGCTCCCCGCCACCGTCGCTGTCAGCGCATAGATTAAAAACTTGGCCCCAATCACGCCGGACCGGTAGCCCAGCGCCTTCAAGGTTCCAATCTGGACCCGCTGCTCCTCCACCATCCGGGTCATGGTGGTCAGGCAGACCAGCGCCGCAACCAGCAGGAAAAACAGCGGGAACACCCGGGCGATGGCGGCAATCCGGTCAGCGTCGCCGCCAAAATCCGCGTGGCCCGGATAATCGGTGCGGTCCAGCACATACCATTTTGGTGTTTTCAGCGCCTCCAGATCCCTTTTGGCCTTGTCCAGCTGTTCTCTAGCGCTGGCGATCTCCTGGTCCGACGCCGCTTTTCCCTCCTCCCATTCCCGTTCCCCGTCGGCCAGCTCCTGCCGACTGTCCGAAAGCTCACGGCCGGCCTTTACAAGCGCCTGCCAGCCCTCTTCCTTCCCGTCGAGAAACGCCTGCTCCTTTTCCGCCAGCTGCGCCCAGCCCTCGTCTAAGGCTTGGCGGGCTTCTCTCAGCCGGTCGGCAGCGTCATCCAGCTGTCCTCCGGCGGCATCCAGCTGCCGGAGGCCCTCCTCCAGCTGTTTTTTTCCCTCGTTCAGCTGCGCCCAGCCTGCCTGAAGCTGCTGCTTTTGGGCATCCAGCTCCTGGTTGACCTGCCGGACAGCCGCCAGATGATAGGCGGTCTGCTGAGGCGTCATGGCCGCCGGGTTGGAAAGATAGTCCGTCAGCGCCCCGGCCCACTCCTGCCCTGCGCCCGACTGGGCCAGAGCCGAAAGCCGGGCCGCCAGCTGGGCGGTCTGCTCCGGCGCGGCGGACGGATCGTTCAAAACAAAGGCCGCGCTCTCCTCGTCCGGCACCAGTGCGCGGACCTGGTCATACTGCGCCTGGCCCTGGGTCAGCTGCGCCTGGGTCTCATCCAGAAGCTTCTGGGCGCTTGCCATCTGCGCCTGACCCTCTGCCATTGCCTGATCGTAGGCATCCTGCCCTTTCTCATATTCCCGCAGGCCCGATTCGTATGCCCCTTCCCCGTCGTTTAGCTCCTGCCGGCCACTCGAAAGCTGCTTTTGGGCGTCGGCAATTGAATCGTAATAGGCTTCGGTGGCCTCCGCCAGCTCCTGTTCCCCCTGGCTGAGCCGATCGCGGGCGTCGTCCAGCTCCTGCCGCCCCGCCGCCAATTCCTCCTGCTGGGTCCGAACGCCCTCGTCCAGCTCTTTTTGGGCGTCGGCGATTTTTTTTGCCGCTTCGGCCCGTATCTGCTCCAGCCGGATTGCCGCCCGCTTTTCCCCTATCTGCTCCAGCTGCAGGGCCAGCTCGTCAATCCGGCGTCGGTATTCCTCCGAATAGGAGGAAAGTCCCTCTACCCCCTCTGCAAGCAGGTAGATTTCTGTATAATAATCCTCTAAAAAAGCCTCGTTAGGGACCAGAATAAACGCATTGACCTTTCCGCTGCCAAGGGTCGAGGTCCCGCGCCCAATGCTGATATACAAAGGACTCTGCACAATTCCCACAATGGTAAAGCGGTCGGCGGAAAGGGTATCGGTCAAATCGGTATCCGACCTGCCGCTGGTCAGGGTGATGCTGTCCCCCAGCTGAAGGGCAACCCCGAAAATCTCCTTGGCGGCCTCGACCACGCATTCGTCCGGCGCCTGGGGAAAACGCCCCTCCAGCAGAACCGGCAGATTCATCTGGTCCGCGTCCTCCCCGTCCAGCCGATCAAAATCATAGCCGATGGCCTTAACGACCTCGCTTTCCCCCTGTGTCTCCAGCACCGTATCCACCCAATGGCCGGGCAGCACCGCCCGCACCCCTTCGGTGTCCCGCAGGGCCTGCAGGTCCTCATCGGAAAAGCCTATGGTGGAAACAAGCCGAAAATCGCTGAGACGCTGCCGCTCAAAATAGGTATCGGCGGTCAGCTTCATATCCGGGCCGGAGGCGGTCAGCCCGGCAAAAAAGCCAACGCCAATAGCCACAATGAGAAAGATGGAAAGAAACCGGTTTTTGGTTTTGGCGATTTCCCGGAAAATATCCTTGAGCAATACGCCCATCCCGAATTTTTTTACCATTCAATCGCCTCCACCGGTACAATGTGCGGATTTTTCTCCATCCGCTCTACCCGCGCGTTTTTCATGCGGATAATCCGGTCCGCCATGGGGGTCAGCGCCGAGTTGTGGGTGATGATGATAACGGTCGTCCCGCTTTTTCGGCAGGTATCCTGCAAAAGCTTCAGGATGCTTTTACCGGTCAGATAATCCAGTGCGCCGGTGGGCTCGTCGCACAAAAGCAGCTTAGGGCGCTTAGCCAGCGCCCGGGCAATGGCCACCCGCTGCTGCTCGCCGCCGGAAAGCTGCGCCGGAAAGTTGTTAAGCCTTCCGCCCAGCCCAACCTCTGTCAAAACCTGAGCCGCATCCACCGGGTTGTCGCAGATCTGCGAGGCCAGCTCCACATTCTCTTTAGCCGTAAGGTTTTGCACCAGATTATAAAACTGAAAGACAAATCCAATGTCAAACCGGCGGTATCCGATCAATTCTTTGGGAGAAAGGCGGCTGATGTTTTGGCCGTCGACCATCACGTCGCCGCTGGTACAGCTGTCCATCCCGCCCAAAATATTGAGCACAGTGGTCTTTCCCGCACCGGAAGGCCCTACGATCACGCAGAATTCGCCCTTTTGGATCTCAAAATTTACACCGTCCGCCGCGGTAATCGTTACTTCGCCCATTCGATATTCTTTTTTTACATTTTTTAATTCCACAAACGAAGACATGCCAAATACCTCCTGCCTGCCAAAAGGGCAGCTTTCCCGTTCTGCTTTTATTTTACCATATTTACAGCGGTTTTTTCGTCGGCAAGCGGTAAATAATCCGTAAAAAATCAAAGAAAACCGGCAAGCCTGTCCGGTTGACTTTTTTCGCTGTTTTTTTTATAATACAAGGTATTACAAAAGTCAACCGCAGAAGAAAAAGGATTTTTTTGAGTGCTGTTTTCAGCAGATAGGAGATTGGAAAACGATGGCTTATTTTTACGAAGAACCCTCCCGCACCTTCAGCGAATACCTTCTGGTTCCCGGCTACTCCTCTTCGGAATGTATTCCCAACAATGTGTGCTTAAAAACCCCTGTGGTCAAATACAAAAAAGGGGAAGAGCCGGCCCTGACGATGAACATCCCGCTGGTATCCGCTATCATGCAGGCGGTATCCGGTGAAAAAATGGCTGTCGCTCTCGCTCGGGAGGGCGGGATCTCCTTTATTTTTGGTTCTCAGTCCATCAAAGACGAGGCGGCTATGGTGGCGCGGGTCAAAAATCATAAGGCGGGGTTTGTCCGCAGCGATTCGAATATCCGCCCGGACCAGACGCTACAGGACATTCTGGATTTAAAGGCCAAAACCGGCCATTCTACCGTTGCGGTAACCGACGACGGAACCGCTGAGGGCAGGCTTTTGGGTATTGTGACCAGCCGCGACTACCGGATCAGCCGTATGGACCCTGTTACCCGTGTATCCGAGTTCATGACCCCTTTTGAAAATCTGATTTACGCCAAAGAGGGCATTACCTTAAAGGAGGCCAACAACATTATCTGGGATCACAAGCTCAACAGTCTGCCGGTGATCGACGACAACCAAAGATTGCTGTACATGGTTTTCCGCAAGGACTATGACTCCCACAAGGAAAATCCTCTGGAACTACTGGACGCTTCGAAACGGTATGTGGTAGGCGCCGGGATCAATACCCGCGACTACGAGGAGCGGATCCCCGCTCTGGTAGAGGCGGGCGCCGACGTTTTGTGCATCGACTCTTCGGAAGGCTTCTCCGAGTGGCAGAAACGGACGCTGGACTGGACCCGCGCCAAATACGGCGATTCGGTAAAAATCGGCGCGGGAAATGTGGTCGACCGGGAAGGCTTCCTCTTTTTGGCCGAGGCGGGCGCCGATTTTGTCAAGGTTGGCATCGGCGGCGGTTCTATCTGCATCACCCGCGAGCAGAAGGGTATCGGCCGCGGACAGGCGACTGCACTGATCGAGGTTGCCAAGGCCCGAGATGAATATTATGAACGAACCGGCGTTTATGTTCCCGTCTGCTCAGATGGCGGCATCGTCCATGACTACCACGTCACTTTGGCGCTGGCGATGGGCGCAGATTTTATTATGCTGGGCCGTTATTTCTCCCGGTTTGACGAAAGCCCCACCAGCAAGGTGATGGTCAACGGCAACTATATGAAGGAATATTGGGGCGAAGGCTCCAGCCGCGCGAGAAACTGGCAGCGCTACGATCTTGGCGGTGAAGCAAAGCTCTCCTTTGAAGAGGGGGTCGACTCCTACGTCCCCTATGCCGGCTCTTTAAAGGATAACCTAAATATCACTTTATACAAGGTCCGCTCCACCATGTGCAACTGCGGTGCGCTCACCATTCCCGAATTGCAGCAGAAAGCGAAGATCACCATGGTCTCCGCCACCAGCATTGTAGAAGGCGGCGCCCACGACGTGGTACTCAAGGACAATAACAAGGTGGAAAAATAGTAACAGTTCCTGCTTCCTTTGGAAAAGCAGGCAGCCACGCAAAAAATCCCTCCCCATTTAAAGCAAGGGGAGGGATTTCCTTTTCCTGTGATAAAAAGCACCGGATCATGCAGAATAAATCATCCGGTGCTTTTTATCACAGAATTTTTCTGTAAAACGGTCGATCCTCTGACAAATCGCGCATCGATTCAATACAATATGTAATCTTTATAAAAAAAATACAAGCCGTTTTTAACGTGAAACCATTTAAAGGACCCA
Source organism: uncultured Oscillospiraceae bacterium (assembly GCA_910583935.1). Lineage (GTDB taxonomy): Bacteria > Bacillota > Clostridia > Oscillospirales > Ruminococcaceae > UBA3818. The sequence continues at coordinate 57,283 of CAJTZM010000012.1, forward strand.
TTCTCCTTTGCTGGCCGACTTTACGTGCATAGAACCATCTTCCGCGTAGAAGTATACAGTACGCCCAAAATCCTTTCCCGTATCGTCTGCAATAATAGGAATTCCCAGGCGGGAAAGCTCCTTTCGGACCGCCTCGATATTCCTTTGTCCAATACTGGCAAGCGCGTTATTGGATATCGCTGTAAACATCCGGGCGCCGCCGGCGATTTTCGCGGTCAGTCTCCGCTTGTCCGCGCCGGCGGCCGTCATTTTCTGCACCAAAATCGCAATGGCTGTGTCGGCAAATCGATAGGCCTGCTTCGGGTCCCGATTGGTATTATTCGGCAGCATGATATGGGAAAGCCCCGCCACCTTTGTCACCCGGTCGTATAGGCAGATACCGATACAGGAACCCAATGCAAAGGTTACCAACGCGTCTGGAGAACGCGCAATATTTAGGTCTGAAATACCGACCTTAATTAACTGACTCATAGTTCTATCCCCAGATTTGTCATAATTTTTTCTAAAGATTCTACATCCGGAATCAGCAAAATGTGATTCGGCGCATGCAAATCAATGCCATTAAACTCATTGTTGATAAAAATAATTTTATCGCTGATATTGGCATAATGAATTGCCGGAACGCTTAAAACCGCACCGAGCATGTCCACGCACATCGACGGCACCGTAATATTGATGCTCAGCCCGGTCATTTCAACAATGGCGTTGACATAAGAGGCAGCCATAATATTGGCCATCTCCTGAATCGCGGAATAGCTCATTTCATCAATTTCACCGGACGGCGGCATCGGTTGACCCAGTAAGGAGGTCAGCATCATATTGGCGAAATCCTGATGGAGAAGGAACATAATCATCCCATTAATGTCCCCCTCCAGCGAGAGCAGCAGGCCGACAATCATCTGCTCCGGACCGCCCATCTCCTCTTCGACCTGCTCATAGTCGAGAATCCGAACCGCAGGCACCGAAATATTGACCGGCGTGCTCAGCATAGACGCCAGCGAAGAGGCTGCGTTTCCAGAACCGATATTCCCGATTTCACGCAGCACGTCGAGATGGATATCATTTAAATCTTCATACGTTTCAAACGCCAAATTCTTCCCCTCTTTTCCTCTACCGCAAATTATTGATAAGCTGCTCCAGCTCATCAGCGGTCTGCACCATCCGCGCATTCAGCTGATATGCCTTTTGCGTTACAATAACCGATACCATCTCGTCTCCCAAATTCACGCCGGACTGTTCCAGCGCGCTTTGAATCAGCTGGTAATGCCGGTCGTAATTGGCGGGCGGGCCGTTGTTGACCGATACCGCCTCTCCCGAATTTTCTGTTTTCAAGAAAGAATTCCCTGTAATCGGCTCCAAGCCATAGGGATTGGGAAAATCATAAATACCGATCTTCTCTTTCAGGTCGGACAGGTCGAACAGCCCTTCCTGCGAGCCGGCTGTCAGCGCGATCTTCCGGCCCTGGGCGTCCAGTACATAATAGCCCGAGGCGTTTACCAAATAGCCGGTGCTTCCCTCAATGCTGATATCGAACGCACCGTTGCGGGTATACTGGATGCTGTTATCCGGCAGCTGCAGTGCAAAAAAGCCATCGCCCATCAGCCCAAAATCCAGTGTGTTCTCTGTTTGGATGACCGGACCCTGCTTATAAAGCAAACGGGAATCCAAAAATCTTACGCCGTGCCCTACAAGGGGTTCTTCCGGACTGTTCACCGCCATTCGCGTATAAAGCAAATCGCTGAAGGTGGATTTGCTCGGCTTAAACCCCACCGTATTGCTGTTGGCGATATTGTGGGAGGTACGGTTTAGACTCTCCTGATAAGCGATCAGCCCGGATACGCCGTTAAAGAAGGAAATGTTCATTTTCCTACCGCCTTCCTTTATAAAATTTCAGATTAGACCGCCGCAATCTGAGCGGCTGCTTTTTGATCAATATCATCAATGATCTGTAAGGCTGTGCTGCATGCCTGGAAGGCGCGCTGCGCCTCCATCACCAGCGTGTACTCACGGTTTATGTCAATATTCGAGCGCTCAAACCAGCCCTGCACCAGCTTCGTCTGCGCGGTTACCGGCTCATTGGCGTCCATATCCGCAGTCTGGTACAGACCGTTTTGAATCTGGTTGATTTCGGTGCCTTCCGGCGGAATGGTCACCAGCAGCTTATCCACAAGACGGCCGCTTTCGTCGTAAATCGTACCGTCCGACTCAACGGTAAAATAGGCGGTATCCAGCTTAATGGCGCCTTTTTCCCCTAAAACCACCCCAACGCCCGGAAGGACCAGCTGGTTTTGCTCATCCAGATCAAAGCTGCCGTTGCGAGTGAGATACCGCGCCCCTTCGTTTCCCTCCTCGTCCGCCGCTGCCTGAACGTTAAAATAGCCCACGCCGTCAATCGCGATATCGTAAGGCCGCTCAGTTTCCTCCAGCGAGGTGGGGTCGAACCGAATCGGGACCTCGGAAACCATGCGCATCGGCGTTCCGGTTCCAATCCGCCCGGTGTTGTAGCCTTCAATCCGCGTAAGAAACTCATGTTCAAACGTCGTGGTCACCACCCGCGACCCGCGAAAACCCGGGGTCTGCGCGTTGGCGATATTGTTTGTCAGGACGTTTAAGGTGCGCTGCTGTGTCAATATCCCCGATGCAGCTGTGTAAAACCCTCTTAACATGAAATCAACCTCCTATGTACTGGGACATTTTATCCCGTAATTTCTTAATCAGTTTTCGGTTTATCTGCCCAATCCGCTGTTCACTGACTCCCATCGTCTGCCCGATTTCCTTCATGGTCAGATTTTCGTAATAATACAGCGACAGAACAGTGCGCTCCTGCTCATTTAAAGAATCAATCGCCTCCATCAGCGCCTGCTTCATCTCCTGCCGGTCGATATTGCGTTCCGGGTCAAATTCGTCCCCGTACATGGTGGAAGGATGCATCTGCGACGGCGCCGCCAAAAGCGCCTCGAAGGAGCTAAGATTATCCCCCGACATTTCTATCATACATTGGTCAAACTCTTTTAGGGACATGCCCGCTTCCCTCGCCATCTCCGCCCGGGTCGGGGATCTTCCCAGCTTGGCGGTCAGCTCCCGCTCAATGTTGTTGATTCGTATATTCGTTTGCCGAACCCGCCGCGGCAGCCAATCCTGCTTGCGGACATAATCAATGATCGAGCCGCGCACCTTTGTAAACGCATAGGTGGAGAATTTTACGTCCCGGTCCGGCTCAAACCGCTGTAGGCTGTCAATAATCGCAATGATTCCCTGGTTGAGCATCTCCTCTGCTGAAGCATATTTGTAAAAGGTGTTGGTCATTTTGGCGACAATCCCTTTTACAATGTAGCTGTAATGCATCACCAGCTGGTTTCGCAGCTCCATCGAGCCGTTTTGTTTATAGACCCGCACAAGCCGTTCCGCCTCTTCAGCGGTAAAATTCTCACTTTGCAGCTCTGTTGATATCACCGTTCTGCCCCCCCTTTCCCAGCATTGCGGCATGTTTACGCAACCGTGATATTTCCTAAAGCCTGAATTTTCACATCCGGATCAATTTCATTAAAGGATAAAACCGTTGTGTTCGGATAAAACTGGTCAATCAGCTTTTTAAAATAAACGCGGACAATGGGCGACGTAATAATAATCGGGGTGGCGACCAAATCCTTGATTTTCTCAATCTCCTTTGTCGTTGCCGAAACAATCCCCTGGATTGTCTGCGGCTCCAGCGCCAGATAAGAGCCGGTTTCCATTTTCTTCACCGCGCCCATAATCTGGTTTTCAATGTTGGCGTCCAGGCTGATCACCTTCAGCTGTCCAGCCTCCGCAAAGCGATGGGTAATGGTCCGCTTCAAAGACTGCCGTACATACTCGGTCAGCATATCCATATCCTTTACCGTCATGCCGTAATCAGCCAGTGTCTCCAGGATGGTTTCCGTATCCCGAATCGGCACCCCTTCCCGCAACAGATTGCAAAGCACCTTCTGCAAAGTACCCACAGTGACAATCGTCGGCACCGTATCGTTGACAAGCGCCTCGTTGACCTTGCGCAGATTGGTTAAAATATTGTTGACCTCCTGCCGGTTTAACAGCTCGTGGGCGTGAACCTTAATGATTTCAGACAGATGGGTGATAATGACAGACGTCGGATCGATTAACGTGTATCCGGCCAGCTCTGCCTTGACCCGGCGGTCCTCACTAATCCATTTGGCCGCAATGCCAAACGCCGGTTCCACCGTTTCAATGCCCTCCAGCGTATCATGGTCAGGGTCCGGCGCAAGCGCCAGATAATGGTCCACCAAAACCTCTCCCTGGGCCACCTGCTCGCCCTTGATGCTGATGGAATACTGATTCGGGTTTACCTGCCCGCTGTCCTTTAAGCGAACCGAAGGAAACACCAGCCCCATTTCGGTGGCAAACTGCTTGCGGAACATGACCACCCGGTCCACAAAATTCCCTCCGCTGGCCTCATCCACCAGGGGAATCAGGCTATACCCAAATTCCATCGAAATCTGATCTACATTCAAAAGATTGTATACATTGTCAATGTTCTTGTAATAATCGGCTTCGCTGGTCACCTCTTCGCTAACCGGGGGAGCCTCTCCCGCCGGAACCACCTCTGGACTCTTGCGCATCAGCACCAAGCCCAGAATCAAAAGGATTGCCGACATGGTCAGCACCTGCGGAACCGGAAAGCCGATAAAGCACAGCATCGACATGGCAATCGCGGCCATAATGAGCACCATCGGCTGAGAAGAAAACTGATGGATAACGTCCTCATTCAGATTGGCCTCTGAAGCGGACCGGGTGACGATCATACCGGTCGCCACCGAAATCAGCAGCGCCGGGATCTGAGACATCAGGCCGTCGCCCACCGTTGAGGTGGAGTAGATCTGCATGATCTCCTGAAAGGTACCCACATTGTTGATAAAGCCAATAACGATACCGCCGACCAGGTTGATAAAGGTGACCAGCAGCGACATGATGGCGTCGCCCTTTACAAATTTGGAAGCACCGTCCATGGCGCCGAAGAAATCCGCTTCCCGCTGGATCTTTGAACGGCGCGTCCGGGCGGTTTCCTCGTCGATTAAGCCGGAGCTTAGATCGGCGTCGATGGCCATCTGCTTACCAGGCATCGCGTCCAAGGTAAAGCGGGCGGAAACCTCCGCCACGCGTTCGGAGCCTTTGGTAATAACAATAAACTGAACCAGCACAATAATAAGGAAGATGACCAGTCCAACGACTACATTGCCTTGAATGACAAATTCACCGAAGGTTTTTACCACCTCGCCGGCATAACCGCCGTTTGTCAGGATTTTTCGGGTGGAAGAAACGTTTAACGCCAAGCGAAACAGCGTAGTAATCAAAAGCAAAGAGGGATAAATAGAAAACTCCAGCGACTCCTTAATGTACATGGTCGTCAGCAGGATCACAAAAGAAATCGTCAGATTGGCGATGAACATAAAGTCCAGCATCCAGGTTGGCAGCGGGACGATCAACAGGAAGATCACCGCCACCACAAAAGCAGAAACCGTATTGTTAAAAAGCTTCAATCTAATTCAAATCCTTTTTCTTCAGACTGTATACAAATGCCAGCACTTCAGCAACCGGCTGGTAAAACTTATCCGGAATCTCATGGTCCAAATCGACCGTTTCATAAAGGCCTCTTGCCAGGGGCTTATTCTCCGTGATAAAAACGCCGTTTTCTTCGGCTACTGCAACAATACGCAGCGCCAGACTGTCCATACCCTTCGCAACCACGACCGGCGCGTTGTTGCGCTCCGGCTCATACCGGATCGCCACGGCAAAATGGGTCGGGTTACGGATGACCACATCCGCGCTGGGGACCTGCTGCATCATACGCTGACGGGCCTGGGCCTGCTGTTTCTCTCGAATTTTCCCCTTGACCTGCGGATCGCCTTCTGTCTGTTTATATTCTTCCTTAATTTCCTGCTTGGACATCCGCAGGTTTTTTTCGTAGTCCCACCACTGATAGAAGAAGTCGGCCGCCGCCACAAAAATCATGACAATCGCAGCCATCTGCGCTATGGACAGGATCATATTCCCGGTCATAGCCATAATCTGGACAAAGTCCATATCCAGCATTCTTGGAAAATTCCAAAATTCCTGCCGGAACAGGCTATAAATAATATATCCTAATATAAATATTTTCGCCAGAGATTTGAAAAGCTCAATCACTCCGCGCAAAGAAAACATTTTTTTTATTCCCTGCAGCGGGTTCAAGCGGTTAAATTTCGGGGCCGCCGCTTTCATGGCGAATAGTCCCCGGGTCTGAGCCACTGTAAAGAGGATGGTAACGCCGCTGCAAATCAGCAGCATCGGCATGGCCGCGATGGTAAAGACGCCGCAAGCCTCCATAAAAAACGAAGCGATCTCAGAGGTCCCAAATTCCGACAGGGAACCGGCCCGGCTGAAAAAATTCGTCATACAATTTTGCAAGGTAGATAAAATAAGCGGGCTTAACAGCTTTAATCCATAAAAGGTCGCCAGCAACGAAAACACAACAACGACTTCACGGCTTTGGAATATATTGCCTTTCTTTCGTTCGTCTTGTTTTCGTTTGGGTGTAGCTTTTTCGGTTTTCTCGCCGGCCAAGCAAAATCCCCCCTTTAAAGCCCGTCTAAAGCGTTACGAGGCCAACGCCATAAATGCGCGCTGCAAATTTTCCAACATTAAGCGCATATAATGATCCGTAAAAGAAGCGATCGGGTTTGCAAACGCCAACAAAAGAAGAATGCCCAAAAGAACCTTAAACTGAATGTTGATCACAAACACGTGGATTTGCGGAATCAGCTTCATCAAAACGCCCATGGACAGCTCCAGTACAAATTCCGCCGCCATAAACGGCAGCGCCAGGCGCAGTCCCAAAGAAAAGGCGCCGATAAATAATTCCAGGAAAAACTGCGCGCATTCCGAAGAAAAGGACGCGCCCCCAAGGGGCAGAATCTGAAAAGACGCCGTAAAAATCTGAATCAGCAACAGATGGCTGTTGGTAGCAAAGATAAACAGGACAAACAAAATATTCAAAAGATTACTGGAAATGGACATTTGGATATTGGTTCCCGGATCAAACACCTTTGCCATTGAAAGGCCGAACTGCATATCCATCAAATCGCCAGCGAAAAAAAGCATGTAGTAGTAAATCTGGAACACAAACCCACAGGCAAGGCCCACAAAGAGCTCCCGCAGCAGCCCTATGAACAAATCCAGCGAATTCCATCCGGCCAGCTCCGGCGCGGATAATCCCGGCGCAACCAGCAGCGCCAGCAGAAAGGTAAGCCCCACCCGCACCATGGAAGGAACATTTCTGCGGGCGAATAGCGGATTCATTCCAAGCAGGCCGCCCATGCGGGCAAAGACCAAAAGCCATACGGTTGTGTTGGACAAAATTGAATTGAGCATATTACAAACCAGCCATCAGGTTGAAAAGTTTTTTCACCAGGTCGCTTATCAGGGTGATCATCCAGGAACCGGATACCATGAGCACCAGGGCAATGGCCAAAACCTTTGGTACAAAGGTCAGGGTCTGCTCGTGAATCTGGGTTGCCGCCTGAAAAATCGCAATGACCAGCCCGATTAAAATGCTGATCAGCAGGATCGGACCCGCCAGCTTAAAGGCAACCAGCATCGCCTCCTGAAAAACGCCCATCACATCCCCTTGGGTCATAAAATCCCACCCCCTTTAAGCAAAACGCTATTTAAATCCGCTTACAAGCGTTCCAATCAGCAGTCCCCAGCCGTCAACCAATACAAATGTCATAATTTTAAATGGCAGGGCAATCGTAGAAGGTGGCAGCATGACCATTCCCATAGACATTAACGTGCTGGAAACGACCATATCAATAATCAAAAACGGGATAAACAACAAAAAGCCAATGGAAAAAGCCCTTTTCAACTCGCTGGTGATAAACGCCGGAACGACAATTTCCATTCCGAGATCAAGCAATTCCTCCTGATCGCCGGTCAGCGTAATCTGCGAGTCGGTCTTTTCATTGGAAATAGAGATAAACAGGTTTAAGTCGTCTGCATAAATCTGACGGATCATAAATTCCTTCAGCGGAACGGTAGCCCGTTCGATTGCCTGCTGCTGGGTAATTTCCTCGGCGCGGTACGGCTGATAGGCGGTTTCGTTGATCTGCGTTAAAACCGGCGACATAATAAAAAGGGTTAAAAACAGCGCCAATCCCACTAAAACCTGATTCGGCGGACTTTGCTGCGTGCCCAAAGCGTTGCGTAAAAAAGAGAGCACAATGACAATCCGGGTAAAGCTTGTCATCATGATCAGGATCGAGGGTGCAAGCGCTAAAAGGACCACGGTCAGCAATGCATCCAAAATGCCAAATTGGCTTTCCGAAGCGTCTCCGGACCCAAGATCCACCGTCACCACCGGCGCTGCGTAAGCGCTGACCAGAAAAAAGCCTGTCAACACCACTGCGATAACCGCCGCCGACAGCAGGAATTTCTTTACGCTTTTGCGCAATTCCTTCTTTTTTTCGATGATCTCATTCATCCAACTTATCCTTTTCGTTTTTTTTCTCCGAAGTCCATCCCTTTAGCGCATTCTTCAATGCCGCAGCAAAATTTGGCGAACCAGACAGAATAGCCGACATCCCACGAGAGCCCTCCTCCTGCGAAAGCTCCTCCTCGGGGAATTGCTCCGAATCCAGCTCTTCAATTTTACTGATGTGGTGCGCTGTCACACCCAAAAGCCAAACCCGATCCTCCAACCGGACCACGACCAGGGAACGATCCGTTCCCAAAACCATCCGATCCAGTATCCTGATCTTACTACCGCCGGCCACTGTACGCAGACCAAAGCGCTTTCCGATCCATCGGGTGCAAAACCAAGCCAGGAACAAAACCAATGCGAATAGTAGGATACTTCCAATCAAAGAGAGTATAAGCGAAAATTGTCCCTGCGGCATGGCCTGTTCCTCCAACTGCTTATCCTAATACTTTGCTTACCGTCTGCAAAATACGGTCGGGCTTAAACGGCTTTACGATAAAGTCCAGCGCACCCAGCTTAATCGCCTCTACCACCATCGCCTCCTGGCCCATAGCGGAGCACATAACGATTTTTGCGCTGCTGTCTTTGGCCTTAATCGCCTGAAGCGCCTGGATGCCGTCCATATTCGGCATGGTGATGTCCATAATAATCAGGTCCGGATGCTCCTGATCATAGGTCTCAACCGCCTGCTGTCCATCCGAAGCTTCGATCAGCTCCGTGTAGCCTGCCTTTGTCAAAGCGTTTTTAATGGTCATTCGCATAAACGCCGCGTCGTCTACCAGCATAATTTTCTTACCCATGTACATAGTCTCCTTTAATGGATTTTAGTTTTTCATGATTCCAGTTCAAAGCCTGTTATTCCTCCAGCTTTAAACTTTCCATCAGTTCTTTTGTCCCCAGGATCTCGGTGATTCTCACGCCGAAGTTATCGTCGATTACCACAACGTCTCCGCGCGCCAGCAGCTGACCGTTTACCACAATATCCACCGGTGCGCCGGCCTGCTTGTTTAACTCAATCACCGTTCCCTGGCCAAACTCGATAATTTCGCGGATTTTTCGTTTTGACTTACCGATCTCTACCGAAACATCCAGCGAAACGCCCATCAGCATATCAATATTGCCGTTGACGTTCGGCGTTGGGGAATTCTGTACCCCAAATTGCGGGAACTGGGGGGTCTGGACATTGATTGTCGGCTGCTTGATCACCGGCTGCGACCCATCCGGCTGCACAGCCGCCCCATAGCCCGGGTAAGGCGGATAGGGCGCCGGTGAATAGCCAGGATAGCCATAATACGGCGGATAGCCATATCCCCCATAGGGCGGCTGCTGCCCATAAGCTGCGGCCGGGTCGGGATATCCGGCCGGCGGCATCTGTCCAGGCGCCGCAGCCTCCTGCCCGGGAACCGGCGCTGCCGGT
>CAJTZM010000013.1 GCA_910583935.1 uncultured Oscillospiraceae bacterium
GAGCGTCGGGCGGCTGCCGGCGTTAACGGCGAGCTGGCGGCCCTCAACGGCTTCTTTGCCTTTATGCAGTGGCACGACTGCCGGGTGCGGCCGGTCAGACTGCAGCGGCAGTCCTACTGTGATCCGAAAAAAGAATTGAGCCGCGAGGAATACGTCCGTTTGGTCAACACAGCCTTAACACGCGGCAATGAGCGCCTGGCGCTGCTGCTGCAGACCATCTGCTCCACCGGCGTTCGAGTCAGCGAGGTGAAGCATCTTACGGCAGAGGCGGTGCACAAAGGGCAGATGCAGGTCCATAACAAGGGCAAAAGCCGGATTGTATTTCTGCCGGGCGCCCTGTGTGCAAAGCTGCGGCGGTACTGTGAAAAGAGGGGCATCCGCCAGGGCAGCGTATTCGTAACGCGCACCGGCCGCCCCCGGCTGCCTGCACGCCAGCTCTCCGGGACGGTCTGTTTTTCTTGCCCTGATTTGGGCAAATATCGTAATTCTAACGCTTCCCATTTAACATCCGTCGCCTACATGACAAGGCAATAATTTTATATAACAGAATGTAGATTCTGTTATGAATTTGTTTTACTTTTTTAATATTTACAAATATTGGAATGCAAAAAACTTGCAATTATTTATCGTATCGTATATAATAATTTTGTTTTAGGGTATTTTATGGGGTTTTATAATAACATAATAGGCATTTTGTTGCAAATTTATGATTGTTCGAGGAGCATAAAAGATACAATTTCTGAAAGTAATAATTGCAATATTTTGAGATGTACGAAAACAGTAGGAGCATAAAAAAACGATTAACCATTATATACCAAAGACTTATGGGATGGCTTCTGTTTTCATAAAACCGGATGATATCTCCGTTGTACTCTGCATATATAAGCAACTTAAAAACATCAAACTACTTTGTGCCTGAAGTGAGGGAATATAATGAAAAAACAAGTTTTAGTTACCAGGCCACTTTTACCGGAACGCCAATTACTTAGCAGATACATTGAAAGGATATATAGTTCCAAATGGCTTACGAACAAAGGGCCCTTACATGATGAGTTAAGCGAAAAATTAAAAGAATATCTGGGTGTTAAAAACATAAGTCTGACGGTTAATGGACATATTGCGTTAGAAAACACTATTCAGGGGATGGGATTGACCGGGGAAGTCATTACAACACCGTTTACATTTATTTCTACTACTCATGCGATATCCCGCAATGGGTTGACACCAGTATTCTGTGATATCAAAGAAGCAGATTTGACTATAGATCCAGCATGTATCGAACGTTTAATTACTAACAAGACCTCAGCCATTATTCCTGTACATGTTTATGGGCATCCTTGCGATGTTGAAGCAATTGATAGAATTGCCCAGAAGTATAATCTGAAGGTTATTTACGATGCGGCACATACATTTGGTGTGAAATATAAGGGACATGCTCTTTGCAGCTACGGAGATGCAGCCATTCTGAGTTTCCACGCAACAAAGATTTTTAATACGATCGAGGGTGGGGCTATTATCGATCAGGAGGATGAGCGAATAGCTTTATATGAGCAGCTAAAAAATTTTGGCATTCATGATGAGGAACACGTGAATATCATTGGCGGAAATGGAAAAATGAATGAATTTCAAGCTGCGATGGGGCTTTCAAATTTAGAGATAATCGAAAAAGCGATTGCTGCTCGCGCAGAAATCGCACAACATTATAGAAAGAGATTGTCTGAAATTAAGGGAATTCGTTTCTTTGTACCCGAGAGCGATCCAGATATAGTGTATAATTATGCATATTTTCCAATCATTGTGGATGAAAACGTCTTTGCGGCGAATAGGGACAATGTCTACGAACAGCTTAAAATGGAGGGTATTTTTACCCGTAAGTATTTTTACCCTCTAGTCACTGATACTGATTGCTATTCGGAATATAAACAATCCCAGCTTAGCGTTGCAAAGAAGATTAGTACACAGATATTGTGTCTCCCTATTTATTATGGGCTTGGGTTGGCAGAAGTTGACATGATTTGCGAGTTAATATCAAAGGTACCAGAAAGAAGGCATAGTGAGCGTGAGCAATATTCTTTGCAGGGTCTATAGAAAATTGTGCTTATTGGCGGGCGGCGATATCATTGATGCGATAATGGTGCTTTTTTCGGGTCATTTTAACCCGTTATGGTATCGAAAAAATTACATGAACGGGAAGCACGGGCTGGCAGCTGTCCACTATAACACAATCGGATGGAAAAGACTCTATTGCCCATCCAAACATTTTTCTACAGCAAGATACCTTGTGCATAACGAGGATGTGCGGATGGCACAGATAAATCCACTGCTGCATTATGTTCGCTACGGAAGAAAAGAAAAAAACCGGAGGCGCGGTACAGTTTGTCTGGGCAATGCAAGCCCGAAGGAATTAAAGGCAATTAAAAGATTTCAGGATGCAGAGTTAAAAAAGCTCTATCCAAAAACACTAGATAAGCTGATTGTCTATTGCGAACCAGATATAGATACAATGGCAGGCGGATATATGTGTATATGCAATTATACAAAAACTGTGCAAATACTGGAGACAACAAAACAATGGGGGGCGGTAACGGCTACTATTCCATCTCCGCAAACCATTTCGCGGTATACAGATTTTGATGCTAAACAAACCATATTTCGTTTTGATCAAATCAGACCCTATTTCCACAAGTTAACACATCTATATATTCATATTCCAGAATACCTTCTACCATCATTTTTGATTAATATTACTCCGGTTGAAACTGCATGGATATCCTGCGGCGGCGTACATGTAACAATCAATATCATGAATCAACGCAACGATATTATGTTACCGCCTGAATTTTTCACTCTACTTAAAAAAATCTGTCCGAATGTGACCATGACCTGCGCCCATGAAAAATACTGCAATAAATATCTCCGTTCAACTTACGATCTTCCTATCCATTATATCCCTGCAGATAAAAAGCCAGATTATTTTCATTTTCCCTTCCATAAAAAGAAGGATATCGTCGCTCTTTCGCCAGATGAAAGTCCATACAGGTCACAGGTAATCGCTGCGATAAAGGATGCGATGCCCCATGTTAAGATTCGTGTGATTCAAAATTTAAAATATCAAAGCTATTTGAAACTGATTGCCGAATGTAAATGGGTGATTACGTTTGGTGAAGGGTTTGATGCATATCTCATTGAGCCACTTTACAGTGGAACGATCTCTTTTGCCGTCAGCAATAATACGTTTTTTAACAAAGCCACCAGTAAATGGCCAAACATTTATGCAAACTATTCTGAGATGATCAACCGTATCGGAAAGGATATGCAGCGTCTGAATACCCCCAAAACCTACAACGAATTTTTGAACAACGTATTTGAACAATGCAAAGCCGAATATGCATCTCATAAATATGAAGAGAGAATGGAGAATTACTATAAGGGGATTTATGATCTGGACACAAAAGAAATTCGTAGACAGCGCAATATATTAATTGCTCGGGAACCCTTGGTTTCTGTTGTTTTGTTTACCGATGATCGGGATCGTCGGCTTTCCGAAAGAGTGTCTGGGGTGCTGGCGCAAACATACCATAACCTTGAGCTGGTTCTTGTGAATCTTGGAGCGAAAAAAATCCCCAAAAAGATGATTCTGCAATCAAATGTCCCCGTTAAAATCGTGAGCTTCCCAAGTACAATCGATGCGTATAAAAATATTGAGGCCGTCCGTGCGGGTGTAAATGCTTCTAATGGGGAGTATCTTGCATTGAGCACACGCTACAGTGTATGGACTCCGAAGAAAATACAAGAACTGCTGGGGCATATAGATGATTTTGACGGGGTATTTGGAGATAGCGTTGTCAAAATGCCGAACGGCGCTCATACTAAGGCCTTTATCTCCTCGGACGCATGGAACCCTATGCGATGGTTTCAAGCAGTTGATGTGCTTAGAGGTGATTGCATTGATGCTAATTTGTCGTTATATCGCCGCAAGATGGTGGAGGATGTATTATGTACAGTCGATATAAATATCAAGGAAATATCTGTTAGCAGAATTCTTGCGATTTATGCACAAACACATGGGGGATGTTGCTACATAAATGTTATGGGGGACATACATGATTATAACGATCTAAAAAAGTACTCTGATACATCGATGCAGCCTGATGATTTCTTGAACGAACAGAAGATTTTCTATCTTTGGCTAAGAGACTCCGGCATTTTGAATGGGTATGATGAACTCAAGAAAATGTGTATTGACAGACTGAATTGGTGCGATGTGTATAAATCACTTTGTATGATAACGCAAATGGGAGTATCGGAGTTTATGAACCGAAACAGCGATGGATTTCATAACGAGGATGTCCAGAGATTTATTCAGCATTGGAACCGCTGGGAAGCGCTGACATGAAAAACCACCCAAAAACCGCTGACGCTGAAATACACAGCCAAGGAAAAGGAGTAAAGGTCGATGCCATCATATGAATCGCAACATAAAAAGGGAAAACTTCATGCAGAAGAACGGCTTCGTCTACTTTTCGATGGTGGAATTTACAAGGAACTCATAACGGAGAAGGCCAGAGATGGGGTATATATCTGCGAAGGGGTTGTCTGCGGCGTACCGGTTGTTGTTGCGGCACAGGATTTTATGTTCAAAGGAGGGTCCCTTGGCGCAAGGCATGGGGCAAATATTGCTTTCGCTTTGGATCTTGCGATAAAGCGAAAATGTCCCTTTATTTGCATCAATGATTCTGGCGGTGCCAGAATTCAGGAAGGCGTGGACGCCCTTGCAGCGTATGGCAATATTTTTTTCAGACATACAAAAGCGTCGGGTGTGGTCCCGCAGATATCGATTATTGATGGTCCGTGTGCAGGGGGGGCCGCATATTCGCCCGGTCTTACCGACTTTGTTTTTGTAGTTGAAAACCTAAGTTATATGTTTATTACTGGCCCATCCGTTGTAAAAAGCGTGACTAAAGAACAGGTGAGCACGGAAAATTTAGGCGGTGCGGCAGTACACGCATCCGAAAGCGGTGTTGCACATTTCAAGAACCAAAATGAAAAGGAATGCTTTGAACAGGTGCGGAAACTGATTTCTTTATTGCCTCAAAATAATAGGCAAAAATTAGGGAGGCAAAAAAAACGCAGTTGGATGCCGCCAAAGATTGAAACTGTTCAAATACCGAAGGACAGAAAAAAGGGGTATGATGTTCGGAATATCATAGCCGGAGTTTTTGACGAGGATTCGTTTTTGGAGATTCAATCGGATTTTGCGCGCTCAGTTGTTGTGGGATTTGCAGGATTAGAAGGACAGACCATTGGAATTGTTGCTAGTCAACCCTTATTCATGGCCGGCGTGCTAGACTGTAATTCAAGCGATAAGGCGGCACGCTTTGTTCGTTTTTGTGATGCGTTTAATATACCGATCGTCACATTTACCGATGTGACAGGCTTTCTACCCGGAACAGTGCAGGAGCGGATGGGAATCATTAGACATGGCGCAAAGTTGCTTTTTGCATTTTCGGAAGCCACTGTTCCAAAAATCAATGTGATTCTGCGAAAGGCTTACGGGGGCGCATACATTGCGATGAACAGCAAAACACTCGGTGCGGATCGCGTGTATGCGTGGCCAAACGCAGAGGTAGCAGTCATGGGAGAAAGCGGTGCGGTGGAAATTCTGTACGCAAAGGAAGCAAGGCCTTTGCCGGAGGGAGAAAAAGATGCGTTTTTGCAGAAAAAGGCTATAGAATACCGCCAGCAGATGATGAACTGTGACAGGGCATTAAAAATGGGATTTGTTGACGAAATGATTTTTCCGGAACAGACACGGGAAAAGCTGGTTCATACAATGAAAGGACTCTTAAAGAAAAGACGCCCGTTCAGCTCGGGAAAGCGCCATGGCTGCATTCCCCTGTAGCTTGAAACGCGAAAGAATTTTTCCTTTAAAAACTATGATAAGGAAATACTAGACTGCATTTTTATTTTTTGGACAGGGAACCCAAAAATTAGGAATGATAAAAGAAACTGCGGATACCTATCCAAAGGCCTCCAGAGTGTTCGAGACGGAAGACCGAGCCATAGGACATAAAATTTCAGACCTGTGCTTTAATAGCGCACAGGAGGAATTGAAAATCCAACGCACATTGATACGCTGTATATGTTGATTGTGGCTTCTGCTGCCTGTGCTGTAGTCCGGCCAAGCGGTGTGTCACCGAATATTGTAGTAGGATTTTCTTTAGTGGAGTTTGCCGCTATAGTTTGTGTAGTATATTATTGATCGTTGTATCAGGAGAAGCGTGCACATGCGCTTGAGGACACAAGCTTTGTAGGCTTCTAAAAAGGGGTTGACGGCTGTCAAGTCTGCTGTAAGCGCGCCGTTCCATTCCGGTTTTATGAATGTGAATACAAAACAGGAAACAAAATCGTTTTATTCCCTGTCAAAAATCGTTCGACAGGCTGTGTCCCCCTCCCGTTTTGTGGGATAAAACGTTGTGCAATATGAATGCGGATGGGCGGTGATATATTCATTGAACTTGGGCTAGGTAAAGTCCTAATGGTGCTGACGCACACTGAAAAAGCTGTCGCTTCCCAATGCAGAAAACGTGCAGGGGTTAAAAACGGCATGAAAAAGATCCGGGAAAAATGAGTGTATCGCTTATATTTTCCCAGGTAAATATTTAATTTTATAGGAGATGAGATTATGAGCAATTTGGAAAAATACAATGCGGCATTTATTGATTCATTTGGAATTAATGCAGAAAAACTGAACGGTCTGTTGTACCAGTCAATCCCGGAATGGGATTCAATCGGGCATATGCAGTTGGTTGCTGCACTTGAGGATTCATTCCAGATTATGCTTGAAACAGACGACATTATCGACCTTAGTTCGTACGAAATAGGGAAAAAGATTATCGCAAAATATGGTGTTGTACTGTAAATTCAAACAGTGGGAAAACGAAGGAAAAGAGGGGTGTCCGACTTGTACTGGTTTGATGATTTGGAAAAGTATACGGAGAGGGTTGCAGTCATTTGTGCAGGAGGATTGCAGAAAACCTACGGAGAATTGATTTCCGGCGGCGATTCTCTGGCCAGACGAATTGGCGGAAGAACCCTTGTCTTTTTAATGTGTTCAAATACAGTTGAATCCATCAAAGCATATATTGGTTTTTTGCGGGCGCGTATTGTTCCGGTTCTTGTCGATAGCTCAATTGATCCTCAGCTGCTGAGTCGGCTTGAAAAGACCTATAAGCCAGAGTATTGCTATTATACAGATAATAGGGCATCTGGTGGTACGACTTTGTTCTCTCATTCAGGCTATACGCTTTTCCGAACAGAATACGTACGCGATTATGAGTTGTTTGAGGATCTCGGACTTTTAATGACCACATCTGGGAGCACCGGAAGTCCTAAGCTAGTACGGCAGTCTTATCAAAATATCGATTCCAATACCCGCTCAATCATCGAATATTTAGGAATCATCGGAAGTGACCGTGCGATTACAACACTTCCGATGCATTATACGTATGGGCTTTCCATTATCAATACGCACTTTGCAAGCGGGGCAACAATTCTTCTAAACGATGCGGCAGTACTCCAAAAAGAATTTTGGATAATGTTCAAAAAGTACAAAGCTACTACATTCGGCGGTGTACCTTATGTGTATGAAATGCTGAGTAAGCTTCACTTTGATCAGATGCAGCTGCCAAGTCTTCGTTATATCACACAGGCTGGAGGACATCTTAACGCCAAATTGACCAGAGAATTTTTAAAAATCTGTGCGGACAAGGAAATCCAAATGATCATCATGTACGGGCAGACAGAGGCGACCGCCCGTATGTCCTACCTGCCATGGGAGTATGCAACGAAAAAAATCGGAAGCATCGGCATCGCAATTCCAAACGGAAAATTTTGGATTGCAGACACAGATATGTCCCCCATCGAACAGCCGAATGTTGTAGGAGAGCTTGTCTATGAGGGCCCTAATGTAACACTAGGGTACGCACAAGCCAGTGAGGATTTGGCTTTGGGAGATGAGCGAAATGGCGTATTATTCACGGGAGACATGGCCAAACGGGATACAGATGGGTATTACTATATTGTTGGCCGAAAAAAACGATTTTTGAAAATTTTTGGCAGCCGGGTAAATCTGGATGAGGTTGAAGAATTGCTCACGATTCATGGAATTTCTTGTGTATGTGCGGGCAAGGACGATCATCTACATGTTTTCATCACCAATCCACAGGATGAAGATTTG
This sequence comes from uncultured Oscillospiraceae bacterium, assembly GCA_910583935.1. Classification (GTDB taxonomy): domain Bacteria; phylum Bacillota; class Clostridia; order Oscillospirales; family Ruminococcaceae; genus UBA3818. The sequence continues at coordinate 8,240 of CAJTZM010000013.1, forward strand.
GCGCGGAATTTTATTGTTCATAATATAAACATCCCCCGATCTGCTCTAACATTCTCTGTAATTTCGGAAATCCCCCGAAGTTCTTCTGGTAAGCTCCTGTATTCGGCCCTTCCGCCCATTGATCCGCCAAGAAATGAGTGATTCATTGTGAAAATAAACAGATATATTTCACCGGAAATGAAAAACAATTTGTATGTACTAGAGGAAAATGGAAGAGGTATTGTAATTGATTGTTCCCGTACGCACTCTGCAATAGAATTCATTAAAAAAAGTGCACCAATGGGAATAGACTATATTCTGTTGACACATGAACACTGTGACCATATACTAGGTGCTTCTGCGATCCGCGAAGCCTTTGCCGCTCCAATCATCGCCAGCGCAACCTGCGCTGAAAACCTGATGGATACCCGAAAAAATTATACTCGCTACTTTGAGGCACTAACGACGGTACAGACCCGGATGAGTAGCACAATACGAACGCATGTGGAGCCGTTTACAGTGTGTGCGGACGAAACTTTTCAGGGCGAAAAATCCATCCAATGGCAGGGACATACATTACTTTTACGTGAGACTCCAGGACATTCACAGGGGCAAATCGGTATTTTGATTGATGAGAAAATCCTATTCAGTGGGGATACTATTTTTGAAAAGGACAAAACGATTGTCCGCTTTATCGGCGGTAGCAGAGAGCAGCTGATATCTATTACGCTTCCATGGCTTTTGTCGCTGAATCCTGATACGATTGTTTATCCAGGACATTTTGATTCATTTTTACTTGGTAAGCGGCTGATGATCCCACTTTGCTGATAGTGCGCTGTCAGTTTCTAGTGTAGGGATCCCCCAACAAAAGATAAGGAGATAGCTATGCACACGGATATCACAATGAACGAATGGATTGATTATGAAAAAATACTTGCAATAGATCCATTTGTACTTGAGAAAACGGAAAAGCAAGCACTTTACAGAAAGGTGATGGCGCAGCTAACACAGCTGCACCGGCAAAACTGTAAAACATATCGGCAACTTACAGATAAAATTGGAACTCAGGTAGGGATCCCTGTACGTTTGTTTAAAGAATTTGATTTAAAAAGTATACAAGACAACGCCGTTTTCAAGGTGATGACATCGTCGGGCACTTCTGGTCAGGCAGTTTCCCGGATTTATCTTGACCGTGAAACTTCGCAAAGACAGAGCAAAGTTCTCAGCCGAATTGTTTCTGATTTTTCGGGAAGAATACGTATGCCGATGCTCATTATTGATACGCCTTCTGTCATTAAGAATAGAGCATCATTTTCTGCGCGTGGCGCTGGAATCCTTGGGTTCTCAATGCTGGGCAGGGATTTGACCTACGCACTCGATGAAAATATGAATGTGAACTTTACCGCGGTTGAGGCGTTTTTTGATAGACATTGGCAGGAAAAGGTCTTCCTGTTTGGCTTTACATTCATGATTTGGCAATATTTTTTGCAGGCGCTCATCAAAGAAAATATTCATTTCAAGGCGGACGGAATTCTTGTTCACGGCGGTGGATGGAAAAAGCTTGAGAACTTGCATATCACAAACGAGGCGTTTCAGGAAGCCGTTAAGGAAACTACGGGGATTCAGTCTGTCTGTAATTATTATGGAATGGTTGAACAGACAGGCTCCATCTTTATGGAATGTGAATACGGCCATCTACACACCTCTGTTTTTTCAGATGTCAATGTTCTGTCCCCATTCAATCTTACACCTGTCCCTATGGGAGAGAAGGGAATCATTGAGTGTTGTTCGCTGCTTCCAACAAGCTACCCCGGTCACAGACTGCTAACCGAAGACGAGGGGATTATTGAGGGCGAAGATGACTGTCCCTGTGGAAGAAAAGGAAAGTATTTTCGAATTTTAGGGCGAATTCCGGGCGCAGAGATCAGGGGGTGCAGTGATACATATGAACGGCGTTGAATTTGTATTAGGTGACGAAAATATATGTGAAAAACCCCTTATCCCGTTTCATCCCGAAATATGTGGGTTGTTGTCGGATTTTTCTGCGTCCCTTCGCAAAGATCCACAAGCAAAAAGATATCCGGATCTGATGACACTTGCCTTCTGGGCACGTAAAGCCAACATAGAACGATTAAAGGAACAATTTGGAACAAGCTATAACAGAATTGGCCGCGGTGTATGCTTTCATATTACGCCATCCAATGTTCCTGTCAATTTTGCCTTTTCATTGTTTTTCGGTTCTCTGGCTGGAAATGTAAATATTGTTCGTCTGCCAAGCAAATCGTTTGTACAGACAGAATTAATTTGTCGCCATCTCGCCAAAGCCCTACAAAGTTGGCCTGAGGCCGCACGGAGAATCACGTTTGTGCGGTATCCGTCTAGTAACTGTGAGGCAACCAAAGCGTTCTGTGAAATAGCTGATGCACGGATCATTTGGGGAGGAGACAAAACGATTGAAACATTCCGGTCGTTCCGCACAAATCCGCGCTGTATTGACATCAATTTTTCGGACAGGTACTCGATTGCCATCATTGACGCCAGAAAAGTGCTTCAGGCAGATGAAGCTGAAATGGAAAAGCTGGCGCGGGATTTTTTTAACGATACCTACCTAATGGATCAAAATGCGTGTTCCAGTCCGCAATTTATCCTGTGGTCTCACGATAACGCAACAGCACGTCATCGTTTTTGGAATGCGGTAGACTGTGAAGCGCAGAAAAGGTATCCGCTTCAGGCGGCTGTGTCTGTGGACAAATATGTTCAATTATGCGAGGATGCTATTTTGCGGGAGGATGCGCAAAAGTTGATCTGGCAAAGCGGTTTTGTATGCCGGGTTGATTTGCGCAGTCTGCCGCAGGAGATCACTGAATTGCGTGGTAAGGGCGGCTATTTTTACGAATGCGCATTACAGGAATTGAGTGAATTGGCGAAGGTCCTGACCAAAAAAGTACAGACAATTGGTGTTTATGGTGTTGAACCGCAGCAAATATTGCAGGTAATCATCGAAAACGGCTGCAAAGGCGTAGACCGTATTGTGCCGATTGGCAAAGCACTGGATATTGATGTTATATGGGACGGATATGATCTTATTGGCAGTCTTTCGCGAATCATAACCTGAAGTGTGATAAGGAGAAGACGATGAGCGGTAATAAAAATGTAATCATAACGGGATCAAGACGTGGGATCGGAAATGCTTGTCTGGAAAAATTTGCATCCAATGGATTTAATATTTGGGCGTGTGCTCGCAATCAAGATGATTTGTTCGAACTTCAGCTCGATTCTATCCGCAAAATGTACGGCGTAGATATCGAAGCGGTGTATTTTAATCTTACGGATGAAGCCGCGCGCAAGAACGCCCTGAAAAAGATTATCATGTCAGGCCGACAGATTGATGCGCTGGTAAATTGTGCGGGAGTTTCGCATGGTGGATTGATACAGATGACCTCTATGGATGACATTCGCAAAATATTTGAGATTAACTTTTTTGCGCAGATAGCGTTAATGCAGCAGATTCTGCGCCCGATGAGTCGACAGCGCACCGGCAGTATTGTCAATCTGTGTTCGATTGCGGGAATAAGAGGAGAGGCAGGGTACATTGCTTATGGAAGCAGCAAAGCGGCATTGGCTTTTGCAACCCGCTGCGCTGCGCAGGAGATGGCACCGTACAATGTACGTGTGAATGGCGTTGCACCAGGCTTGACAGATACGGATATGGCCGGAGAAATGGAGTGCAAGGCAAAAAAAAAGATGGTAGACGCCAGCGCAATGAAACGGCTGGGGCAGCCGCAGGAAATCGCAGATCTGGTCTTTTATCTCTGCTCAGAGCAGGCCTCGTTCATCACAGGTCAAATTATTCGTATTGATGGAGGAATGATATGGTAGAAAGTAGTGTGCTACAGGCTGCCGCCACTCAAATCCGGTCTGACATACTCACTATGGCGCATAGAGCGGGGACGGCCGGTGCACATTTAGGCGGAAGCCTTTCGCTTGTCGAGATTATGACAGTTTTGTATTTGGACACAATGCGGTATCGGATTGATGAACCGGACTGGCCCGATAGAGACAGGTTGATTCTCAGTAAGGGGCATGGCGCAATGGCGATGTATGCTGCTATGAAACAGGCCGGGATTCTCACCAACGATCATCTGAAGCATTATAAGCAGAAGAACAGTCCATTGACAGCGCACCCATCAATAAACCTTGAAATTGGTGTAGAAGTAGCAACAGGAAGCTTGGGGCAGGGGCTTTCGTATGCGGCGGGTGCATGCTTGGCACTGAAAAAGAAAGGGAATTTGCAATCACGTTATTTTGTTGTCCTCGGGGATGGAGAATGCAACGAAGGACAGATTTGGGAGGCCGCCGCTTCAGCAAGTCATTATGCGCTGGATAACCTGATTGCAGTGGTTGATAAAAACCAGCTGCAATATGACGGAAAAACAGACGAGGTTCTTTCAATGGGAGATCTTGCAAAAAAGTGGCTCAGCTTTGGTTGGGAGACAAGAACTGTTGACGGGCATAATGTTGAGGCACTTGCACACGCACTAAACTCTTCTAATAAACGGCCGTTAGTAGTGATTGCTGAAACGGTAAAAGGTAAGGGAGTGTCTTTTATGGAGAACAAGCCCAAATGGCACAATGCGGTATTGAGTGATGAACTGTATGCACAGGCACAAAAGGAACAGGTGAGCCGATATGCTACAATATAAGCCGTCATCTTTTCGAATGTGGTCACGGCTAGGCCCTAGCGGTGCGCTTAATGCCGCTGCAATGGAATTGCCAGCGATTGACGAACGGGTTGTGTTTGTGACAGCAGATTTATGTTTTTTTTCAGGGTTAGAACGGTTTGCACAGAAATATCCAGATAAAATATTCAATGTCGGTATTGCTGAGCAGAACCTAATCGGGTTTGCCTCAGGAATGTACGCAGAGGGTTTGCGCCCTTTTGTGACTACCTATGCGACGTTCGCTTCACTGCGGGCCGCCGAACAGATCAAGGTAAATATGGCGTATATGCAGCGCGGCGTAAAGGTTATTGGCCTTACAGCAGGATTTGCGGCTGGTATTCTTGGAGCGACGCACATGGCGTTAGAAGATATCGCAGCAATACGTGCAATGCCGGGAATCATCGTTGTTGACCCTGCAGACTGTACCGAAATGGTAAAGGCTATTACAGCGGCGGCCTTTATCGAGGCCCCCATGTATATCCGTTTTACTGGACCAATAAATTGTCCACAGGTTTATAGTGAAGACTATTTCTTTGAAATCGGAAAAGCCATCCGTCTGCGGATGGGAACAGATGTCGAAATTGTTGCTTGTGGTTCTATGGTGTATCGAGCGATTCGGGCGGCGGAGCTTTTGGAACAGCGCGGCATCAGTTGCGGTGTGACGAATATGCATACGGTCAATCCGCTAGATACGGCGTACTTGGATGCGTTAAAATCCCCGATTGTCACGGTCGAAGAGCATTGCATCCGCGGCGGCCTTGGAGCGGCTGTTTGCGAATACTTGTCCGCGACCGGCGATAAATCTGTATTGCGCATTGGTGTGGATGGGGTTTATCCCCATGCAGGTAACTATGAGGATCTGCTTGAGGAAAGTGGCTTGACAGAAAATCAAATTGCTGAAAGGATCGAACGGGAATTAACCCGGAGAAAACTATGACTATAACAAGTGAATTCAATGATATCGTGCTCGGCGGAATATGTGGTGTTTTACCGCAAAATAAGGTGGATCATCGCGATTATGCGAAATTGTTCGGCAGTGACGTGGTTGAAAAAATTATTAAATCTTCCGGAATTCAAGGAAGCTATCAATGTAACGAAGACCAGACTGCCAGTGATTTATGTTATGTGGCTGCTGAGCGTTTGATTCGTGAAAAAAATATTGACCGCAGCTCCATTGATGTTGTATTGTTTGTTTCAAGTTATCCAGATTATATCGCACCCGCAACAGCATTCGTCCTACAAAAGCGATTGGGAATAAACAAGGATTGTATTGTGTACGACATTAACCTAGGCTGTTCGGGTTTTATCTATGGTATGTACACGATGGCATCGCTGCTGCATTGTAGCAACGCAAGATGTGGTCTATTGCTCGTGGGCGACACTACAAGCAAATCAGTTTCTCCGAAGGATAAAACGCGGATGCTATTCGGGGATGCAGGTGCAGCAGCGTATTTTGAAAAAAAAGACGAAGCAGATCCAATTCGGTTTGCCCTTAGAAGTGATGGAAACCGCTATAAATCCATTATCATTCCCGCCGGTGGATTTCGTCATCTGCCAGATGCATCGCATGAGCAGACAATGTGGGGAGACGGTAACATTCGTTCAGACTACAATCTGTACATGGGCGGCCCAGATGTGTTCGGATTTTCCCTTAAAGATGTTCCAGAATTGTTTTCAGACTTCTTCAGTAGCTTCGGGATGTGCATGGAGGATTATGACAGCCTTATCCTCCATCAGGCGAATCTGTTTATGATTAAGCATATCGCTCAAAGGCTTGGGATTGGGATGGACAAAGTGCCAGTCTCTTTGGATCGGTATGGAAATTCAAGCGGAACGACGATACCGATTACAATATGCGACCAGTTTGCACGTCAAGAAGGGAAAGTCAATTTGCTTATGAGTGGATTTGGGATCGGATTATCCTGGGGAGTTGCATCCTTGACAATTGACAAAAATAATGTCTTTGAAATTACACACTCATCAGAAAAATATGAAGGCGGAGGGGTGAGCCATGGCTAAAGTAAACTGTAATTCAGTTAAAATACGCGGCATTGCGACTGCTGTACCAACGAAAGTCGTTGAGGTAACGTCATTTTACGATCAGTTTGGTCAGGAAGTGGTCGATAATTTTATCGGAATGACCGGTGTAAAATCCTTTCATATCACGCCAGAGGAACAAACGGCATCAGATCTTTGCTATGTTGCAGCCAGAGAACTGCTGAAAAGCCAGCATGTAGACCCACAGGAAATCGGAATTTTGATTTTTGTATCTCAAACACCCGATTACAGACTCCCCGCGACCGCCTGCGTTTTGCAGCACCGGCTGAACCTTCCCAAAAACTGCATGGCTTTTGATATCAATCTTGGCTGTTCCGGCTGGGTGTATGGGATCAGTGTGGTATCGTCCCTGCTGGAAAGTACGGATATGGGGAAAGCATTGCTCCTTTTCGGGGATACAAGTGTTAAAACAGCGTCTCCGATGGACCGGAGTTCTATTATGCTCTTTGGTGAAGCGGGTTCGGCAACGCTGATTGAAAAGAAAGAAAGCGCTGAAAGCGGGATCTTTGGCGAATATCAAACGGATGGCAGTCACTTTAAAACCATTATTATTCCAAGCGGCGCTTTTCGGAACCGAAACGGAAGCCATGAACGCGTGATGTGGGGAGACGAAAATATTCGTTCAGATTACGACGGATATATGAATGGTACGGATACTTTTACCTTTACAATCTCTGAAATTCCCAGGCAGATTAAGAAATTTTTGCAAGAGCGAGACGAAACACCGGAAAACTACGACGCACTTTTACTGCACCAGGCAAATCTGTTTATTCTAAAGCAGATCTCCAAAAAGACAAAGTTCCCGATGGATAAGATTCCGATCTCGCTGGACCGCTACGGCAACACCAGCGGGACCTCCATTCCATTGACGATCTGCGATGCTTACGGCGGAAAAGGGAATGGAAAAATGCGCATTCTTGCGGACGGTTTCGGTGTCGGCCTGTCCTGGGGGGTACTGTCGTTTCAACTCGATACACAGGGGGTCCTGCCGCCAATTCTTACGGACGAATCTTTCGATGACGGAGGTGTAAGCCATGAGTAATCCTATGTCCATGATAGGAAAACACATTCTGGTTACAGGTGCATCTCAGGGCATCGGCCGGGCAACTGCAAAACAGGTGGCTGCACTTGGTGCGGAGGTTTGCGCCGTCGCGCGCAATGAGGATAAGCTGCAAACGCTGATGGCGGAGCTTGAGGGTGAGGGACATTGTTACCGTTGTGTTGATCTAAGCGATTTCACCGCGATTGAGCCGTTGATGAAAGAAATTGTGCAGGTGTCAGGAAAGCTTGATGGTCTTGTACACGCGGCCGGCATTGCAAACTCTATGCCGTTGAAGATGACAACGCATAGCTATCTAGATAAAATGTTTCGTATAAATTTTTTCGCGTATGCAGAGCTGCTTAGGCTTGCCGGAAAAAAGAAGTACAGCAATGATGGCGCAAGCTTCGTCGGAGTATCGTCTCTCGCGGCGCAATACGGCAACCAGGGCCAAACGGCATACGCCGCCTCTAAAGGGGCAATGGATAGCATGCTGCGCCCGGTGGCAAAAGAGCTTGCTGATAGAAAAATCCGGGTCAATAACGTGGCATTCAGCATGGTCGATACCGAAATATATAAAAACTTTCTTGTAACAGCCGCTCAGAATGAAATTGAAACGATCAACACCTATCAGTATATGGGGGTAATCGAGGTAGCCGATGCGGCGAATGCAATCTGCTTTTTACTTTCGGATGCATGCCGTTATATCACAGGCACAACATTGATGGTCGATGGGGGATTAGCGGGATAAAATTTTATTCCGCAGTTCAATAAATCATACTATTATATTTATGAAGGAGCGTGTTTTGAATGGACACAGCAAAAAAAATTGAATTGTTAGAGGATATGTTTGATATGGAGAGCGGGGAGCTTGACGTGAATGCCAAGCTGTCGGAGCTTGATGAGTGGGACTCTATGGCAAAGCTTTCACTGATTGTGCTTATGGACGATGAATGTGGAAAACAACTAACTGGCGACGATATCAAAACATTTGAGACAGTTCAGGACATTATCAATTTTATGGGCTGAGTATGCAAAGAAATTTAGTAATCGTGGGAGCAGGACCTTTTGGGGAGCTGGTAATGGATCTTATTCAAAGAGATCGGAACAATCCCCTTCACGCACTACATATAATCGGGTTTCTAAGCGAGGAACCCGATTATATGCTCCTTCATCATCGCTATCCAAATTTGGGCACGCCGGATCATTATTCCATAAATAGAGAAGATCTGTTTATCTGCGCCCTTTATGAGCCGGCAGATAAGCTACGGATGATTCGTCCCTTAAAAGAAAAAGGGGCAAAATTCGTAAACTTTATTCATTCATCCGTACACATCTCACCGCACAGCTCAATCGGGCAGGGTACGGTGATTTTTCCATATCTTACAATCAATGCAAACGCAAGGATCGGAGAATTCTGCACGATGCTTTCCGGCATAGGCCACGACAGTACGTTCGGCGATTTCAGCACGGTAGGTAGAGGCTCGGATATTACCGGCCATGTATCGGTCGGAACATCTGTCAAAATTGGCCACGGCAGTGTGATCATTCCCGAAAAGCAGGTGGGAAATAATGCAGTGCTCAAGGATTTCTGCATTGCGATTACAAAGGTCAAGGAAAACACCGTAGTAAGCGGGAATCCTGCTCGCAGAGAAAAGTGAGAAAGGCGGTTGCGGCTTATCCCGGCTGAGTTTATCAAAAAATGGAGATAAGCCATAAAACCGAACGCCAGCCAAGATTTAAGGATTTAAGGATGGAGAAAAAATGGAAGAACAGAAAAGCAGCAAAAGAATTTATACGTTGGATTTACTGCGTATCTTTGGCGCAATAACAATTCTGCTTTTTCATATAAAGCTTGAGTTCGGTTATGTTTATCCGATTTTTGACAGCTTTATCAGCCAAGGAAACTGTATAATGCTGCTGTTTTTTATGCTATCAGGCTTTGTACTGCAAAAATCCTATTCGGGCACCTGTTTTTGGGAAGGAAAGAAGCTGGGAGATTTTTATTATAAAAGACTTGCGGGGATCTATCCCCTCTATCTTTTTAACTACCTTTATATTCTGATTGTCACATTTATTTTGTACTATTCAAAAAGTGTACTGCTGGCCAATTTTATAACATTTCCCACTGAACTTATGATGGTACAAACGGCGTTCTATGAACTTAATGTAGGTGGGAATTCGGGCACATGGTTTTTGTCATGTCTTGCATTCTGCTATTTTGCCTTTCCCCTTTTATCTTATATATCCCACAAATTAGGGAAAAAGCGAATTGTTTTCGGTGCTGTAATCTTCATTCTTCTCATAACAGCGCCGATTATTGTGCCGCTGTGCGGGCTGCACGGCATTTATACAAATCCTTTTTTAGGCTGCTTGAATTTTCTGTCGGGATTTTGCTGTACGATATAGTGATAGATCTGTATACCCCCCCCGTCCCGTATGGTAATTTTGCGTTTTTTAAAGCTGCTGCCGCGTTGTTGGTATACATCGGAGCGGTAACCTTTACAAACCGTTTTCCGTATTTTCACGATAATCCGATGATGTTTTCACTGTTTGGCGTTCCGCTATTTTCTTATATAATCTATCAGCTATTGGTTTGTACCCAAAAAAGAGTCCTGCGCATTTGCCGCACAAAAGTAGTGCTTTGGGCGGGAAATATTTCATTCGCATTTTATATCGCGCAAATTTTGTCCCGGCCTTTGACGCGTATATTATACGGTTATACATTAGAAGAATATGTAACCAATTTCCCAACCTCCGCCGTTTGGTGTTGTATTTTGCTCAATACACTTTTGGCAACACTTTTGCATTTTGCCATAGAAATTCCTTGTAAAAACTGGCTGTTAAGGCGCAGGAAAGCAAAACAAGCCAGGCTGGCGGAAAACGAATGACCTCTTGCAATATACCACAAAGGACAAAATGAGGTGAAATATTTCATTGAGGTTGACCCAGATGGAATGAATCGTGCCAACACTTGCAATAAAAAGCACCAAGACTCCTAAAAGAATCTTGGTGGCATCAGAGCAAATCACTATAGCTATATATTCAGATCAGTGGCTGGATTGCCGAAAAGGTGAAGATCATCACCGGAATCTGCCACAACGCAACTTCCGGCTCCGACAGAAACACGGTCTCCCAAAGCGACATGATCTTGCAGGACAACATGCGTGGAGAGAAAACAATCGTGGCCAATCTTCGTTTTATGGCCGATATAGCAATAGGAAGAAACTGTACTGTATGAATGGATGTGTGAGTCCGTCCCAGTACTTGACATAAGCAGTACAAACTCACCTAACTGTGTGCCAGGCCCAATAATTGTATAGGGATAGACAATGCAGCCCTTCCCAAGCGTGACATCCCCGCATACGATTGCGGTTGGATGCACAATCGTCTCAAATATCCCGCCACGCGCTTTGAGCTTGTCAACCACAATGTGCTTTCCTCTGGGAGAACCGAGAGAGCAAACCAGCCGCTCATTTGGAAGAGGCTGATAATTCTCTATCGTGTCAATAATGGGATAATCACAGGTTACGCCGTTAAACGCTGTATCACGATCATCCGCAATAAATCCTTTAATATGATATGTCGGCGAAATGGCATTAATATCGCAAATCCATTGTAAAACTTCACGGGCGCAGCCACCTGCTCCTACTAAAACAATATCCATCAAAATTCCTCCTCATTATCTCCACACGAGCAGGTTGCTTCATCAAGATTGTAATAAAGACTTTAATTGAATAGGTTTTTTTCGAACCTCCACAAAACAGGACAAATGGAAACCGTAGAGTTCGATACAAAAATGATTATGCCACCAGCTATGCGGCACAAATGGTATAAGCAAAGGTCTTTCATTGGTCGCAAAGGCGATAGTTTTATCACAAAATTTAATATATTATATCATAATATATCCCAAAGCGTCAAATAGATTCTTCCCAAAACCGTTTAGCATAGACCGTGTGAATATTTTCAACGAATTATCACTAAAACATTTATCTTGTAAATTGGTATACGCCAAGGCAGCTAAGTAACCAACCTCGCCTACATTCAAACAAGTAGTGCGAAACTACAATAGCGACTATGGCCGGCCTATTTGACAAGATAAGGGAATTATCTATATTTTTGGATATAATATTTAGGAGGGTATTATGGTAATAAGGTCGCTGGAAATTTTGAAAGATGTAAAAGCTCTCAAGCATTCGGCGCTGTTTGACCGCGCCTATTACGCCTCCAAATACGGTGTTCCAGAAAATCTGGCGGCTGCCCATTTCGCGAAAAAGGAGAACTGGGAGAATTCCCCTTCTCCGGTATTTTCCTCTCAAGGCTACTATAAAGCGTATCCCGATGTGTGCGCCGTCGGCGTCAACGCGCTTTTGCACTATATTCGCTTCGGCCAAAAGGAAGGAAGGATCTACCGATCCGAAAACAAATGCGAACTGTATGACTACTTTTTTACCCAGACCCTTTTTGACATGGCGTATTACACCCAAACCTATCTGACTCCGGAAGAAAGAGGGACAATCAACCCGATTGAGCACTATTCGGAAATAGGATGGAAGCAGGGCAATCTGCCCAATCCCCATTTTGATTTGGACGCATTCCGCCAAAAATACCCCCAATGCGATATCAACCCTTTATTATACTGCTTAAAATACCGTGTTCCGGAAAGCTTTATTGCCAAATCCTCCTCCCCTGTCAAGCTAGGCTATCAAGAAGACCTGTACCGGTCGTACATCCATATGCTCAAGCAGGACGAGGCTATGGAGCGAGTCTATCCCAATGCGGCCAGCTGTGAGAAGCTGATCTGGTTTTGGGTAACAGATCAGGATTCCATTTCAGGCGGGCTCATGTCCATATGCGGCATGTACGACATCGCGCGCAGACTAACCCAGCCCCATGGCTGTGAGGTTATTGCCTCTACCCTGCCCCAATCCGCACAGTATTTGTCCGGCTATTCGCGGTTTGACAATGATATGCCGGTGTTTCGATACGAACAGGTCGTATACCGTTTCCCCAACGTCAAAGAAGTTTTGATCATGCTCCCGGAAAATCATATTCGGCAGGTCTATGATTACCTGTTCTCTCATATCGACGGATATCTGGCCAGGATCCCGGTCCGGCACCTCAATATTTTAAACCAGAATGTTGAATTGATGCCGGAAAACTATGAGGTCGACCGGCTGCGGCGTTATTTTACCAAGATCACCCAGACAACGGCACACAAAAGCTATACGACCCAGTATCACCGGGATCTGTTTGGGATCCCCACCCATCAGATCATTCCGCCAATCAAAAAGGAGATCATCTTCACTCCTTATAATAAAAAAGAGGAGCTGTTTATTTACTCGCCGGACGATCATCCGTGTAAAGCGGCAGTCCTGCAAAGGCTGCGCCAGGAGTTCCCATCCATGCAGTTCATTGAGATTCGGGATATCCCCTTTCGGGAATACCTCAAACTGATCTCAAGGGCCAAATGGGCCATGAGCTTCGGCGAGGGACTGGACGGCTATTATCTGGAACCCTACACATCCGGAGGGGTCTCCTTTACCGCTTGGAATAAAGAATTTTTTACAGAAAAATATCGCGGTCTTCCAACGATCCTCCCTTCTTTTGAGGAAGCGGCGGACGCGCTGCCGGCTCTTATGCGCAGCCTGGACAATTCCGAAGCCTACGAAAAAGCGCGGGCGCAGGTGATCGCCACAGTAAACAGCGATTATGTAAGCGGAAAAACGCCGGAAAGTATGATGGTGGATTTCTTCCGCGGCCATTACGATTTCAAATAAAAAGAAACCGTGAACCGGATCCAAACAAGCTGTATTCCGTACCGGTTACGTATCGTTCCCAATATCCTTCCCACTTCTGTTTGATTGTCCCCACAGAATGCCACCTTCCGCTTAGCGCAACACGCAGACCGTAAAACGGCTGCTGACAACAAACAGGCGCTATGCTGTCCTGCCGGCAGCATAGCGCCTGTTTGTGTGGGGATATCCAACTCGCCGCCCCATTCGGCACGCGGCTCGCGCTCCGTCAACGTTTTTGTGGAGTCGTTTCCATTACGGGCAAACCATATTGTCTCCTCCAAAAAGATTTTCATAACAACGAAATTTTGTTTCTTCAATGTGGGTAAATGCGGCGGTATCGCCCCTTTACAAATAGAAAGGTAAAAATCACGCTATATCTTTTTTCTTGTCAACAGAAATTATTTTTTATTGGCCTTCACCAACAGCATCATTGGACGGCGCAATTCGTCTTTCATTCCCGGAATATGCATCATTTCTTCGGGTGGCTCTACCTCCTCCACCACTTCAAGTTCAAATCCGTTATTTAACAAGCCCATCAATATTTGTGTAAGCGTGTGGTGCTGTTTTACTACATCGCATCCCAAAAAGTGTGTATTTCGCTTTCCCGGGGTGAAATACTGGTCGATCGGCCAGTATTGAGGCGTTCCGGCTTCTGTGTAAATCCAGTCCTGTCCAACCCCTGCGGTAAAAACAGGATGTTCAATATTAAAAATAAATGTTCCACCCACCTTCAATGTTTCATATACCTTTCGAAATATTTCTTTTATATTCTCAATATAGTGCAGCGCCAGATTAGAAACAACACAGTCCCACATTTTTTCTGGGTATTCATATTCCTCTATTCCGCAGATACGGTACTTGATTTGTTTTTTTGCGTTTCGCTTCTTCGCCTCTTCAATCATTTTTTCACTCAAGTCAAGTCCTAATACTTGTGCCGCTCCCCGCTCTGCCGCAAAGGTACAATGCCAGCCATAACCACATCCCAAATCGAGGACCGTTTTCCCTTGCAGCGAAGGAAATAAAGGCTTAAGCTGGTGCCATTCCCCGGCAGCATTCAGCCCGCTCTTGCTGCGAGGCATTTTTGCGTATTCTTTAAAAAATCTTTCATCGTCATATTCGTTTTTCATAGCCCATTTTCCTCCTGTCTCAATCTTTGTAAACAAAAGCCCCGCTAGATACGCAATCCAGCGGGGTTTTGTGGTGAACCACCGGGGATTCGAACCCCGGACCCTTTGATTAAAAGTCAAATGCTCTGCCAACTGAGCTAGTGGTTCATTCTATTTTAGCGCTTGTCCATTATAGCAGGATTCTCTTTACCTGTCAAGATTCTAAAAGGATTTTACCCAAAATTTTTCAAAATACTCATTGAATCCTTTTGGGGACGAACGGCAGATTCATCCTTTAACAAGTGCGTCAGGGCAAAATGCATAGAAGCTCCCGCAGCCGCCGGATCTCGTAGGTGCAGGGCATGCCGGACTGGTTTTCCTCTCCTCGGGGGTTGTACCAGCAGCTGTCGATCCCCGCGTTATGGGCGCCTAACATGTCGGAAGACAACGAATCGCCGACCACCAGGGCGGCTCTAGGGTCAAAGCCGGGGATGGCTGCGGCCACTGCGTCGAAATACGCCTTCTGGGGCTTTTGTACCCCCATGTCCTCCGAAATGAAAATTCCCCGGAACAGCGGCGTCAGCGGGCAGATGGAAAACCGCCCATGCTGGGTTAGACTAGCTCCATTGGTAATAATATACAAATTGTATTTTTTAAAAAGAATATTGCAGATTTCCGCCGAATCCTCTAGCAAATCCGCATGCTCGCTCAGCCGCCCCATATAAAAGCGGTTCATTTCCTCCGGATCCTCCTGCAGCCCCAGGGCGAGGCACAGCTGCTCAAACCGGCGGTACAAAAGCTGCGGACGGCTGATCTGTCCTTGGTTAAACTGCTCCCACAGAGCAGCGTTAATCTGGTGATACTGGGTGAGGATCGCTTTCCCGCCTGGGATTTTATAATGGACCAGCGTTTGCTCCAGCGCCTTTTTTTCACTAAGGTCAAAATCCAGCAGCGTACCGTCTGCGTCAAACAATAAATCGCGGTACGATTGCAAAAAAATCCCTCCTTTTTTCAATTATCCCACTGGCGGCAGACTTTTTCAACCGTCTTTCCATCCCTGCGCCTTGCCGCAAAAATGGATAAACCGCTGCAAGCAGATAGGAGGTTCAGTTGCTTTTAAAGCCCCAAAAGGATATACTGAATGCTGGAACCCCTTAGGCGGCCCCTTAGGCGCCGTCTTCTTAAAATCTATCTGCATTTTTCTCGGGAGGCGTGTTTTTATGCGGACCAAAAACGTTGTTGTCCTGCCCTATGATCCCGGCTGGGAAGCCGCCTTTTTACGGATTAAGGCGCCGCTTTGCAAAGCGCTGTCCCCCTGGCTGTCGTCCATCGAGCATGTGGGCAGCACCTCGGTCCCGGGTATGTGGGCCAAGCCGGTCATTGACCTGGATCTGGTGCTGCGGGACGACGACTGCTTTTTCTCCATCAGGGAGCAGCTTAGAAGGCTGGGCTATTTTCACGAGGGGGACCTGGGTATCCCGGGGCGGGAGGCCTTTGCTTACGAGAATAAGCCGGAGCTGATGACCCATCATCTGTATGTCTGCCCGCCGAATTCGCCGGAGCTGCGCCGTCATCTGGCCTTTCGGGACTATCTGCGGACCCATCCGGAGCAGGCCGAGCAGTACAGCCTTATTAAGAGGCAGGCGGCGTCCCTCTTCCCCCAGGACATCGACGGGTATATGGCGATGAAGGCTCCCTGCATCCGGAGCCTGTACCGGCAATGTGGCCTGCTGTAGCTGAGACGATGGGCAGTCCAATGTAAGAATCCACTGTTTCTTCCAGAAAGCAGAGGATTCCTGCAAATTTTTTCCGTATTTTTAAGAAGCCCTTCTCAACGGACCTTTCGTTTGCCGGACGGGTCGCCCATCGGCTCCATCGGCTGGAATCGAAACTGGATACAGACTGCCGGCTGGACATTTTCCTTTTGAAACCGGTTTAGAATACGCTGCTGGACCAAAAGGCTGTTTTCCTGCGTTAGAGAAGAAAGCATCGCCACAAATTGGGTCGCGCTGCATCGGGCCGCCACGTCGCTGCGGCGCAGGCTCTGCAAAAGGCAGTCCTGCAGCCGGTCCATGCTGCTGCTCAAAAGCTTGGGGGACAAGGGCTGCCCATCCGCGCCGCCGGCGGTTAACAGGAGCAGAAATACCGACTGCCCCGTGCGTTCGGCGATCCTCGCCTTGAGCTGGTAGATGTTTTTAAACACCTCGTACTCGCAGAAAAAGGCCCCCTGCTCCAACGAGGTTTCCCGCAGATCCCTTTTAATGGTTTCCAGGTCGGTTTTAGGCTGCATCGTGTTTTGGACCAATTCCTGATACAGCTCCTGCAGGCCCTCCGATGGCTTTACCCCCAATTCCCGGTAAAAAAGCCGGCTCACACGCTCATAATGGGCCATGGCGCGCGGGTAAGCCTCCATAGCGGTCAGGGCGTGCAGCAGTACCGAGTGGAAGGTCTCCTCAAACTGGTCAATAACCAAAGCCTGCTGGGCAATGTCCACAATCTCTTGGTAACGGCCGGCCTCGGTTAAAAGCCGGGCGGCCTGCTCCACGCATTTTACGTACAGGCCCCGATAATAGGTGGACAAGGGGGTAACCCATTCCTCCGAAGCGGATTTGGGAAGAAAGTCCCCTTTATATAAGGAGAGCGCCTCCAGGTACAGCGCCAGCTGCTCCCGGGGACGGCCGCCTTCCCCATCCGCTTTCTGGACCAGCCGCTCAAACTCCTCCACGTCCACCACCGTCGGCAGGCTGTTATTCCAGGCGTAAGCACCCCGGCGGCACAAAATCATCTTCTTTGCCTGGGAAATCCCCTGGGAGGACAGGACCGTCCGGATTCGGTAGACTAGGTTTTTTAACGCGCCGGAGGGATTATCGATCTTATCGTCCTGCCAAAGCACGCCGATCAGCTCCTCCTGGGGGACATCCCGATGGCGAAAAGCCACCAGATACTCCAGAAGATTCCACAAAAGCCGCGCACGGTTGCGGCTTTCGCTGACCTGCTGCCCGCCGGACCGCACCCGAAATTCGCCGAGCATGGAAATGTGGATCAGCTCCGCTTCCCTATTCACTGCCGCCCCCCTCCTCTGGGGGATGGATTCCTTTTGGGTTCATTGTAAGCATCCTCCTTTTCTGTCCGTTTGTCGGATTGACGGCAGCCCACTCTAAAAGCCGAGGCGGCCAGAATCAGCAAAGCGCCCCATCCGCAGCCGGCGGGTTGTCATTTGGCGGCGGCCGCCATAAAGCATTGTATTCTCACTATAGCACAGATTATCCGAACAGGCAAATATTTCAAAAAAATTGTCATAGGGTTATATAAGCCGGCGCCGCCGGACCCGTAAAAAGAGATAAGAGGGGACTTTCTTTTTCCTATAAAATCGTTTATAATGGTTCTGTCTAAATTTTTATTCTTTGGGAGAAATTTTTTGGAGGCCTTTTTGTGATACAAATCAACCAGCCTGCACAAAAGGAACCGTTTTTGACCCGAAGCCGGATAATTTCGCTGATCCTTGGGGCGGCGGGAATTTTTTTGCTTGCCTGCGGTCTTTGGATGATGCGGGGCCCTGGGGAGCCTCCGGCGGAGGTGGGGGTGGATCTGTCCTCCCTGTCGCTGGACGGATGGGACCCTTCCTTGGTTCACCAGGCCTATCCGGCGGGAAAGCTGGTGGTGACCACCGACCGGGAGGATTACCAGAGCGGGGACCTTCGGCTGCTGATTCCCATCCTGGCGCAGGATGTTTTGGTCCAGGACGACGTAGACGCCGTCTCTTTGCAGTCCGGACCCGGGCTGTACGAATATTCCCAGCTGCCGGCAGCAGACGTCAACGCCAATGTGAGTATCGCCGGGCATCGGGACGTAGAGGCGGCGGAGTTTTATTATATCGACCGGCTGTCCGACGGAGACCTGATGTACCTTTTATATGAGGAAACGGTTTACGTCTATCTGTATGAATCCACTGAAATCATTCGGCTGGACAACTGGAATCCCATTGCCTGCAAGGAATATCCTTGCCTTACCCTAACTTCCTGTGACCCCATCGGCACCTTTGTCAATCGCATTGTGGTGACCGGCCGGCTGGTGGACGTTTGGGAGCTAAACGACCAGGTGGTATTTGCCGCCCGGGCGGACGCTGAAATTTTTCAAAACCGTTAGTGTTTATCTTGAAAATGAGGTGAAGAAAAGGTGCCAAACCATTTATGGCGCCGTTTATCGGCGTATGCTTTGTGCGGTGTAATGCCGCTGGCCCTTTGCAGCTGTGCGGACGCGCCTGCCTCTCAGGCTGCAAATCAGCCATCCGGCCCGCCGCATCTGGAAAGCTCTTATAATTCGACAAGTCTGGACGACCTTTCCAATTCGTCGTTTCAGGAAGCTTCTGCCAATGAATCGTCCTTGGGGAGTTCTGGAGGTTCGCCGCAGGTGGAAAGCGCCTCCGATTCGTCAATTCCAGAAGTTTCCTCCAGTTTGTCGCACGTGAACGATATTTCTTCCTCCGAGGAGCTGTCCGCGCCGCCGGCAGCCTCCTTCCAGGCACCGCCGGCCCAGGAGCAAACGTCCCGGCCCGCCGAATCCGCCGGGACCTATACGGTGCTTACGCCGGTAGCCAGCGGGACCGAGGTCTATTCCGGCGGCGGCGCGCAGATTGACGTCTCCAATGCCGGGGAAGGCTACATCATGGTAAAATACGACGGCAATGTGGCCAAAATTCGGGTGCAGGTCACCCGGGATGGCGGGAGCACCTACACCTATGGGCTCAGCGCCAGCGGCGTTTACAACGTTTTCCCCCTGGCCCAGGGCAGCGGCGGATACACCATTAACGTATTTGAGAATGTATACGACAACCAGTACGCCCTGGTTTTGGGCCAGTACATCAGCGCCAATCTGCGCAGCAGCGTCCTGCCCTTTTTGTATCCTAACCAGTATGTGAATTTTTACGATGGGTGCCAGACGGTCTCCAAGGGAGCGCGGCTGGCCAGTACCGCTGCCAACGATCTGGAGATTGTAGAAAACGTCTATAATTACGTCATCCACAACATTTCCTATGATTTTGACAAGGCCGCCTCCGTTTCCTTCGGCTATCTGCCCAATGTGGACACCATTTTAAACAGCGGTACTGGTATTTGCTTTGACTACGCGGCGGTGATGGCTACGATGCTCAGAACCCAGAACATTCCCACCAAGCTGGTGGTGGGCTATGCCGGACAGATCTACCACGCCTGGATTAGCACCTACATCACCGACGTCGGCTGGGTTAACGGCATCATCTATTTCGACGGGCAGTCCTGGGTGCGGATGGACCCGACCTTTGCTTCCAGCGGCAATGAAAGCGGCGACATTATGAATTATATCGGCAACGGCAGCAATTACAACGCCATGTTTGTCTATTAGACACCAAATTTGTGTGAGGAGTGAAAAAATGGCCGCGAAAGATTCTACCAAGGGCATCCTTTCCGCCAGTGAGCTTTCGGCTTTCTGTGCGCAGCTGGCTTTGATCATCAAGGCGGGCATCCCGGCGCAGGAGGGCGTCTCGATTCTGCTGGAGGACGCCGGAAGCACCGGAACCCGGGAGCTGCTTTCTTCTATTCTGGAAAAACTGGAGGAGGGCGCGCCTTTACAGGAAAGCCTGGCCAGTACCGGCCGGTTCCCCAAGTATCTATTGGACATGGCCGC
The DNA here is from genome assembly GCA_910583935.1 of uncultured Oscillospiraceae bacterium. Classification (GTDB taxonomy): domain Bacteria; phylum Bacillota; class Clostridia; order Oscillospirales; family Ruminococcaceae; genus UBA3818. The sequence goes on from CAJTZM010000013.1 coordinate 28,602, forward strand.
CATCGGCGAGCAGTCCGGCCGGCTGGATGAGGTGCTGGACTCTCTGGCCGCCTATTACGAGCGCAGCCAAGCTATCAGCCGCAGTATCAAAAGTGCGGTGACCTATCCGGCGGTCATGATCTGCGTGATGGCGGTGATCATCGGCATTTTAATCGGCAGTGTTCTGCCGATCTTCAATCAGGTGTTCCAGCAGCTGGGCAGCGAAATGTCCTCCTTTGCCCAGGGCATCATGAACCTAGGCTCGGGGCTGGGCCGCTATTCGGCGGTGATTGTGGGCGTGATTTTGGTATTGATCGCCGCCTGGGCCGTTCTGCGGCGGACTGCGGGAGGGCGTGCCTTTCTGTCCCGCCTGGCGGGGAGCTTTTTTGCCACCCGCCGCATTGCAGCTAAGGTAGCGGCGGGGCGCTTTGCCTCCGCCATGTCGATGATGCTCTCCAGCGGGCTGGACGTGGACCAGTCGCTGGACATGGCTGAAGGGCTGGTAGAAGACGGAAAAACCAGGGAAAAGGTCCGGCAGATGCGCGAACAGATGGGGCAGGGCGTCTCTTTCGCCGACGCGCTGGCCCAGGTCCAGCTGTTTTCCGGCATTTACGCCCGGATGATCACCGTCGGCTTTAAAACCGGGTCGGCGGACGCGGTGATGAGGAAGATTGCCGAACAGTATGAAGAGGAAATCGACGAAACCATCGGCAAGCTGCTGGGGATCCTGGAGCCGACACTGGTGGCGGTTTTGTCCATTATCGTGGGCATGATCCTGCTTTCGGTCATGCTGCCTTTGATGGGAATTATGAGCAGCATCGGCTGATGCAGGAAGGCGGGAAGGAGCGTTTTTTAGATGGATCAGCATTTTAAGCGAAAAAAGGACCGCTCGCTGCTCAAGGACCTGTCTTTGCCCATCGTCTCGTTTTTGCTGTTTATCGTTTTGTTTAACTTTGGGATACAAAGCGTTTCTCAAACGGCTGAAGATCAGCAGCTGCGCTTTGCCGAGCAGGCGGTGCGCCGGGCGGCGGTTCAGTGCTATACCATCGAGGGCCGGTATCCGGCCAATGTGGAATACTTAAAGGAAAATTACGGCCTGGCAGTGGACGGCGACCGATACGTCATCCACTACCAGCGCTTAGGAGGAAACCTGCTGCCTGAAATCGCCGTTTTTCCGGTGGAAAAAGGGCAGCGGGAATAGACGATAGGGAAAGGGGATGACGGTATGAACCGGTTTGGAGCACAGAAGGGCCATGTGGTGGATTTTTTGTTTACGCTGGCGCTTTTCTGCGTGTTCGCCGCATCGGCGCTCACTGTTGTCGTTACCGGCGCCAACGTGTACCGGCAGACGGTCAAGCGCATGGATCAAAACTACGACGGCCGCACCTCCCTGACCTATATGGTACAGAAGGTTCGCCAAAACGACGGGGCGGACGCGGTGCGCACCGGCCAGGTGGGGGACAGTCCCGCTTTGGTATTGGTCCAGACGCTGGGCGAAAAAAACTACGAAACCTGGATCTTTGTCTACGAGGGATATCTGCGGGAGGTTTTCGTGGCCCAGGGGGTTTCGGTAAAGCCCACCGACGGCCAGCCCATTAAGGAGCAGCAGGCTTTTTCGGTCCAGAAGGACGGTGCACTGCTGACCCTGACCGCTGTGGGAGTCGATGGAGAGAGCCGCCAGGCGACGGTTTTTCTTCGATGCGAGCAATAGGAGAAAGGAGGCGCAAGTCATGGCTGTTCAAAGAAGTTCCCGTTCCGGTCTGTTTTTGCTGGAGCTGATGATCGTCATTTTGTTTTTTGCGGTGACCAGCGCCATTTGTATGAATTTGTTTGTCCAGGCCCATCTGACCAGTACCGCCGGCAGCGAGCTGACCGCTGCGGTGCGGGAGGTTCAGTCAGCGGCAGAGCTTTTTAAGGCCGCCGACGGGGACCTAAAAAAGCTGGCGGAGAGTCTGGGGGTTCAGCCCATTGACGGACCAGTGCTGAATTTGTATTACGATAAGGACTGGGTCCTCACCAAGCATATGGAGGACGCAGTTTACACGGTGAGCGTTGTTTTGGACGAAATCATGACGCCCGATTGGCAAGGATGCCAAAAGGCGCAGGTCATTGCCCGAGCAGAGGAAGCGGAAATTTTCCGGGTTCCGGTGAAAAAATATGTGGGATAAATCCCGGTTTACAAAGAAGGGTGTGACGGCCGTGAAAAAGAAAAAACGCAGCTTTGGCATCAGCATCGGGTCCTCGTCGATTCTGGTGGTATTTGTGGTGCTGTGCCTGACCACCTTCGCCACCTTAAGCTTGGTGTCCGCCAATGCCGATTACCGGCTCAGCCGTAAGACCGCCGACGCAGCAGCCGCCTACTACGCGCTGGACGCGGCGGGTGAGGAGTTGCTCTCGGACTTAGCGGCGGTCTTGGAAAAGGCGCGGCCGGAGTTGGAGGCGGACGAGGCGGCTTACCGGCAGCGGCTGGAAACGGCCTTGCAGAGCTTTGTCAGCCCGCAGCTATGGGAGGCGGGCGTGGCCCTTTCGGTTTCGCCCCAGGGCCGCTGGGTCCTTTCCTGCGGCGTTTGCCAGGACGACGGCTGGCGGCTGCGAATCGAGCTGGACATCACCGACCGATATTTGGGCCGCCAGGACGGCGCTGCATTAAAGCGGCTGCGCTGGCAGGCGCTGGCGCCTGGCGAGCAGACGGAGGACGAAGCGCCGCCGCTATTAGGGCCGGGAAATCTGCCCATCGGGTAAAAAAGGAGAATAGAATGGAAATCAACCAAATGCTCAAGGAAGCGGTGGATAAAGATGCCTCGGATATTTTTTTGGTGTCCGGCCTTCCTTTGTCCTATAAAATCAGCAGCAGCATTCATCTGCAGTCACAAGAGAAGCTTACCCCCGACGATACCCGGGCGCTGATCCTGTCCATCTACCAGCTGGCCGGTGAGCGGGATCCCAAACGGCTGCTGGAGCAGGGAGACGACGATTTTTCCTTTTCTCTGCCGGGGATATCCCGTTTTCGGGTCAGCACCTACAAGCAAAGAGGCTCTCTGGCGGCGGTGATCCGGGTGGTTAAGTTCGAGCTGCCCGACCCAGTGCAGATGGGCATCCCCCAGACGGTGATGGAGCTGGCCCATCTGAAAAAAGGGCTTGTGCTGGTCACCGGGACGGCGGGCAGCGGCAAATCCACTACGCTGGCCTGCATGATCGATTTGATCAACAGCACCCGCAACTGCCATGTGATCACCCTGGAGGACCCCATTGAATATCTGCACCGGCACAAAAAAAGTGTGGTCAGCCAGCGGGAGATTTCAAATGATACCCAAAGCTATGTCAGCGCCCTTCGGGCGGCGCTGCGGCAGGCGCCCAATGTCATTTTGCTGGGTGAAATGCGGGATTACGAGACTATCAGCACCGCTTTAACTGCGGCGGAAACCGGTCATTTGGTCTTTTCCACTCTGCATACGGTTGGTGCGGCCAACACCATCGACCGGGTGATTGATGCGTTCCCCTCCAACCAGCAGCCCCAGATCCGGGTGCAACTTTCGATGGTGCTGCAGGCGGTGGTGTCCCAACAGCTGATCACGGCTAAAGACGGAACGGTAGCGCCGGCCTTTGAGATTATGAAGGTCAACGGCGCGATCCGCAACATGATCCGGGAATCGAAGGTCCACCAGATTGACACAGTCATCGCTTCCTCCTCCGGGGAGGGGATGATCAGCATGGACGCAAGCCTTTTGGCGCTGTACCGGCAGGGGAAAATCAGCGCGGAGGAAGCGATGACCTGCGCCGCGGCACCGGCCGTGCTGGCAAAAAAAATGGGGCTGTAAACGGGTTGCCAGTGGAAAATTCCCCGGCAGCCTGATTCTTTTCACGGCGTTTCGCCCATCCTTAACATATCTATCGGGAAATCGTAGCGTAAGGAGGAACAAAATTGGAGCAGATCTATGATTTGATGATTCTCGGCGCGGGCCCTGCGGGACTGGCGGCGGGTTTATACGGCGCCAGGGCCGGGTTGTCCACCCTGATTCTGGAAAAGGGGACGGACGGCGGGCAGGCCGTCCTGACCGATCGGGTAGAGAACTATCCCGGCGCGATGCTGGAGGACGAAACCGGCTACAGCCTTACGGAGCGGATGCTCGCCCAAGCCGAAGCCTTTGGGGCGGTGCGGAAAAATGCGGAAATCCAGTCGGTACAGCTGGACGGCGACATCAAGATTCTTGCAGGTTCCTCCGTTGAATACCAAGCCCGGACGGTGATTCTGGCCACCGGCGCTTCTCCCCGCAGGCTGGGCTGCCCCGGCGAAGAGGCATTTACCGGGCGGGGCGTGTCCTACTGCGCCACCTGCGACGGCGCGTTTTTCCGCGGCCGAGAGGTCTTTGTGGCCGGCGGCGGCGACTCCGCGGTGGAGGAGGCCCTATTTTTGACACGGTTTGCCCGAAAGGTAACCATCATCCACCGGCGGGACCAGCTGCGGGCGGTCAAAACATTGCAGGACCGTGCCTTTGCCCACGAGAAAATCGATTTCATCTGGGATTCCACCGTCGAGGCGCTGGAGGGACAAGAGGCTTTGCAGACCATCCGGCTGCGCAGCAAAAAAAACGGCGAAATCCGCTCAATCACCGCAGAGGATGGTGGGATGCTGGGCTTATTTGTCTTTGTGGGCCTCACACCGAACACCCAGATTTTTGAAGGGAAGCTGGAGCTGGAAAAGGGCTATGTCAAAACCGATGAGAATATGCGCACGTCGGTCCCCGGCGTATTCGCCGCAGGGGATCTTCGGGTCAAAAGCCTTCGGCAGATCATCACAGCGGCGGCAGATGGGGCCATTGCCGCCATGGAAGCGCAGCGGTATCTGGAAACGGCAGAATAGCAGGCTTTGCCGTTTTGCGTGCGTTTACAGTTTACAGAAAAAGGACTGCCGGCCGCAGTCCTTTTTTGTCGTTTATAGAGGGTTTCGGGACGTTTATGCCTTCGGATCGGATGTATCCAAAGGGGCCCAGGAAAACAACTGATTTTTTCGGCGCAGATAATAGACGAGCCCCACTGCATCCGCCAAAAGCCAGCCGATGGGCACCGACCACCAAATCCCGACAACACCGATAACGGGGATGGCAGAAAGGGCGTAGGCCAGAGCCACCCGCGTTCCCAAAGAAAGGACCGTGAGTACCACCGACATGCCCGGCTTCCCCACCGCCCGGTACAGCCCGTACAACAAAAACAGGCAGCCGATCCCACCGTAAAAAGCGCCTTCGATGTGCAGATACCGGACCCCTTCCTCCACCACCGCAAAAACCTTTGGATCTTTTCCGTCCACAAACAGGCCCATGAGCGGATGGGCAAAAAGCCAAACCCCGGCGGACACGGCAGCGCTGAAGGCGACCGCCGTCAGTGCTGCGCCCTTCAGCCCCGCCTGGATGCGATCCCTCTTTTTTGCGCCGTAGTTTTGCGCGATAAAGGTGGAAAACGCGTTCCCGAAATCCTGTACCGGCATATAGGCAAACGCGTCGATTTTTACCGCCGCCGCAAACGCCGCCATAACCACCGGCCCAAAGCTGTTGACCAGTCCCTGCACCAAAAGGATGCCCAAATTCATCACCGACTGCTGAACGCAGGTCAGCACCGAAAAGCCGGCAATCTCTCGAACGCGGGCCCGACTGACCCGGCAAAACCGGAAACCGGCGCGAATCTGGGGGTATTTAGCCAGAGCATACGCCATGATTCCAAGGGCGGAGACGTACTGGGCGATGACCGTTGCCAGCGCGGCGCCGCCGGCGCCCCACTGAAAGCCCAGTACAAACAGAAAGTCCAGCCCGATATTAAGTACTGCGGAAACCGCCAGAAAAACAAGCGGCGCCACCGAATTGCCAATGGCCCGCAGCAAGGACGCAAAATAATTGTACCCAAAGGAGGCGGCTATCCCGCAAAAAATAACGGCCAGGTACTCCCGCATGATTCCCCAAACCTCCTGCGGGACCCGGAGGAAAACCTGCATTTGGTCCAGAAGAAAAAAGGCTAGCCCGTTTAGCAGGGCCGCCAGCGAAGCGATCAGCACAAAGGAGGCGGCGACGCTCTCCCGCAGGCCCTCTCCATCCTTCTGGCCGAACCGGATGGAAAAAACTACGCCGCTGCCCATACAAAGCCCCAGCAGAATCGAGGTCAAAAAGGTCATGAGGGTGAACGCCGATCCAACAGCAGCCAGGGCGTTCTGGCCCAAATATTTCCCCACGATCATCGTATCCGCTATGTTATAGCACTGCTGCAGCAGGTTCCCCAAAATCATCGGAACGGCAAAAAGCAGCATGGTGCGCACGACCGGCCCTTGGGTCAAGTCCCTGTTCACGTCAATGCCTCCCTATAGAAAAATGGCTTCTGCCGTTTACTGTTCCATCCGACAAAACGAAAAAAAGGACGGGGAAGACGGCGGTTTTGCCGTCCACTATTGTAGCATACCCCCTTTGATTTTTCAACAAAGCCCTGCCGTGTCCGCCTTTGCCTGACCACAGCATCACCCAGTGAATAAAAAAACGCCAAAAACCCTTTTTCCGGGTATTCGGCGTTTTTTCTGGCGCGCTTGCCCGGATTCGAACCGGGGGCGTTCCGCTTAGGAGGCGGACCCTCTATCCTGCTGAGGTACAAGCGCACAAAGCAAATTTTCCCGCCTGGTGCGAAAAAAGGTGCTTTCGGCACGGGACAGCGGACGATAAAGCCGTTTTTATTTTACCCGTACAGCCGCCGGCTGTCAACCCCAGTCGGCCAAAAACGGCAAAAAAGGTCCTGCGAAAATGCAGGACCTTTTTAAGCCTAAGAGAACCGACTATTCTTCGCTTTCGTAGGCAACGCCATGGCCGAAGGAACCTTCGACCATGCAGGAATTAGCAGAATACTCCGCAGCACAATCCAGCGCCTTGGAAATAATCTGCGATTTATCCTTGGCGTCGTAGCCGCCGCTGCCGATAAAATCGTATAAAAACGCGGAGACAAACGCGTCCCCCGCGCCCATGGTATCCACTACCCTCTCCCGCCAATGGGGGGCCTGGGTATAGAAGCGATCGCCGTCATAGCAGGTAGAGCCTTCGCTGCCCCGGGTGCCGATGCAAATTTTCGCGCCCAGGGTGTGGGCCTTGATCAGCTGCTCCTGCATCTCAGTAACCGTCATATGGCTGCAGGAGAGCAAAACAAAATAGCAGCTGGGGCAGATCTTTTCCATCACGCCCTCTTTCATATGGTCTAAAGAAAAGTCGTAGGAAATTTTGATGCCCTCTTCCGCCAGCTGGGGCAGGAAATCCTCGATAAAAGCGCCGTTGCTGGTGTGCATTACGTCAAATCCCTTGATGTATTCGATATCCTCTTTCGAAAAGCCCTCGTAGGCCAGCATCCGGCGGATGGCGCCCTGCAAAGGATTGCGGCGGCCGTTGGGGGAACCCTGGAACACTCGGTCGTTGTCGATTACCTTATAACGGGCAAAGGCGTTGGGCGCGTGATAAAAACGGGAACGGGAATAGTCCAGCCCGATTTCGTCCATGGTTTTTTTCATATGCTCTGCGATATAGTCGTCGCCAAACGCGCCGATAAAGGCGGACTGGGCGCCGCACAGCTTGGTGTTAACCGCGATATTCAGCGCCTGGCCGCCGGGATACATCATCCCGTTGGACAAATTTTTATCCACCATACAATCGCCTACACCGATTACTTTTACCATTGTTTTCACCTCTTCAATAAATTCGAGTCTGCGTTATAACGCCATGAAGGCGAAGCCCGTCATGGGACCTTGGCCATTTCCATCAAAGCGGCCGTAAAGATCAACAGGTCTGTCATTATTTTATCAGAAAATCGCCGGAATGTAAACGGACAAACGCGCTTTTCTTAATATCCGGCAGACCATTTTTTCCAAAGAAAAGGACTTCTCTGGCTAAAGGCCGCCTTTCCAAGAGAAGAGTTATCAAGGGACTCTCACCATCCAGATGAAGTTTTCCCAAAAATTGAAAGTTATCGTCTGAATCGCATATGCAAAAGCGGATATGGCCTCCCTTCTTCATCACAGTCCGTACGTTTATATGTCTCAAATCCAAGATGCTCATAAAATCTGACCGCCTGAGGATTCTGTTCGTTTACAGTCAGTTCCAGAACACCATAGTCTTGCATACCGTATTCAAGAAGTTGTCTCCCTAATCCCCTGCCTCGCTCTGACGGGGAGAGAAAAAGCATTTCTAATCGGTTATGCTCCACTCCCATAAAAGCAATCGGGACATCCTGCTCCCTTTCAGCGATTATCAGGTGCGTAACTCTGCTTAATGCTTGTGGCACATATTCCTTGATTTGTTTAATCTCCGCATCAGAAAGAAACAGGTGCGTGGCGCGAACGGATTCCTCCCAGATCGTCAAAAGGTTTTGTATCAACAAAGGCGTTCTTGTTTGCACTTCATAAATATTCATGTTAACTCCTTCTAAGCATCAATTTGTAAAATACTTTTAAATGGCCTTTCCCGACGAACGGTGCACTTATCGTGTTGCGACCGGTTTTTTCTCTCTATCCTTTCTCTTACCCACCAATCAACCTGCGTTTTTTGGGCCTTTCCAAAAAAAACGGCCATGGGGACAGTTTCTGCCGCCCATGGCCGCGAAAGCCTTTTTTTGCTACTTTTTAAAAGGGACGCCGTGGCCAAAGGAGCCTTCAATCATGCAGGATTTAGCCGAGTAGTCCGCCGCAAATTCCAAAGCCTTGGCAATGATCTGGGATTTGTCTGCCGCGTCGTAGCCGCCCTTGTCGATAAACTGGTACAGGAAAGCGGAGATAAACGCATCCCCTGCGCCCATGGTATCCACCACCGTTTCCAGCCAATGGGGGTCCTGATGGTAGAAGCGGTCGCCGTCATAGCAGATAGAGCCCTTGCTGCCCCTGGTGCCGATACAGATCTTTGCGCCCAGGGTATGGGCCTTGATCAGCCGTTCCTGGGTTTCGGTTTCGCTTAAATGGCTGCAGGAGAGCAGGACAAAGTAGGCGTTAGGGCAGATTTCCTCCATGTATCCCTCTTTTTCATGGGTCAGGGAGAAGTCAAAGGAAAGCTTGATCCCCTGCTCCTTAAAGCTCGGGTAATATGCCTCAATACCGCTGTCGTTGGAGCAATGCACCACGTCGAAGCTCTTGATATACGCCATATCCTCCTCAGAGAATCCCTCGTAATCCAGCATACGGAACAGGGCGATGGTCATGGGATGCACCTTTTCCGGCGAACGGACGAACACCCGGTCGTTGTCAATCACCCGGTAATGGGCGGCGGCGTTGGGAACCGGGTAGGTGTGGGAATGGGAATAGTCGATACCGATTTCGTCCAGCGTCTTTTTCATATGCTCGGCCACATAGTCGTTGCCAAAGCAGCCGATAAACGCCGATTGGGCGCCCAACAGGTGCATATTGACCGGGATGTTTAGGGACTGGCCGCCGGGATACATAATGCCGGAGGTCAGGTTTTTGTCGACCATGCTGTCGCCGATGCCGATGACTTTTACCATAGTAATACCCTCATTTCGTTAAATTTCTCATCTATCTGCCAAACAGCGCGCAGGCTGTTGGAACGGCTCATCTTCTTTGTCGATTTTGCAGCCGTGGCCAAAGGCACCGGGAGTCATGCAGGCTTTCGCCGCCCAGGACGCCGCATAAGCGAGTCCATGGCGGATTTTTTCCTCACGCTGCGCCCCGGTACGGACCGAAAGGCCGCCGGACCCGACGAAATCCACCAAAAAGGCGGAGATAAACGCATCCCCCGCGCCCATGGTATCCAGCGCGTCGCAGGGATCGGGCTTTTGGGCGTAAAACCGGTCGCCGTCATACAGCACCGCGCCCTCGTCTCCATTGGTGGCGATGGCAATGCGGGTACCAAGGGTATGGGCCTTGACCAATCCCTCCATCATCTGGGTCTCGGTCATTCTGCTGCCGGAAAACAGGCTGACATCCAAATAGGGCGCCACCCTTTCCATAAAGCCAGGCTGGAGGTGGTCGTTGGAATAATCGTAGGACAGGACAACTCCCGCTTCCTTGAGCCGGGGCAGGAATTCGTCCATATGAGCGGTGTTGCACAGATGAACGGCGTCAAAGGTTTTTATATAGGCCATATCCTCCCCGGACAGGCCATAATACGGAAGCATAAAACGGATGGCCATCTGCAAAGGCGAAATGGGCCGCGGCTGGGTTCCGCCCCAGACCCTCTCTCCGCCAATGACCTGGTATTTTGTGGCGGCGTTTTGGGCGTGGACAATATGGCTGCGGGACCGGTCTACCCCCAATTCGTCCAGCGTTTTCGCCAGATGCCGGCCCAGCGCATCGTCGCCAATACAGCCGATAAAGCCCGCCTGGGCGCCCTGAAGCTTGGCGTTTACCGCAATATTTAAGGCCTGACCGCCGGGGTAGGCCACCATATCGGTGATGTTTTTATCCATCTTCGCGTCGCCGATTCCAAGGATCCGAACCATTTTTTCCTTCTCCCCCTTTATAAAGGCGCCGTTCGATCCTTTGTCCAAAGCCGGCAGATCGAACGCTCTCTCTTTTCCTCTTAATGCTATCATACATAAATTCCCTTGTAAAGACCTCATAGGACGTTCTGGAAGGAAATTTGGCTTTTTGTCTGGTTTTCCCCGTCGGCTTTTGGGAAAGTCCCACAAAGAAAAGAGGTGGGAAAACAGCGTTTCCCACCTTAGGCTACGGGCAAACCCGCTGCCGAAAAGGATTCAGTCTCTTTGGGCGGACAGGGCCGCCCGCTCCTCCCGCTGGCGCTGATGGAAATAGTGGAAGATAAACAAAATGCACAGCGCCAGAAGGCATAGAGAAGCCAGGTAAATACTCTTGGGGCTTAGCCGGTACAAAAAACCGGATAAGCTGCCGGCCAGTGCCGACGCCAGGGAAATCAAGGTATTTTTTAAAGCGTAGACGCCGGAACGTTCCTCCTCCGGGGAGGCCTCAGCCAGCAGCGCGTCTAAAAACGGGCGGCACAGGCCAAAGCCCACCGAAAACAGCGCCACCGAAATCACCGCCCAGGCGATGCTGCCCCTTGGCAAAAGCATCCTCGACAGCATGGAGACCATCTGGATCCCAAGGCCTACCGTCAGGGAGAACAGCTTGTTAAACCGGCTCATAGCCGGAACAGCGAACAGATACACCGACAGCATGAACGCGGAGTTTACGAAGCCCAACACCGATATGACCGCCGCGTCCAGCCCCGCCACGTCGGTTAAATAGGGGGCAAAATACATGCTGGAATAGGCGCCGATGGGCTGATAGGCGTTAAACAGCACAACAATGGCCAGCACGGTGCGCAGCCGGTGGTTGCCGCTGGTAAGGGCGTTTTTCATCTGGGACAGGCTGTTTTTCAGCGTATCCCAGTAGCTGATACAGCGGGAGCGCTCCATAGCCAAGCGGCCCATCTGGGTTTCATGGTATTGAATGTGGCGGTGAATATAGATGGCCGCCATGCACACGGCGGCAAACACCAACATACTCCGCTCGGCCCGCACCAGGCCCAGGTTGGCCACAAGAATGCCGGCAACAGGGGTGAGAAAGCCCGCCAGAATGTCGATAATGCCAAAAAGATTAAAGGCGGCCAGTCTCTGCTCGTCATCCGAATCCTCGATAAAGGTCAGCTGCCAGGCCACGTCGCTGATTTTGCTGAAGGCGCAGACGGTCTGCGCCAGGGCGAACATCCAAAAATTACAGGCGAAAAGGTTTAATAACACCGAACCGACCCAGCCGAACATGCCGAAGATCAGCACCGTTTTGCGCCGGCCGATTTTATCCGCCGCGGCCCCGGCGAACAGCGCTGCGGCGGTGCCGACAATAAAGTTTAACGAAATAAGAAAACCTATCTGCACGTCGGTAACGCCCTGGCTTTTCATATAAAGGCTTAAATAAAAGCTGTAAAGCCCATAGGGAATAGACCAGCCCGGCTCGTGAAACACTGCCACCCGGGCGTTGCCCCGAAGATCCCGCAGGGATTGCAGCACCGTCTTTTTCCTGTTTTCCCCCGCCATAAGCACCATCCTTTTCCCGGAAATCAGGCCAGCTTTTGCCCTGGCCATCCCCAATATACAAGGGCGGGCGGAGGTTGTCAATATCCAGCTTTTCACCGCTTTGATCCGAAAACGTTTTCCTTTTGATTTTTGTGAAATATTGCTATTTTTTCCCGCAAAAACAACCGGTATTATCCCTTGAAAATTCCCATTTGACAAGGGTCCAGCGCCGCGATACAATGAGAAAAAAAGAAAAAAGATGGGGGATTTTCATGGAACGAAAACGCATTTTGCCCTTTTTGCTGGCGCTGCTCTTGCTTTTGGGGCTGGCCGGATGCAGCGGCAGGGATAAGCCGGACTCCTCTACCAGCCTGCCGGAGGAGTCCCAGCCGCAGGAGTACCCGATCTCCATCGGGGACGAAACCATTTCTCAAAAGCCCGCTCAGGTGATTTCCCTTTCACCGGCGCTGACCGAGCTTTGCTTTGACATGGGATACGGGCCGCAGCTATCCGGTGTAAGCGATTATTGCAGCTGGCCCCAGCAGGTCCAGGATCTGCCCAAGATGGGCGCCGCCCAGCAGCCAGATCTGGATGCTATCAAAGCGGCCAAGCCGGATGTTGTCATCACCCACACCCAGCTGTCGGAGCCGGACCTGATCGCCCTGCAGCAGGCCGACATTCCGGTGGTAGTGCTGGCCCGCGCGCGGCAGCCGGAGCAGCTCAAGGAGCTTTACACCGATCTGGGCCGCCTGTTTTCCGGCGAGCAGACCGGCTTTGAGGAGGGTGTCGGCTTTTACAACGAGCAGATGGGCCGTGTGGAAAGCATCAAGGGTAAGGTGGATTCCTATGTTCGCGACGGCGGCAAGCGGCTTTCTGCTGTATATCTGCGGATGCTGGACTTTACCGTTGCCACCGGGGACACCTTTGAGGGCGCCATGCTGGAGGCCGCCGGCTTTGAAAACGAGGCGGGCGCCTACGGCGGCTGGACCTATCCGGCGGATTTTATCAGCCAGTATGATCCGGACGTGATCTTCTGCAATGAGGACATTACCATTCCCATGCTGGAGCAAAACGCCCACTATAAGGGCCTGCAGGCTACTATCCACGACATTGTTTACTCCTATGATTTCACCGCCTTTGAGCGGCAGGGCAAGCGGATGTTTGACCTGCTGGAGGATATGGCGAAAAAGGCCTATCCCGACGCGTTTGCCGAGCAGCCGGTACAGGCTTCTTCCGCATCCGCAGCGGCTCAATAAAAAAAATCCTGCCGAAAGAGAAGCCCTCCGTCCCTTGACTGTCCTTTGGCAAATTATACAAAAGCCTCTGTGGATTCTCTTTTCCGCAGAGGTTTTTTCGCAAATTTTGCAGGGTCCGGCGCAGGTAAACGTTTTTCCCGGAAAACACGCCTTGCTCCTGCGGTTTCCATATGCTAAAATAGGTGTGTTTTCGGCACAAGCGCATTGACTGCAGACAGCGGTCCTTTAAAAAGCGGCGCGCCGGACAAAAACGATTGCCGCATCCGCGGCGGGAGAGGCTGTTTTCAATATGCATAACAAAAAAGAGGTATCCCGGCAGATTTACCGGATGCTGATCCCCATGATCTTAGAAAACGTTCTGACCACCTCGGCCTCGCTGGTGACCACCGCCATGGTGGGCCGGCTGTCCGCGCTGGAAATTTCCGCCCAGGGAGTCGGCGGACGGATCACCAACACCTATCTGTCCCTTTTTAAGGGCCTGGCCATCGGCGTAACGGTGGTAGCGGCCCTGTATTTCGGCGAGGGTCGGCGGGATAAATGCCGCCGGACGGTGGAGCAGGCCTTTGCCACCGCCGTCCCGCTGGGGCTGGTTATTACCGCTTTGGTGGCGGTCTTCCCCACCTGGTTTATCAAGCTTTTCACCTCCGACGCAGACATTCTCTCCTACGCGGTGGGATATTTGCAGATCCTGGCGGCAGGGCTGCCCTTTGTGGCCATTACCTGCTTTGTCACCGCGGCGTTTCAGTCCCAGGGCAATACCAAAACGCCCATGATGATTGCCGGGATTGTCAACATCGTCAACATCGCCCTGGGCTGGCTTCTGATCTTCGGCAATCTGGGCCTTCCCGCCATGGGGCTCACCGGCGCGGGCATTGCGCTGGTCAGCGCCCAGATCACCGGCGCGGCCATCGGGCTGGCGCTTTTGTACCATAAGCGGATCGGTCTATTCCACGGGGCCCATCACGACAAAAAATTCTTTTCGCTGGAGGGCGGCTATCTCAAGGATATCTACACCACCGGGCTGCCCGCCTCCTGCGAAAACCTTCTGTGGCAGTTCGCCACCATCATTATCAGCCGGGTGATTCTTTCCTACGGGACCAACAGCTATGCCGCCTACCAGTTAGGTCTGCAGGCCGAAGGGGTGTGCGATATGCTGTCGGTGGGCTTTATTACCGCCTCGACCACCCTGGCGGCTCGGGCCATTGGCCAGCGGGACAGCGACCTTTACAAAATCTATTTCCGCCAGCTGATCCGCATCTCCATGACCATCAGCGTTTTCACCTGCGCGGTGCTGTTCTTCTGCCCGCGGCTTTTGATGGGCCTTTTGACCGACAAGCAGGAGCTCATCGAGATCGGTATGAAATATGTATTTATCATGGGCTTTGCCCAGATCCCCCAAAACCTGTCGAAAATCTTTAACGGCACCATCCGCTCGGCGGGGCACAAATATACGCCGATGGTCATCTCCTTCACCGGCATCTGGCTGGTGCGTGTTGCGCTGTGCTGCCTGTCCGGCTGGGTGTTTCATTGGGATATCACCGCTCTGTGGTGGGCCATTGCCCTGGACCAGCTGGTGCGGGTGCTGTTCAGCATCGTCTTTTTCTGGAAAAAGCGGGTCTACCACGCGGTGGAGGCGCTGCCCCCCGTCCGCGAGGAGGCGCCGGCGGCTTCTGTGTAAGCTTCTATGGGGCCCGGTCAAAATTCGGGCCCTTGTATTTTCAGGAGAAAAAAATCATCATGGAAATTCGCATCGCTGTCCCGGAGGATCTTCCCCGGATCCTTCGCCTGTACCGCCGGATTGTGGCGGACATGGACCAACAAGGCGGGGTTTTCCCGGGTCCCCGGCGTGTATGAGGAGGATGGAGGGGACTGTATCCTGCGGGAATACAGGTATGGAATCCGCCTGTAGGGAGAAACGGCCGCAGAATCGGAAATGTCCTTTTTTTCCGGGGTTGCGGCTTTTTAGAATCCGCATTATAATGGAAAGAAAAAGATTCTGCCGGACGGCTGGAAGGAGGAGCGGCGCATGACAGGCGCACAGGCTGTTGTCACATCGTTGGAAAAAGAGGGCGTGACCACCGTGTTCGGCTATCCCGGCGCGGCCATCTGCCCGGTATACGACTGTCTGGCCCAAAGCCCCATCTGCCATATTCTGGTCCGGCAGGAGCAAAGCGCCGGCCACGCGGCGGCGGCCTTTGGCCGGATCAGCGGCCGGCCGGGGGTCTGCATTTCCACCTCCGGCCCTGGGGCGCTGAACCTTTTGACCGCGCTGGCCACCGCCTACATGGATTCGGTGCCGCTGGTTGCCATTACCGGCCAGGTGTCCAGCGAGCTGCTGGGCCGGGACGTGTTTCAGGAGGCAGACATCACCGGCGCGGCGGAGCCCTTTACCAAGCATAGCTTTCTGGTCAAAAACGCCGCCGATCTGCCGCGGATTATGAAGGAGGCGTTTTACCTGGCCTCTACCGGCCGGCAGGGGCCGGTTTTAATCGACCTGCCGGTGGATGTGCAGAACCAACAGCTGGATTTTGTCTACCCAGAGGAGGTATCCATCCGCGGATACAATCCCAGCACCCGGGCCAATCCGCTGCAGCTGCGGCGGGTGGCCGAGGCGATTTCGTCCGCCAGACGGCCGGTGATCTGCGCTGGCGGCGGTGTGTTTTCCTCCGGCGCCCGGGACCGGATGCGGCGCTTTGCCGAAAACTGCCAAATCCCGGTGGTGACCACCATGATGGGCTTGGGGCTGATGCCCTCCGACCATCCGCTGTATTTTGGGATGCTCGGCTCCTTCGGGTGCAGCGCCGCTAACTACGCCATTCGCCATTCGGATCTTCTGATCCTCATCGGCGCCCGGGCGGGGGACCGGGCCATGGGCCAGCCCGGCGTGATGGAAAAACGGACCCGTATTGTCCACATCGACATCGACCCGGCGGAAATCCACAAAAATATGGAGGCCAGCATCCCCCTGGTGGCCGACGCCCGGCTGGCACTAGAGCAGCTGCTGGAATGCTGCGCCCCGCCGGACACCGGTATGTGGCTGGCGGAGCTGCGGGAGAAAAGAGGCGTTGGCGCCTTTGCTACCGATCGGCCGGGCTTTATCAACCCCCACCGGCTGGTGGCAGCGCTGAGCGAAGGGCTGGACGAGGACAGCATTTATGTGGCGGACGTGGGACTCAACCAGCTTTGGTCCGCCCGGTCCGCCCGGATAAAGGCAGGGCGCTTTCTGACCAGCGGCGGCATGGGGACCATGGGCTATGCGCTGCCTGCGGCCATGGGTGCGCGGCTTGCCTCCGGCGCCGGGCAGGTGGTGGCGGTTATGGGGGATGGCGGCTTTCAAATGTCCATGCAGGAGCTGGCGACTTTAGTCCAGCACGACATCCCGGTTAAGCTGGTTCTTTTTCGAAACGACTGTCTGGGCCTGGTCCGGCAGATTCAGCGGGAGGTATACGGCGGCCGATACGAGGCAGTGGAGCTGGGGGGAAGCCCCGATTTTGCCGCGTTGGCCCAGGTCTACGGCATTCGGGCCATGACCATTTCGGACAACAGCGAAATAGAGGATGCGGTACGAGCGCTGCTGGCGGCGGAAAAAAGCTTTTTGCTGCAATGTCTGGTTTCACCGGATGAGCCCGCTGTGTAATAAGAAAAAAGCGCCGGCAGCTGCCGGCGTCCCAAATAAAAGGAGGGCGGAAGGATGAAGCATACCATATCGGTACTGGTGGAAAACCATGCGGGGGTCCTATCCAGGATCACCGGCCTTTTCTCCCGCCGGGGCTTCAACATTGATTCACTGGCGGTGGGGGTAACGGAGGATAAAACTGTCTCCCGCATGACCATCGTGGTGGAGGCGGACAGCTACACGGTGGAGCAGCTGGAAAAGCAGCTGAATAAGGCGGTAGACGTCATTAAGGTGCGGACCATTCCCCAGGAGGATCTGATCAGCCGGGAGCTGATGCTTATTAAATGCAATGCCGGCGGACGCACCCGTAGCGAGATACTGGATATCGCCAAAATCATGAACGCCAAGATTGTGGACCTGACCAAGTCCACCATGACGCTGGAGATCTGCGATCTGCCCGCCCGGCTGGACCTGTTAGAGGAGCTTTTAAAAGCCTATAATATCCAGGAGGTTATGCGCACTGGCACCATAGCGCTGCAAAGAGGCGCGGTAGCCGTCGGCGCGAAATGACAGAAAACGGCATGACGCGGAAAGGATCGAACGGATGAAAAAGATTTTAAAATTTTTGTGCAGCCGGCTTGTGATTATCTCCCTGGCTATTTTGGTCCAATTTTTCTTTTTGCTTTTTATCCTGCTCAAGCTCTCCGACACCTATGGTCTGTTCGCTTATGTGGGATTGCAGCTGGTAAGCCTTTTGGTGGTTTTGTGGATCAACTCCAAGCGGGACAACCCCTCGTATAAAATCGCCTGGATTATCGCGATTTTGATTTTCCCCCTTTTTGGCGGGATTTTTTATCTGGTGTTCGGCAATAAGCCCATGAACAAAAAACATGCGGAGCGCATCCGCCAATACGCCTACTCCCAGGTGGAGCAAAGCCAGGACGCCTCTTGTCAGGCGGCCAGAGAGGAGCTGGAGCGGGAGGCGCCCCATTTAAAACGGCAGAGCGACTACATCAGCAACGTCGGACCTTATCCCATCTGGGGAAATACCCAGGTGGAATACTTTCCTGTGGGAGAGGACTTCTGGCAGGCGCTGCTGCGGGAGCTTGCCCGGGCGGAAAAATTTATCTTTATGGAGTACTTTATCATCCAGGAGGGCAAAATGTGGAACGCCGTGCTGGACGTTTTAAAGGAAAAGGCGGCGGCTGGGGTGGACGTGCGGCTGATGTACGACGATCTGGGTACCATCCAGACCCTGCCGCCCAAATATTACCGGCAGATTGAGGCCGCGGGAATCAAGTGCGCGGTATTTAACCCTTTCCGTCCCCGGCTCAATTCCGCCTTTAACTACCGGGACCATCGAAAAATCACCGTAATCGACGGGGATGTGGGCTTCTGCGGCGGGCTGAACCTGGCGGACGAGTACATCAACGCCCATCTGCGGTTCGGCCACTGGAAGGATACGGCAGTGATGCTGCAGGGAGATGGAACCTGGAATTTGACCATGATGTTTTTGCAGCTTTGGAGCTATCGGGACGGCAAAAACGCCGATTATCAGCAATACCGGCCCTCTGGTAAAACATATGGCGGGGAGGGGTTTGTCCAGCCCTATGGCGACAGCCCTATCGACGAGTTTAACGTAGCGGAAAATATCTATTTGCAGATGATCAACTGCGCCAAAAAATATGTCTACATCACCACCCCGTACCTGATTTTGGACAACGAAATGACCACCGCGCTGATCATCGCCGCCGAGAGTGGCGTGGATGTGCGGATCATCACCCCTCACATTCCGGATAAGTGGTATGTACACGCGGTGACCCGCTCTTCCTACCGGCAGCTGATCGAGGCGGGCGTTCGTATCTACGAGTATACGCCAGGCTTTATTCATGCCAAAATGTTTGTGGCCGACGGAGAAATCGGCGTGGTGGGCACCGCCAACATGGATTATCGCAGCTTTTACCTGCATTTTGAATGCGGCGTCGCCTTTTTCCGCAATCCCGTTATCCAAACAGTGCTGGACGACATCTGCCGGACCATGGGAATTTCCCAGGAAATCCAGCTGCCGTCTCACGAGCGGATCCCGCTGCTGCGGCGATTGGGCCGGGCGATCTTAAAAGCTTTTGCGCCGCTGATGTGACCTAGGCAGTGGAAAAAAGGGGAGCGGACCGGAAAATTTGACAAAAAACTGTGGAAAAATCGTCTTTTCCAGTTGATTTCACCGCCGTTTTCCTATATATTTAAAGGTAGCTTACAATGATGACCTTTAAAGGAGAAAGCACATGAAAGGTTTTTATAAAAAAATTGGCGTCCTGTTCTTGGCCCTGGTCCTGGCGGGAACCGTCTCCGGCTGCGGCAAAGGAGCCTCCTCTTCTCAGCTGGAGGAAAAGCCCTCGGTCTATCCCTTTGTCAACACTTTAAAAGAGCCGGCGGACAATGCTTTGCAGGCAGTGGAGGCGCCGGTCCTTTTGGAGCAAATCAAGGAAAAGGCAGAGCAGGTCAACCCGGAAATTGTCGGCTGGCTGCAGGTGCCGGGCACCGATATTGACCAGCCGGTGGTCCAGACCTACAACAACAGCAAGTATATGCGGCTGGATTATACGGGGAAATACAGCTTTCAGGGCTGCTACTGGGTGGATTACGAATGCCGCATAGGCAACCGGACTACCGAAAGCCGTAACACCATCATCTATGGGCACAACACCGCCGTGGTGGAGGACGATCCCAACGGGCTGGATTTTGCGCAGCTTTTGCGCTTTGCCGACGAGGACTTTGCCACCTCCCATCCGTACATTTTCTTTTCCACCGGCGAGGAGGATATGGTTTGGGAGATTTTTGCAGTTTTGTATACTGATACCGCTTTCCGCTACATCGATATGATCGACAGCGGGATCGATACGCTGGTCAGTGAGGGGAAGGCCCGTTCGGAGTTTTTGTACGATGTGGAAATTGATCCCTTAAACGATAAGGTTTTGACCCTTTCCACCTGTACCGCCAAATACGGCTACGTCGGCGGCGAGGCCCGAGCCCGGTTTGTGGTGATGGCCCGGCTGGTGGAAGAAGGACAGCAGCTGAAGCCTACCGTTGGTCTGGAGAAAAACCCCAATATCAAGGCGCCGCGGCTGTAGTTGTAAATCCGTTTTTCTAAACATACACTTCATGCAGGGAGCGATCCCTGCATTTGTTTTTCCTGCCGGGCAGGGCCTGGCCTATCACTAAAAGAGAGGAAGGGCAAAGATGGAGCTTTCGCTGTTAAAATGGATCCAATCCTTCTCCTCCCCATTTTTAGACGTGCTGTTCCAGCTGATCACCATGCTGGGAGAGCAGTGGGCGGTGGTGCTGATTCTAGGCTTCACCTACTGGGTTTATGACAAGCAGGTCGGGAAGGAGCTGGCCTTTACCCTGCTGGTCAACGGGCTGTGCAACAATATCCTCAAGGGAATTTTCCGGCTGGAGCGTCCCATTGGGCAGGAGGGGATCCGCACCCTGCGGCGGCATACTGCCACCGGCTATTCCTTTCCCAGCGGGCACAGCCAAAACGCAGCGGCCTTATACCTCTTTCCCGCCCGCAGAAAAGGCGGATGGCTATACCTGGCGGCCGCAGCCGTCAGCCTGGGGGTGGGGCTGTCCCGGCTGTACCTGGGGGTCCATTATCCTAAGGATGTAGCGGCGGGACTGGCTTTGGGAGCTGCCTCGGTCTTTATCTGCCCGATTTTATGGCGGCGTTTCCCCTGTGAAAAAATGCTAGCCGTATTGGCAGGAGCCTGTCTGATCCCGGCACTGTGGTTAGGTCAAGAGGATTTGTACAAGGCTTTTGGCCTGCTGCTGGGCTTTTGGGGCGGAATCGCTTTCGAACGAAAATTCGTCGGGTTTACGATCCCGGGCTCCGGTGCGAAAAAGGCGCTGCGGTTTTTGCTGGGGCTGGCGCTGTGCGGCGGGCTGGCGTTTGTTTTAAAGCAGGGGCTTCCCGCCGCATATCTATGGGATGCGGCCCGGTACACGGTCCTTGCCTTCTTTGCGTTGGGGGTATACCCCCTCCTTTTCCACCGGGCAGGCTTTTAGGCCTTGGAAAAAAGAGGGTTGACTGCTGCCGGACCATTGCTATTTGAAGAGCCGATGGGGTATAATAATACCGATCTCTACGGTGGGCATGGCTTTATAACGGCGGAACCGTTACGATATGGATAGAGCAGGGCTTGGAAAAATCGAAAGGAGATGGGGCTATGAATGGATGGAATGCCGGGCGTTTTTTTCAGTGGATCAAGGGCAAAAAAATTGCGTTTATCGGCATTGGCGTAACCAATACCGACTGTATCCGCCTGTTTGCCCAAAGGGGAGCGGCTGTATCGGTGCTGGACCGGAAAAGCCGGGAGCAGCTGGGCGATTTAGCGGCGGAGTTTGAGGAAAAGGGCATCCGGCTGGTGCTGGGCGATGGGTATTTGGACCATCTGGAGCGATACGACGCAGTGCTGCGGGCGCCGGGGGTCTACTTTCACCATCCGGCGCTGGAGCGTGCCCGACAGGCGGGGACGGTCATCACCTCCGAGATGGAGCTGTTTTTCCGGCTGTGTCCCTGCAAAACCTATGGGATTACCGGGTCCGACGGCAAAACCACCACCACCACCCTCATCGCCGAGATGCTGGCCGCCTCGGGCAAGCGGGTCCACAAGGGCGGCAACATCGGCCGGGCGCTGCTGCCGGTAATCGAGCAGATTTCTCCCGACGACGCGGCGGTGGTGGAGCTTTCCAGCTTTCAGCTGATCTCCATGCGGCAAAGCCCGGATGTGGCGGTGGTCACCAACCTGGCGCCTAACCATCTGGACGTGCACAAGGATATGGACGAGTACATCGACAGCAAAAAAAACCTGCTTTGGCATCAGGACGGTTTTTCCCGGGCGGTGCTCAACCTAGACAACGAGATCACCCGGGGGATGGCGCCTCTGATCCGAGGGGAAGGGCTTTTCTTCTCTCGGCAAAGCCGGCCGGAAAAGGGCGCCTTTCTGCGGCAGGACGGGATGCTCTGCATGGCCTATGGCGGTGTAGTGACCCCCATCCTGCCGGCGGCGGAGATTAAACTGCCGGGGATGCACAATGTGGAAAACTTCCTGGCGGCCTGCAGCGCCTTGTGGGGGGAGGTCTCCCCAGAGGTGATGGCGAAGACCGCCCGGGAATTCGGCGGCGTCGAGCACCGAATGGAGCTGGTCCGAGAGCTGGACGGGGTAAAGTGGTACAACGACTCCATCGGCACCAGCCCCACCCGCACCATTGCGGGGCTGCGGGCCTTCGGGCAAAAGATCCTGCTCATCGCCGGAGGATACGACAAAAAAATTCCCTACGAGCCGCTGGCGCCTTATCTATGCCAAAAGGTATCCCACTTGATTTTGATGGGGGCAACCGGTCCTAAAATCCGCCGGGCGCTGGAGGAATGTCCGGCATACGACAGGGCCCGTCCGGCGCTGTACGAGGCCGGCAATATGGAGGAGGCGGTAGGCCTCGCCCGAAAGCTGGCCCAGCCAGGGGATATTGTAGCCCTGTCCCCGGCCAGCGCCAGCTTTGACCTGTACCCTAATTTTGAAAAGCGCGGCGACCATTTTAAGGCCTTGGTGGCGGCGCTGCAATAGACCCTTGGAGAAAATGGGCGCGTGCCCTTATCCTCAAAAGGAAATGAAAAAAGAAAAACGCCGGGGGTTTCCGGTGAAAAGAAAGGATCCATGCCATGAACTGCAAAGATTTGCTGATGCGCCTGTCCCAGGCGGTGGGCGTCTCTGGCCGGGAAGACTCGGTGACAGCCGTCGCCGCCCGGGAGCTGGAGGCGATCGGGGAGATAACCCGCAGCCCCTTGGGGGATTTGATCTGCACGATTCGAAAACCAAAAGCAGGGCAGAAAAACTTTATGCTGGACGCTCATGTGGACGAAATCGGTATGATTGTCACCTGGATTGACGACGAGGGGTTTTTAAAGGTCTCGCCGGTGGGTGGCTTTGACCGCAGCCTGCTTTTGGCCTCCCAGGTGGCGGTACATACAAGTCAGGGGACACTGCCGGGGGTGATCTGCTCCATTCCGCCTCATTTGCAGAGCGGCGAAGCCAAAAACCCGAAGTTTGAGGAGATTTATCTCGACATCGGCTACAATAAGGAGGAGGCGCAAAAACGGGTATCCCCCGGCGATATGGTGACCTTTGTCACCCCTACTCGTGAAATGCACGGCGGCTTTATCACCGGCAAGGCTATCGACAATCGTTCCAGCTGCGTGGCGGTAATGCGCGCCGCCGAGCTGTTAAAGAACGAAAAAGGCGACTGGGGCCTGTCGGTCACTCTGACCACCCGGGAGGAGGTGGGCGGTATGGGCGCCCAAACGGCGGCCTACACGGTAGGTCCCACCCACGCGGTTACGGTGGACGTGGGCTTCGGTCACACGCCGGACTGCAAAAAGGAGCAGTGCGGTCAATTCGGCAAGGGGCCGCTGGTGGCCTTCGGCGCGCTTTTGGACAGCGAAGTTTCCCGCACGCTGGTAGAGACGGCCAAAGAGGAGGGCATCCCCTACCAGACCGAGGCCATGGGCAGCGGTACCGGCACCAATGCCGACGCGATTCTTATCGCCAGAGGTGGGGTTAAAACCGGCATTCTCTCCATCCCCCAAGGGTATATGCACACCCCGGTGGAAAAAATCCTTGTGGAGGACATTGAAAACACCGCCCGGCTGTTGGCCGCTTATGTGAAAAAGGAGGGGAACCGCAAATGATCGAGCTGATTCAAAAGCTTTGCGCCATCGACGGCGTCTCCGGCGACGAGCAGCAGGTCGCCGCCGCCATCATCGACGAAATCAAGGATTTCTGTGAATACGAGGTGTCCCCCTTAGGGGATGTGCTCGCCTTTAAAAAAGGAGAAAAGCGCCCACGCAACCGGGTCTTATTCGACGCGCACATGGATGAGGTGGGCTTTATCGTCACCTACATCACCGACGAGGGCTTTCTTCGGTTTGCTACGGTGGGCAGTGTTGACAGCCGGGTCTTTCAGGGCAAGCCGGTGGTGATTGGCCCCAACCGGATTTACGGGATTTTAAGCTCCAAGCCCATCCACCTCATTGAGAGGGATAAGCGAGACGACCCAATCAAGGCGGAAAACCTGCTGATTGATATCGGCTGCAACAGCCAAGAGGAGGCCCAGAAGCTGGTCTCGGTCGGGGACCGGATCGCCTTCGATTCCCCGTTTGTCCGCTTTGGGAACGGCTTTATCAAATCCAAGGCGCTGGACGATCGGGCCGGCTGCGCGGCGCTTGTTCGTATGATCCAGTCCCCGCTGGAATACGACGCCTATTTCTCCTTCACCACCCGGGAGGAGGTGGGCGGCATGGGCGCCCAAACCGCGGTCTATACCGTAAAGCCGGACATCGCGGTGGCGGTTGAAACCACTACCGCCGCGGACATCGGCGGCGTGGCGGCGGAAAAGCGGGTCTGCTTTTTGGGCAAGGGCCCGGTGGTCTCCTTTATGGACAAGGGGACCATCTACGACAAACGGCTGTACCAGCTGGCGCTGGACACGGCGGCGCAGCACGGGATTCCGGCACAGCCCAAGCTGGGGGTCTTTGGCGGCAACAACGCAGGCTCCATGCACCAGGCCATCGGCGGGGTGCGTCCGGTGGGGCTGTCCATGCCCTGCCGGTACCTGCATACCCCCTCCTGTGTTTTAAAGGAGGAGGACATTGCCGCTACCTACCAGCTTTTGACCAAGCTCTCCAGCGCTTACGCGGTCTGTGATTAAGGCGGTCCTGCCGGGGGACGGCGGGTTTCTGGCCGCCGCCGCTTCCCCAGATCCTTATGGCGCGATTCACACCGCCTGCTGGGCTTTGTATGGCAAACAGAGCGGGCCGCCCCGGTTCTGGAGGACGGCCCAAGAAGGCTTGCTCTCCCTGTCCGGAGATAGGCTGACCGTCTCCGGCCCATTGGGCGATCCGCAGGAGCTGGCGGCCTTCTGCGCGATCTGCGGCGTCCAAAAGCTGCAGGGACCTCGGCAGTCCATTGAAAGAACGGCGGCGCTGCTGGGCTGGCAGATACAGGTCCGGCAGATTTTGTCCGGCCAAGGGAGACTTCGCCCCTATCCGCCGCCGGCGGGACTCTGTCAGCCTTCGCCCTGGCAGGTCTACCCGCTTTTATCCGAGGTTTTTGGGCTGCGGGAGGCGGATTTCGCTCCCTGGTACTGCGAGGTATCCCACAAGCTGCGGCATGGCCTGGGGCGGCTGCTGGGGGTTTTGGCCGATGGGACAGTTGTCTCCACCGCCGGCATCTATCACCAAAACGGCGGTGCGGCGCTGATAAGCTCGGTTGCCTCCTCCCAGCCATATCGGGGCCGAGGCTATGCGGCGGCGCTGGTATGGGCGCTGGCCCAGGCGGCCCAGAATGAAGGAAAAATTCCATTTGTCGTCTGCCGGAATCCCGCCGCGCTGCGGGTCTACCGGCAGATTGGTTTTGTCCCCTGGGGGGAGGAATGGGTCTGCCTTCGAAATGACAGCCCGGTATAGTACAAAAGGAAAAAAGCGCTCCTCCAAAGGAGCGCAATACAGCGGCGCGGCTTTTGCGCGCGTCCGAAAAAGACAAGGAGAATCCAGTCCAATGGAACAAAAATTTTTTGACATTCACCCCAAGCTGGAAGAAT
The DNA here is from genome assembly GCA_910583935.1 of uncultured Oscillospiraceae bacterium. GTDB lineage: Bacteria > Bacillota > Clostridia > Oscillospirales > Ruminococcaceae > UBA3818. Next base: position 54,093 of record CAJTZM010000013.1, read on the forward strand.
TGGGGGCGCAGGTGGAGCAGGCGTGCGCCGAGGTTTTTGCCCGGACCGATGCAATCGGCGAATACAACAGCCAAAAGGTGCTGGCGGCCTTTATCCAAAATGGGGTCAGCGAGTCCCACTTCGCCGGGAGCACCGGCTATGGCTACGACGACCGGGGCCGGGAGGTTTTGGAATCGGTGATGGCGCAGATTACTGGCAGCGAGGACGCACTGATGCGCCACAACTTTGTTTCCGGCACTCATACGCTGACCACGGCGCTGTTTGGGGTTCTGCGCCCGGGCGATGTGATGCTTTCTATCACCGGAACGCCATACGACACCATCCAGCCGGTGATCGGCATCATCGGGGAAAACTGCGGCTCCCTAAAGGAATTCGGGGTGGAATACCGGCAGGTGGACCTGCTGGACGACGGCACGCCGGACTTTGACGCGATCGCCCAGGCGGTGCGGGACAAGCGGGTCAGGATGGCTTATGTTCAGCGGTCCCGAGGGTATTCGCTGCGCCCCTCCATAAATATGGATGTGATGAAGCGGCTGATTGACACGGTAAAGCAGAACAATCCTCAGGCAGTTTTCATGGTGGACAACTGCTACGGCATTTTCACCGAAAAATTAGAGCCTACCCAACTGGGCGCTGATCTGATGGCCGGATCGCTGATCAAAAACGCAGGCGGCGGCATTGCGCGCACCGGCGGCTATATCGCCGGGCGGCGGGATCTGGTGGAGCAATGCGCCTACCGGCTGACAACGCCCGGCCAAGGCAAGGAGGTCGGCTGCACCCTAAATGAACTGCCCCGCATGTTCCAAGGACTTTTTCTGGCGCCCAACGTGGTTTGCTGTGCCGTGCGGACGGCGATTTTCGCAGCGGCACTGTTCGAAAAGCTGGGGTATCGGGTAAACCCCTCCTTCGCAGATTGCCGGACCGACATTATCCAGTCTATTGAGCTGGGATCGGAAAAAGGGATGGTAGCCTTCTGCAAAGGGGTGCAGAGAGGCGCGCCGGTGGATTCTTTTGTGGTGCCGGAGCCTGCGGACATGCCCGGGTACGAAAGCAAGGTGGTCATGGCGGCAGGCGCGTTCCACCTGGGCGCATCTATTGAGCTTTCTGCCGACGGGCCCATTCGTCCGCCCTATGCGGTCTGGATGCAGGGAGGGCTCACCTATTTTACTGGAAAGACGGGGATGCTGTTGGCAGCGCAGACCATGCTGGAGGACGGTGTTTTATTTTTGCCGAATTGACAAATTGGATCGGACATGGTATCCTTTTAAGCAGTATAAAGCGCGGTCTTACAAAAAGGGCCGCGCATTCTGTGCGGGAGTGGCGGAATGGCAGACGCGCTGGTCTTAGGAGCCAGTACTTCGGTGTGTGGGTTCAAGTCCCATCTCCCGCACCATATTAGACAAAACCCATGTATAACCTAAGTTATACATGGGTTTTGTTATTTTTAATGGAAAATCACACAAACCAGACTTGTAAGTTGTGCAAAATAACAGCACAAAGGAAAACAAAATAGTCTTTATTCCTATGTTTTACCCCTCGGTTGGGGTGACAGTATAGGAATTCTTATTTTTTAGGAGGAACAAAACATGAGAATACCATATGGTTTTACTTTGACCAGCAGCGGGACACTTGAAATCAACGAAAGTGAAGCAGATGTTGTCTGTACGATTTTTGATTTCTATATGGCAGGAGCAAGTTTGGGGAAGGTGGTGGATATGCTTCATGCAAAACAAATATCCTCTCCAACCGGAAAAGCGAAATGGACCCGAGCTGCGGTAGATCATCTTCTTTCTAATGGCAAATACATAGCTATTATTGGATCGGAGAAGTTTATGGATGCACAATTTGAGAAGTCTGCCCGCTGCAATGTTGACTATGATACGGAAGGAACACCGAGGAAAGACACACGCTATGTTTCGCCCGTTATGATTCAGGTTTGATTTATGGGTTAAACCAGATAGGGATAAAAATAGATATGTATCGGCAGGAGCATAGATTTTCTCCTGCCACGCCTGTATTTAGGCGGTTTGACGTGTAGTGCGCTGCATATATTCCCGTTCCATTTCCCGCATTTCCTCGTCCGTGGGGATGTCCACAATCCCGACATAGGAATAGTAGATGTCGATTTGCTGTGTCCGTTTCCCGTCCTTTTTCTCACGCTCATGGACTACGATTTTATCCACAAATGCGTTTAGGATTTCGGGTGTCAGCTCGTCGATGCGGGTGTATTTCTTGGTGACGGCTATCAGTTTGGCGACATTGGTCGCTTCTGTGTCGGCTTCGCTGACCTCGGCTGTCAAGGCTTCGATTTCCTGCTTTAGTTGTTCCTGCTCGGCTTCATATCCGTCTGACAGCTTGTAAAAGCGTTCGTCATTCAGCTTTCCGTTGACATTATCCTCATAGATTTTACGGAACAGGCGGTCAAGCTCCTTTATCCGCTTTTCGTCCTTTTCTATCTGTTTCTGCTTTACGGACAATTCGTATCTGCGTTCCGCAAGGGTGGCGTCAATCTGCTGTCGGATAAACACACGCTCAAACTGCTGTAAATAGGAGAGGAAATGCTGAAGCTGTTTCAGGACCAACTGTTTTAATGCGTCCTCTCGGATATAGTGCTGCGTACATTCCTTCGCCCTGCTCGTCCTTTTATACATGGAACAGCGGAAATGCGCATATCCGTTTGCCGTGGCTAGGCTGAGTTTCGCCCCGCAGTCGGCACAATAGAGCAGCCCCGAAAAGATACTTGTCATTCTGCTTTTGGTCGGTCTGCGTTTGTTCTCCCGTATCACCTGCACTTTTTCCCACATATCCCTGTTAATAATGGGGGTATGGGCGTCCTCGATATACGTCCGCCTGTCCTTTGCGGTGGGGATGCGTTTCCTGCTCTTAAAGCCTAAACGGGTGGATTTAAAGCTCTCCGTCACGCCGATATATGCCACATTTTCCAGAATGGATGCAATCATGGACGGCTCCCAGTTATAGGGGTATTCTGATTTTTTTGCAACGCCGATTCCCTTTGACATTTTGTAAGCTGACGGGGTAAGCACTTTATCTTCCCAGAGGGCTGTGGCAATGGCTGACACGCCTTTTCCCTGCATACAGAGTGAGAATATCCTGCGGACGACTGCCGCCGCTTCCTCGTCCACAAGCCAGCGGGTTTTGTCATCTGGATTCCGTAAATACCCGTATGGTGGCGGTCCCAGATGTTCTCCTGCAAGCCCTTTCGCTTTCTTGACTTCCTTTACCTTTTTGCTCGTGCTTTTTGGATACCATTCGTTGAAAAGGTTGGTAAAGGCGGCAAATTCGTTGCTCTCAAGGCTGCCCGTGTCCACGTTGTCCATGATGGCAATAAACCTCACGCCCGCTTCGGGGTAGATGATTTCGGAGTAAGAGCCGACCTCAATATAGTTCCTGCCGAAGCATGATAAGTCTTTGACAATGACCGTTTTTACAAGCCCTTTTTCAATGTCCGCCGACATTTCCTTAAAGCTAGGGCGGTCAAAATTCGTACCCGTATAGCCGTCGTCCACGTAGAATTTCGGGTTAGGGAAACCGTGTTCTTTGGCGTATTTCATCAGATATTCTTTTTGAGAGTTAATATGTAGAGGGTAGTTTCTGCCACCAAATACATATGACTGCGGCTCATTTGTGGTGAATAGGACTTGCGGTCGTAGGAAAGGAGATAAAGACCCGTATCGCATTATCGGTAGCCGCTACCAAAAACATCTGAAATGACGGAGGAACGCTATGAACGAATTAAAGACGAACATCCATGACGAGGCGAATGGTCTTGATTATGTCCTGGTCGGGGACTACTACATCCCGGCTATTGAACTGCCGGAGGGTGATGACCGCCCCATCGGGAAGTGGGGACGGATGCACCGGGCGTATCTGGAAGAAACGAATTCGCTTCTGCTGAATCATCTGATTTTGACGGGCAAGCTGCACAACTACCTTGCCGACCTGGACGAACAGGCAAAGGAACGCTGTCGGGTACTCATTCAGCAGATGGCTATCGCCGAAGGCGTGACTGAGGATTTGAAGCGCCAGTCACAGTGGGAATGGGTCAAGGTCATGAACAGTATTGTGAACCGCGCCGAGGAAAGCATCAAGCATGAGCTGATCTATAATGACCGGCACCTCGGTATTTGCACCAGCGCAAAAGTGTACAGGCTTCCGCAAGGCTCCCCCTATGGGCGGGACCTTGCGGGAGTTTTTCCTCTGCATTTGTACCATCGCTGACCGCCCGTCCGCTGCCTCCCTCAAAAATTTTCTTCGGCAGGGCTTGACAAGAACGGATGTTTGGATTATAATGAATTCATATTTGACTGATGTCTATATAATGCACATATTTCATTTGGCAGATACATAACCGACTGCGGAGAGCATCCGCGGGCGGTTTTTTGTATCTGCCTTTTCCTTTCTCATACATAACCAAAAATCCAGAAACAGAAAGGTGGCGAAAACGACAACCGAATGACCGTCCGAGCAGCTATCACGCCGGAAAAGTATGCCACGACCGAAAGCGAGCGTACCAAGGGTGAGACACAACGGCACAGCACCAACAAAGGGATATGCCTGCCAGGAACTGCTTCGGGGAAACGGCTTCCCATATCGGAAATTTCTGTTTTTGAGTTTCAATGATATGAGAAAGGACGCCATGACGAAAAACAACGACAATCAAAACTGCCAGTATATGACCCGGCGCATCGGTTCTACCACCTACAAGGTGAAGGTAGTCTTTTCCGACAACGGCGGCGAGACGATGGAAGAAAAAATTTTGCGGATGAT
>CAJTZM010000014.1 GCA_910583935.1 uncultured Oscillospiraceae bacterium
CCCCCAGCCCTACGATGCCGGCCACGTTTTCGGTGCCGGCCCGGCGGCCCCGCTCCTGGGCGCCGCCGTCGATCAGGTTGGGAAGGCGGATGCCTTTACGGCAGTACAGCGCGCCAACGCCCTTTTGGGCGTGGATTTTGTGGCCGGACAAGGAAAGCAGGTCAATCTGCTGCTCGACCACGTTGATGGGAACACTGCCTACGGCCTGGACTGCGTCGGTATGGAACAGAACCCCGTGTTTTCGGCACACGGCGCCAATTTGAGGGATGGGCTGGATGGTGCCGATTTCGTTGTTGGCGTACATGACGCTGACCAGCGCCGTGTCCTCCCGCAGGGCGGCCTCCACCTGTTCGGCTGTGACCAGCCCCTGGCTGCTGACCGGCAGGTAGGTGACCGAAAAGCCCTCTTTTTCCAAGGCGTCGCAGGTGTGCAGCACCGCGTGATGCTCAAACACGGTGGTGACAATGTGCTTTTTGCCTTCTTTGGCCATCAGGCGGGCGGCGCCTTTAATGGCCCAATTGTCCGCCTCGGAACCGCCGGAGGTAAAATAGACCTCTGCCGGGTAGTCCGGGCGGGACTGGGGAACGCCCAGCGCCTTTTCCACCAGGTGGCGGGCATTTTCCATGGCGAGACGGGCCTCCCGGCCCTTTTGATAGATGCTGGAGGCGTTGCCGTACCCGTCGGTGAGCCAGGGCATCATGGCGTCGAGCACCGCAGGGGAGATTTTTGTGGTCGCCGCGTTATCCGCGTACACAAATCGTTTCATGCTTTTCTCATCCTTCTTGCAATGGCGTTGGGTTCCATTTTTCGGGCAGACCCAAAGGGCTTTCCCGTTTCCGACTTTATAATATAGTAAATTGGTAGGAAATACAAGGGGTTCGCGCAAATTTTCGGGCAAAAGGCGGGGGGAGGACGTTACCGGGGAAAATGGGAGGTATAGTAGTCGACGGCCAACCGGTCGCACAGCTCGTTTTCCGGGTGGCCTGCATGGCCCTTGACCCAGCGGAAGGTGACGGCGTGCCGGTCGCACAAATCCAGCAGTGACTGCCACAAATCGGCGTTGAGCGCGGGACTTTTGTCGCTTTTGCGCCAGCCGTTGGCCCGCCATTTTTTGGCCCAGCCCTTTTCGATGCCATTAACCACATATTGGGAGTCGGTGGTAAGGATTACCCGGCAGGGCTCCTTAAGGGCCGAAAGGGCGAAGATGGCCGCCGACAGTTCCATTCGATTATTGGTGGTTTTCTCTTCGCCGCCGCACAGCTGCTTTTCCGCTTTCCCAAAGCGCAGCAGCGCCCCCCATCCGCCGGGGCCGGGGTTGCCGGAGCAGGCGCCGTCGGTAAAAATTTCGACCTGTTTCATATTTTGGCCATCCCTTTCATTGTTGCCGGTCCTTCCTTTTCTCATACGGAAAAATTTCGACAAGCGATTTTACCAGTTGATTATACAATGAAAACACAGCCGGAACAAGAAAAATCCTTTTTTAAAGCTTAAAGAGGCCGGCAAAGCGTCATACTAAGGGAAAGGGCTTTACCGGTTCGGCGGCGGGAGCCCAAGGGGAAGGGACTTGACAGCGCCAGCGCCAGAGGTTACACTGAATAGAAAGATTGTGTTCGTGTTTTCTTTTGAAAGTCTCCTCCCTCTTTTTGGGGAAGAGCAGGCTGTTCACGTTAAATGAGAGTTTAGGGACGGCTTTTTCACCAAGACGCTGCGAAAAAACCTCTTCGGGCCCGGGGGCGGAAAAGGGCGCGGAGAAAATGGGTTACATAGCGGACGTCCGGTTGATGCGTCAGACAAAAAGAGAAACGGCCGCTTAAAAAGCGCCGCCGCGAAGGGCGGGCGCTTTTTAGAGTGCGGCGGCCCGGCGGCGAGGACCCTGGCATCCGGCAGGGTGGGATTGTACGCCTTTAGAACAGAAGACGCTGGGAAAACAGCAATCGAATGGAAAAATCCGCATGGCGGAGGTTTTGGAAAACCGGCGGCGGGCGCGGGGGATGTCCCTGTCCCGGCTCTTTCGGGGCCAAAACCCAAAAAACAACGAAAATTCGGAGGTAGTATTGTGTCAGCAAATCTGGAAGAAAAAATTAAGAAGGAAAGCGAGCAGCTGGAAAAGAGCGAGAGCCTTTTGGAAAAAACGGTGAAAAAGGCGATGAATTTTGGAAGAAGACCGAAAAACGTCCCGAAAAAGGAGACCGGGGACGGCGAGAAGCGGCAGGCTGAGGAGAAAAAGGAAGAGGCCAAGAGCGCGGCGAAGGAGCCGGCCAAGAAAAAAAGCCAGCCGGCCAAGCGGTCCGGCGGAAAAAAGACGGCCCAGGAGCAAAAGGGCAGGCAGACGGCGGCAAAACAGGCCGCGGCCGCAAAAAGTCCCGCCAAATCCCGCCAGGGGACCGGAAAGACCGCCCCCAAGGCCCAGACCGGGACCCGCGGCAGAAAGACCGCCCCCAAGGGCGAGAAAAAGCAGCCGGTGCGGATCATCTCGTTAGGCGGGCTGGGGGAGATCGGCAAAAACGTCACGGTTTACGAGTCGGGCAACGACATGTTTGTAGTGGACTGCGGCCTGGCCTTTCCGGAGGCGGATATGCCGGGGGTGGATCTGGTGATTCCGGATTTCACCTATCTTGTGAAAAACAAGGATAAGCTGCGGGGGGTGGTGATCACCCACGGGCACGAGGACCACATCGGGTCGTTGCCCTATCTTCTCAAGGAATTGAACGTGCCGCTGTACGGCACCCGCCTGACCCTGGGTCTGGTGGAGGGGAAGCTGCGGGAGCACGGGCTTTTGTCCCGGACTAAGCTGCATATAATCTCCCCCGGCGACGTGGTGAAAATGGGCTGCATGTCGGTGGAGGCCATCCGGGTTAACCACTCGATTCCCGACGCGGTGGCCTTTGCCATTCATACACCGGCAGGGATCATCGTCCACACCGGCGACTTTAAAATCGACTACAATCCCATCGAGGGGGAGGTCATTGACCTGGGCCGCTTCGGCGAGCTGGGCAAGCAGGGGGTCCTGGCGCTTTTGCAGGATTCCACCAACGTGGAAAAGCCCGGCAGCACTCCCAGCGAAAGCAAGGTGGGAGAATCCTTTAACATGCTGTTCGCCCGGGGGGAAAATAAGCGGATTATTGTAGCCAGCTTTTCCTCCAACATCCATCGCATTCAGCAGATTGTGGATCTGTGCCACAAGCTGGGGCGGAAGGTGGCGGTATCCGGCCGCAGCATGATCAACGTGGTGACCAAGGCCATTGAGTTGGGCTACCTGCATGTGCCCAAGGGTCTTTTGATCGACATTGACGACATCCGCCGGTATCCGGCCTCGAAGGTCACGATCATCACCACCGGCAGCCAGGGAGAGCCCATGTCCGCCCTGACGCGGATGGCGGGCGGCGACCACCGGCAGGTACAGGTAACCGAGGACGATCTGATCATCATATCGGCGACCCCCATTCCCGGCAACGAAAAGCTGGTGGGTCGGGTGGTCAACGAGCTTTTGAAGCTGGGTGCCGACGTGGTATATGAGAAAATGTACGAGGTGCATGTATCCGGCCATGCCTGTCAGGATGAGCTTAGGCTGATGATGAACCTGGTGCGGCCCCAATTCTTTATCCCGGTGCATGGCGAGTACAAGCACCTGCGCAAGCACGCGGATCTGGCCGTGACCACAGGGATTCCGGCGAAAAACGTTCATATCAGTGAAATCGGCGAGGTGATGGAGCTGGACGGCCAGTCGTTAAAGGTGGTCGGCTCCGTTCCCTCCGGGCAGGTGCTGGTCGACGGGCTGGGCGTAGGCGATGTGGGCAGCATTGTGCTGCGGGACCGCAAGCATCTTTCGGAGGATGGGCTGATTATCCTGGTAGCGGCCATCGACGGGAGCTCCGGCGCGCTGCTGGCCGGGCCGGACATCGTCTCCCGCGGGTTTGTGTATGTGCGGGAGGCGGAGGACCTGATGAACGAGACCCGCCGGATTGCCAAAAAGACCATTGAGGAATGCCGGGCAGGCAACATCCGGGAATGGGGTACCATAAAAAACCGGCTGCGGGATGAGGTAGGCGGCTTCCTGTTCCAGAAGACCCGCCGGTCCCCCATGATTCTGCCGATTATCCAGGAGATCCGGCCATAAAAAGCAAAATGCAGGACCGTCCGTGTATACGGGCGGTCCCTGTACGTTTTGGCAGGCGGGCCGGATGGGAGAAATCTTTTCCCGGATGGTTGAGATTTCCTTTGGGGTTATGGTATAATAGCGACAAGATCGTTATGATACCTGGATTTTCATGGCCGCCCTATGGGCATGGCCGATGAAATCATGGCGGCTTTGCGCGGGGCTGCGTTTGATCTTAGTAAAAAAAGCGACAGAATTTCCGGACGAAATTTTTGCAAAAGGAGAAGGCGGTATGGAGAAAAAATATTGGTGGCTCAGACCCGTTTTGGCGGCGCCGTTGGCCCTTGGCGCTTTATTGACCCTCTTATCCGCTTTTGTCAATATCTATTTGTTTTATTTAGAGGCGCTGCTGCTTATCTGCGTGACCATGTACGTGTTGTTTAAGCTGCGGGGCTTTCAGCAGGATATGTACGCATTTTTGTCCTATCTAAGCGACAATCTGACCCTGACCCGCCGGGAGAGCTTGGAAAACATCCCGTTTCCGATTATAGTGGCGGATAAAAACGGAGAGATTGTCTGGTACAACCGCAGGTGCAAGGACGATGTACTACTGGGGGAGGATCTGTTCGGTGCGCCGGTTTCGGACGTGGTGGCCGGGGCGGACCCGGCAGAGCCTGGCCGGGTGCAGGGAGCGGGGATCCGCTACAAAAGCAAGCTGTACACAGTGCATGTCAGCGCTGTTCTATCCGAAGAGGGCGCGCCGGTCAGCGTATATTTTTTAATCGACGACACGACCTTGAAAAAATACATGTTTGAATACAAGGAATCCCGCCCATCGGTGGGCATTGTGGTGATTGACAACTATCAGGAGATCATGCAGGACGCCAAGGAGAGCGAGAAGGCCCAGACCATCGGCCAGCTGGAAACCATCATTGAAAACTATATGGCCCAGGGCAACTGCCTTTTGCGGCGGCTGGACCGGGACCGTTTTTTGCTGGTGGCCGAGGAGCGGCAGCTGCGCAAAATGATTGAGCGCCGGTTCGACATCCTAGACCAGGTGCGGCAGGTATCCTTAAGCGACAACGTGCCGTCGACCCTGTCCATCGGCATTGGCCAGGGGGCCGCCAGCCTGCAGGAGAGCGAGAAAATGGCCCGGCAGGCATTGGAAATGGCGTTGGGCCGGGGCGGCGACCAGGTGGCGATCAAGTCCGGCAGCAGCTTTGCCTTTTACGGCGGCACCTCTAAGGGGGTGGAGAAGCGGACCAAGGTCAAGACCCGGATTATGGCCTCGGCGCTGGCGGAGTTAATCGCCACGGCGGAAAACGTGCTGATTATGGGACATCAGTTTGCCGATTTGGACTGCTTGGGCTCCGCCGTGGGCATGTACCGGGCGGTCCGGCAGCTGGGTAAGCCGGCGTCGATTGTGTTAAACCGGCAGCGGAACCTGGCGTTCCCCTTATACAATCTGCTGGCCCAGAACGGATACACCGAGGCGTTTGTAGAGCCGGAATTTGCGGCGGACCAGATTGGCAAGAAGACCCTTTTGATTGTAGTGGACACCCATCTGCCTCATATCCTGGAATCCCGGGAGGTGTACAATGCCTGCAAGACGGTGGTTGTCATTGACCATCACCGCAAGATGGTCGGGCATATCGACAATGCGGTGATTTTTTATCACGAGCCGTACGCGTCCTCCGCCTCGGAGATGGTCACCGAGCTGGTTCAGTATTTCGGCGATCATGTAAAGATCGGCAAGCTGGAGGCCGAGGCCCTTTTGTCCGGCATTATGCTGGACACCAAGAATTTTGTGATGAAGACCGGCGTGCGGACCTTTGAGGCGGCCGCCTATCTGCGCAAGCAGGGGGCGGACACGGTAGAGGTGCGGGGACTGTTCTCCAACTCTATGGACGATTACCAAAAAAAGACCCGGCTGGTGTCCTCAGCAGAGGTTTACCGCGGCTGCGCCATTGCCGTCGGCGAATATACCGAGGATATTAAGCTGATTGCGCCCCAGGCGGCGGATGAGCTTTTGGGCATCAACGATGTGACCGCCTCGTTTGTTTTGTATGAATACGACGGCGGGGTATCCTTCTCGGCCCGGAGCATGGGCGGCATGAACGTCCAGGTGATTATGGAGACATTAGGCGGCGGCGGCCACATGACCATGGCCGGCGCCCAGATGAAGGATGTGAACATGGAATCGGCCCGGCAGAAGCTGTTGGAGGCCATAGACCAATATTTCGAGCAACAGCCCAAGGAGAAAGTAAGACAAAAGCCCTGAAAAGGGCGTTATTAGGAGGAAAAGTGCAATGAAGGTTATTCTGCAACAGGATGTGAAGGGCTCCGGGAAAAAAGGACAGCTAATCCAGGTATCGGACGGGTACGCCAGAAATTTTCTCCTGCCCAAGGGGCTGGCGATTGAGGCCACCGCCCAGGCGATGAACGATTTGAAAACCCGTGCCGCCGCGGCGCAGCACAAGGCCGACGTGGAAAAGGAAGCGGCGGTAGAACTGGGCAAAAAGATTGAGGGGAAAACTGTCAAGCGCACTGCTAAGGCGGGCACCGGCGGCCGGCTGTTCGGCGCGGTGACCACGAAGGAAATCGCCGAGGACCTGCAAAAGCAGTTTGGCAGCGCCATCGACAAAAAGAAGATCACGCTGGAGGGCGAGATCAAGGCCTTTGGCACCTATAAGGCGGAGGTACGCCTGCATCCGGAGGTTAAGGCGAATTTTTATGTGACCATCAGCGAAGAATAATCGAAGAGACGGCCGCTTAAAAGGGCGGCTGTCTTTTTCATCCCAATATGAAGATGGATGGAGGGACGAAAAAATGCCGCAGGACGCGCTTTATACCGGAGAGCAGAACACGCCGCCCTTTAGCCTGGAGGCGGAGCAGTCGGTGCTGGGAGCGGTACTGGCCGATTCCTCCTGCCTTTCCACCGTGATGGAGTACATTCGGCCCGAATGCTTTTACGACAAGCGCCATCAGGGGATTTTTTCGGTGATGCTCCGATTTTTCGGCGCGGGCCAGCCGATTGATTTTGTAACGGTGCTGGACGGGGTGATTTCCGAGGAGATCTTTTCCACACAGGAGGACGCCAAGGTCTATTTGGCGCGGCTGGTGGAGGTGGTTCCCACCATCTCCAACGTGGAGGCTTATGCGCGGATCATCCAGGAAAAGCATTATCTGCGCAGCCTGATCGAAACAGCCCAGGGCATTATCGAGAACGCCAGGGATCCGCAAAACGAGGCCAAGAGCCTTTTGGATTCGGCGGAGCAGCGGATTTTTCAGATCCGGCAGGGGCGGGAAGGCCGGGGTCTGCAGCGGATCGACGAAATTATCATCGACGCCTACGACCGGCTGCAGAAGCTTTCCAGTGCCGACCGGGAGCAGTATCTGGGCCTTTCCACCGGGTTTACCATGCTGGACCAGATCACCACCGGCCTTAACAAAACTGATCTGATTTTTGTGGCGGCCCGGCCTGGTATGGGGAAAACCGCTTTCGCCTTAAATGTGGCTACTCATGTGGCCAAAAAGGGAAAGCGGGTGGCGATTTTTAATCTGGAGATGAGCAAGGACCAGCTGGCGGGCCGCATCCTTTCGGGGGAGGCCCGGATCCCGGGAAACGCCCTGCGCACCGGCAACCTTTCCGCCGAGGACTGGAACCGGCTGGCAGAGGCGGCGGGATATCTTTCCAAGGCGGAAATTTATATCGACGACGCCACCGGCATTTCGCCGGGGGAGATCAAGGCGCGGCTGCGGCGAATGCGGGAGGTGGATCTGGTAATCATCGACTATTTGCAGCTGATGACCACCGGCCGGCGGATTGACAACCGGGTGCAGGAGGTTTCGGAGATGACCCGGTCGTTAAAGGTGATGGCCAAGGAGCTGCAAATCCCGGTGATGACCCTGTCCCAGCTGTCCCGAGGACCGGAAAGCCGCCGGGACAATCACCGGCCCATGCTGTCCGACCTGCGCGAGTCCGGTTCCATTGAGCAGGACGCCGACGCGGTTTGGTTTTTATATCGGGACGCTTACTACAACAAGGACTCGGACGAGCAGAATATTGCCGAATGCATTGTGGCCAAAAACCGCCACGGGGAGACGGATACGGTAAAGCTGGCCTGGGACGGCGCCTATACCCGTTTCGGCAATCTGGAGATGTACCGCAATGAGGGATAAGGCGCTGCGGGCGCTGGAGGAGTACCGGATGCTCCCGCCTGGAAGCCGGGTGACGGCGGCTGTCTCCGGTGGGGCGGATTCGGCGGCGCTTCTGCATTTTCTGTGCGGCCTGCGGCGGGAAAGGGCGCTGGCGCTTACGGCCTGCCATGTCAACCATCTGCTGCGGGGAGAGGAAAGCCAGCGGGACGAGGAATTTGTCCGGGCGCTGTGCCGGGACTGGCAGGTACCTTTACAGGTGTTTCGGGAGGATGTGTCCGCCGGGGCTGCTGCTGCCGGGGAATCGGTGGAACTGTTTGGCCGGCGGGTGCGGTACAGCCGCCTGGAGCAGGCGGCCCGGGGAGGGCAGATCGCCACCGCCCACACCTTAAGCGACCGGGCGGAGACCACCTTTTTGAACCTTTTGCGGGGGACGGGGCTCAAGGGCCTTTGCTCCATCCCGCCGGTACAGGGGCGGGTAATCCGGCCGCTGATTTTCTGCACCCGGGAGGAGGTGGAGGACTACTGCCGGGAAAACCGGATCCCCTATGTGACCGATTCCAGCAATCTGAGCGACGCGTATACGCGAAACCGCGTCCGGCAGACGGTGATTCCCCCTCTGCGCGCTTTGCAGCCCGCCTTTTACACGGTCTACGGGCGGATGCTGGAACATTTAGGGCAGGACGAGGATTGTTTGCAAAGCCAAGCGGACGAGGTGCTGGAAAGGGCGCTGGATCCGCCGGGGCTGGATGCGCAGGCTTTGGACGGACTGCATCCGGCGGTGCTGTTTCGGGTGCTGCGGCGTTTTTTTGACAGGGAGGGTCTGCCCTGCGAGGAGACGGGCATCAAAGGGGCCCGGCGGCTTTTACAGGCGGGGCGCGGGCGGCTTCAGCTGCAAAGGGACTGCTGGCTTATCCTGTCCGGCGGGCGGCTTGCGGTCCTACGGGACCAAGGAAGGCTGGTTTTAGAGCCGCTGGCGGTAGGACCCGGTCCGCTGCCGCCCAATCCGCTGGCAAAGGGGAGCCTTCGGCTGGTCAATTATGAACAATTTACAAATTTACAGAAACTTGGGTGTAACATCTTAAAAAAAACGATTGACTATGATAAAATATACGGTAGACTTTTCCTAAGGCAGAGAAAAGAGGGGGATTATTTTCGTTCCTATAAGCGGGGTGTGGGAAAGCCGCTGCGAAAATGGTGGAATGAACAGAAGATCCCTGCCCAAAGGCGGGACCGGATTCCGGTTCTGGCCGACGAACGCTCACCGGTCTGGGTTTTGGGACTGGGGGCGGATGAAAGGGTGCGTCTGACAGAGGCGACCACCCGTTTTTTGGTGATTGACATTGAGGAGGATAACGCATGAAGGAAGGCATCCAGTCGGTTTTGTACTCGAAGGAGCAGCTGGCTCAAAAGGTCCGGCAGCTGGGACAGGAGATTTCGCGGGACTATGCGGGAAAAAATCCGCTTTTGGTCAGTGTGCTCAAGGGCTCGGTGGTGTTCATGAGCGATTTGATGCGCGCCATTGACATCCCCTGCCAGATTGATTTTATGATGGTTTCCAGCTATGGGTCCGGGGTAAAAACCTCCGGCGTGGTTAAAATAATGAAGGATTTGGATACCCCTTTGGAAGGGCGCGACCTAATTATTGTAGAGGATATTCTCGACAGCGGAAAAACGCTGCATTATTTAAAGGGCATGCTGACTGAGCGGCGGCCCAAAAGCGTACGCATCGCCACCCTTTTGGATAAGCCGGACCGCAGGGAAGCGCCGGTTTCGGCGGACTACTGTGGCTTTGTGGTGCCGGACCAGTTCATTGTAGGGTATGGGCTGGACTATGCGGAAAAATACAGAAATTTGCCTTATATCGGCGTTTTAAAGCCGGATATCTACACCAAATAGCCCTTCTCGGCAAAAAGGACAAGGAGTGAAACGTTTGAACAGAAAACCGTCCAGAGGAATTGGCGTGTATATCGTCATTTTGGCCATGCTAATGATGACGATCTATTTTGCCGTATCCATGATGTCGGACCAGGACCAGCCCAAGTATTACGAAATTATCTCCTACTTTGAAAAGGAGCAGGTGCAGGAATTTACCCTGAATGTCAGCAGCGGCGAGATGAGCATGCGCATTCAAAACGACGGCGGCCAGACGGCGATGATCAGCTATCGGGTGGCCAGCGTAAACATGTTTTACGAGGATACCAAGGAGCTGATTCAGGCTTATAACGAAAAGCATCCGGACGCGGTGATGAAAACCGATTTTATCCGGCCAAAAGACGCGCCCTGGTGGCTGAGTATGCTGCCGTATCTTCTGCTGATCGGCGCGATGGTATTTTTGTGGTTTATGATGATGCGCCAGGCCGGCGGAGGCGCCGGGAAGGCCATGAGCTTTGCCAAGGCCAAGGTGCGCATGGCCGAGGACGGCAAGAAGACCACCTTTGCGGATGTGGCCGGCGCGGATGAGGAAAAGGCCGAGCTGGTGGAGATTGTGGAGTTTTTGAAAAATCCCAAAAAGTTTAACGAGCTGGGCGCGCGCATCCCTAAGGGCGTGATGCTTATGGGCCCTCCCGGAACCGGCAAAACCTTGCTGGCCCGGGCGGTGGCGGGGGAAGCGGGGGTTCCCTTCTTCTCCATTTCCGGTTCGGATTTTGTGGAGATGTTCGTGGGCGTCGGCGCCTCCCGCGTGCGGGATCTGTTCGAGCAGGCGAAGAAAAACGCCCCTTCCATTGTGTTTATTGACGAGATCGACGCGGTGGGCCGTCACCGGGGCGCCGGCCTGGGAGGCGGTCACGATGAGCGCGAGCAGACCCTAAATCAGCTGCTGGTGGAAATGGACGGATTTGGCAACAACTCCGGGGTCATTATCCTGGCGGCGACCAACCGAATTGACATTCTGGACCCGGCGCTGCTGCGTCCCGGCCGGTTTGACCGGCAGATTGTCGTAGGGCGGCCGGATGTGGGCGGCCGGGAGGAGATCCTAAAGGTCCACACCCGCAACAAGCCCATTGGTCCGGATGTGGATTTATCGGTAATCGCCAAAACTACGGTAGGGTTTACCGGCGCGGATCTGGAAAATTTAATGAACGAGGCGGCGCTTTTGGCCGCCCGGCGCAACCGCAAAGCCATCACGATGCAGGAAATCGAGGAGGCGACCATCAAGGTCGTGGCGGGACCGGAGAAAAAATCCCACAAGGTGTCGGACAAGGACAAAAAGCTCACCGCCTATCACGAGGCGGGGCACGCGGTCTGTACCTATTACTGTCCGACCCAGGACCCGGTTCACATGGTTTCCATTATCCCCCGGGGTATGGCGGGCGGATTTACCATGTCCCTGCCCATTGAGGACAGCGGGTACGAGACCAAGCGGCATATGAACGAAAACCTGGTGGTCCTTTTAGGCGGCCGGATGGCAGAAAGGCTGGTGCTGGACGATATTTCCACCGGTGCTTCCAACGATTTGGAGCGCGCCTCAAAGATCGCCCGGAACATGGTCACCCGCTATGGCTTCAGCGAGAAGCTGGGCCCGGTGGTGTACGGCCAGGATGAAGGGGAGATCTTCCTGGGGCGGGATATTTCCCAGAACCGGAACTTCTCAGAGAATGTGGCGGCGGAGATCGACGCGGAGGTGCGAGAGCTGGTAGACAATGCCTATGAGTCGGCGGAGGAGATTCTGACCGGTCACATGGACCAGCTGCATCTGGTGGCGAAATACGTTTATCATCACGAAAAGATCGACGGGGAAGAATTTGAAAGGATTATGACCGGCAAAATGGAGTGGAAGCCGGAGGATCTGGAGCCGCTGCCCGGCGAAGGGGAAGTGCAGCCGCCGCAGGAGCGCGCACAAGAGGAAGATCATCCGTCCGGGGAGCTTTTGTAACCCATACAATCTGTATTCTCCGGGACTGCCCCGGAGAATCTTTTTGTCTGGGGGGAGCAAAGGGGTTTTGCAAATTGGGCAAAAATATGGTATGATAGCCCGGAAACGGCCTTGTTTTCGCTTTGGCCGGAAAAAGGAAGAGAAAATCTGATTTTTGGGAGGGGACCCATGTCCAGCAAGGCTAGCTATGATAACGAAAGCATCCAGTCTCTGAAGGGGGCGGACCGGGTCCGGAAGCGGCCGGGGGTGATCTTCGGCTCCGACGGGATTGAGGGATGCGAGCATTCGGTTTTTGAAATTCTCTCCAACTCCATCGACGAGGCCAGAGAGGGCCGGGGCGACCGAATCCTCATCACCCGCTTTTTAGACGGGTCGGTAGAGGTGCAGGACTTTGGCGCTGGCATTCCGGTGGATTATAATAAAAACGAGGGCCGGTACAATTGGGAACTGTGCTTTTGCGAGCTGTATGCCGGCGGCAAATACAAGACCAACGAGGGGGAGGGCTATGAGTATTCCCTGGGACTTAACGGGTTGGGGCTTTGCGCAACCCAATATGCCGCGGAGTATATGGATGTAGAAATATTCCGAGATGGATATCGCTATACCCTTCGATTCGAAAAGGGAGAGAATGTAGGTGGGCTGCACAAGGAGCCTGCGAAGCAGAAAAAGACCGGGAGCCGCATTCGCTGGAAGCCGGATCTGGAGGTGTTTACCGACATCGACATCCCGGCGGAATACTATACCGAGGTGCTCAAGCGGCAGGCGGTGGTCAACGCGGGACTTTTGTTTTTGTTCCGGAACCAGACCGACAGCGGGTTCGAGGATCAGGAGTTTTGCTATGAAAACGGCATCACCGACTATGTGAAGGAGCTCTCCGGAGAGGAAACGCTCACCGGCGTTCAATACTGGGAGGCACAGCGCCGGGGCCGGGACCGGGAGGACAAGCCGGAATACAAGGTCAAGATGCAGGTGGCCTGCTGCTTTTCCAACCGGGTCAGACTGCTGGAGTATTACCACAACTCCAGCCACTTAGAGCATGGCGGCGCGCCGGAAAAGGCGGTTAAGGCGGCGTTTGTGTCCCAGATCGACGGGGTTTTAAAGCAGCAGGGCAAATACTTAAAAAACGAGAGCAAAATCACCTTTCAGGACGTAGAGGACTGTCTGGTACTGGTGTCTTCCTCCTTTTCCACCCAGACCTCCTATGAAAACCAGACGAAAAAAAGCATCACCAACCGGTTTATTTACGAGGCGATGACCGATTTTTTAAAGCATTCGCTGGAGGTTTACTTTATCGAAAACCCGATGGAGGCCGCGAAAATCGCCGACCAGGTGCTGGTGAACAAGCGCAGCCGGGAGAATGCGGAAAAGACCCGGCTGAACCTGAAAAAAAAGCTGGCCGGAACGATTGATCTTGCCAATCGGGTACAGAAATTCGTGGACTGCCGCACCAAGGATGTTAACCGCCGGGAGATTTTTATTGTGGAGGGGGATTCGGCCCTGGGCTCCTGCAAGCTTTCCCGGGATGCGGAGTTTCAGGCGATCATCCCGGTACGGGGAAAAATCCTCAACTGCTTAAAGGCGGAATATGACAAAATCTTCAAAAACGAGATCATTGTGGATATCCTCAAGGTACTGGGCTGCGGGGTGGAGGTGCAGTCTAAGTCCAACAAAGAGATTTCCAATTTTGACCTGGGGAACCTGCGCTGGAACAAGGTGATTATCTGCACCGACGCGGACGTAGACGGCTACCAGATTCGGACGCTGATTTTAACCATGCTGTACCGGTTGGTGCCCTCCCTGATTCAAAAGGGGTATGTTTATATCGCCGAGTCGCCTCTTTATGAAATCAACACCAAGGACAAGGCGTATTTTGCCTACAACGAGGCGGAGAAGGTCCAGATCCTAAGCCGGATCAAGGGCAAATACACTATCCAACGCTCCAAGGGCCTGGGGGAAAACGAGCCGGACATGATGTGGATGACCACCATGAATCCCGAAACCCGCCGGCTGATTAAGGTAAATCCTGAGGAGGCCGAGGCCACCGCCCGGATGTTTGACCTGCTTTTGGGGAAGAATCTGGAGGGGCGCAAGGAGTTTATCACCGAAAACGGCTACCGGTACCTGGACGCGGCGGATGTCTCCTGACATAAGACCGGTCCTTTGAAGGAGGAATGCTTCAAAGGGGAAACCCAAACTGCAATCTGATACGGGAGGAAAACCATGGCTCCAAGAAAAAAGAACAGCCAGCCGCCCAAGCGGCAGGCAAGCAGTCTGGCGGCGGAAATTGAAAACGCCGGCGTAGTGGTGGAGCAGCCCATCACCCAGACGCTGGAAACCAATTTCATGCCCTATGCGATGAGCGTGATCATCTCCCGGGCGATTCCGGAAATCGACGGATTTAAGCCGGCCCATCGAAAGCTTTTATACACAATGTATAAAATGGGGCTTTTAACGGGCGCGCGGACCAAATCGGCCAACATCGTAGGCCAGACCATGCGGCTGAATCCCCATGGAGACGCGGCGATTTACGAGACGATGGTGCGTCTGGCCAGGGGAAACCAGGCGCTTTTGCATCCGTATGTCGATTCCAAGGGGAATTTCGGCAAGGCCTATTCCCGGGACATGGCTTATGCCGCCTCCCGCTACACCGAGGCAAAGCTGGATGCCATCTGCAGCGAGCTGTTTGCCGATATCGACAAGGACACGGTGGATTTTGTGGACAACTATGACGGGAGCATGAAGGAACCGTCCCTTTTGCCGGTGCGGTTTCCCAGCATCCTGCTCAACGCCAATATTGGGATCGCGGTGAGCATGGCCAGCGCCATCTGCCCGTTTAATTTGGAGGAATTGTGCGACACGACCATCGCGCTGATGAAAGACCCAGAGCACGATCTGCTCTCCACCCTGACCGCGCCGGATTTTCCCGGCGGCGGATACATTTTGTACGACGAGTCTCAGCTGCGGAAAATCTACGAGACCGGACGGGGCAGCGTTCGGGTGCGGGCGCGGTACAGCTTTGACAAATCGGCCAACTGCCTGGAGATCACCGAGATCCCGCCGACTACAACGGTGGAGGTGATCATCGACAGGATTGTAGAGCTGGCCAAAAGCGGGAAGGCCCGGGAGGTAGCCGACATCCGGGACGAAACCGATCTGTCGGGCCTTAAAATCACCATTGATTTAAAAAGAGGGACCGATCCGGACAAGCTGATGCTCAAGCTGTTCCGCATGACCCCCTTAGAAGATGTGATGTCCTGCAACTTCAATGTACTTATTGGCGGCTATCCTCAGGTGCTGGGCGCCCGGGGGCTTTTAGCGGAATGGATCGCCTTTCGGGAAGAATGCGTGAAACGGCGGGTGTATTTTGATTTAAACAAGAAAAAAGAAAAGCTGCACCTTCTGCTGGGGCTTTCCAAGATCCTTTTGGATATTGATAAGGCTATCCGGATTGTCCGCGAGACCGGGGAGGAGTCAGAGGTGGTCATGAACCTGATGATTGGCTTTGGCATTGACGAGGTTCAGGCGGAATATGTGGCGGAGATTCGCCTGCGCCATTTAAACCGGGAGTATATTCTCAAGCGGACCGACGAGGTAGAGAGCTTAAAAAAGGAGATCGCGCAGATGGAGGAGATTCTGGGCGATCAGGAAAAGGTGCGGGAAATCATCGTTGAGGAGCTGCGGGAGGTCAAGAAGAAGTACGCGCAGCCCCGCAAAAGCCTGATTTTGTACGACGCGCAGACGGCCCAGGAGGGGGAAGATGAGGGGCCGCCGGATTATCCGGTCCATCTGTTTTTTTCCCGCGAAGGGTACTTTAAAAAAATCACCCCCCAATCTCTGCGCATGAGCTCGGAACAAAAGCTCAAGGAGGGCGACGAAATCACGAAGGAGCTGGAAAGCAGCAACCGGGCGCATCTTTTGTTTTTCACCGACCGGCAGCAGGTTTACAAGTCCCACGCGTATGATTTTGAGGATACAAAGGCCAGTGTGCTGGGCGATTATCTGCCGGCGAAGCTGGGCTTTGACGAAGGGGAGCGGATCGTCTGCTTTGCGGCGGTGAAGGAATACACCGGGTATATGGTCTTCTTTTTTCAAAACGGCAAGGCAGCTAAGGTGGAGATGAAGTCCTACGAAACCAGGACCAACCGCAAGCGCCTGACCGGCGCGTACAGCGGCAAGGAGGGCCTGGCCGGCGCGTTTTATGTAGAGGAGGACCGGGAGTTTTTGCTCCGGGCCACCGGCGGCCGGACGCTGATTGTCCACACCGGCGCCATTAACCCCAAGCAGTCCCGGGATACCCAGGGGGTGGCAGTCATGTCCTTAAAGAAAAACGCGGTGATAAGCGAGGCGGCGCCCTTTGAGCAGGATATGCTCAACAATCCCCACCGGTTTAGGACCAAGTCGCTGCCGGCGGCCGGCGTGATTCCCAAGGCGGAGGATTTAGGAGAGCAGATGAGCCTTTTAGACGGGGCGGAGGAAAAGGCATAGCCGGAAAAACGGTGCAAAAAAAGGCCGCCCGCGAATTCGCCGGCAGCCGGATGGCTCTGCCGGCGTCTTTCAAACGCAACAGGGATAAAGAGCGCCTGCACAACCAATAAACAGTATGTCCAGGGCGGGCGGTTTTATGCTTTTAAAAAAAGATTCGCTGGATTTTCGTCTAAAATATTGCAAACAGGCAAAAGCTGTGATAGAATAGCAATGTTAAACAGATTTTTCGGAGGTGCGCTATGAAGGCATTTGAAATAATCGGCGGCGTTTTGTTGATCCTAATGGCAATTGCGATCATCATTATGGTCTTAATGCAGGAGGGAAAGGGCGGCGGCGCGGCGGCGCTGGGCGGTGCGCAGGCCCAGAATTTCGGCAGGAACCGGGCTAAGACGTTGGATGTGCTTCTTTCCAAGTATACGAAGGTGATTGGGGCCGCGTTTTTAGTCGTGACGTTTCTGGTCTGGATTTTAAGTATTTATTTCTGATGATGGGAAAGGCCCTGCCGCTGGCAGGGCCTTTCTTGCAATCCCCCAGGCGGCGGGATGAGAAGCAGCCCGGCAGGCATGTATTTTGGAATTTTGCGGCGCGGTGCGTCCGCTGGAAGGCGAATAGAAAAAGGATGACTTTTCGGTAAAACGGGAAGGATAAAAGGAAGAATGGAAGAAGAAAATGAAACAGAATCCGAAATTGAGAAAAAAAAGAAACCTCCCGCATCGGGCGGGAAAGAAGCCGGCGGTCCGTCAGGATTTTCAAAGGGAGATCCTGCGGGTTTTGCAGCGGTCGGGCAGCCGGGGCGCTTCGGTCAAATATTTGCAGGAGCAGGCGGGGGTACGCCGCCACCAGACGGAGAATTTTTTGCTGACGCTGGCGGGCATGGTGAAAAAAGGGGAGATCCAGCAGAAAAGAGACCGGTATTACAAGGAGAACAAGGGCCGGACGGAAGAAGGAACGGTGGTCAAGATTACCGAGGGCTTTGGCTTTGTCCGGCCGGACGAGGCGCAGGCGGATGTGTTTATCCCCGGCCGCTATCTGATGGGCGCGCTGCCCGGCGACCGGGTAAAAATAACGGTGCGGCCGGGAAAGGGCGACCTTTTGGAAGGAGAGGTCCTGACGATTCTGGAGGAGAAGGACTACCATTTTACCGGCGTTTTTCGCATGGAAAACGGGGCACCGGCGGTGTATCCCGACGCGCAGATGAAGGGGCCTGTGTCGGTGGCCAAGGGCCGGACGATGGACGCGAAGGAAGGGGACAAGGTTCTGGCCCAGATTGTTAAGCGGGGCCAGCGGCATTTTGACCATCGGGCGGCGGTGACGGCGGTATACGGCTCCAGCCAGCTGGCGTCGGTTTGCTGCGAAGCGGTTTTGGCGGACAACGGCATTGAGAAGGAATTTTCGCCGCAGGTGCTGGAGGAAGCCAAAAGGGTGCAGGAAAAGGGCATATCCCAACGGGAGATCGACCGGCGGCTGGACCTGCGCGGCGAAATCATCTTCACCATCGACGGCGCGGATACGAAGGATATTGACGACGCGGTTTCTTTAACCAAGCTGGAGGACGGCTGGGAACTGGGGGTCCACATTGCGGATGTCAGCCACTATGTACGGCCGGGCTCTGCGCTGGACGAGGAGGCGTTTGGGCGGGGCACGTCGGTCTACTACGCCAATGCGGTGATCCCCATGCTGCCAAAGGAGCTTTCTAACGGCATCTGCTCGTTAAATCCCCAGGAGGACCGGCTGGCATTTTCGGCTCTTCTGCGTTTGGACCGGGCGGGCGCGATACAGGATTACGCCTTTCGAAAGTCGGTGATCCGTTCCCGGGTAAAGGGGGTTTACAGCGAGATCAACCGGATTTTTGACAAGACCGCGGATGAAGCGATCCGGCGAAAATACAACGGGCTGGAGCCGGTGCTTTGGAATATGAAGGAGCTGGCGGGCCTTTTGTACCAGAGAAGAATGGAACGGGGCGGTTTGGAGCTGGAGTCCTCTGAGGCGAAGATCCTTATTGGGGAGGATGGCCGCGTTCAGGACATTCTCCCCCGCAAAAGCGGCGCGGCGGAAGGGTTGATTGAGGAGTTTATGCTGTCGGCCAACGAGGCGGCGGCGTCCTTCGGTCTGGAAAGGGAGCTTCCCTTTTTGTTCCGGGTCCACGAGGATCCTTCTGCGGAAAAGCTGGAGGCGCTGTCCGAGATATTGACGGTGCTGGGGCTGGACGCTTCGGACATAAAGCCGGGGGTGCAGCCCTCCCAGCTGCAAAAAATCCTCCGGGCGGTGCGGGGAACCGACATGCAGATGCTTGTAAACAGCCAGCTGTTGCGGTCGATGGCAAAGGCCCAGTATTCCGAGGTCAACAAGGGCCATTTTGGTTTGGTGCTGCAAAAATATTCCCACTTTACCTCGCCGATTCGCCGGTATCCGGATCTGGCGATTCACCGGGTGATGGGCGAGCAGCTGAAGGGGACCGACGGGCAGGAGCTGCAGCGCCGGTTCGGCCGGTTTGTGAAGGAAGCGGCAGTCCACTCCAGCGCGGCGGAGCAGCTGGCCATGACGGTTGAGAGAAGGTGCGAGGACTGCTATAAGGCGGAGTATATGGCGGGACATCTGGGAGAATCCTATGAAGGGGTGGTCTCCGGCGTGACCCAGCGGGGAATTTTTGTGGAGCTGCCTAACACGGTGGAGGGGATGGTCCGTCTTTCGGAAATGCCCGGCCGTTTTGAATATGACGGGAAAATTGAGGTCCGGGACCTGGACAGCGGACGGCGTCTGCGCATCGGCGACCGGGTGCAGATAAAGGCTGTACGGGCGGATGTTTCCTCCGGCGAGGTAGATTTTGCGCTGGAGAGCCTTTTGGCGTAGAGGGAAAAGAACAGAAAAAGGCCCCCTTTCCGTTTTTACGGCAGGGGGTTTTTCTATTGGATTTCCTTTTTGCAGGGGGCGCTTTGCCTGTCGCCGTAGCCGGCCTGGTGGGAACAGCTGCCCTGGTTCAGGCACTGCTCCTGGCGGACGCCGTCGTCATCCCACCAGATTTCCACCGGGACGTTTTTTTCTTTGGCGGGGCAGTAGCGTTCCCCTACGGTACCAAAATTTTTCATTGCGGTTCCTCCCGTTTTTCAGGATAAGCTTTACAAAAATCCAATAAAGGGGATTTTTTACTGAATTTTCGATGAGATGGTGCGGTGCGAAGCGACGCTGGTACGCGCAGCATGCGTTGTCGATTTTTCATCGGCAATTGGTATTAGTATACGCGAAAATACGCCGGATAACCGGACGGACAGCATGCATAAGCCTTGGAATAAATGCCCATGCTTTCTGCATAAGCTTATGCAGAAAGGCGGAATGGATGATGGAGGGTATTTTGAAAAACAGCAGGCTGTTTGCCAGGGAAAAGGAAAAAGAGGACCGTCAGGCAATCGAAGAATATCGGGATATCCTGCGGGATCTGGCGTTTTTGCGCGAGCAGATTGAGCGGGTGGATTCGAATTTCAACATGACCGACGACAAGGATCTGGTGGAAAGCTACATTTATGAGTCCAACGCTTTGGCGGCGCGCTACCGCTTTTTGCTGCGGACGGCAAAGGAACAAAGGTCCCGGCTGGGGAATGCCGTGGCTTTGATTGGAATAACGGAGTGATGGAAATGCTGGTTTGGATCACCGTAGGAGCGGGCGTTTTGATGGGACTTTTCTTTTTAAAAACCGGCCGGCCGGTGCGCAGTCTTTTGTCTAGTATTTTAGGCGGCGGACTGACTTTTTGGATGTTGAATCTGGCATCTGGGCTGACTGGGGTCACGCTGTCTTTGAACCTGGCGTCGATCTGCTCGGCGGCGTTGCTGGGGCCGCCGGGAATTTGTTCCCTATGGCTTTTAAAGCTTTTGTGGAAGTAGAAAAGGAAAGTCCGCATAAAAATGGAACGATGGGTCTCAGACAGTGTTTGGGCGGCTGCCCCTTAAAAAAGCAGCCGCCCAAACGGGCGGTCTGATCAAAGAAATCCCGCAGGTTAAAACAACCTGCGGGATTTTTCATGTATGGAAAATCGGACGTTAAAAAAACGGTCAGCGAGGGCGTTTCTCCTCTGCAAGCGGGGGCATTTCTGCCCATTTTTTGCATTGTTCAATTCTTGCGCCATGGGGATTGTCTCCATGCTCGGGGTCGCAGGAATACTGCGTCAGCAAATCACAGGGGATTTGCGGGCATTCTCCACAATGCAGGAAGCCCTTTTCCTGGCAGCACATGGCGACAGGGCATTCCCCGTGGAAGGGATGTCCGTTTGTGGCGATACATCCTTCGCAATGGCAGCTTTCCACAAATGCACAACCGTCGCAGCGCAAGCCGCATCTTGTATCAATCATTTGTATCACCTCCGGAAAATCGAGAATTTGTTTGTGGATCAAACATGATACCAGCCGGCAGAGGGGCTGGAAAAGCAAAAAAGAGCCGGCCATAGCGGCTCTTTTTTTATCCAAAATGCGACCAGGCATATAAGCCGAGTTCTGTTAAAAACAGCAATCTTTCTAGGCCTTCCGTCGCCGGAAGGCTCAAGCCACCTGGACGGGACCCGCCGGGCCGACGGTAACGGTCCCCTTTCGGTGTTGCTTCGGATAGGGTTTACATAGCCGCGCGGTCTCCCGCGCGCTGGTGAGCTCTTGCCTCGCCTTTCCATCCTTACCGCAAAAGCGGCGGTTTCTTTCTGTTGCACTTTCCCTAGAGTCGCCTCCGGCTGCCGTTAGCAGCTATCCCTGCCCTGTGAAGCCCGGACTTTCCTCATACACGGCCTTTCGGCGCTGTGCACGCTGCTGTTCTGCCTGCTCGCGAACCGCGCAAAGCAGCTGCTATTGCTGCAGCGGCATTCCGTTGCCGTCTACAGTGATGCTGCCGGTCAAAAGCATAATGCCCTCAATAAAGCCCCATATACCGGAAACAAAGCTTAAAATACCGCAGGAAAGCAAGGTCATACAAAGCTGGATGACCGCCTTGGTGGTATAGCCCAAATAAAAGTTGTGCACGCCGAACGCGCCTAAAAAAATGCCCAGAAGACCGGCGGCCATTTTGGATTTTAACGGTGCTGCTACCGGCGGGTAGGCGGGAGGCGGATATCCTCCCTGGCTGGGCGCCTGATAGGCCGTCTGCGGATTCTGCGAGGGATCCTGATAATAGGTCTGCTGCGCTTGCTCCGGCGCGAACTGGCATCCGCACTGGGAACAGAACACCGTACCCGGCTGGCACTGGGCGCCGCAATTAGCGCAGTAATTGCTGCCGGAGCCACTGGCTACGCCGCAGGAGGGGCATACGGTGGCGTCGGGGTTCATCTGTGTGCCGCAATGTCTACAATACATGGGGAACAACTCCTTTAAAAGCTTTCTAAACATAAAAACGCTTTTGTTAGACAAAAGTCTTCACTTTTATAAACAGCATAGCATATTTTCGTAGTTTTGGCTAGCTGTCTTGGGAAAAAATCTTTTCCTTTCCGCAGGAAATCTTCGGTTATGCAGGGGAAACAGCCCAAGAACAGGGTTTTTTTGCATGATAGAAAAATTTTCTTGCAAAAAAAAGAGAAATTGCTATAATAGATACATGGATACAACTATTCTGCCTTTTGGCGGGACGGTTTTTCAAAAAAGAGGAGGAAGAACAATGGCTTTGAAAAGCGATTACATGAAGGAAGTCTATCAAAAGGTCTGCCAGCGGGACCAGGGGGAGCCGGAGTTTTTGCAGGCGGTGCAGGAGGTTTTGGAATCCCTTGAGCCGGTGGTGGAAAAAAGACCGGATATAAAGGACGCGGGCATTGTGGAACGAATGGTGGAGCCGGAGCGGTTTTTGCAGTTTCGGGTGTCCTGGGTGGACGACGGCGGAAAGGTACAGGTCAACCGGGGATACCGGGTGCAGTATAACTCGGCCATCGGCCCGTACAAGGGCGGACTGCGGCTGCATCCTTCGGTCAATGCCTCGATCATTAAGTTTTTGGGATTTGAGCAGTGCTTTAAAAACGCGCTGACCGGTCTGCCTATGGGCGGCGGCAAGGGTGGCTCGGACTTTGACCCCAAAGGGAAATCCGACGGGGAGATTATGCGCTTTTGCCAGAGCTTTATGACCGAGCTGTGCCGCCATATCGGTCCGGATACCGACGTGCCCGCCGGCGATATCGGCGTAGGGGCGCGGGAAATTGGATTTTTGTATGGTCAGTACAAAAAGATCCGCAATGAGCACACCGGCGTATTGACCGGGAAGGGGCTGACCTACGGCGGCTCCCTGGTCCGGAAGGAGGCCACGGGGTATGGGCTTTTGTATTTTACCGAGGAGATGCTCCAAAACATCAAAAAGGATACGGTTAAGGGGAAAAAGGTCGTGATTTCCGGCTCCGGCAACGTGGCGATTTACGCGGCGGAAAAAGCCGGTCAGATGGGCGGCAGGGTAATCGCCATGAGCGATTCCTCCGGCTATGTATACGATCCCGAGGGCATCCGCCTGGAGGTGATCAAGCAGATTAAGGAGGTTCGGCGCGGCCGGATCAGCGAATATGTCAAGGAGGTTCCCGGCGCAAAATATACCGAAGGATGCAGGGAAATCTGGTCGATCCCCTGCGAAATCGCGCTGCCCTGCGCCACCCAGAACGAGCTGGATGGCGAAAGCGCGAAGCTGCTGGTGAAAAATGGCGTCATGGCGGTGGCGGAGGGGGCAAACATGCCCAGCACGCCGGAGGCGGTAGAGCTGTTTTTGGAAAAGGGCGTGCTTTTTGGGCCGGCTAAGGCGGCCAACGCCGGCGGCGTTGCCACCAGCGGTCTGGAAATGAGCCAGAACTCCATGCGCTATGGCTGGAGCTTTGCGGAAGTGGACAAAAAGCTCCAGGATATTATGGTAGGAATTTTCCGCAGCGCCTATGACGCCTCGAAGGAATTCGGCGCCCAGGGCAATCTGGTGGTGGGCGCCAACGCGGCGGGCTTTTTGAAGATCGCCGAAACGATGCTGGCCTACGGGCTGACCTTCTAAAGGGGATTTTTTAGTCGAAAGGCGCAGGATGCAGGGTGGAAAAGGGAGTTTCCCAGGCCGGCGTGTCCCGCGCCTTTTGCCTTTTCTGTGGAAATAGACAAAACGGAGACCTTGCCTGCGGCGCTTTTTGGCGGGAAAATACTTGTGCTTGCTGCATTAAAGTGCTAAAATTACAGAAATATGAAAAAGTGTTTCGCCGGAAAAACACAAGATTGAGAAAAGGTGTGAAGGAAAATGAGCGAGATCAAGATCGTAAAGACCACCGCGCCCAAGCAAAAGCCTCAGGACGAGACCAAGCTGGGATTCGGCGCGGTCACCACCGACCACATGTTTTTGATGGATTATACCGAGGGCAAGGGCTGGCATGACCCGCGCATCGTACCCTATGGCCCCATTGAATTGGATCCCTTTGCCAAATGCCTGCATTACGGCCAGGAGGTTTTCGAGGGCCTAAAGGCATACCGCGGAGATAAGGGCGAGATCCGCCTGTTCCGGCCGGAGGAAAACTTTAAGCGGATCAACCGTTCCAACGACCGGATGTGTATTCCGCAGCTGGACGAGGGCCTTTGCCTGGAAGCGCTCAAAAAGCTCATCGAGCTGGACCAGGATTGGGTCCCTCACGCCCCGGGCACCACCTTATATATCCGCCCCTTTGTGATCGCCACCGAGCCGAAGCTGGGGACCGATTCTTCCCAAACCTATCTGTTTTTGATTGTACTCTCCCCCTCCGGCGCGTACTATCCCCAGGGCTTTAACCCGGTGAAAATTTACGTGGAGACCCAGTATGTCCGGGCGGTCCGCGGCGGTATGGGCGAAGCGAAGACCGGCGGCAACTACGCCTGCTCGCTAAAAGGGCAGGAGGTGGCCCACGAGCAGGGCTATTCCCAGGTGCTGTGGCTGGACGGCGTTGAGCGCAAATACATTGAAGAGGTGGGCGCGATGAACGTCTTCTTCGTTATCGATAACAAGATCGTCACCCCGATGCTCACCGGAAGCATCCTGCCCGGCATTACCCGCAAATCCTGTATTGCGCTTTTGAAAGATTGGGGATATGAGGTACAGGAGCGGCGCATCCCGGTGGATGAGCTGCTGCAGGCGGGCAAGGAAGGCCGTTTGCAGGAGGCGTTTGGCAGCGGCACAGCGGCGGTCATCTCCCCTATTGGCGAGCTGAAGATCGACGACCATATTTTGACCCTGAGCGAGGGCAAAATCGGTCCGATTTCCCAGCGGCTGTACGATCAGCTGACCGGGATCCAGTGGGGACGCATCCCCGGGCCGGAGGGCTGGAGCGTAAAGGTCTGCGGCTGATCGGAAAAAATGGCGTAAAAAGGCGGCGGTGGCCGCCTTTTTTCCGTCCGGACACAAAAGGAGGGGGATTTTTCTGGAAGAGCTGACGTTTACCGTCCCGGCGGCATATGACGGCCGCACGGTCCATGATTTTCTGCGCCGGGAGCAGGGGATTTCCTCTCGGCTGCTCAAAAAGCTCAAGCGGGAGGCGCCGCCCGGCGGCCTTTTTCGAAACGGCGTTTTGGTGCGGACGGTCGACCAGGTTCAAAAGGGCGATCGGCTGCTTTTGCGCTGGCGGGAGGAGGGCGCCGGTCCGGCGGCGTCTGCCGAAACAGTACAGGTGCTGTATGAGGATGGGGCGCTGGTTGTGTTTAACAAGCCCTGGGATATGCCCTGCCATCCAGCCAAAAGGCACCAGGGCGACACCTTGGGCAATGTGTTTGCCGCCCGGTGCGCCGCCAATGGCCAGACGCTGCCCTTCCGCGCGGTAAACCGCCTGGACAAGGACACCACCGGCATTGTGGTGGCAGCGAAAAATCAGTTTGCGGCCTCCCGGCTGGCAGGGCGGGTGGAAAAGGAATACCTGGCGATTTTGTGCGGAATCCCCCAGCCGCCGGTCGGAACGGTAGACGCGCCCATTGGCCGGCCGGACCCGGTACACATTCTGCGGCAGGTTTTGCCGGACGGCCAGCGGGCCGTGACCCATTACGAGACCCTGGCCGCGGCAGAGGATTACAGCCTCGTCCGGCTAAGGCTGGAAACGGGAAGGACCCACCAGATCCGGGTACACATGGCCCACATCGGCCATCCGCTGGCCGGGGACGCCTTATACGGCGGGGACAGCCGGATCATCGGGCGGCAGGCGCTGCACTGCGCCGTCTGCCGGTTTGTCCATCCGGTGAGCCAAAAGCAGATGAAAATCCTCGCCCCTATGCACGAACCGTTTAAAAACGCGCTCAAAAATGCATATATATCCGTAAATATTGAATAAAATCAAAAAAACTTTAAAAATATACTTGATTTTTGCAAATTTATGCATATAATGAGGATATACCAATTCAACGGACAGGAGAGAAAATAAGATGAAAAAAGGAATATCCCTCATTCTGGCAGCTCTGATGCTGCTGACCCTTGCCGCCTGTAACGGCACTACCCCTTCACAAGCTGCGGGCAATTCTTCCGCATCCTCCCAGGCTGACGCCGGCTCCTCCGGCGCGTTGGGAGAGGAAAAGCCGACGCTTAAAACCGTGACCCCCGGCAAGCTGACCATGTCCACCGACGCCGGCTTCGCCCCTTACGAATATGTGGAAGGCGAAAAGGTCGTGGGAATCGACGCGGACATCGCCCAGGCGATTGCCGATTACTACGGGCTGGAGCTGGTCATCCAGGACATGGACTTCACCAACGCGCTGCTGGCCCCCCAGAACGGCACCGCTGATTTTGCCGCCGCCGGTGTTTCCATTACCGAGGAGCGCCTGGAGACCATGGATTTCACCATGGAATACGCCGAGTCCGAGCAGGTGATTCTGGTCAGAAAGGGTTTTGCCGACATCCAGGAGGAAAAGGATCTGGCCAATATGAAAATCGGCGTACAGCAAAGCACGACGGCGGATCTGTACTGTCAGGACATGGAGTATACCAATGTAAACGCCTATAAAAAGAATCTGGTTGCGGCGGAGGATCTGAATAACGGCCAGATTGACTGCATGATTCTCGACAACATGCCGGCAAAAGCGATTTTGCAGCAAAACGAGGCAGAGCTGGAAATTCTGGATATGGTGCTGTTTACCGACGTATACGCCCTGGCGGTGAAAAAGGGCAACAGCGAAATGGCTGAGGCGCTGAACGTCGTTTTGAAAAAGCTGATCGACGAAGGGAAAATCCAGGAATTTACCAAAACACATATGGACGCCTCCATGTAAACGAGGTAGATCGTCCGACGGATTAAATGCAGGGGGGGAGTTTCCCCCCTTGCGCTTGTCCAGCGACAGGAAAGGGAGTGACGGTTTGTTCTTGTATTTTGGGGTCCAGAATCTGCTTTGGATGCAGGGGCTGCAAAACAGCCTGTACCGAACCTTTGTGGAAAAGGACCGGTATATGGCGTTTTTGAAAGGAATCGGCGTTACGCTGGAGATTTCGTTTTTTGCGGTGCTTTTGGGTACGGCCATCGGCGTAGTGGTGGCGGTGGTAAAGCATATGGCCAAAAAGCACCATTTTCTGCGGCCGCTGGAATGGCTTTTGGACGCGTATGTACTGGTGATCCGGGGAACACCGGTTTATGTGCAGCTGCTGATTTTAAATACGGTAGTCTTTGCCTCGGTGCAGAACAAAATTCTGGTGGCGGTGATCACCTTCGGCATCAATTCCGGCGCCTATGTGGCGGAAATCATCCGCGCGGGTATCAACTCGGTGGACAAGGGCCAGTTTGAGGCGGGCAATTCCCTGGGCCTGCGCGACGGCGCCGTTATGCGGCTGATCGTTCTGCCCCAGGCGATTCGCAACATCCTGCCGGCATTGGGCAACGAGTTTATCACTCTGGTGAAGGAAACCTCCATCGCCGGGACCATGGCGGTCAACGACCTGACCAAGGCGGCGGAGCGAATCGGCGGGGCCACCTATGATCTGTACACGCCACTTTTGTCCATCGCAGTGATCTATTTTGTACTGGTGTTCGGCATGACCCGCCTATTAAACCTGTTTGAAAGGAGGCTGGCCAGAAGTGATAACCGTTAAAAATCTGCAAAAGTCCTTTGGGGAGCATCGGGTACTGCGGGGTATTGACCAGACCATTGAGCAGGGGGAAAAGGTGGTGGTAATCGGGCCGTCCGGATCGGGAAAATCCACCTTTCTGCGGTGCCTGAACCTTTTAGAGGTGCCCACCGGCGGAGAGGTCTGGTTTGAAGGGCAGAACATCACCGACAAAGGAACAGACATCCACGCTCTGCGCCAGAAAATGGGAATGGTATTCCAGCAGTTTAACCTGTTTCCCCATCTGACCGTGCTGGAAAATATCACCCTGGCGCCGGTTAAGCTGAAGCTGCAATCGCCGCAGCAGGCGCAGGAAAAGGCCAAGGGACTGCTGGAGCGCATCGGGCTGTGGGATAAAGCGGGAGCCTATCCAGGGCAGCTTTCCGGCGGGCAGAAGCAGCGGATCGCCATTGTTCGGGCTCTGGCCATGAATCCGGACGTGATGCTGTTTGACGAGCCCACCTCCGCCCTGGATCCGGAGATGGTGGGCGAGGTGCTGGAGCTGATGAAGGATCTGGCAGACGAGGGCATGACCATGGTGGTGGTCACCCATGAAATGGGCTTTGCCCGGGAAGCGGCCACCCGGGTGCTGTTTATGGACGAGGGAAAGGTTTTGGAGCAGGGCCCGCCGGACGTCTTTTTTGGCAGCCCGCAGCATCCCCGTTTGCGGGATTTTCTTTCGAAGGTGCTGTAAAGCGGCATTCGGTTTGGAAAAGGAACATTCCCGCGCTTTATAAAAGCAGCGGCAAAGAAAAAACGTCTGTCCCTTAAAAAAGGGGCGGGCGTTTTTTCTTTGCCCCATTCTAAGGTTTGCAGGATGGGGAAAGTCGTGGTAAAATAGCATATCAGAATATGGCTCACAATGGGATCAAGGGCCAAAGCGTCCAGGGGGATTCCTTTTTCGGAGTTTAGACAAGCCATCACAAAGGCAACACATTTTTTCGTCAATATACCTGATTATAATGGACTTAAAATAAAAATATTTATATGATTTGTCTATAACTTTTTTACATTTTTGTGAATTCGGTTGATAAAAAAGGCAGAGTGTGTATAATGAAGAAGAAATCAAGCGGAATATCTGTCCCGCGAAGGAAAGGAGAGGAGTGGATGGAAAGCAGCCAGAGTATCGGCAAAAAAAGTCCGAGCCCCAAGCGGCGCGTACCGGAAAACCGGTCCTTGACGGATACGGTTTGGGGCACCTTTACGGCGGGCTACCGCTTCTGTTATTTTGTCGGACTTCAGCTGATTCGCTATTTTAGACGGTATAAAAAAAGAGCGTTCCGTTTTGCTGTAAGCACGCGTTTGGCAATCGGCCTGCGGTTAAAAAAGCGCCAGACCCTTTTAAAGCGCAAGCTGCGGTTTGCCGTGAGCGACGCGATGCGCCCGTACCGCCGGGTGCAGCAGCTGCGCCAAACCCGGGAAGAACGGGTTGCGCTGGCAAGGGAGCAGGGCGCCAGGGCGGTTCTGCAGGAGAAAACCCTGCTTTTTCGGGAGAGCCTGCGGCTTGTGTTTAAAACGCTTGGAACGGTGCTTTGCTATGTGGCGCCGGTTGTCAGCTTTGTTTTATTTTTAAACCTGATCCACCAAGGCCTGAATCTTCAGTTCGCGTTGGAGGTAGAGTATAACGATAAAATCATCGGCTATATTGCAAGGGAATCCGATTTTGATGAATCGGAGAAAATCATGCAGAGCCGTATTGTATACGAGGAATACCAGCCCCCTTTGGATACGGTGCCCAAATACACCTTAAAGATTATTGAAGAGGAGAATCTGTCCACCGTAAATGAAATCGCCGACGAGCTCATCGCCGCTTCGGGCAACGAAATCACCGAGGCCAGCGGGCTTTATGTTGACGGGGTTTTTTACGGCGCGGTGGAAAACGCGGAGCCGGTCCGCGCACTGCTGGACGGGATGCTGGACGAGTTTCGCACCGGCAATGAGAATGAACGGGTGGATTTTGTGCAGGACGTACAGCTTTCCAAGGGCTTATATCTATTGAGCAGCCTGGTGGAGCCGGAGGAAATGGAAGAGGTGCTGACCTCCGAGGTGGAGGGCGAGGTGGTCTATATTGTAGAGGCCGGCGACGCACCTACGCTGATTTCCCAAAAGATGGATATCCCCTATTCTCAGTTAAAGGCGCTCAATCCGGAAATCGAGGAAAAGCTGCTGGTGGGGCAGGAGGTTTTAATCTCCAACCAGGTCAACTTTTTAACGGTAAAGCGCACCGTTACCGAGGTTTATGAGGAGGACGTGCCGTTCGGCACCGAAGAGGTGGTGGACGCCAACTACGCCAAGGGCTATCAGGCGGTCCGCAGCTCCGGGATACTGGGCAAGCGGCTGGTGACCGCCGATGTGGTCTATATCAACGGAGTGGAAGAGGACCGGGAAGAAGTGGATTCCCTGATTTTAAAGGAACCGGTAGACCAGGTGGTAACGGTGGGGACGGCGGAGCCCATCCGGGTGATGAGCAGCTCCGGCACCAGCGTCAGCGGCACCGGCGGCTTCCTCTGGCCGGTGGATGGCGGAAAGGTCACCTGCGGGATCAACGGCTACTGGGGACATACCGGCTTGGATATCGGGGCGCCTCGGGGCACGGTGATCCGGGCATCGGCCTCCGGCACGGTGGTCAAGGCAGTCCGTCAGTACCGCGCTTACGGCATTCATGTGAAGATCAGCCACGGCAACGGCATCTATACGCTGTATGCGCACATGAGCCAGCTGGCGGTATCCTACGGCGATTACGTCCAGCAGGGGCAGATCATCGGCTATGTGGGAATGACCGGCAACGCTTCTGGAAATCACTGCCATTTTGAAATTATCATCAACGGCAGATTTATGGATCCGACAAAATATATCGGCACCTATTATCCCGGCCGGTAAACGCTTCAAAAAATGAAAAGGCGTCCTTTTTTAAGGGGCGCCTTTTTTGCCGGAAAAAGGAAGAGAAGACCGCGGGGAAAACCGGTGGGAGAAGGCGCATATCCAAAGGGGAAAGGGGAAGAATTTTGTTGCCGGAGAATTTTTGCCGAAATGGCGAAAAACACAAAAGTCCCGCTTTGGAAAGAGGAATTTTTTCTCAACGATTGGGCTTTTATTTTGCGGGAGCTTGTGGTATAATAACGACAAAGCCGTTATTATACGGATTCCTATGGCCACCCTACGGGCATGGCTTATGATATCATTACGACGGCCTTGCCCTTATGGTATTATGCCAGCATTCGTGAGAATATGTCCGCAGATTTTCTGCGTTTTTTATGAGAAAAAGAGAATAGGATAAAAGGAGAGACTGCAATGGAGAAATTTTTCATTGAAGGTCCCAGCCGGCTGGAGGGTGAGGTTGTGATCAGCGGCGCAAAAAATGCGGCGGTGGCGATTATCCCTGCGGTTTTATTGGCCGAAGAGCCTTGCGTATTAGAGAATATCCCCAATATCAACGATGTAAATATTTCCCTGCAAATTTTAAAGGAACTGGGCGCGAAAATCAAAATGCGCAACAAGACGACGGTGGAGATCGACGCTACCCATATTATTTCCCCGTCGGTGCCGTTTGACATTGCCCGCAACATGCGCGCCTCCTATTATTTTCTGGGCGCGCTTTTGGGTCGCTGTTCCAAAGGGGCGGTGACCATGCCCGGCGGCTGCAATTTCGGCGGTGTGCGCCCCATTGACCAACACATTAAGGGCTTTGAGACCTTGGGCGCTGAGGTATCCATTGATCACGGCATGATCTGCGCCGAGGCGCAGCAGCTGGTGGGCAGCCACATTTATTTCGACGGCGTCACCGTTGGCGCGACCATCAACGTCATGCTGGCGGCGGTGCGGGCGCAGGGTCTGACCATTTTAGAAAACGTGGCCAAGGAGCCGCATGTGGTAGATTTGGCCAACTTTTTAAACTCCATGGGCGCGGATGTGCGCGGCGCCGGAACGGACGTTATTAAGATCCGGGGCGTGGAGCATATGCGCGGCGCCACCTATTCGATTATCCCCGACCAGATTGAGGCGGGGACCTTTATGGTCGCGGCGGCGGCTACCAACGGAGATGTTTTGGTGAAAAACGTCATCCCCAAGCACCTGGAGTCTATTACGGCGAAGTTGGTGGCGGCGGGCGCGACAGTGGAGGAATTTGACGACGCGGTCCGGGTAACCCGAAAAGGCCCGTTAAACAAAATTAACCTAAAAACCCTGCCGCATCCCGGTTTTCCCACCGATTTGCAGCCCCAGATGGCGGTGATGCTTTCGGTGGCCCAGGGGACAAGCATCATCACCGAGGGCGTATGGGACAACCGCTATAAATATGTGGACGAGCTGCGGCGGATGGGCGCAAAAATCCAGGTGGACGGAAAGGTTGCGGTGGTCGAGGGGGTAGAAGGCCTGACCGGCGCGCCGGTAAAGGCCACTGATCTGCGGGCAGGCGCCGCGCTGATCATCGCCGGGCTGATCGCCCATGGGCGGACAGAGGTGGAGGAGATCCGCCACATTGAGCGCGGATACGAATGTGTTGTGGAAAAATTCTGCGGATTGGGCGCAAAAATGGAAAAAGTTGATGTGCCGGACGCGGATGTACAGCGGGCCATCGGATAGACAGATTGTTTCGGCCTACGCCCGAAAGGCTTAGGCCGATTTCTTTTGTAGAAAACGAAGCGGAAGGCGTTTTTTCTTCGGCTGTTCCCAAAAGCTTTACGGAAAGGATTGACAGGATGGCATGCTTTTGTACCCTTGCCAGCGGCAGCAGCGGCAACAGCACCTATATCGGAAGCGGCGTTGGCGGCGTACTGATTGACGCGGGGATCAGCTGCCGGGCGATTTTTGCGGCGCTGCAGTCCCGAGGGATTGAACGGACGGGCATCGGTGCGGTGTTCATCACCCACGAGCACATCGACCATGTTAAGGGGCTGAAGGTGCTCTTAAAAAGGCTGGCCGTTCCGGTGTACGCCACCGAAGAGGTGCTGGATTTTCTGGCTGACCGAGATGCTTTGCCGGCGGACGCCAGAGCGGTTCCCATGCCGGCCCAGGGCGTCGCGGTGGGAGATTTATACATAGGCGCTTTTGAAACGCCCCATGACAGCGTACACAGCGTGGGCTATGTTGCGGTCAGCGGAAACGGGAAAAAGATGGCGGTCTCCACCGATCTGGGGGCGGTTACGCCCACTGTCCGCCAGGCGGTGGACGGATGCGACCTGGTGCTGCTGGAATCCAATTACGATAAAAATATGCTGATGGCGGGAGGGTACCCTTATCCGTTAAAAAGGCGGATCGACGGGGAAAAAGGGCATCTGTCAAACGAGGGCTGCGCCGCCTTTTTGCCGCAGCTGGTACAGGCGGGCGCGCGGAGGCTGGTGCTGGGCCATCTGAGCCGGGAAAACAACCTGCCGGGTCTGGCGCTGGAAACGGCGGCGCTGGCTTTGGAAAAAGCCGGGCTGCGCCGGGCAGAGGATTACGAAATCGAGGTAGCGCCACGGTATGAGCCGGGAAGCTTGATTTGTCTATAAGCGATCCAAAAGGGCGCATCCCAATGGGGAAGCAGGGGGCGGTCCCGGCCGTCCTTGAGAAAGGAGCGGCGGGCAGTTATGCAGGCGGTGACCATCCTGTGTGTGGGAAAGCTCAAGGAGGACTACTGGCGGCAGGCGGCGGCGGAGTATCAAAAGCGCCTGGGCGCTTTTTGCCGGCTTTCGGTTGTGCAGATCGAGGAGGAGCGGCTGCCGCAGAATCCCTCTGCGGCGCAGATCGCTGCCGGGCTGGAGGCGGAGGGCCGGCGGATCCTTTCCCGCATACCGGCGGGGAGCCTTGTGGCGGCGCTGTGTATCGAAGGGCGGCAGGCCGATTCTAAGGAGCTGTCCCAAATGCTGGCGGACACGGCGCTGACGGGGAAGGGTGGCGTGGTATTTGTGATCGGCGGCTCCTTTGGGCTGTCCGATCCGGTAAAAAGGCGGGCGGATCAGAGGCTTTCCATGTCCCGGATGACCTTTCCCCACCAGCTGGCCCGGGTGATGCTGTTAGAGCAGATCTACCGGGGCTATCAGATTTTAAACGGCGGCAAGTACCACAAATAAGCTGTTTACTCCTTTCGGTTTAGAAGAAGTCCCCGGATGCTCAAAAAATTCGAGCATCCGGGGACTTCTTCCTTTGGCATATCCGGGACTTAGGTCTCCTTCTCCGGCGGCAGGGGGATTTGCAGGCGCTGTCCGCCGCCGGTGCGGCCCTTCTGCCGGTCGAGAATTTGGCGAATCCGGCGGTTGACCTCTTCCACCTCCAGCTTAAATGCATCGGCGGAAACGGAAACGGCGTTGTGACCCAAAATGATCATCTGCTCCAGATTGTCGGAGGAGGCGACCCGCACGCGGTGCTTTTTGGCCATATCGTAGGTGGTGCGCTCGATATACATGTCGGCGGTTTCCTTTTCCTTTGTATAGACCACATGAATCCCGCTGGCTTCCTCGACCTTTTCCACGCCGCCCTTGACCTTGTAGGCGTCGAAAACCAGGATGACGGCGACCCCCTTATATCCGTGGTAATTGATTAGAATATCCGTTAAGGTCTGGCGGGCGGCGTCCAGGTCGCGGCCGGCCAGCTCCTTGAGCTCGTCCCAGGAAAAAATGATGTTGTAGCCGTCTACCAAAAGGTATTCGGCCTGCGGCGGTCCGGGCGGAACAGCCGAACGCTCCGGACCGGCGGGCTTTGGGGGGCTCTCTTTTTTCACCGGGGCAAAGGCGTCGCGCTTTGCCGGTGCGCCATAGGTCCGCGCAAAAATTTCGGCGAGGATTTTTTCCTCCTCCAGCGAAAAGGGGATCAAAGGGCGGCTGCGGCTGAAGGCGCTGGCCGAGGGCTGTGCCTGTGAGGGCGACGCGTTTTTTTTAAAGGGACTTTCGGTGTGCGCCTCCTGCGGGACCTTGTGCCAGGGAACCACATGGCCGGCTCCATGGGAGCAGAAAATGGAGTCGCAGGGGTTTTCTAAATCGCGGCTGCTGTCGTAGCCGATGCGCTCTATAACCGCCTCTTCGTCGTGGCAGGGGGCGTAGCCTGTCACCTGTAGGGAAATGCGGCCCCGCCCTTTGGAAAAGGAGACCAGCTCCTGGGGATAGTCCTTCATTTCTGCCACCGGCACCGTCCCGGTCAGGACGGCCATGCTGCCGGCTCCCTCCTCCAGCTGAAAGCTGCCGCTTTTGTGCTGGATATCGGCGATGACCCGGCCGATGTTTTCCTGCGGTACCTCGATCCGAAACCGGTACCAGGGCTCCAGCAGGCGGCACCTTCCCCGTTTCAGCCCCTGCCGGACGGCGCGGTAGGTGGCCTGGCGGAAGTCTCCGCCTTCGGTGTGCTTTAGGTGCCCTTTGCCAGCCAGCAGGGTGATTTTTACGTCGGTCAGCGGCGCGCCGGTCAGCACACCGGGATGCTCCCGCTCCGCCAGATGGGTCAAAATCAGCCGCTGCCAATTTAAATCCAGATCGTCGGTGCTGCAAACCGAGTCAAAAACAAGGCCGCTGCCGGGCTCGCCCGGCTCCAGTAGCAGGCGGACCTCGGCGTAATGGCGCAGCGGCTCGTAATGGCCGATCCCCTCCACCGGCTCGGTAACCGTCTCCTGATACACAATGCCGCCCTCCTCAAAATCCACCGAAACGCCAAAGCGGTCGTGGATGGTCTGGCGCAGAATCTCCAGGTGGACCTGGCCCATCAGCCGCAGATGAATTTCCTGCAGCGCCTCGTTCCATTCCACCTTTAAAAGAGGATCCTCCTCCTGCAAAAGGCGCATAAAGCCCAGCATGGTGTGGGCACCGCAGCCGGCGGGGTAGATGAGCCGGTAGGAGAGCACCGGCTGTAATTGGGGCGAGGCGGACGAGGCCTCGCAGCCGAGGCCCATGCCGGGATAGGTCAGGGTCAGACCGGTTACGGCGCAGACGGCGCCGGCCCCTGCCGATTGTACCGGCTGAAAACGGCTGCCGGAATAGACCCGCAGCTGGTTGGCCTTTTCCTCCCAGGGCTGCGGCTTTTCACCGGACAGGGTATCCCGCACCTGCAAAACGCCGCCGGTCACCTTCAAATAGGTCAGGCGCTCGCCCTTTTCGTCCCGGGCGATTTTAAACACCTTTGCGCCGAAGTCCTTTGGATAGTCGGGCATTTGGGTCAGCTCTTTCATAGCGTCCAAAAGCGGGGCGACGCCCTCCAGCCGAAGGGCGCAGCCGAAAAAGCAGGGAAAGAGGCTGCGCCGCCGGATGGGACGGGCCAGCTGCTGCGGGGAAAGGCGGCCCTCTTCCAGATAGGTCTTTAGCAGCGGCTCGTCGCACAAAGAGGCCTCCTCCCAGATCTGCTCTTCCGGCGCGGAAAAATTGACGAATCCCGGGCCAAAGCGTTTTTGCAGCCCCTCTAAAATAGGCTGGACCGACGCGCCGGCCAGATCCATTTTATTGACGAACAAAAACACGGGGATCCGCCGGCGGCGCAGCAGCTCCCAAAGGGTTTGGGTGTGGGCCTGGATCCCCTCGGTGCCGCTGATGACCAGGACGGCATAATCCAGCACGTCGAGGGTCCGCTCCATTTCCGAGGAAAAATCCACATGGCCGGGGGTGTCGAGAAGGGCGATGGAAAAGCCCTCCCCCTCCAGCATCGCCTGCTTGGAAAAGATGGTAATCCCCCTTTGCCGTTCTAACGCGAAGGTGTCGAGAAAGGCGTCCTTGTGATCCACCCGCCCGGCCCGGCGGATACTGCCCGCCGTGTACAAAAGCGCTTCGGACAGGGTGGTTTTTCCCGCGTCCACATGGGCCAAAATGCCGAAAACAAGTCGTTTCATCATCTCAATCTATCCTCGTGCTTTCCAAAAAATTCGAGCGGACGCGCCGCGCTTATGCGTGGGAAATCTGCGGGAAAAAAAGGCTTTTTGCCGCAAATGGGTTTTCTTTTCCGGCAAGGACAAACAGGTGCTCCTCCCCGGGGAGAAAGCGAAGGGGAAGAAGGCCGGGTCTGGGGGTAAAGCCCAGCCGGATCTGGCGGATTCCAGGACCGGCCAGCCCCTCCAGCAGCGGAAGCAAGCCGATTTTCGGTCTGCCCAGCAGCTCATGGCAGTATAGGACCTCGCCGTCCTCCTCCAAAATGGCCACGGCGCTCTGGCCGGGCAGCTCATAGAGCATGTCCCGGAAGGGGCCCAGGACGTAAAAGAGAAAAAGCCCCTCGTTCCCCTCCATGGAAAACGCGGAAAAGGGGTTGGACTGGCGGTAGGTTTTAAAAAGCAGCGCCCGGTCCTCCGGCAGGTCCGGACAGAGCCTGCGCCGGGGGAGCGGCTGGCCGGGAACAATGGGGAAAACCGGCTGCGCCTCCTTTGCCGGGACGAAGCCGAACCGGGGGTAAAAGTCCAGCACCGTATCGTTGGCGAACAGATACAGACAGTCGCACCGGTCCCTCCAAGCATCCAGCACCGTTTCCAGCAAAAAGCGGGAAAGGCCCATGCCCCGAAAGTCTGGATGGGTCATGACGGTGCCCAGCTGGACATAGGTGCGGCGGACCCCGTTCAGCAGAAAGTCGATGGTATTGACCGACACGTTGGCCGCCACCTGCCGACCCAGCACCAGCGCGTGGGGGATGTACCGATCCCCCCACCCGCCGCCCTGGTACCAGGGCGCGAAATCCAGCGAGAACACCTGCCGGGCCAGGGAGAAAAAGCTCTCCCGCAGATCGGGGCTTTTCCGGACCTGATCGGTGAAGGAAAAGCGATGACCGTTTTTTTCTAAATACATGCGAAAGCCTCCTTAACGGGACCAGTATTTGCGGTCCAGGCTGCGGTACTGCACCGCCTCGGCAATGTGCCGGCGCTGCACCACCTCGGCGCCGTCCAGGTCGGCAATGGTGCGGGATACCTTTAAAATCCGGTCATAGGCGCGGGCGGAAAGGCCCATGGTTTCGAACGCCCGGGAAAGAAGCGCGGACGCGCCGTCATCCATTGGACAAAAGCGGTTGACCGCCGGAGAGGGCAGCTTTGCGTTGCAGGAAATACCGATGCTTTGGTACCGCTCCTGCTGGATTTTCCTGGCGCTGTTGACCCGCCGGCGAATGGATTCGGACGATTCCTCCGGCTGGGGAGAGGTCAGGCTGCGGTACTGCACCGGCGCTACCTCCACATGCAGATCCAACCGGTCCAAAAGCGGGCCGGATACCCGGGACAGGTACCGGCTGACCGCGTGAGGCGAGCAGCTGCAATCCCGCAGCGGATGGCCAAAATAGCCGCAGGGGCAGGGATTCATGGCGGCGACCACCATCATGGAGCAGGGATAGGTCAGGGTGCCGGACACCCGGGAGATGGTCACCTGCCCGTCCTCAATGGGCTGGCGCAGCACCTCCATGGCGTCCCGGGAGAACTCGGGCAGCTCGTCTAAAAACAGCACGCCGTTGTGCGCCAGGGAAATTTCGCCCGGCCGGGGGATCGAGCCGCCGCCGGACAGTCCGGCGGGGGAGATGGTGTGATGGGGCGCGCGAAACGGCCGCTCGGTGATAAGGGCGCCGCCCTCCGGCAGGGTCCCTGCCACCGAATGGATTTTGGTGGTTTCGATGGATTCCTGGAAGGTCATTTCCGGCAGAATGGAGGGGATGCGTTTTGCCAGCATGGATTTGCCCGCGCCGGGGGAGCCGATCATCAAAAGATTGTGGCCGCCGGCGGCAGCGACCTCCAGCGCCCGCTTGGCCCCGGACTGGCCCTTGACGTCGGCAAAATCCAGATAGGGCGGCGCTTGGCTTTGGCCCAGGCCCTCGCTTGCGGCGGGGACCAGGGCGTCGCCCTTATAGTACCAGTCCAGCAGCTGGTTTAGGTGGGAAAGGCCGTACACCTCAATCCCCTGTACCAGCGCGCCCTCCGCCGCGTTGGCCTGGGGGAGAAACACCCGGCGCAGTCCCTGCTCCTTGGCGCCTAACACCAGCGGCAGCGCACCGCTTACCCGGCGAACCTCGCCAGAGAGGGAAAGCTCGCCGAAAAACGCGCTGCCGGAAAGGTCCGCCTCCAGCATTCCCGCAGCCTTGAGCACCCCGAGAAAAATCGGCAGATCGTATAAAGCGCCGTCTTTCTTTACGTCGGCGGGGGAGAGGTTCACAATGATTTTGCCGACGGGAAAGGCCATTCCGCAGTTGCGGATGGCGGAACGGACCCGGTCCCGGGACTCTTTTACCGCCGCGCCGGGCAGTCCGACAATTTCGAAAGCGGGCATGGACTGGGAAAGGTCCACCTCCGCCAGGACCGGATAGGCCGAAAGGCCCAGCAGTCCCATACTGTTGACCGAATAGAACATAACAAGCACCTGCCAATCAAAAAAGCAAACGATACTCTCAGTATACCGCATTTTGGGTTCAATGACCAGAGGCGGGAAGGAATATCCCTTTTACTTTTCGTGCTGCGGTATTGGGTGTTGCCGATTTCGCTGTCTTGAAATTGAAATACAACGTGATCCATGATATAATCAAGATAATAAATGGAAATTTGTAAGGAGAGTAAAATACATGAAGTGCCCCTATTGCAACAAGAGCATGGAACAAGGCGTTATCCAAAGTTCTCAAGAGATAAACTGGCAGCAAAAGAAACACTTGATAAACCGCTCTGATATGTATGAGGGCGCAGTGTGTTTGT
Organism: uncultured Oscillospiraceae bacterium; assembly: GCA_910583935.1. Lineage (GTDB taxonomy): Bacteria > Bacillota > Clostridia > Oscillospirales > Ruminococcaceae > UBA3818. The sequence goes on from CAJTZM010000014.1 coordinate 39,224, forward strand.
CGCCAAGGTCATTTTGGAAAGGTTCCTCTGTTGAAGCCTGGCTATGCCGAGATTGTGGAAAAATAGTTATAGACTATTCTTCCGGTATAGAATAATTTCAGTTTATCAGGCAGTTGCCCAGATCGGGTAGCTGCCCTTTGACTATTTTGACGAAGGATTAAAAAAGCGGCCTCCATCAATATGAAAGGCAAAGGGCGGGAGAAGCCGGACAAAAAGAAGGGGAAAACGCCAATCCCGACGGCTGATTTTCTTTTTCTTTTGGGCAATCCATCTAAAAAACAGTTGAGAAAAGCGAAAAAATGCGCTATACTAATAAAAAGCGGACAACGAGTTCCTGCAAAAAGTTGGAGGCGATTAAGCATGACAGAAAAAATGCAGTACCAGCGCTGGGTGGATTATCCCTTGGAGGATCCGGCGCTGAAGGAAGAATTGCTGAGCATAAAGGAAAAGGACGACGAAATCTTCGACCGGTTTTACCAGGAGCTGAGCTTCGGCACCGCCGGCCTGCGGGGCGTACTGGGCGCCGGCACCAACCGGATGAATATTTACACCGTCCGCAAGGCCACCCAGGGGATGGCGGACTATCTCAACGAAAAATATCCCCAGAGCAGCATTGCCATCTCCTACGATTCCCGGATCAATTCCCGGCTGTTCGCCGAGGAGACGGCCCGGGTCATGGCGGCCAACGGGATCACCGCCTACCTATACGACCAGCTGATGCCCACCCCGGCTTTGTCCTTCGCCGTGCGGGATTTAGGCTGCCAGGCGGGGGTCATGGTCACCGCCAGCCACAATCCGGCCAAGTACAACGGCTATAAGGCCTACGGGCCGGACGGCTGCCAGATGACTGACGAGGCGGCGGACGCGGTGCTGAAAAAAATCGGCCGCATTGATATTTTTGACGGGGTAAAGGTGGCGGACTTTGCTGCTGCGCTGGGAAACGGAAAGATCCAGTACATTAAGCAGGAGGTGATCGACCGGTATCTCGACGCGGTGCAGGCCCAGTCCATCCGCAAGGGGATTTGCCAAGACAGCGGCATGAAGGTGGTCTACACGCCCTTAAACGGCGCTGGGAATATGTGCGTCCGGGCGATTTTAGAGCGGATCGGCGTAAAGAACGTGGTGCCGGTGAAGGAGCAGGAAATGCCGGACGGCAACTTCCCCACCTGCCCGTATCCCAACCCGGAGATTCGGGAGGCGCTGCAGAAGGGGCTGGATTTGTGCGAAATCGAAAAGCCGGACCTGCTTTTGGCCACCGACCCGGACTGCGACCGGGTGGGCATCGCGGTTCCCCACGAGGGAGGCTATCTGCTGTTGACCGGCAACGAGGTGGGGGTGCTTTTGACCGACTACATCGCCAGCTCCCGCCGGGAGCTGGGGACCATGCCGCAGGACCCCATCGTAGTCAAGACCATCGTCACCACCTCTATGATCGACCGGCTGGCCGAGACCCATGGCTTTGAGGTGGTCAACATCCTGACCGGCTTTAAGTATATCGGCGAGCAGATTCTGCGCTTAGAGCAAAAAGGCGAGCAGGAGCGGTATATTTTCGGCTTTGAGGAAAGCTATGGCTATCTTTCCGGCGGCTATGTGCGGGACAAGGACGCGGTAAACGGCTCGATGCTCATCTGCGAGATGGCCGCTTATTATAAAAAGCAGGGCAAAACGCTGGCGGATGTACTGTTCGGCTTATATGAAAAATACGGGATGCACCTGAACACCCAGGCCAGCTTTACCTGCGAGGGCGCCACCGGTATGGAGCGGATGCAGGGGATTATGGAAAGCCTGCGGAAAAACGCGCCGGAAGAAATCTGCGGAAAAAAGGTGCTGTGGGTGTCGGACTATCAAGCGTCGGTAAAAAAATCCGCCGGGGGGGAGCAGACCATCCATCTGCCCAAATCCAACGTGGTGGAATACGGGCTGGAGGGGAACAACGTCATTGTGGTCCGCCCTTCCGGCACCGAGCCGAAGATCAAGGTCTATTTTATGGTGCAGGGGCAAAGCCGGGCCGAGGCGCAGAAGCTGGAAGGGCAGTTTAAGGCGCAAATGACCCAAATTATGGGCTTTTAACCTTTGGTAAAGGGATGAGCCTTGCGGTTGCTGGACAAAAGGGCTTGCTTTTTAGAAAGCGGTGTGGTATGATAACTCTGTTAATCACACAGAGTGGAAAGAGGTGACTTACCCAATGAAGCAAGGAATCCATCCCAACTATGAAAAGACGACCGTCCGCTGTGCCTGCGGTGCGGAATTCGAGACCCGGTCCACCAAAAAGGACATTCGGGTTGAAATTTGTTCCAAGTGCCATCCGTTCTTTACCGGCAGACAGAAGCTGGTGGACACCGGCGGCCGTGTTGACAGATTCAATAGACGTTTCAACAGAGGCGCCAAAGCGGAGTAAGTCGCATTTTTATGGCATAACAAGGGAGAAGGCGGTGCAGGAATGTACCGCCTTCTCTTTACCTCAAAATCGGAAAAGAGGTGCTTTTTTGTTTAAGCCCTATGAAACGGTAGCCGATTTCGCCAGCGATGAGTTTATAGAACGAAAATCCCGGTTTATCGGGCAGATCGCGCCGGTAACCGACGAAGCGCAGGCGCTGGATTTTCTTGCGGGCGTTCGGGCCAGGCACCGGGAGGCCGCTCATCACGTCTACGCATACATATTGCGCGAAAGCGGCGTAAAGCGCATGAGCGACGATGGTGAGCCCCAGGGGACCGGCGGCGTCCCGGTGCTGGAGGTGCTGGAGCGGGAGGGCCTGACCGATGTGGCGGTAGTGGTGACCCGCTATTTCGGAGGGATCCTACTGGGAACCGGCGGCCTGGCGCGTGCCTATTCCCACGGGGCCAAGCTGGCGGTAGACGCGGCTGTACGGCGGAAAATGATCCTTTGCGCCGTGCTGGAAGCGGATTTCGGCTATGATTGGTATGGGAAGATCAGCCACCTGCTGCCGCAGCACAACGCGCGGGTACTGGAATCGGACTTTGGCGCGACGGTCCGGCTGCGGCTTTTGCTGGACGCAAAAAAGGTCCCGGCCTTTAGGCGGGACCTGACCGAGCTGACCGCCGCGGCGGTGCAGGCAAGGGTAGTAGAGGAAATCTGCACGGACCTATCCTGATTTTGCCGGTGGAAAATGGGCCGCTTCAGCCGTATTTTCGCCCGGTGCCATAAACGGCCAGGAGGAAAGCGGCCAAAAACAAAAGCAGCAGGGGCTTTTCCAGCGGCTGCCATTGGGCGGCGCCGCCAAAGCGGACGGCGATCAGGCAAAAAAGCGGGTACAAAACGGCGGCGGATAAGGCGGCGGTCTTGATGGCTGTGCAGATGGGCCGCCAGTTTCCGTTGTGGAAAGAAAGCCCCGGCATATGCAGCCGCAGAAAGCCCTGGGAGACAAAATGGATTTTGTTTGTGTCGTAGTACCCGGGCAGAAGCTCCCTGGCGAAAAAGCAAAACCATCCGCCCAAAAGCAAAAAGGCGGCCGCCGCGGGGAGAACCGCTTTGCCCAACGCGCCCCAGGAGATTCCCAGCCGGCGCAGCAGAAAAAGCTCGGCGGCCGCGGCTGCCAGGCACAGACAGAAGGCCGCGGTCCAGCCTCTTCTGCGCTGCCGCAGAACGGTGAGAACGGAGGAGCTGCCCGCATCCGGAGCTGGGGCGGCGGTCTCCCGCTCCCCGCGTAAAAGCTCCGGCACGGTGACGCCGAACAGCTCGGCCAAGGGCAGCAACAGCCCGATGTTGGGGGTGCTGGCGCCTCGTTCCCATTTGCTGACAGCCTTATCCGAGACGAACAGCTTTTCCGCCAGCTCCTTTTGGGTGATCCCCTTTTCTTTGCGAAGCGCGGTTAAAAAAGTGCCGAATTTTTGATTGTCAATTTGCTCCATACAAAAACGATCCCTCCTTTTTTCACAAGGATAGCATGGCTTTGGAAAAAGCGCAATCGACTGTTGGTAGAATGGCGGCGGGGAGCGAAAAAGGAGGGCGTTTTTTTAAGAAAGAAAAATTTTTTGGGGGAAAAGCAGGTTTTTCGGATTTTATTTCGTACTATATCTATAGAAGCTTGTCCGAAAAGGGAGGATTCCATGACCATTCGAGAACAGATCCAGCAGCAGGAAAAGGAATCCCTTTCCCCGCAGGCGGTTTATTCCCAATCCACCAGGGGGAGGGAGAAGCCGGAGGAGGAGGATTTGATCCGAACGCCGTTTCAGCGGGACCGGGACCGGATTATCCATTGCGGGTCCTTTCGGCGGCTGATGCACAAAACCCAGGTGTTTTTCAGTCCCCAGGACGACCACTGCCGGACCCGGCTGACCCACACGCTGGAGGTGGCGCAGATTGCCCGGACCATTGCCCGGGCGTTGCGCTTAAACGAGGATCTGACCGAGGCCATTGCCTTAGGGCACGATTTGGGACACACCCCCTTCGGCCATGCGGGGGAGCGTGCCTTAAACGAGGTATGTCCCCAGGGATACCGCCATTACCAGCAGAGCGTGCGGGTGGTGGAAACGCTGGAAAAGGGCGGGCAGGGGCTCAATCTGTGCTGGGAGGTGCGGGATGGGATCCGCTGCCACACCGCCGGCCCGGAGGCGGCGACGCTGGAGGGAAGGCTGGTCCGCTTTTCGGATAAAATTGCCTATATGAATCACGATGTGGACGACGCAGTCCGGTCCGGCGTGATGACCGAGGAGGACCTTCCCTGGGAGGTTAAATGGCTGCTGGGACGAAAAAAAAGCCAGCGCATCACGGCTCTGGTGGGTTCGGTCATTGAAAACAGCAAAGAGACCATCGCCATGGACCCGGAGATCCACCGTGTGTTTTTGCAGCTGCAGCAGTTTTTGTTTGAGACGGTCTATACCCATCCGCTGGTGAAAAATGAGGAGGAGAAGGCCCAAAAGGTGATCAAAAGTCTGTATGAATATTTTATTGGCCACGGGGATAAACTTCCATCAGAGTACCGCGCCATAAGGGAGCGGGAGGGGATCCATACGGCGGTATGCGACTATATTTCCGGTATGAGCGACCGGTTTGCCGTTGGGCTGTATACCGAGCTGTTCATCCCCAAAGGCTGGCAGGGCGCCGGCAGCTGATGGGAGGGAAAACGCGCAGAAGCGGCTGACGCAAAGGGGGAATGGTCCGGATGCTGAGCGAGCAGTTTATTTTGGAGCTGAAGGCGCGCAGCGATATTGAACAGATCATAGGCGCCTATGTCAATGTGAAGCGGCGGGGGCGGAATCTGGTGGGCTTATGCCCGTTTCACTCGGAAAAAACGCCGTCCTTTACCGTATACCCGGACAGCCAGTCCTTTTACTGCTTTGGCTGCGGGGCCGGCGGCGATGTGGTCACCTTTGTGCGCCGGATTGAAAACCTTGACTACATTGAGGCGGTAAAGCTTTTGGCCCAGCGGGCGGGCATCCCCATGCCGGAAGACGGCTATGACGACAGCTTTGCAAGACTTAAGACCCGCATTTTGGAGATCAACCGGGAAACCGCCCGGTTTTACCACGCACACCTGATTTCGCCTGCGGGGAAAAAGGGGCTGGACTATCTGCGGGAGCGGGGCCTTTCGGATAAAACCATCCGCCGTTTTGGCCTGGGATACGCGCCGGAGGATTGGGACGCGGCAATCCGGCATTTGCGGGAAAAGGGGTTTCGCTTAGAGGAGCTGGCGGCCGCCGCTGTGGCGGTCAAAAGCGCCCGGGGCAGCTACTACGATCAGTTTCGAGGGCGGGTGATCTTCCCGATCATCGACATTCGAGGAAACGTGGTGGCCTTTGGCGGCCGGCTTCTGGACGGCAGGGGGCCCAAGTATCTGAACTCGCCGGACACGCCGGTTTTTAAAAAGAGCCGCAATCTGTTCGCCCTCAACTTCGCCAAATCGTCCAAAGAGCCTGCCTTGATTCTGGCGGAGGGGTATATGGACGTGGTGGCGCTGCATCAGGCGGGCTTTGTCAACGCGGTGGCCACGCTGGGAACCTCGTTGACCACCGAGCAGGCGAGGATGATCTGCCAGTATGCCCAGGAGGTGGTCGTGGCCTACGACGCCGACGGTGCGGGCCAGAAGGCGACCAACCGGGCGATTAACCTGTTTGGGGAGATCGGCGGGCGGGTTCGGGTTTTAAAGGTGCACGACGCCAAGGATCCGGACGAGTTTATCAAAAAATTCGGCGCCGCCCGCTTTCGCCTGCTTTTGGAGGGCGCCGGCAGCGCGATGGATTTTGCAATCGGCCGGCTGCGGCAGAAATACGATCTGGAAAGCGCGGACGGCAAGGTAGCTTTTTTAAAGGAATTCGCCCGGTTCATGGCCGATATCCGAAATCCTATTGAGCGGGACGTTTATGTGACCAGGACGGCGGAGGAGCTGCGGGTTTCGAAGGAGCCGTTAACGGCACAGATAGATTATATCATCCGGCAGCGGGCGAAAAATGCCGAGAAGAAACAGGCCGGGGATCTGACCGTCTTCGCATCCGACCCCAAGAGGGGGCGGGACCCGCAGCGGGAGGCGCATCTGAAAGAGGCACTGGCTGAGGAGCGCCTAATCGGCATTTTGTTAAAAAACCCGGATTATCACCGCTTTATTTTAGAACGGATTCGCCCGGAGGATTTTCTGACCGACTTTAATCGGGAAATTTTTCAGGTGATCTGCCAGCGGCTGGAGCAAAACCGCCCGATTGAGCTGATTGCGCTGTCGGAACAGCTGGACGAGCGGCAGATGGGAAAGGTGGCGGGGATTCTGGCGGACGCCGTTTCCTCTAAGGCGACCCAGAAGGAAACGCTCGATTACATCGACGCTGTATTGGCCGGAAGGAGAAAAAAAACGCCCGAAGAGCTCAAGCAGATGGGCCGGGAGGAGCTGGAGGAATACGTGGCGGATCTGGCGGCAAAGAAAAAGTGATTCTGCCGCCTGACGAAGAAGAGCCGACGCTGTTTTTTTAAAAGACGGCGCTGCGAAAAAAGAATGCCGGCGCTTTTGAATGGTTAAAGGTGGCCTGGTTGAGGATAGACGGTTCGCTGGCTTCGCGGGGCGGACAAGGGGAAAATTTTTCTGCGGGGAGAAATAGGAGAGCAAAAAATATGGCAGCACAGGACAAAAAATCGGTCATCAAGGATTTGATCGAATTGGGGAAGTCCAAAGGAAAACTGACGACCAAGGAGATTACCGACGCGTTGGAGGAGCTGGATTTCGACGTAGAAAAGGTAGATAAGCTGTATGATACGCTGGACGGATTAAATATCGAAATTATCGAGGATCTGGAGCCGGATATCGACCTGGATCTCACCTCGATTCCAACGACGGCCGCCTCGGAGGAGGAGGCGCCCCCGGCGGAGGGGGTAAACATCGACGACCCGGTTAAGGTCTACCTAAAGGAGATTGGCCGGGTGCCGCTGCTAAGCTCGGAAGAGGAGGTGGATCTGGCCCAGCGGATGGCCCAGGGGGACGATTACGCCAAAAAGCGCCTGTCCGAGGCCAACCTGCGCTTGGTGGTCAGCATTGCCAAGCGGTATGTGGGCCGGGGGATGCAGTTTTTGGACCTGATCCAGGAGGGGAATTTAGGTCTTATTAAAGCGGTGGAAAAGTTTGATCATACCAAGGGCTTTAAATTTTCCACCTACGCCACCTGGTGGATCCGGCAGGCGATTACCCGCGCCATTGCGGACCAGGCCCGGACCATCCGCATTCCGGTGCACATGGTGGAGACGATCAACAAGGTGAAAAAGGTTTCCAATCAGCTGCTGCACAAAAACGGGCATGAGCCGACGGCGGAGGAAATCTCCAAGGAGCTGGATATGCCGGTGGAAAAGGTGCGGGAAATTATGCGGGTCGCCCAGGAGCCGGTGAGCCTGGAGACGCCCATTGGTGAGGAGGAGGACAGCCACCTGGGGGATTTTATCCCGGATGACGACGCGCCTGCACCGGCGGAGGCGGCCTCTCACACGCTGTTAAAAGAGCAGCTGAGCGACGTCTTGCAGACTCTGACCCCCCGGGAGGAGAAGGTCCTGCGGCTGCGGTTTGGCCTGGAGGACGGCCGGAGCCGCACGCTGGAAGAGGTGGGAAAAGAATTTAACGTTACCCGCGAGCGGATCCGGCAGATTGAGGCCAAGGCGCTGCGGAAGCTGCGCCATCCTAGCCGCAGCAAAAAGCTGAAGGATTTTTTGGATTAAGACAAGGCCGCCGCGCTTATAAAGTGCCCAAATCCGCAGGCGGCGGACGGTACCCGGGCGGCGCCACAGTGCTGGCAGGAGGAACGGTCCGCCGTCCGAAAATCCCGCCGGATTTTTTGGACGACGCGTCTGTTTCGCGAGGGCTTCTGCGCTGACCGGCGCAGCGGCTGGCCAAATCCGGCCAAACAGATGGATAAAAAAACGGAAGAGAAGCCCCCTTTACAGAGTATGATAGGCGATTCAAAGGGCTGATACATATTTTCCCGCCGGCGCGCAAAAAGGGACGGGGCAGCGATCCTGGCAGTCTGGATGGCCCGGTGCGTCACAGCAGAAGAAAGGAGCAGCGAAAAAATGAGGATTGTAATTTTAGACGGCTTTGCGGCAAATCCCGGGGATTTGAGCTGGAAGGGGCTGGAGCGGTTCGGCGAGGTGGTTTGTTATCCCCGGACGGCGCCGGAAAAGGTCCAAAAACGGGCCGAAGGCGCCCAGGTGCTGTTGACCAATAAAACGGTGTTGGACCGCGGGACGATTGAGGGGCTTCCCCAGCTGAAGATGATCGGCGTTTTGGCCACCGGCTACAACATTGTGGATATTGACGCGGCCAGAGAGCGGGGCATACCTGTTTGCAACGTTCCGGCCTACAGCACCGATTCGGTGGCGCAGCTGATCTTCAGCTTTATTTTGCAGCATGCAAACCATGTGTACGAGCACACCTGCAGCGTCCAGAGAGGCGACTGGGTGCGAAGCCGGGACTTTTCCTACATGATTGCGCCCCAGACCGAGCTGGCGGGCAAAACCATCGGCTTTGTGGGCTTTGGCCATGTGGCCCAAAAAACGGCGGACATCGCCGCGGCCTTTGGGATGCGGGTCATCGCCTATTCCCGCACCATGAAGGGACAGCAGGACCGCAAAAATTTTCAATGGGTCGGCTTGAAGGAGCTTTGCGCCCAGGCGGATTATGTAAGCGTTAACTGTCCGCTGACCCCTCAGACCCAGGGGCTTATCAACCGGGATTTTCTGGCGGAGATGAAGCCGACCGCCATGTTGATCAATACGTCCCGGGGCCCGGTGGTCGCAGAGCAGGATCTGGCCGGTGCGCTTAACCAGGGGATCATCGCGGCGGCGGCAGTGGATGTGCTTTCCACCGAGCCGCCCAAGGCGGATAATCCGCTGCTGCGGGCCAGAAACATCTATTTTACCCCGCATGTGGGCTGGGCGACCAAGGAGGCCCGCGCCCGTCTTTTGCAGATTACCGAGGAAAATCTGGAGGCATTTGTCAAGGGATGCCCCCAAAACGTGGTGAATCCATAAAAAGAGAGAAAGGGGCGGTCCACTCCTAAAAATGCCCTCTGAAGGCGTCTGCGGCTTTATCAGAAACGGCGGACAAGGGGAAGCCGCGTTTTATAAAAATGCAGGAGGTGCCGTTACAGGCGAAGCCATTATAACCGACGAGGTGCGGCAAAAAAATCCTGGAGGCGTTCGCGCCTTTAACGGTGGATATGGAAACCGCTGCTATTGCCTATGTGTGCTATGGAAACCGCGTTCCGTTTCTTGCCATTCGATGTGTAACCGATACCGCTTCCCACAGCGGAAGCGAAAACTTTGAAAAGACTGCGCGAAGGCCTCTGCGCTCGCAAAGGATGTGACAAAGACTTTGCTGCAGGAGCTTGCCAGCCGGCCCCCAGAACGCTTCCCCCAGCAAGGCTTGGCGGGCCTTAAAATAAAATGGGCAGGACAAACCGCCGCGGTTTGTCCTGCCCTTGTCCTTTGCACGAATCCTTCTGCCTTTTGCCGTCCGCGTTACAGAGACCGCCTGACCGAAAAGAGAAAGTGGGGCATATCGACGCCCCGATAGTGCCTGACGGCGGAATCGACAATCTCCATCCCGTTTCGTCTGGCCACCCTCTGGGAGGCAAGGTTGGTATCCCGGATGATCGAGAAAACCGCCTCCGCCTTAAGGGTCTGGAACGCGTAGGCTTTGCAGGCCTGGGCGGCCTCGGCGGCATAGCCCTGATGCCAGAACGCCTTTTGAAACAGATAGCCGATTTCCAGCACCTGCCTGTCCTTCCAATCCTGCATGGTCAGACCGCATTGGCCGATCATTTCGCCCGTTTCCTTTAAAACTGCCGCCCACAGGCCGAAGCCAAGGGATTCGTAGCGAATGCGCTGCTTTTGCAGCCATGCCTGCGTTTGCGCCTGGTCAAAAGCGCCCTCATAGGCATACATTACCTGGTCGTCCTGCAAAATTCTGCACAGGGCGGGGTAATCCTCCCAGGTCATTTCCCGCAGAACCAGCCGCGGGGTTTCCAGTTGAAAAGACATAGCGCACCTCCGAAAAAAGCGGCCGGCTCTGTGGGAACGAGCTGTCCGCACCCAAGCGTCAGGCCGACCGGCGCATCCTTTGGTTAGATAAACTGCTGCTGGTAGAAAAACAGGCCGATGGTATCCGGACCCGCATGGGTGCACATAGTCCCCCGCATCTGCCGGGCAAAAACCGAGGTATCCGGCGCTGCGCGCAGAATCGCCTCCTCCAGCGCCTTGGCCTTGGCCGGACAGTTGGAATGGGAGATAAACACATCCGAGCCGGGGAAGGCGTTTTTCTGAAAAAGAGAGACCAGCCTGGCAATCCCCTTCTGAAAGCCAAAGGCATTGGAATGGTTATACGCCATGCCGTTTCTTACGCCGATGATGGGCTTGATGCTCATTTTGTTAATGAGCCCTCCTTTGATGGAGGAAATCCGCCCGCCCTTAATCAAAAACCCGATATCCTCTACCAGATAATAAGCGCCGATGTGCAGCGTATCCGCGACCAGCTGGGTTACGATTTCTGCGGCGGGCCGGCCCTCATCCCGCATTTTTGCGGCGTGAAAGGCCAGTATGGAGATGGCGAAGGAGGTGCTGGCCGAATCCACCACATGAATCCGGCAGCTTTTGTTTTCCTCCTCGAACAGCTCTCTGGCCAACACGGCGCTTTGATGGGTGCCGGACGCCTTGGAGGACATGGTAATGACGATAATGTGCTCCCGGTCGGAAAATTGGCGGTAGCAGTCTAAAAAAGCCTGGGGACTGGGTTGGGCGGATTTGGGAACCTGGGGCGCGACCTTGAGGTAATCGCAGTATTTGACCGAATCAAAGCGCTCGTCGTCCAAAACGGTGCGTCCCTCAATCTGCAGGCTCAGCGGGACAACGGTAATCTCATAGGTTTCACAGTAATCTGCGGAAAGATCAGAGCCGGAATCCACCAAAATTTTTATGTTGTTCATAGCCGAAACCCCCGTAATATAGTATTTAAAACGATATAGTAAACTTATCATACCATATTTTGAGGATTTTACAATACTTTTTGCGTTTTTCCCTATATTTCCTTGGCAGATATCCGAATTTTTCAGTTTGGCACGTCCGCCGGAAGGCTTTTTGAACGCGAAGTTCGACCGGCGCATAAAATGGAGTGTATTCTGAAGAGGGGGGAAACCGATGCAAAATGGGATTGATGTTGCCAGCGTAAACGGCAGGGTCGACTGGGAACAGGTTAAGGCGGCCGGCATAGATTTTGCCATTATTCGGGCGGGCTGGACCTTTTATGAAGGGGGCTTGGAGGAGGATCGCCTCTTTGCCCAGAACATGGCTCAGGCTGCGGCGGCAGGTCTGGATATAGGCGTTTATGTCTATTCCTACGACCGGTCGCCGGAGGCGGCGCGCATTGCGGCCCAAAGGCTGGATCAGCTGCTGCGGCCGTATAAGACCATCACCTATCCGGTTTGGTTTGATATGGAGGACCGGTGGAATCTGACGGCGGGAAGGCAGCTGAATACACAAATCTGCCAGGCGTTTTTGTCGGAGATGGAGGCGGCCGGCTACTATACCGGGCTTTACAGCTTTGCTAATTTCCTGACCGGCTATCTGGACCGGGAGGCCCTTTCCGCTTACGATGTCTGGGTGGCGGATTACCGCGATCCCATGGGCTACAACGGCCCTTATGGAATGTGGCAGTACGGCGTTGTCGGCAGGCAGGGCGTTTTTGGCCGGGACTACACCATCCGCGGGCAGGTGCCGGGGCTTTCGGGAAACTGCGACGTGGATTACGCCTACAAGGACTATCCGACGATTATCCGCCAGGCGGGGCTAAACCATCTGGACCCGCTTCCAGACCCAGACCCAGACCCAGATCCCGATCCCGGCCCTGGCCCGGAGCCGGACTGTGCGCAGGTTAGGGAAGAGCTGGTGAAGGCGAAAAAGGCCTTAGCGCGAATCGAGAGAATCGCGTCTCAGGAGCTGGAGAGATAGAAGGACGGGGCGGCTTTTTCCCTTTGGGAAAGAGGGGGCGTGCTTCCCAGCCCCAAAAGAGTCCGTTTTATGGGACTGTGTTTTTATTATGATAAGAATGGGAAAAGAAATTTTCCGATTGATTGACAGCAAGGAGAAGGACGGCGAATGAAGCACGATTTAGAGGACGTTTACAGGGATTTGGAAAAGGAGGACATCGCGGTTTTGCCATACCGGTTCCAGCACATCAAAAGCGTTTCACTCGCACAAGAGAAGGTCGTTGGGATTGACCGTAGCAAAATTGAGGACCGCGCGGAGGAATACACCATTTTGATCCACGAAAAGGGACATTTTGACGCGGGTGCATTTTACACGCCGTCCTGCCCCTGCCTGCTGCGGGAGCAGGCCGAATGCCGGGCGGACCGGGCGGCGATTTTACGCTATATTCCGCTGGAGGAGCTGCGGGAGGTCATTTCCCAAGGGCTGGTAGAGATTTGGGAGCTGGCGGAGCGGTTTGGCGTGACCGAGGCCTTTATGAAAAAGGCGGTGTCCTATTACCGGGATATTATGGGAGAATCCCTGCAATTGCAGCAGCCAGAGACGGATGGGAAATAAAAGGCCGGATGGACGCGTGAGCGTCCATCCGGCTGATTTTATAGGCGGATCCTTCGATTTTTATTTTCGATGCTCTAGGCAGATTTCGCTGAATTTTTGGAATAAAACGGTGGTGTCCGGCCCGTCGAAGGGGTCGGGAAGATCGCCGCGCATCCGCTCCGGATGCCACTGCACCGCATAGATGGGCAGCGACTGATGCTCCACCGCCTCGATCACGCCGTCGTGGGAGCGGGCGGTGACCTTTAAGGAATCGGCCAGCTGGTCAATCCGATTGTTGTGCCGGCTGTTGGTGATGAATTTTTCCCCGAACAGCCGGCCGATCAGCGAATCCGGCTCGGCTATGATCTCGTGCTTATGCATTAGATGCTCGACCCCGTCGGTCAGCTTAAACTTTTTGGCCAGGGTCCCGCCCAAAAAGACGTTGATATTCTGCTGCCCGCGGCAGATGCCCAGCACCGGCTTGCCCGCCTTTTCAAACGCGTGAAACAGCGCTTCGTCCAGCGGGTCGCGCTTTCCCTTTTCCACCGCCTTTGCCTGGGCGGCGTATTCGGGCGAGGGCATATACATGGCGCTGCCGGTGAGGATCAGCCCGTCGCACAGGCGGGCGTAGTCCTCGGCCAGCTCGATGTCGGTGGCCATTACCGGCACGCCGCCGCCGGCGGTAACGCCCAGAAAATACTTTTTGTTGACCATCCATCCGTCGTTAAAAAACTGCGGTTCCACAGCGGGAGCCGGCGCGATACAAATTAAAGGCTTCATCAGCGGTTTCCTCCTTTGCAAAGACTGATCAGGCGTTGGAACAGCTTTTTGTCCGCCGGGGACTGGGACTGCTCCGGATGCCACTGAACGGCAAAAACCGGCAGACAGGTATGCTCCGCCGCCTCGATCAAGCCGTCGGGCGCGTGGGCGCAGGCCTTTAAATCCCGGCCTAATTCCTGAATGCCCTGATGGTGCCGGCTGACGACCTCCTCCCCCTGGCCGTAGCAATCGGCAAAGGTGCCGGGCTCGGATAGGATCGGATGGTTTTTGCCGTCGTGCTCGCGGCCGCTGTCTTCCGCAAGATCCATGTACAAAGAGCCGCCCTGGGCCACGTTTAAAATCTGCAGGCCGCGGCCGATGCCAAACACCGGCTTGCCCAGCGCCATAAAGGCCTTGAGCAGCGCAAGGTCCATATCGTCCCGCAGCTCGTTAAGCGGATGGCCCGGCCCGCCCATGCGGTCCTTATAAATTTCGCCGTAATTGCCTGCGTGGATGTCGCTGGCGCCGCCGGTGAGCAAAAGCCCGTCGGCCAGGGCGGCGTATTCGGCGGCGCAGGTTACATCAAAAGCGGTGACGGGAACGCCGCCCGCCTCTTTCACACACTGGGTATACCGGCCGCTGATGATTGCGTGAGGGGCCTGGAACATGGGGTTGAACCCATCGTCCGGCCCGATTAGGATTACAGGTTTCATCGTCTTCCTCCAATCAAAAAAGAAGCCGCCGCCGGCCAAAGCAAAAACAGCGGCGGATTGATAGAAAATTTCCTATTTCAATATACAGTTTTTCAGGGATTCTGTCAAATTTTTTTAGAGAAAATGTAAAATTCCGCCCAATACAAGAGGGAATTTTCGCCAAATGTCAAGACTAAATTACAAAAAAGTTCAATAAATTTTCCCGACTTGTGAAAAGCGGGGGTTCCGGCGCGTTTGGAACCCCCGCTTTTGTGCAAAAAGGCAACAGGAAACCAAACCGGGCGTTTTTTCGCTTCCGGCTCCGCTCCCTTTCTGTTCAATTTTTCGGGGGCTATGTTATGTACCGCTCGAAAAGCATTTGCGGCGTTGCCCAGCCCAATATCCGCCGGGGATAGTTCGCCAGCCACTCTTCAACTTCTGCAACCTCCGCCGCGGTCACTTCATCAAAGCTTGTTCCCTTTGGAAAGAACCGCCGGATAATGCGGTTCATGTTTTCATTGCTCCCCCTTTCGTATGCAGAATACGGGTGGCAATAATAAATCTTTGTGCGGGGCTTCCGCGCCCGCTTTGACCTCTCCATTCCGGCGCAATCCTGAAATTCGCTTCCGTTGTCAACCGTTATTGACCTGAACACTTGCCGGAACCCTGCGCCCATCCTCCGCTCTATACGGTCAAGCCCCCGCACAACGCTTTCCATCGTGTGATCGGGAACGCGAAAAATCACAGGGTAACGGGTCAACCGCTCTGTCAGCACCACCAGCGCGGCCTTGCTTCCCTTACAACCTATAATGCTATCCATTTCCCAATTTCCGAAAGTTT
>CAJTZM010000015.1 GCA_910583935.1 uncultured Oscillospiraceae bacterium
TAGACCCTGCCACGGGTAAAAAAATAAAGGTCAAATCGGGGTTGCCCCTTTTGATGTTTATTTTACAACTCACAATTTTGCAACTCACAAAGATTTTATATTGACTTTATCGGACAAAGCTGATAAAATAATTCTGTTATGCGGCTTACAAGGCCTCTAACATCCTTGCTCTGTTAAAAAACAGGGCCTTATGTCCAGAAGGAGGTGTAACAAATGGCAAAAACTATCCAGCAGTATGAGACGACGATGATCCTGAACACCAAAAAAGGTGAAGATGGCATCAATGCACTGATTGAAAAATTTAAAAACCTCATCAGTGAAAACGGCACGATTGACAATGTGGACGATTGGGGCAAGCGCAGACTTGCTTACGAAATTGAGGATGAGCAGGAAGGGTACTATGTAATGATTACCTTTACTGCGAAACCGGATTTCCCCGCTGAGTTGGACCGTATTTACAACATTACTGACGGTGTGCTTCGTTCTTTGACCATAGCGGTAGAAGAATAGCAAAGAGAAAGGACGGATTTTACGATGTATAATAAAGCCATCATTATGGGGCGCTTGACCGCCGATCCTGAGCTTCGGCAGACGCCCAGTAATATTTCCGTCACTTCCTTTACCGTTGCCTGCGACCGTGCGTATTCTAAGGGCGCTGATCGGCAGACAGACTTTATTGACTGTGTTGCTTGGAGAAGTACCGCTGAATTTGTTTGCCGGTATTTTCAAAAAGGCAAGCCGATTTTAGTAGAGGGACGTTTGCAGGTGACGAATTATACGGACAAAAACGGCGAGAAACGCAGACGCTATGAAGTTGTAGCGGACAATGTCCATTTTGTTGACAGCGGCAGAAACAATTCCAACGACGCCGGCAATACATTTTCTGCTCCCGTCTCGGGGACAGGAAATACCAATAGCGGTGTGGCGTATTCCAGCGGCAACACCGAAGATTTTGAAGAAATTGACGGGTTGGACGATCTGCCCTTCTAGTGTTCACGATTTTTAAAAGGAGGTTTTGATCCATGGAAAGACCTGAGAGAGGTAACCGTGGCGGCAGAAAAGGCCGTAAAAAGGTATGTGCTTTCTGTGCTGATAAGATTGATCATATCAGCTACTATAAGGATATTCCGAAAATCAGAAGATGTCTGTCTGAGCGAGCAAAGATTATTCCTCGCAGGGTAACTGGCACTTGCGCGAAGCATCAGCGTCAGCTGACGGTTGCAATTAAGCGTGCAAGGCATTTGGCTCTTCTACCCTACACCAGCAACTAAATTTTAATCACATAAAACATACAAAAAGTCTCTATGCAAAGCATAGAGACTTTTTGTATGTTTCTTATTTGGTTGGATAAAGAATTTCTGTTTCGTTTAAATGGCCTGGTTCTTCTTCTGTACCAAAAGAATATGCCGTTTGTTTATATTGAATGCCAAACCGGTCCACAACCGTTATTTCGATTGCAATCTGCTGCCATTCGCCTACAGGAAAGGTTTCCCCCATCGGTACTGCTGCTGAAACCATGGTATAGCCCTCTGAGACAGCTGTCCCACCTTGATCGTAATCGGGTTTTGTTAAATTCTCGTAAAAATCCATCTCATATGATCGAAAGATCTTTCCATCTTTGTAAAGCTTTACTGTTCCACTTTCCGGATAGTTGGCAAGAGCCGGATAGGTACTGTCAGGCATTTGGGCTTCAACCACTAGAGAACCGTTTATTGCCAGCGTCCTGTTAGACTGATCGATCATCGCATACTGTGTCATTTCCCCTTGAAAGCTTGCGGTAACCGTCAGTAGGTGGTGATCTAATCCATAAATTGTATCCAGCTCCTCTGAAATCCTTTCTCCGTTTTCCAAAAAGGTAGCCGATACCCTGATTTCATGGGAAACCGGCAAGGAAACTGTCCCGCCAAAAACGCTTCCCTCCCTTGCGATGTTTTCCAGAATAATCGGTTCAAAATCCGGACCTGAAAAGGTAAGCGTCATTTGGGTGTTTTCTGTACAAACCTTCGGGACAACAGAAAATTTCACCTGAACTTGTTTACTAATTGGCCGAAACCCCAGTACATCGCAGTGATATTCCGATATGACACTGTCCTGTTTTTCCAGACTTCCCTCAATTTTTGTATGAAGAGAACCAATCACCGTTTCCCATTGGGACCGTATGCCGGAGAGATCACTCTGAATAATCTGGAGCTGTTTGCTTAATTCTTGTATTTGTGCCTGCATATAAACAGTCATAGCCGCAAGGATGAAAATACAGCCGATCATTACGCCTGAAAATACTGCCTGCCTTTTTCGCTTCGCAGGAACAGTGATTAGGGAAAATGATTTTTCTTCTCCCTCTACGGAAAAATGCCCCTGCGGTTTTTGCTGGCAGGATTCTTCCAGCTGGAGTAATTCACTGAGGGAAACCCCAAAAATTCGGCTGAGCTCTTTTAGATTTTCCAATTCCGGCACCGCTTTTCCCGACTCCCACTTCGATACCGCTTGGCGAGACACACCCAGCTTTTCCCCCAACTCTTCCTGGGAAAATCCACACTTTTTTCTCAATGCCGCAATCTGATTTGCTAAATCCACAGCATCCACTCCTTTCTTTACTACTTTACCAACTCTTTCTTCTTTTCGCTACCAACCAACGCTTTCTTTTTGTCAACCCATAGTTGCGATCGAATTGTTACAAAACAAAAAAGAATAGCCGCAAATGCTAACGCCCGATAAGCAGATAATCAGAAAATATAACTTTACGGACATTGGCATGACAAAAGCCAGCGTTGGGGGCAGTAATGCTTTTTACGATGGCTTTCTTTCTGTCAAAATACAAAATCGCACATTCGCAAAGAAAAAATCCTTTGCTACAATATGAGAAAAGGAGGTCATGAAATATGGGAAGCAAAAAAATATTACATAGCGATTACCGAAAGTGAACGGAGAATTATCATCAATGCTTTGAACATACTGCTGACAAACGGCAAACTAACTCGTACCTTGCCGACATAAATGGGCAGGCAGAGGATATGTTTTCTCGGCTGGTAAAGGAATATGCCGACAAGCAGGGCGTTACGGAACAGTTAAAAGCTGAAAACGCCCTAAAATGGATAGGAAGAATGAATAACATTCGGGCGTGTGTAAGGGAGATTGTAGAAACAGAAGTTGTATATTGCTGAATGACAGAAAAATGTCGGGAATCCTTACAGACCCTGTCGTTTTTCAATTTATGGACGCTTTATATCCCTCGCCCCAATTCCACATAGCGTCAAGGATAGGCTTCAGGCTCTGCCCTAATTCTGTCAGTGAGTATTCCACTCTTGGCGGCACTTCCGCATAGACTTTACGATTGACAAGACCGTTTTCTTCCATATCACGAAGCTGGGCGGTCAGTACCTTTTGAGATACGCTGCCTATGGACTTCTTTAATTCTCCAAAGCGTTTTGTACCGGGAAGCAAGTCACGCAAAATCAATACTTTCCACTTATCACCAATTAAAGTTAAAGTCGTTTCCACAGGACAAGCAGGTAATTCCTTAACTAATTTTTGTTCGCTCATTATATTATCTCCTTACAATAGTTTCTATTAGAAACTTTATATAAAATTTTACCATACTGCCTCAAAATAATCAAGATTTATTATAGAATTAGAAGTAAATTCAAATCTTTTGAAAAAATTTTTGCGGGTATAAAATCGTTGAAATGCCTGAAATTACGCATTTGTTTCCTCTCGGTAACTGCTCAATAGTATCCTTTTAGTAACTACGCCACAATAAAGTGCGTACTTTACACTTGAAACTGTCATTCGTATAATTTAGTCAAGAGCTACGGAGAACGGCCGCTGCGAAGCTCGAAACAAATCTAAAAAATCCATTATGAACATTTTTAAGAAATTTTTTGGCAGCAGCCAAGCGAATATGAAGGAGGAAAATACAATGACAAACACACAGAAAGCTCTCGAACTCATAGGTACTTTTGCGAATGGTAACACCAAAAAGGCAGCAAGCTTGCTTGCAGAAGGGTACATCCAACACAACCTCGCCTACGGCACAGGCCGTGACGCCTTTGTCGGATCGGTTGCTTACCTCGCTTCTGCTCCCGTCAAGACTACCGTAAATAATATTCGTGCCTTTGAGGACGGAGACAAGGTTTTCTTGCAGACGGTTTACAACTTTGCAGGTGCAGGCGAACAGGTTGCTTTTGACGTCTTTCGCTTTGACGAAAACGGTAAGATTGCCGAGCATTGGGATAATCTCGCAGCGAAAGCAGAGCCGAACCCTTCCGGCAGAACACAGATTGACGGTACTATGGAACTGAAAGACCTCGATAAGACCGAAGCAAATCGTGAGCTAGTAACGCACTTCCTTTACGATGTAATGCAGGGCAACCGCCCCGAAAAGACGCCTGACTACTTTGACGGCGATACCTACATTCAGCATAACACGGGCATTGCTGACGGACTTTCCGGCTTGGGCGCTGCGCTGGCGGCTCTTGCCGAGCAGGACATTCAGATGATTTACAACACCGTTCATCAGGTACTTGCAAAGGGTAATTATGTCCTTGCAGTCAGCGAGGGTACTTTCGGCGGCGCACCTACCGCTTATTATGACCTGTGGCGTGTTGAGGATGGCAAGATTGCCGAGCATTGGGATGTAATGGAAACTATCGCAGACCAATCTACTTGGCAGAATCAGAACGGAAAGTTCTAATGCAACAACTAAAATAACCAATCATAGAATCTGGAGGTTATCATGATGAACAAAAACACATTTACTGCTGTAAAACTGGCAAAAGGTGAAATGAATATTTACGATTTCGGCAGCATTAAGCTGCACGCATACAAAACCAACGATTTTATCGACGATGAGGTTTTTATCATTGAAAAAAATGGCAAAGCTGTCATTATTGAGTCCCCTTGCTTTTTTGATAATATAAAAGAGCTTACGGAATATCTGAGTGATGTTGAGGTCGAAGGTGTACTGATTGCCTATCACGGCGCAGGAGCTACTTTCCTGCCGAATGTCCCGAAATATGCAACACCAAATGCTGTAGACTATTCTGAAAACGGCGGAGGAAAGGCATTGGTGGATAATTTCACAAGCACGTTTGGAGAAATTTTCGACAATTCAATTCACAAGATTACCAATGTCATCGCAGAGGGAAAGGTTACAATCGGCGGTATTGATTTTGAAATCACACAGACCGCAGAGGCATTCGACATTGTGATTTCCGAAATCAACGCTGTTTACACTCATATGCTTGGACACGACTGCCACTCTATTGTTGCGGGTGCAGGTCACGCTGACGGAATTATCGCAGAACTCCACAGTTATATTGAAAAGGGTTATGACCTGATTCTGACCTCACACTACACACCGGAGGACTTGAAAGACGCACAAACGAAAATCGACTATCTTAAAAATCTGAAAAAAATTGCAGCAAATTGTGCGGATTCTGATACCTTTAAAACAGAGGTACAGAAAAAGTACCCCGCGTACAGCGGCCAGAACTATCTGGATATGACAGCGGGATTTTTCTTTGCTTAATTACATTGGCGGGACTGTCGATACGGCAGTCCCGTTCTACTCATAAAGAGGTGCGCTAAAATGAACACAACTAAAATCCTAAAATTTTTAGAGAAAGAGATACATTCGGTTATTATGGCGACGGTTGATGACAGCGGGCTGCCCGTTACCTGTGCTATTGATATCATGGATAGCGATGAAAATGGGCTGTACTTTCTGACTGCAAAAGGAAAAAACTTCTACGGCCGCTTAAAGAAAAACAGATGTATCGCATTAACAGGAATAAAGGGCAACGATACGCTGTCCTGCGTGGCAGTTTCTGCTCGTGGCAAGGTACAGGAAATCGGAAACGCATTTTTACAAAGGCTGTTTGAAAAAATCCGTATATGAATGAAATCTATCCGACGGAAGAATCCCATCAGGCTCTTACTGTTTTTTGGCTCTATGAAGGTAGCGGCGAATAGTTTGACCTTTCTCAAAAACCGATTGAACGAGTCTCTTTTACGATTGGAAATAAGCAGGAAGAAGTGCACGGTTATGAAATTACACAGAAATGTATTGGGTGTAAAGCCTGTCAAATTGTATGTCCGCAGAATTGTATTGATTTTACTGGAATCCCTGCTGTAATAAAACAGGAAAGCTGTCTGCATTGCGGCAACTGTTTCATAGGCTGTCCGCAGAAAGCAGTTGTGCGGAGAGGATAAGAAGATGACGCAGCGTGAGAGAAGAAAATATTTAATAGTGGCTCTCTTAAAAGAACGGCCGCAGTATTCCAAAATAGAAATTCCGTCTGACGAGCGAGAACAAAAAACTCTGCTTCGTTCGCTTTTTAATATTCGTATGCCCCTGCCCGTGACGGAGGAATTTTTGACAGTGCAGGACGCCTACTTACAGGAAGAAACAATGCAAAAAGGAATGACGGCTCTTTCCGATTTAGAGCCTGTTCAAAAAGGCATTTATCTTTGGCGTGGCGATATTACCACGCTGCAATGCGACGGTATTGTTAATGCTGCAAACAGCGGGATGCTCGGCTGTTTTTGCCCTAACCACGGCTGTATTGACAATGCCATTCATACCTTTGCAGGTGTTCAACTCCGTCTAGCTTGTGCAGAACTTATGAAACAACAAGGTCACGAGGAAGAAACGGGCAAGGCAAAAATCACGCCTGCCTATAATCTGCAGAGCCGTTTCGTATTGCACACGGTCGGTCCGATTATTCACGGCTGGCTTACCAAAAAGGACGAGGAATTGCTTGCAGCCTGCTACCGTTCCTGTTTAGAGCTAGCAGAGCAAAATGGGTTAAAAAGCATTGCCTTTTGCTGTATCTCTACGGGGGAGTTTTGTTTTCCAAACGATAAGGCGGCACAGATAGCTATACAAACCGTTAAGGAATACAAAAGACAAACACATAGTGAAATCGAGGTGATTTTTAATGTTTATAAGGAACTTGATTACAACATCTACCAAGAGTTACTCAGGGCAGATTGACAGATTGAAAAATGAAATAGAAAATGCAGACGCTATTGTAATCGGTGCGGGCGCAGGAATGTCCGCGGCGGCAGGGTTTTCTTACAGCGGAGAACGCTTTGAGAAACATTTTGCGGATTTCCGTAAGAAATACGGATTTTCCGATATGTATTCAGGCGGCTTTTATCCCTATGAAACACTCGAAGAATATTGGGCATGGTGGTCAAAGCAGATTTATGTCAATCGCTATGATATAGAGATAGGAAAGCCCTATGCGGATTTATTGAATATCGTGAAAGGTAAGGATTATTTTGTACTAACTACAAATGTTGACCACCAATTTCAACTTGCAGGCTTTGATAAAAAGCGTCTGTTTTATACGCAGGGCGATTATGGACTCTGGCAATGCTCTAAAGCCTGCCATGATGAAACTTATGATAACGAGGAAATTGTGCGTCAAATGGTTGCGACACAAAAGAATTTGAAAATTCCGTCACAGTTAATCCCCAAATGTCCCGTATGCGGCTCACCTATGACAATGAATCTGCGGTGTGATAACTCCTTTGTGCAGGACGATGGATGGTATGCAGCAGCGAGCCGCTATGAGGACTTTATCAGGCGGCATAAAAACTTGCATATTTTGTTTTTAGAACTTGGCGTTGGTGCAAATACGCCTGCTATTATCAAATATCCATTTTGGCAAATGACTGCACAGAACACTCACGCAACTTATGCTTGTATTAACTACGGCGAGGCGATAGTGCCGAGAGAAATTGAAAAGCAAGCGATTTGTATCAACCAAAAAATTGAAAAGATCCTTTACACACTAACACAAAGCGAGGTGTGAGAATGCTAAAGGATACGTAATGGATATCTGTGGCAATAAAACCAGTAACAGAATTAGAGAGATACCATGCGGCTAATATTCAAAGTGGATAAATTCCGTACTTTTGAAAGACACCCTTTTAAGGTGCTGGACGATAAAGATATGAACAATCTTATAAAGAGTAAGGCACAGGGAATTATTTCTCCGTTAATTGTTCGCACAAATTGGAATATGAAGTCGTTTCAAAACATAGGCGTTTACACGCCGCCATAAAAGCAGGACTTTCCGAAGTCCCTGCTTTTATTCTATCCACTTGACCGAAACGAAGCGATGATTGCAGTTGTAGACAGCAACCTGCACCGTGAAAGGCTGCTTTCAAGCGAAAAAGCCTTTGCCTACAAAATGAAAACGGATACAATGAAAGCACAGGGCAAGAAAACGGATTTAACTTTGTCGCAAGCTGCGACAAAGTCTGATACCGCCGCCGAAATAGGAAAGACACAGAATGAGAGCCGTGACCAGCAGAAGACACTGCTTGACGCAATGAGCCTGAATGACTGTACACCTTCCCTCGCACAAGAGTATCCGTATGAAGAAGCAGGCTCAGCAGAATCCTCTTTCCTCAGAGAACTTTTGTCAAGGGCAAATTTAAAAATGCAGGCCCACTGTCTTAGCTAAGACAGTGGCCTGCATTATCTGCATGCAATAAATGATCACGTATCCCGACTGCTTCTATGTGTCTGCGCAATTTCAATAGAAGACAAACTGACAATAAATTGCTTTATATCATTTCCAATCAGAAAATGTCCTTTTGTCCTTAATGAGTGGTATCTACAAATACAATGCTGGAATCCCCCTTCCGGGCCTGCTCCAGCACAGCCTGAGCCAGTATTTGAAAGGAGGCATGGGAAGACGACGCCCCGGTGATTGCGTCAATGCCGCCCTCGCCCTGCCCTTCCAGAAGCTGGTTCGCGTAATGTCTGGTGTATTCATTGGGATAGGTCCCATTAGCATGAAGCATGGTCTGCATATAGGTGTTATCCCAGCTCTTGATAAAACCGCTGGCGTTCTCCGCGTTATACTCCACAGATACAATACTTCCACCCTTTACCAGAATGGTGATATATTCCTTCCAGCCGTGACTGAATTCTTTCGCCTGGGCGGTGTAATACCCGTCCTGAAGCCCCGCCTGATCCCCGCAGGCCGTCAGTAACGACATCATTATCAGTAGGCTTAAAAATATGGCAACGGTCCGTTTCATCCGCTTCACTACTCCTTCAAAACAAATTTCTGTACCTGGGCCTGAAGCGCCTCAGCTTCTTTGGCCAGAGAGCCGCTGGACTGCTCTGTCTCCCCCGCGTTTTGCAGGTTACGGTCTGCAATGGCGGAGATGGCGGCAATCCGTTCCTCCATTACAGTTAAGGCAGATTCCTGCCCCTGTACCGCCTCCGCCAGCTTATCTGAGATTGCGCTGATCTGTGTGGAGACATCGGAAATCGCCTGGAGGGAACCGGCGGTATCCGATGTCAGCACCACGCCGGTCTGGATGATCGCCTTGGTGTTGTTGACCATTTCAGTCGCACTCTGCGCGGCTTCGGCGCTTTTCTCCGCCAGCCGTTTTACCTCATTGGCCACGACCGCAAAGCCCTTTCCGGAGGCTCCGGCCCGGGCCGCCTCCACAGAGGCGTTAAGGGACAGGATGTTGGTTTGGAAGGCGATATCCTCAATATCCTTTGCAATCTTGGTGATCTGCTGCGCGTTGGCGCTGATGTCACCCATGGCGGAGGACAGGGCGGCCATCTGTTCGTTGGCGCTTTGAATGCGGCGGGCAATCTTCTCCGTCTGGGAACGGGTCTGCCCGCTACTGTCTACAACATCTGCCAGCCGCTCTTTCACGTGGCTCACCTCGCAGACCAGCTCCTCGGTAGACTGGTTCTGCTCCAGGGATGCCTGGTGCAGCTGTGCGGACTGCCCGTTCAGCTGCTCCGCCATTGCGGTAAGCCGGTCTGCGGCGGCGCGGAATCCAAGAAGGGTTTCGTTCATGGACTGGGCAATGGTATACAGGCTACCGCGGATCAGCACAAAATCTCCCTTGTAGTCCACCTGGGGGCCGGTACGCAGGTCACCGTCCGCAACGCGGGTCAATACCTGCTGGATATCGGATATGTACCGGTTCACACTCTCCAGCGTATCATCCAGGGTCTGTGTCATGACTTCCACCTCATCTCCCGTACTGACAGGAAGCACCTCCGTATGCAGATCGCCGTTGGAGAGGGCTACCATTCGGTCCGTTACCCGCTTCACTGGGCGGGAAATGGAGCGGGCAAATCGCAGAATCAGCAGGACAGAGACCGTAAGGCCCGCCAGGGTAGCAAGGATGGAAACCAGCATGGCCCCATTGATAAAGTGGCTGTAATCTGACTTGGGGATCTGGATGACCAGCGACCACTGGGTCCCTCGGATGGGAGAAAAGGCCACTAGCATCCTTTCCCCGTCGATGGAAAATTCCGTCGCTCCCGTCTCTCCGGTGGTGACCCGTTTCACCGCGTCCCCATTGCCGCCGCTGAGCTGGACCAACGAGCTCTGATTGAGGACCACCGACTGATTGGGGTGGCCGGTGACAACGCCCTCCCGGTTGACCATATAGGCCATACCGCTTCTGCCTAAATTGATGTTGCTGATGACATCGTTGAGCAGGTCATATTTATAGACCCCCATTATATAGAGCACTGTTTCACCGTTTTCCTTGATTGGCATGCCCATGGTAATGCCCAGATTGCCCTGAAAGAGGGTGGAGGTGTCGGTGGTCAGGTTGTCAGTCTCCTTCAGCAGCGCCAGAAAATCGCGGTCCAGGTTTTCCGGCGCGCCGTCGATCCCCTGTACCAGCCGCCCGTCCAGGCCGTACAGGGCGACCGTATAAAACTCATAGGTTTCCGCCGCTTCCTTCAGAACCTCGCCACGGTTCGCCCTGGTGGCGGCAGCATCCGGACGGGGCTCCTCCCCTTCCGGGCCGGCGGTGAACACCGTCTCCATCCCATGGTCGCTGGCCAGGGTCATCATGCGGTCGGCCAGCATATGGATGTTGGCCTCCACTGTCTTGGCCGACTGCCGGGCCATGGGCTGAAGGCTGTCCAGCAAGATGCTGTTGGCCAGTGATTGCAGGGACATAGCCATAATCACACAGCATATAACCACCAAAATCAGAATATTTGGTGTTGTATTGCGCAATATCCGCCTGTTCAGGCTCCTTTTTCTCCCTCGTCCGGTGAGAGAGGCCGATTGCTTTTCTGTCACGTTCCTGCCGCTCCTTTTCTGGATGATTTTTGTCGATAGACCACAAGAAAAGCCGGTCATTCCACCAGTCAAGATTTGCACACTCTTCCAAGCTGGCGGACGATAGGCTTTTGGATTACTATAGCATAGATTTTCTGTTAAGGGAAGCATTTTTTTCGCGCCGCTGGCACTTCACCTAATTCGCAAGCAATGTGCCGATATATAACCGGCGCTCGCTTGTTGGTGGCTGACGCCCCCAAGCCCCTGCAAATCCGGGTGCTGGTGCGCCCCGGATTTTTTAAGCCGCCTTCGGCGTCTGCGAATCGGGACAAACTCCACTTCGCTGCGCCCGCCTAATGGCGGGCATTCGCTCTATTCCGTTGTCCCTCCTTTCCCCACGCAACCCGCTTCGCTGGGCTTGGCGTAGGGACCCCCATAATGCAGGGAACGGAAACGCCCCCTGCTGGCGGTCACGATTTTCTCTTTCTCGGGCACGCCCAAAATCCGCTCCACGTTGTTTTTGGCGGTGATTGGAATCCGTTGGCAGGAAACATGTGCAGAAAGTCCCCAAAAACCTTTATGGGTGAGAACAGGCAACCGTCGGGTATATCCTTGAAAACAGGCAGTACCCGGCTACGCTGTCAACTTCAAAAGCGCTACCGTCAGTTACAAAGTCCATAAGAGAATCCAGCACAGCGAGGAAGATTACCAAATCATACCCGATATGCAGGAAGCCATCATTTCCGAGAAACAATGGCGAGGGTACAAGAGCTTCGGAAACACAAACGCAGACCGACGAAATTCGGCAGGACAAGCCTCTTTTCGGGATTAGTATATGTTATCTGATTGCAAAGCGAAAATTCACTTTGCCGCCGCCAAGAGTATGGCAAGGAAGCAGGAGCATTTCCGTTGTTCCCAATATAAATCCGGCAGAGGGGAATGCGCCATGCACTATTGTCCTTGAACGATTTGCTAAAATGCTCCAAAAGCTATGAAAAGGAGCAGAAAGCATTGACGCAGGAAGTTTCCGATAATCAACAGACCTTGCAGAACGCCGAACAACGGATAGTGGATTTAAGGCTTGTCTTACGCATTTTGCGGGAAATGACCGATATTAAGAAGCTTACCCCTACGCTTGTCAATTCTCTGATTGAGCGTATCGAAGTCCACAACAGCGACAAGTCCAGCGGTCACAGCCATGTAAAGGTGGATATTTACTTTACGGCAGTGGGCATGATAGATATTCCTACCAAAAAAGAAATCCTTGCCACGATGGAAGAAATACGGAACAATCCGTAGGACTTCAAATTCGCAATATAACAAAAGGATACGGTGTAATCCCTTTTACAGAGTTGCACCGTACCCTTATATAAAACATCCTATCTGGCGACAGCCAAAGCGGCTATTTTTTTTGCTATACTGGCTCCTATGTAAGTCTGGCAGGAGCGGCGTTCTCCGTGTGCAGTCCAAAGCTGATGGAGAGAGCCTGATCAATCTGCAACATAGAAGCTGTATCTAACTTTCCCATTTTTTCCTTTAATCTTCTTTTATCAATTGTGCGGACCTGCTCCAGCAGTACGACAGAATCTTTTGAAAGCCCACATTCATGAGAAGGAAGAGCAATATGCGTAGGAAGCTTGGATTTATCTTTTTGACTGGTGATCGCCGCAGCAATCACCGTTGGACTGTATTTGTTTCCCACATCATTCTGAACGATCAGAACCGGGCGAATGCCCCCCTGCTCTGATCCCACTACCGGGCTTAAATCCGCATAGTAGATATCTCCACGTTTAACAGTCAAAAAAATCACACTCCGTATGTTTTACATTTCTTTTAAAGCCTTTGGAATCAACCTTAGTATGCACCCAAAAAGAAGGATTTAATCAACGGCTTAACAAAAGGCTTCTTTCTATCATATTTTTTTACGGAGTTTTTTGACAAACGGACGGATTTTTTGTAAAATCAGGCCTTACTCTGAGACAGCTGCTCATTCAGCGCCATTTCGATTTGGTCATGTAGCAGGACATGCAACTGCTTTTTTTCTTCCCGATCCATGCCCGCAAGCGTCACCGGCGGCAAAATGGTCAGCCGGACAGATGCCGGATGAATCCAAAATCCATGCGCTTCCATCGCCTGGTAGGAGCCGTTTATGACCAATGGGACCACCGATGCTCCGGATTTTACGGCGATACGAAGGCCGCCGGACTGAAATGCGCGCATCTGATTTCCCCTACTGCGGGTTCCTTCCGGAAAAAGAATGACAGAATGTCCGTCTTGAAGGATTTTAGCCGCCTCCCCAATGGCGTTCATTGCCTGGCGCGGATTGTCTCTATCCAGAAAAACGCACCGAAGATACCTCATCCAGCTTCGGATCAAGGGGATTTTCTGGGTTTCGATTTTTGCCACAAAACCATGGGGCCGGTCCAAAAAGGCAAGCAGAATGGGAATGTCAAAATTCCCCTGATGGTTTCCCACAAAAACCACCGGCTGGCCCTGGGGGATATTCTCCCTTCCGAAAACCTCGACCCGAACACCTGCCGCCTTCAATAGGCATTTCGCCCAAGTAGCCACCGATCGTTCCATAAGGCGGTCTCTTTCCTCGATTCTTCCCTCCCGATCTAATTTTTTTATTTTATGCAAAGCGGGAAGATAGCGCAACAAAATGATCCAAAAATACAAAAACCAAAAAATTGTCCTCACAAATATGACTCCCTGCCCTGTTTATTTTGACATATCTGTATCCGAATCCACCGGACGCTGCGTCTGCCCATTTTCCAGCTGCTGCTCATACAAAGATCCTCCCGCAGAAGGCGGCTGTGCAGAAAAGGGTGCGCTTTGCGCAGGATAAACTGGCGCGCCGTTTTGTGATTGGGCATACCCCGTAGGCGCATAAGGGTAAGGCGGATTCTGTTTTTCCCCGGTATATCCTTCCGCTCCGCCCAGTTCGTTCATATCCGCCAGTCTCTGGGAAATAACCTTATACTTTAAAACCTCGTACAATTCCGCATAAGCGGCCTGAATGTAAGGAGCGACAAATATAGTGCCAAGCCCGCAGGCCATTACGCCAAGCAGAATCCATCCTAAAAAGGAAAGATCAAAAATAAAAATGTCCCCCTTCTCCCCGTCTGTCATGGAACGGGAAAGCGCAAATACACGGTTGGAATCCATCTGTGGATTTTCAGCCAGAATGTAGGGAACCATACTGTATTCATAGGCTTTTATAATGCCGGGGATAACAAAAAGAAGACTCCACAGAAAAATATACAGATTCTTTAAAAACATGGTCTTGACAATGTTCAGATAAATACCGCTTTTGAAAATGGAAAAGATTTGATCGTATCCACCCTTGTTCTGCCGATTGGCGATAAAAAAACGGCATCTTCCCACTTCAATGGGGTTCACAACAAAAATTCCAAATAAGGCTCCCAGCAAAGCCAAAACCGAAAAAACAAGCAGCAGGATTATTCCCAGCCGCCAGGGAAAATAATAGTTGTCGGAAAGGCGAAAAACCGCCGAATAGCCGTTGCCCATCTGCGATATGCCGGTTACAAAGGAAGCAATCAGACAAGCCACCAATGCCTTCCAATAGCTAAAACCCAAAACATATTTTGCGTTTCCTTTAACCTGCTCTCGGTTCCACATAAAAAGCGCCCCCTTTTTTCTCTTGTTATTATCGTAGCATACGGCGCGGTAAATAGCAAACAAAACATCTATTTTCTTTCTGGTTTATACCAGGCCTTCCAATAATTCTTTTAAAAAAGACTTTACAAGATCTTTTGACAGTGCTAAAATAAGTTTGTTAAAACATATGCGAGGTTTTTTTATGGACAAGACCTATTCTAAAAACTTTACCTTTTTCTTTAGCTGGGCGTTTTTCTTTCGCACCGGCTTAATTGAATATGGTAAAATATGATAGGTCACTTCAAAAAGTACGGTCTAAAGGGACTTATGATATTTCATAAGTCCCTTTTTGTTTGCCTAAATTTCGCAGAAGGTTTTGAATCAAACAGAAAGGATGTTTTTAAATGGTCGTTGTATTAAAGCCCAATACCCCAAAGCAGAAAACTGCGCAGCTCATTGAGGAAATCCGTTCCCAGTATGCAAATGTCGCCTGCCACTGCACCGAGGGAACACAGGTCACTATCATCGGTCTGGTGGGAGATACATCCCATGTGGATATGGACTCCATCTTGGCCCATCAGGATATTGTGGAGCGGGTGACTCGCGTACAAGAGCCATATAAGATGGTGAACCGCAAATTCCATCCGCAGAACACAGTTATTACGCTGGACAACGGTTTACAAATCGGCGGAAGGCAGATTGTTGTCATGGCCGGTCCATGCTCGGTGGAATCTGAGGAACAGATCATTGAAATTGCCACTCAAGCTAAGGCTTCTGGTGCCCATATCCTTCGAGGCGGCGCGTTTAAGCCCCGTACCTCACCCTACGCTTTTCAGGGACTGCGCGCCGAAGGGGTGGAGCTGCTTTTAAAAGCAAAGGAGGCTACAGGGCTTCCCATTGTCTCCGAGGTTATGAGCACCGCTCAGATTCCCTTATTCAAGGATGTAGATATCATCCAGGTCGGAGCAAGAAACATGCAGAATTTTGAGCTGTTAAAGGAATTAGGGCAGCTGGATAAGCCAATCCTGCTCAAGCGGGGACTTTCCAGCACGATTGAAGAATGGCTGATGAGCGCTGAATACATTATGGCCGGCGGAAATGAACGGGTTATCCTCTGCGAACGGGGTATCCGCACCTATGAAACCTTTACTCGCAACACGCTGGACGTTTCCGCCGTTCCGATTTTAAAGCACCTGACCCACCTCCCAGTTATTGTGGACCCAAGCCATGGAACAGGCATCACCTGGCTGGTAGAGCCTATGGCTAAATCCGCGATCGTAGCCGGCGCGGACGGCTTAATGATCGAGGTTCACAACAATCCGCAGAAGGCCCTGTCCGACGGTGCGCAGTCCCTGCGTCCGGAGACCTTCGACGGCATTATGACCAGTCTGCGGCGCTATGCACAGGTAGAAGGCCGTTCGCTGTAACTTTAGCGGGAGGGAATTGTAGGATGAATGAACAGCTTGCGCAGGTTCGAAAACAAATTAATCAGACGGACGAACAATTAAGCCGTTTCTTTTCTCAACGGATGGATTTGGTGGCGCGTGTGGCAAAAATAAAAAAAGAAGCCGGACTTCCCATTTACGACCCCGCACGGGAGGCCCAGGTGCTGGATCGTGTATCCACAGCGGCGGGCAAAGAAAAAGCCCCCTACCTGCGCCGGGTTTACCAGTCTTTGATGGATGCCAGCAAGGACTATGAACGGGATTTGATGAAGCCTCAGCCTTGTGGAGAGGAAAAAACGAAGGACGCTTTTCCTCTTTATCCCAAGGTGGCCTGCCAGGGTGTTGCGGGCGCTTTTTCCGGAGAAGCCGCCCGCCGAATGTTCCCGGACGGGATACTGGTTTTTGTTCCTACCTGGGAGGAAGCCTTTCAGAAGGTTAGCCTGGGAGAATGCGATTTTGCCGCTCTGCCGGTAGAAAATTCCTTAGCGGGATCGGTCGGTCAGGTGTACGATCTGCTACTGCAATACCGCCTCAAAATCAGCCGCGCCTGCCGCCTGCTGGTAGAGCAAAATCTATTGGCAATGCCAGGCGCGACCTTAGACGATATTACAGAGATTTATTCCCACCCGCAGGGACTGGCCCAATGCAAAAAATTCTGCGCCAGCTTAGGGCAGGCCAGAACCATTCCCATGGAGAATACGGCTGCGGCAGCAAAGATGGTGGCGGCGCTGGGAAACGTTCATAAAGCGGCGATTGCTTCTTCCTACTGTGCCGAAATGTACGGACTGGAGATCCTGGCTCCGAATATTCAGACTGCGGCCCATAATACAACCCGGTTTGTCGCCGTTTCTAAAAATCATTTCCATACAGAGCATTGTAACAAAATCAGTGTGGTCTTTTCCCTTCCTCATCAGCCTGGCGCATTAAATCGGCTGCTTTCTCAATTTGCCGCACTGGCGCTGAATCTAACGAAGATTGAATCCCGGCCGGCAAAAGGCAAAAGCTTTGAATATGATTTTTATCTGGATTTTTCAGGAAATACATCCTCCTTGCAGATCCAGCAGCTGATGGAAAAGCTTTCGCAGGAGCTGCCCGCCTTTACCTTTTTGGGGAACTATGAGGAGATCTAGCGGCTGAAAAATTTCAAAGGCACCGAAAAATCCTTCCGCCGCAGGAGCATTGATAGGAGGTCGGCTTACCGCCGCTGGAGAGAACGGCATCTACAAAGCGGCTTCGGCGAATCTTCGAATAGCGTGCGCCGCAGCTTTGGCATACAATGATGTATTTTATCTGCGAATTCCTTTTCTCTTTTTGTGCGGCGCATGTCCCGGCCAAACGGCTTGGAATCGCGCCAACCGCCTGGCAGACAGACTGCCAAACCGGACCATGTCCTTGATTTTTTCCGGTTAAAAGCGCCGCTGCGGCATGTGCGTATTCATGGCGGACAGTATCCCAAAAGACCTCTTCCTCCTGCTGTAAAAAAGAGGCAATCAGAATCTTATAAGGATATATCCCTTTTCCTCTTTTTTGGTATTTACAGCATCCATATTGATAAACGGATTGATAGGAAAAGGCAATTTCCAATTGGGAGGTATTCACTCCAACAATCTGGTCCAGCCTTTGGTACTCCTCCCGAATTTGGTCAATGGTATGCATAGATTCTCCTTTCTGGCTATAGGAATGCTTAAACGATTAAAGAGAAAAAGGCCTCTGCAAGCGAGCAGAGACCTTTTTTGCCGCTATTTAAAAATGATAAACCTCTTCGGCTGAAAGCACCTTAACGCCGTTTTCCAGGAAAATTTTTATCGCCTGTTCCCCATTGTTTACCCGCATAATAATGCACGCATCCTGGGTCGTATGGCTGATAAACGCATAGACATATTCAATATTGACACCATTTTCATCTGCTAAGGAAAATACTTTTGCCAGGCTTCCAGGCTCATCTGCAATGCCAACGGCAATCACATTGGTGATCGAAACGGTAAAACCATTTTGTTTGAGCACCTGCTCGCATTTTTCCGGATCATTTACAATCAAGCGCAGGATCCCAAAATCCACCGTGTCTGAAATGGAAATAGACCGGATATCAATTTGGTTTTCTCCCATCAGCCGCGTGATAAAGGACAAGCGTCCCGGTTCGTTTTGTACAAAAACAGAAATTTGTTTGACCAGCATATGGCTTCCTCCTTTTTTAGGCGTTGGGCAGGTTTCGTAGATCTACAATACGTTTTGCTTTGCCGGTAGAGCGCTCAATGGATCTCGGCTCTACCAAGGTCACCTTGCAGTCAAGACCCAGTACCGTCCGCAAATCAGCGCGGATTTCATTTGCTACCTTTTCCAGCGCGCCGTATTGATCAAGCAAGGAACTGTCAATCAGCTCTACCTTTACCTCCAGATGATCCATATAATTTTTCTTTCTGAGAATCAGCTGATAATGAGGGCCAATATGAGGTGACTGGATTAGAACACTTTCAATTTGAGAAGGAAATACATTGACCCCTTTAATAATCAGCATGTCGTCTGTCCGGCCAATGACCTTATTCATCCGGGCAAAGGTTCGCCCGCATTTACAAGGCTCATATGTAATTTTCGCAATATCCTTTGTACGATAACGAAAAATTGGGAAAGCCTCTTTAGATAAGGGGGTAATAACGAGCTCGCCCGTTTCTCCTTCCGGAAGGATCTCTCCGGTATCAGGGTCAATAATCTCGGCCAAAAAATGGTCCTCATTAATGTGAAGTCCGTCCCGATACTGACATTCACCGGATACGCCGGGACCTCCCAGCTCAGTAAGGCCATAATTGTCGGTCACCAGAATGCCGATATTTTTTTCGATCTGATTGCGCATTTCGGTGGTACAGACCTCGCTGCCGAAAAGGCCCAGGCGAAGCTTCAGTTCTCCGGTAACACCCATATCTTTTGCAAGCTCGCTCAAATAAACCGCATAAGACGGCGTGGCGACCAGCAAGGTGGTTCCAAAATCCTTCATCAGCATAATTTGTTTTTCGCTGTTCCCACTGGATATGGGCACCACCATGGATCCGATTTTTTCCAGTGCATAGTGAAGCCCAAACGCGCCGGTAAAAAGACCATAGCCAAACGCGATCTGAGAGATATCGTCCTGCGTTGCGCCAGCCGCAACGGCCAACCGCGCCACGCAATCACTCCAGGTATCCAAATCGTGCCGGGTGTACCCGCCTACAATTGGCTTTCCAGTGGTCCCGGAAGAGGCGTGAATCTCCACAACTTCCTTTTTCGGCACTGCAAACAAACCGAAAGGATAATTGTCCCGCAGGTCTGCTTTTGTGGTAAAAGGCAACCGGCGAATATCATCCAGCGTTCGTATTTGGTCAGGGGTTACCCCTGACTTTTCCATAATCTGACGGTAATAAGGAACCCGATCGTAGCACCAATTGACGGTATGCTGTAATTTTTTTAATTGCAGCGCGCGAATTTCCGCACGCGGCATGGTCTCCGCATCCTTTTGCCAGAACAAAAAATCGCTCCCCTTTATAAAAATAACATCCTTCTACAGCAGCGCTTGAAAAATCCATATTACACTTTTGCTGCCTTGCAGCCATTTCTATTTTATCCGGGATAATCGCGCCTGTCAACGGGTATTTCTTTTCGTTTAAAGCTTTAACGTTTAAAAGTCTCAATTGACAATTATTCGGATATCTGGTATGATTGCGTCGTATCTATTTAATGCTTTAAAGTAAAGGAGTAATTTTTATGTTAGTAAAAATTCTACTGCTTATCGTCTTTTTTAGTGTGATGATTGCCATTGGCGTCAATTGCCGCCGGCACTCTACGGATGTTCAGGGCTTTGTATTGGGCAGCCGCAGCGTCGGTCCCTGGCTGACAGCATTTGCTTATGGCACCTCATATTTTTCAGCGGTGGTCTTCGTAGGCTATGCGGGGCAATTTGGATGGAAATACGGCGTCGCTTCAACCTGGATCGGTATTGGAAACGCGCTGATTGGAAGTCTTCTGGCCTGGGCGGTACTTGGGCGGCGCACTCGTATTATGAGCAATGCCCTTTCCGCATCTACTATGCCGGATTTTTTTGGCAAACGATTTGAGAGCAAAGCATTAAAGATTGCCGCCTCGGCGATTGTATTTATTTTCCTGGTACCCTATACCGCATCCGTTTACAATGGGTTATCCCGCTTATTCGGTATGGCTTTTGATATCCCATATGCGGTATGTGTCATCGTCATGGCCGTGCTGACCGGCGCTTATGTCATTTTAGGCGGATACATGGCGACTGCTATCAATGACTTTATTCAAGGAATCATTATGCTGGGCGGTATCATCGCAGTTATTGCCGCTGTGCTAAGCGGTCAGGGCGGATTCACCCAGGCTTTATACCATTTGGCGGAAATTCCAAGTGAGATACCCGCTACCTTAGGGCAGCAGGGCGCTTATACCTCCTTTTTCGGCCCGGATCCTTTGAATCTGCTGGGGGTTGTTATTTTGACCTCTCTGGGCACCTGGGGACTGCCGCAGATGGTGCATAAATTTTACGCGATTAAAAGTGAAAAGGCGATTCAAACCGGTATGATCGTTTCTACAGCCTTTGCGATCATTATTTCCGGCGGATGCTATTTTCTGGGCGGATTTGGTCGGTTGTTTGATAATCCCTCTCTTTATAGCAATCAAGGCGCTGTGATTTATGACAGCATCATTCCCTTTATGCTCTCTTCTCTGCCGGATATTTTAATTGGCGTTGTAATCGTGTTGGTCCTTTCTGCGTCTATGTCCACTTTATCCTCCTTGGTACTGACCTCCAGTTCAACGCTGACACTGGATTTTTTAAAAGATAACATCTTTAAAAATCTCAGCGAGAAGCGTCAGCTTTTGCTCATGCGGGTACTGATCGTATTTTTCATTGTTCTTTCTGTTGTGCTGGCGCTGGATCCCCCCACCTTTATCGCCCAATTGATGGGAATTTCCTGGGGGGCACTGGCTGGGGCGTTCCTTGCGCCCTTCCTTTATGGATTATATTGGAGAGGGGTTACAAAAGCTGCTGTTTGGGCAAGCTTTGCGGCTGGAATCGGGATAACGGTGACAAATATGATCTGGAGCTATATTTCCTCCCCCATCAACGCCGGCGCAATCGCAATGATTGCCGGTCTGGTTATTGTCCCGGTTGTCAGTCTGGTGACGCCTAAAATGAAAAGGGAGAAAACGAACGAGATTTTTGCCTGTTATGAGGAAGCTGTCACTGTCAAAAGAAAAACCGCTTTGCCCGTTGAGGAACGATAGGCAAAGATCTGGATATAAAAAACGCCTTGCTTTTTAGCAAGGCGTTTTTTGCACGATTTTTCCAATAAGGGGTCAATGAATAAAAATCGGCATTACATCTGCTTAACTCCAAGGGTTACCTTTTCGCCGTTGATATCCCACGCTTTGGAATACCCGTCCATTTGCTCCAGCTCCAGCAGGTCCGCTAGGGTGTCGTTTTCGATAATCGAGAGATTTTTTTGCATGATGCGGCCAATTTTTTCGTTGCCTTCGACATAAACCGCAATATGGTCCATCACGTTAAAACCTGCCTCTTTGCGCATGGTTTGCAGCTTGCTGATAATTTCCCGGACAAAGCCTTCCTCCACAAGATCATCGGTCAGCGATGTGTCAATCGCAACGGTAACGCCGCCGTCCTCTACAGAAAAATACTGCTCAGACCGGGTCATTTCAATCAGCAGGTCTTCTGACGCCAGCTGAATTTCACCAGTAGAAAGCACAAGCTTCAACATGCCAGTTGAATCCAGTTCTTTTTTAGCGGCACTTCCATCCAGATTGGATAAAGCTGTGCGGATTTCGCCCAGCATTTTCCCATATTTGGGTCCCACCGTTTTCAACTGCGGTTTAAAGTTATAAGAGGTAAATGCGGATACGTCTGCGGTGCATTCCACCGACTTGATATTCAGCTCATCCTCTATGATCTTTTTATAAAACACCCCGATCTCTTCTTGCGCCTTGACATACATCTTGGCTAGAGGCTGGCGGTTTTTCATCGCCGCTCCGTTTCTGGCCGCCCGCCCTAGAACCACTACCTTTAAAACGGTATCCATGTCGGCTTCCAGCTTCTGGTCCATCATTTTTTCGTCCGCCTGCGGATAACGACACAGATGAACGCTTTTGGGCGCACAAGGATCCAAGCTGCAAACCAGATTCTGATAAATGCTTTCCGCCATAAAGGGAATCATCGGCGCCGCCAGCTTGGAGACAGTGACCAGTGCGGTATATAACGTCATGTAGGCGTTGATTTTATCCTGCGGCATGCCTTTGACCCAGAACCGCTCCCGGCTGCGGCGAACATACCAGTTGCTCATATCATCGACAAAATCCTGCAGTGCACGGGCCGCTTCCGGGATTCGGTACTGACTCAGGTGTCCGTCCACCTGCTGGATCAAAGTATTCATTTTAGACAAAAGCCAGCGGTCCATCACCGAAAGCTTATCGTATTCCAGGCTGTACCTCGAGGCATCAAAATCGTCGATGTTGGCATACAGCACAAAGAAAGCATAGGTGTTCCACAGGGTGCCCATAAATTTGCGCTGACCCTCCTTCACCGCTTTGTCGTGGAAGCGGCTGGGCAGCCAAGGGGCGGAGTTGCTGTAAAAATACCAGCGGATCGCATCGGCGCCATAAGTGGCCAGCGCTTCAAACGGATCCACGGCATTGCCTTTGGATTTGGACATCTTCTGGCCGTTTTCATCCTGTACCAGACCGAGAACCACTACATTGCGATAGGGCGCTTTATTAAATAAAAGGGTAGAAATGGCCAGCAGAGAATAAAACCAGCCGCGGGTCTGGTCGACGGCTTCGGAAATAAAGTCCGCCGGGAATTGCTCTTCAAACAGCTTTTGGTTCTCGAACGGATAATGGTGCTGGGCAAAGGGCATTGAACCGGAATCAAACCAGCAGTCAATCACCTCTGGGACCCGCTTCATCTGCCTGCCGCAATGGGGACAGGTAATGGTCACCTCATCAATGAAGGGACGATGCAGCTCAATATCCTCCGGGCAGTTGGGTGACATTTCTTTGAGCTCCGCTATACTGCCCACCGAATGCCGGTGTCCGCACTCGCATTCCCAGATATTTAAAGGGGTGCCCCAATAGCGGTTGCGGCTGATTCCCCAATCCTGGACATTTTCCAGCCAGTCGCCGAATCGGCCTTTTCCAATGCTCTCCGGAATCCAGTTTACCGTATTGTTGTTGCGGATCAAGTCCTCTTTCACCGCAGTCATTTTGATAAACCAGGAATCTCTGGCGTAGTAGATCAGCGGTGTGCCGCAGCGCCAGCAGTGGGGATAGCTGTGCTCGAAGGAAGGCGCATCAAACAACAGTCCGCGCTTTTCTAGTTCTACCAGAATCGGTTTATCCGCCTCTTTACAAAAGGTTCCGGCCCAAAGCGTTTCTTTTGTCATCTGTCCCTTGGCGTCCACCAGCTGGACAAACGGCAGATCATAATGTCGGCCTACATTTGCGTCGTCCTCGCCGAACGCAGGGGCAATGTGTACAACGCCGGTACCGTCGGTGGTTGTAACATAGCTGTCACAGGTCACATACCAACATTTTTTGTCCGGCTTTACAAAGTCAAACAGCGGCTCATATTCTTTATATTCCAATTCCCTGCCGGTATAACGCTCCAGGATTTTATATTCGCCTTTTAAGACCGTATCCGCCAGTTTCTCTGCCAAATAATAAATCTTCTCATCATTTTCTGCTTTGATGTAGGCTACATCCGGATGTACGCAAAGCGCCACGTTGGACGGCAACGTCCAAGGTGTGGTGGTCCAGGCGAGGATATATGCCTCCTCCCCTTTGACTTTAAAGCGTACGATGGCGGAGCGCTCCTTCACGTCCTTATATCCCTGGGCTACCTCATGGCTGGACAGGGGGGTTCCACAGCGGGGGCAATAAGGGACAATTTTAAAGCCTTTGTACAAAAGCCCCTTTTCCCAAATCTGCTTTAATGCCCACCACTCAGATTCAATAAAATCATTGTCATATGTTACATAGGGGTGCTCCATATCCGCCCAAAAGCCGACGGTTCCGGAAAAATCTTCCCACATCCCTTTATATTTCCAAACGCTCTCTTTACACTTTTCGATAAAAGGCTTTAGGCCGTATTCCTCAATCTGTTCTTTTCCATCCAGGCCCAGCAGTTTCTCCACTTCCAGCTCGACCGGAAGGCCATGGGTATCCCACCCGGCTTTTCGAGGGACCTTATATCCCTTCATTGTCTGATAGCGAGGAATCATATCCTTGATGGCACGGGTCAGCACATGGCCAATATGCGGCTTTCCATTAGCCGTGGGGGGACCATCGTAGAAAGTATAGGTCTCCCCTTCCTTGCGACTGTCGATACTCTTTTCAAAGATCTGATTTTCCTGCCAGAATTTTTCTACTGTTTTTTCCCGGTCCACAAAATTCATGTCGGTGGACACCTTTTCGTATCTGCTCATCCTGCTTTACCTCCCAAACGCTTCGATATGGAAAACAAAAAGCCTTCGTCCCGCGAACAGGACGAAGGCGCACTTCGCTTAACCACCTATTGCTCCATACCAACATATGTGCTTTCAATAACGGTGAAATACCGGCAAGGCTTAATCGAAAATCTTTCAGCCTGCGACTCAAGAGGGATATTCTGCCAAAAACGACTCGCACCAGGCTTTCACTCTCCCCGGCTCGCTTTGCCTTTTGTTTGAGGCATACTGGCTCTATCAACGTCTTTGATACTTCTACTCTATATCATATTTTCGATCAAAAGTCAATAAAAATCGGCAAAAGAAAAAATTTTTTCCGATACACCCACCAGGCACTGCTCTCTAAGACAAAAAGCGCCGCAGGCCGTTGGCCATATGCTGTTCGATTTTGACCAGCTCTTCGGAAATTTCAATGCTTTCTCGGTCAGCGTCCTTATACTGATTTTGATATTTGCTGATGGATTTCACGCCCATATTACATCCGTCGATCATCAAATTGGCAATCTGCGATACCGAACCGTCTGCCAAAAGCTTGACGCTGGTAACAACCTTGGCCATGGCTTTAGCAGAAGCCTTTGGCTCCTCTGTGGCGATTCCGTTGGCAGACAGCATCGCATGGAGCTCTTCTCCGTATTCTTCATGCTTATGAATATAATTTTCCAACAATCTTTTCAGCTTTTCTTCCTTAATGTCGTCCAGCACGTTTCGAATATTGCTGACAGCCATTTTACTGCCGCTGTTGCATTCCCGTAGCAGTTCAATTGAATCGGAATTTTTCATGGGGGACCTCTCCTTTTTTTGTGATCTTATTCTATTGTCCCCTTTTGATGTGCAGAATATCAAAAAATTTTTTTAGATGACCTCGTTTCTTTGTCTGTCATCCCTTTTGGATTGCAGGACACTAATCTTTCAGCACGCGGAAGCCCATTCGAAGGAAAAGGCTGTCCAACGGTTTAAACAAAACAAGGCAAACCAAGAAATTAGAAATTCCATGGGTGATGTCAAAGGGAATCCCAGCCACAAACCACGCAAAAGCCGCCTTAGGGCCGCTTAAAAAGATATAGGGAATCGACCCCAGCGCCCCAAAGCAAAGCCCAAATCCGCCGGAAAGCATTGCCCATCCGGCTAAGGAAGGATTTTTTTGGAACAGCATTGTCAAGCCGAACAGGACTGCCCAGATATACAAATACATAATCCACCAGATGCCAAAGCCGAAGACCAGCCCCTCCAGCAGGACAAACACATAAATCACCGGCAGCGCACGATATTGCAGATGGCGCGTATATATAATAATCAAAAGCGATACCAGTTCAATATTCGGTAAAAAGGCAAAGCCCAGCTGTACGCCAAGCAAAATAGCGCTGAATAAACCCATCAGCGCCAAATCTCGGATAGAAAGCGTTTTTCTTCTCTTTACCATTTGCTCAAGGTCAGCTCATAATGCTCGCCGTCGGCGATCGGCGTTTGGTCGGCACCGGTATTGAGCTGTTCGCCATTTTTGGTAATGCACCACCACTCCTGCTTCTCTGTGTCTACGGTTACACCGTCTACTGTTTCGATAAACAGGCCATACGGCCCTTCACTGCCCTCGACCAGTTTTTCCTCTTGCAGCGCATCGCCCAAATACTCCGCATCGGTGTGCAGGGTATACTCTTTTTGATTGTCCTGCGAAAACACAACGGTCAGGCCAATCGTTTTGCTTCCCTGCTGCCCTTTGGGCATAAAAAAATGGTAGAGCAACCCGAATACAACGGCCAGCACCACCAAACAGACGCCTGCAATGATCAAAATCTTTTTATTGCTTTTTTCCTGTGTCAATATACTCTCTTCCTTTCCTCATATTGTAGAAAAATTTATCATATTTTGTCTGGTCTGTCAACCAAACGCCGGCAGCTTCTCTTTATCCCTTTAGGCGGTTAACAAGAGAAATATATGCCTTGAAGATGCACGATTTTTTATGATATAATAATTTTTAAAGAATCTATACTACCAGAAAGAAAAACACCAATTTCTAACAAGGCCTGCGCTTGTGATGGGAGAGAAAAATGAAAAACGATAAAATTTATCAAATGCGTTTTGACAAGGTATATGGCTGTCTGGTCCAAAAAGCCGAGAGAAAAGGAAGGACAAAAGAAGAGGTTGACGAAATTATTCGCTGGCTTACCGGATATTCTCAACAGGCGTTAGAGCATTTGCTGGAGCAATCTTCTGCCTATGGGGATTTCTTTCAGAATGCGCCGGCGCCTAATGATAAAAGGCACCTGATTAAAGGCAGCGTATGCGGCATTCGCGTAGAGGATATTGAGGAGCCGCTTATGCGGGAAATCCGCTACCTTGACAAGCTGATTGATGAATTAGCAAAAGGAAAGCCGATAGACTCGATTCTGAGGAAATAAGGTCATCATCAAAATTTAGAAAGAAGGCGGTCTTTTGGTTTTTTCGGTCGATAAAAGCAGCACCGTTTCTATTTATCAGCAGCTGGTTGACCAGATCGTGCGAAAAGTACAAAGCGGCGAGCTACCTGCTGGAAAAAAAATTCCCACCGTGCGGGAAATGGCAGATCAAATCAACGTTGCCCGCGGAACAGTCAAGCATGCCTACGAGGAGCTGGAGCGTATTGGAATTCTTAAAATGACCCGCGGTAAAGGAACCTTTATCGTTGAGCAAGCCCAGCAGGAAAGCAGCGCCAAAAGCCGGGCCATCGCCGCCATCGAACGGCTGCTTGATGAGATGGAGTCCCTTTCCTTCTCCCTGCAGGAAATCCAGATGTTTTTTAATTTAAAGCTGCGGGAGCGGATGGAGCAGGATCATAACGTCTGCATTATTTTTATCGACTGCAATCCCGAAACCCTCGCCAATATCATTCACCAGATCTCGGTCCTGCCAAACATCGAAGCGCACAAGCTGCTTTTGCCGGATGCGTTAAAAAAGCCGTTTGTCATAGATGATTTTGCGGATTTAATTGTTACAACCTCCACACATATGAATCAATTAAGTGGTGTTGTAAGGAATAAAGAAAAGCTAGTTCAGGTAGTAACGGCTCCCAGCGGCCCTACAGTTGCAAAAATGGCCATGCTCGCAGGAAAATCAGCCGGCATTGTCTGCGCCAGTGAAACCTATTCTCATATAATCCGCCGGAGTATGCAAAATCTTGAGCTTTCCTGCCGAGATGTAGAGACCTTTTTATTTGGCTCTTCTCCCCATTTAGAAAGCTTTTTGCGGCATAAAGACGTCTTGATTGTCCCAAACGATTTTTTGCTGTTTTGCAGCCGTGCAGAAGGCGATTTCATTCGGCAGGCAGAGCGGCTGGGCAAACCGGTTATCCGTTATGATTATCAAATTGACGGCGGCTCCTTTTTAAATGTGCAGGAAAAAATCGAAAGTATACGAAACGAAAGACATCTTTAAATAATACATCCAATGATATTGTATCATATGGATGTATTATTTTTTATTATTAAACTAGTACACTTTTGCGTTGTCCAAAAATGTATACAGTTATCCCCTCTATTCGCGCTTATATAACGGAAAAAATTCATTTTTTACAAGTTTTTTCTGAAAACCAGTTGACAGTTTCTTTTTGGCAGATTACTATATAGACATAGTTCAATATTCTCCATTCATACAAAACAACAAGAGGTGCATTATGGAAAAGAAAACTTTGGTCATGGGCGTTATTGGCGCCGATGTTCATGCAGTTGGAAACAAAATCCTCTATCATGCGTTTACCGCGGCTGGATTTAACTGTGTGAATCTTGGTGTGATGGTGTCGCAAGAGGAATATATCAATGCGGCCATCGAGTCAAACGCCGACGTTATTGTCGTTTCCTCTTTATACGGACATGGGGAGCTGGATTGCCGCGGCATGCGGGAAAAATGCGACGAAGCCGGATTAAAGGGAATTCTGTTATACGTCGGCGGGAATATTGTCGTAGGCAAGCAGCCGTTTGACGAGGTGGAAAAACGCTTTAAGGCAATGGGATTTGACCGTGTGTTTGGGCCGGGTACGCCTCCCGAAACCACCATTGCCGCTTTGTATGAGGATCTTGGCGTAGAGCCGCCTGAAGCCGTCGAAGAATAAAGGGGTGCTTGCCATGAAACCGGTATTGCTCATAGATTTTGGCAGTACATATACAAAGGTAACGGCAGTCGATGTGGAAAATGAGGCTTTGCTCGGCACCGCCAGCAGCTATACAACGGTTCAGACAGATATTGGTGAGGGCTTAGAAAATGCTTTGCATATTCTGGAGCAAAAAACAGGAACGCTGGAATTTGCCGAACGCTACGCTTGCTCCTCCGCCGCTGGAGGA
Source organism: uncultured Oscillospiraceae bacterium (assembly GCA_910583935.1). Lineage (GTDB taxonomy): Bacteria > Bacillota > Clostridia > Oscillospirales > Ruminococcaceae > UBA3818. Next base: position 28,947 of record CAJTZM010000015.1, read on the forward strand.
CTTCGGATGATTACCAGCGGCCTTGTGCCGGAATTGACTGCCGAGGCAGCTAAACAGGCTTCTCTTGGTGCGGGAGCCAAGGTAATCCAGGTCTACTCCTATGAACTGACCAAAAAGGATGTTACGGAAATTATTAATGCCCACCCAGACATGATTCTTTTGGTGGGCGGTACCGATGGCGGAAACCGGGAATGTATCCTGACCAATGCGAAAAAGCTTTCACAGGCAGAGCCAATCTGTCCGGTCGTCATTGCCGGCAACCGAAATTGCGCCGACGAGTGCGAGGAGCTTTTGGCTGGCTGGGAAACGCATGTCTGCGAAAATGTTATGCCGAGGTTTAACGAGCTAAACATCGAGCCTGCACAGAATGAAATCCGGCAGATCTTTTTAAACCGTATTATTCAGGCCAAGGGCCTCAGCAAGGCAGCAGAGCTGATTTCCGGCATTTTAATGCCTACCCCTGCCGCTATGATGGCGGCCATGCAGCTGCTGGCTGAAGGGTCCAAAACAGAAGCCGGCATTGGCGAGCTGATCGCAGTGGATTTAGGCGGGGCAACCACCGACGTCTATTCCATTGCCGACGGAATGCCCACTCAGTCCAATACCATTGTCAAAGGACTGGCGGAGCCTTACGCCAAGCGGACGGTCGAAGGAGACATTGGGATGCGTTACAGCATCTGGGGCATTGTCGACGCCGCCGGGATCGAACGGATCAGCCAATTGTCGGGTATTGAGCCGGAGCACGCCAAGGAAATGATTCGATTCCTTTCGGAAAACACCGAAACGCTGCCGAAAGACGATGAATGGGAGCGGTTGGATTTTGCTCTGGCTTCGATGGCGGTAGAAACCGCGGTGGCCCGTCACGCAGGCACAATTGAACAGGTTTATACGCCGATGGGGCTCGCCTATTCCCAGGTGGGTAAGGATTTGACTCCTGTCCGCCGTGTCGTTGTTACCGGCGGAGCGATCATCCACACCAAACGCACCGGCGAGATCGCTTCCCACAGCCTGCAGGATCCTGACCAGCTTGGCTCTTTGCGCCCAGTCGACGCAAAATTTTTGGTGGATCGAAAATACATTCTGGCCTCGATGGGGCTGTTAGGGCAGCACTATCCGGACATCGCTCTGCGCATTATGAAAAAAGAACTGGTTGAAGCTTACGAATAAATACTACGGAGGTAACCGCATGGAAATCAAAAACAAACGACTGACGGATGAAGAATTTTATGAAATTCGGGAAACCGTCCTCAATCAGTGGCCAACCGGAAAAGAAGTGGATTTGGAGGAAGCGTTTGCTTTTCACAAATCTCTGCCGGACAGCAAGGTCTTCAGCAAAAAGCTCAACGCCGCCAAGGCCAGCCGCACCACGCTGGTACAGCCTCGGGCTGGTGTGGCTCTGGTACAAAAGCACATTGAGCTGCTGACCTACCTGCAGGATAAGGGCGGCGCCGATCTGCTGCCTACCACCATCGACAGCTATACCCGCCAAAATCGCTATAAGGAAGCGCAGGTGGGAATCGAAGAATCCATCAAGGTCAACAAATCCATGCTGAATGGTTTTCCCGCAGTGAATCACGGCGTGGCGGCGGTTCGCCAGGTGATCAATTCCATTGATGTGCCGCTGCAGATTCGTCATGGTACGCCGGATGCGCGTCTGCTGACCGAAATTGTTTATGCAGGCGGCTATACCAGCTATGAGGGCGGCGGGATTTCTTATAACATCCCTTATGCAAAAAGCGTTCCGCTGGAGCGCACTATCACCGACTGGCAGTACTGCGACCGTCTCACCGGCATTTATGAGGAGGCAGGGATTTCTATCAACCGCGAGCCGTACGGACCGTTAACCGGCACGCTGGTCCCTCCGAGCATTTCTCATGCGGTTGCAATTATTGAAGCTTTGTTAGCCGCCGAGCAAGGGGTAAAAAATATTACCGTTGGATATGGCCAGTGCGGAAATCTGGTGCAGGATGTGGCCGCCATCCATACGCTGGAATCGCTTACGGAAGAATATCTGCATAAGTACGGCTATAACGATGTTGTAGTAACCACTGTGCTTCACCAGTGGATGGGCGGCTTCCCGCAGGATGAGGCCCAGGCGTTCGGCGTAATTTCCTGGGGCAGCGCTGCGGCCGCTCTTTCTCACGCGACAAAGGTCATTGTAAAAACACCTCACGAGGCTATGGGCGTACCTACTGCGGAGGCCAATGCACAAGGACTGCGCTGCACCAAGCAGGTGATTTCCATGCTGCGCGACCAATCTCTGGATGAAACTTCTTTGAAAGAGGAAAAAGAGATCATCACCGCTGAAACCAAATGCCTGCTCGATAAGTGCTTCGAATTAGGCGAGGGCGACATTGCATTGGGTACGGTCCGCGCGTTCCAGGCCGGCGTATTGGATATCCCCTTTGCCCCCTCCCGTTACAATGCCGGGCAGATGCTGCCGGTACGCGACAACAACGGCGCGGTACGGATTCTTACCATGGGTAATCTTCCCTTTACCAAGGATTTGATTGATTTTAATCATGGAAAAATTGATGAGCGGGCAAAATTCGAAAACCGTAAGGCCTCCTTCCAGATGGCTATAGACGACGTTTACGCCATCAGCAAAGGCAGACTGGTCGGCAGACCCAGAGGCTAATTATAAAGGAGTATTGCATCATGAAAATCACAAATGTCATTTGTTCCAAGGGCAGAACCGGTTTCTTTTTTGACGATCAGCGGGCGATTAAAAAGGGCGCTGTTGCCGATGGCGCCGCTTATATCGGCCAGCCGGTAACCGATGGCTTTACTTCGATTCGCCAAGCAGGCGAGGCGATTTCGGTTATGCTGGTTCTGGAAGATGGGCAGGTCGCTTACGGCGACTGCGCCGCTGTACAATACTCCGGCGCCGGCGGCCGTGACCCCCTGTTTTTAGCGGAGGATTTTATCCCGGTTATCGAAAAGGAAATTAAGCCGATGCTGGTTGGTCAGGAGGCTGACAGCTTTCGCCGTTTGGCCGAAATGGTGGATCATCCGGAAAAAGCAGGAAAAAAATTCCATACTGCAATCCGTTACGGTGTAACTCAGGCTATTTTAGACGCGGTCGCAAAAGCCAAACACAAAATGATGTGCGAGGTCGTGGCGGAGGAATATGGCACTACGGTTTCTGATAAAGAAATCCCGATTTTCACCCAGTCCGGCGATAACCGCTATGAAAATTCTGACAAAATGATTATTAAGCAGGCGGACATTCTCCCCCACGCGCTGATTAACAACGTAAAAACCAAACTGGGAGAGCATGGAGAACTGCTGGAAGAGTATGTCGCATGGCTGCGCGACCGTATTTTAAAGCTTCGTACCCGGGAAGACTATCTGCCGGTATTCCACATTGATGTATATGGTACCATCGGCGCAGCATTTGGCAACGACAATTACGAAGCTATGGCCGATTATCTGGCCAAGCTGGAGCAGATTGCAAAGCCCTTCCATCTGCGGATTGAAGGCCCAATGGATGTAGAGGATCGGGAATTGCAGATGAAGGCGCTGGCTGAACTGACCCGTGTAGTAGATGAGCGCGGTATCCAGGTAGAGCTGGTCGCCGACGAGTGGTGCAATACGCTGGAGGATATCAAATATTTTGCCGATCATAAGGCGGGACATATGGTTCAGATCAAGACCCCGGATTTGGGCGGCATTAACAATATTGCAGAAGCCGTGCTGTACTGCAAAGAAAAAGGTATTGGCGCTTATCAGGGCGGAACCTGCAACGAAACCGACCGCTCTGCGCAGGTGTGCGTCAATATCGCCATGGCTGTGCAGCCGGATCAGATTCTGGCTAAGCCCGGTATGGGGGTTGACGAAGGGTATATGATCGTTTACAACGAAATGCAGCGCATCCTGGCTGTCCGCAAAGCGCTGAAATAAGGAGGTACTTGCATCGTGAAAGAGGAATTCCGCATTTTATCCACAACCGCTATTTTGGGATACGGCTTCCCCAAAGAGTCTTTTGAGGAGGGCATGAAGCGTAAGCCCGACCTGATTGCCGTAGACGCCGGTTCTACCGATCCCGGTCCCTTTTATTTGGGCGAGGGCGTCTCCTTTACCGACCGCGGCGCTGTTAAACGGGATCTTGAAATCATGATTACCACCGGCATTCGGGAAAATATTCCGGTCGTCATCGGAACCGCCGGCGGTTCCGGCGCAAAGCCGCATCTGGAATGGTGCGCTGATATTATCCGTGAAATTGCCAAAGAACATGACCTGCATTTTAAAATGGCGATGATCCATGCGGATATGGACAAGGAAGAGATGAAAAAAGCGCTGGCCGAGGGAAAAATCAGCCCGCTGGATCCGGCGCCCCAGCTGACCGCAGAGGATATCGATGCCACGACCAATATTGTGGGACAGATGGGCATTGAGCCGATTATGAAAGCGCTGGACAGCGGCGTACAGGTGGTCCTGGCCGGACGCGCTTACGATCCCACTGTATTTGCGGCTCCTGCAATCCGCAAGGGGTATGACAAGGGTCTTGCCATCCATTTGGGCAAAATCCTGGAATGCGCTTCCATCTGCGCAACACCCGGCAGCGGATCCGACTGTATGTTCGGCTACTTAGGAGAGGATTATTTCCGCGTGGAGCCTCTTTCCCCTGTTCGTAAGTGTACGACCTTGTCCGTAGCCGCCCATACTCTGTACGAGAAAACCAACCCCTATATCCTGCCTGGCCCCGGCGGTCATCTGGATCTGACCAACACCACCTTTGAGCAGGATTCGGAAAACACGGTAAAGGTCAAGGGAAGCCGTTATGTAACCGCTCCCAAATATACGATTAAGCTGGAGGGTGCCAAGTGTATCGGTTACCGCACTGTTTCGGTCGCCGGCACCCGTGATCCGATTATGATCAGCAAAATCGACGATATTGTCGAAGGGGTCCGCGCACGCGTTGCGGATAACTACCGTGACAAGGGCTACAAATACAGCTTAAATTTCACCATTTACGGAAAAAATGGCGTCATGGGCGATTTGGAGCCGGTGAAGGATGCGCATCCGCATGAATTGGGCGTTGTGATCGAGGTAGTCGCCAGCACGCAGGAGCAGGCGGATACCATCTGTGCTTCCGCTCGTTCCACGATGCTGCATTACGGCTATGAGGGACGCCGCGCTACCGCTGGAAACCTCGCCTTCCCCTTCTCCCCCAGCGACTTCCATGCCGGCCGTGTTTATGTATTCAGCATGTACCATATTATCGAAGTAGAAGATCCTACCTTGTTGTTCCCAATTGATATTGTCACATTGTAAGGAGGAGAGATTGCGATGAAAACGAAACTAACTGATATTACCGATGTTGTGCGCAGCAAGAACTCCGGTCCCTACGAGCTGACGCTTGACATTATGTTTAAAACCTTTGAAGATTTTCAAAAGGTCTGTGCTGTCAAAGCCATCAACGAAAAGCTGATTTGTGACCTTTATAAAATTACGCCGGACAAAATTATCAATATCATTGAATTTAAACCGGCTAAATCCATCAAGGTTACCATTAAGCGGCCGATTTGTTCTGGTGATCTGGGGGAAACGGATGTATACGGCGCACAACAGCACGCCCCACTGCTGGATATCGTATTGGATCTCTAAAAGATTTCTGGACATCAGTCTGGTTTTCCTTTACAATAAAGGTGGGTAAAATACCCACCTTTATTGTTTATTGATCCTCTGTTTTTCCTTAAAATAATAAAAAAGGAGGTTTCCTATGCCTTATTCCGCTCGTATGCAGCAAAGCCATCTGTACAGTGTTTTTTTCGCGCCTAGAGGACTTACGCGCATGGCCGATTTAGGCATGCAGATTGCTCAGCAGTATCTTAGCCCCTTCGATAAGCTTATTGGCATTATCGGTGAAGCCGGGTCTGGCAAAAGTATGTTGGTTAAGGGGATGTTTCCCGGACTGGAATTGACCAATGACGACGAAGGGGTCAACATCCGACCCTTGCCGCTTCTCCAGTTGGATACAGGCGCCTTCTACAGCCCCCACACCTATCATCTGGATATCCGCTTCGAATCCGCCTTTACCCAGATGTGGCAGCTGAAGGACGCAATTTTAGAAGCAATTGACGCGGGAAAAAGAGTTGTTGTAGAGCATTTTGACTTAATCTACCCGATTCTTGGGGTCAACGCTCATCTGCTGATAGGGGTAGGCAGCGAAATTATCGTTACCCGCCCCAATATGTTCGGTCCGGAGCCGCAGGACATTGCCGACAGTGTGTTTCACACCATTCACGACCGGAAAATGGCCCATTCTGCCGAGGATTTATGCGGTCATATTTTGGAATCTCACGGTATTAACCGTTTCTCCCATCGCGATGTAAAGCATGGATTCATCCTCGTGTTCGACGAAAAGCCAGACCTGGATCTGGTTGCGCTGGAAATGGATGCAAAAGCTGCAATCCAGTTGGACTTGCCTATCTCCTTCGTAGATGACAAGCATATTTCCATTGGCGATGATATATACCACTGTACAGGCCCTCGTATGCATGTGGGTTCTACCGGTGAAATCAAAAACTTCGCCCTACTTCATGATTTCATGGAGGATCCCATTACAAAAGAGCATTACCTTGTTGGTGTTGTCAGTTCAAAGGGCGAGCTGCGCACCAACGATCTAAATCACATTCGTGTCGAAGATTAGGAGACCGGTAAGATGGAAGAAAAAAAACAATTTGGACTTATCCATATCTATTGCGGCGATGGAAAAGGGAAGACTACCGCAGCTGTCGGACTTTGTGTTCGTGCCAGCGGTCGAGGAAAAAAATGCCTCTGGACCTCCTTTTTAAAAGACTATGATTCGGGGGAATTTCTTGGAAAGCCGCCTTTCAACCTTTATTTAGGGGAACCTGTACAGCAATTTGTTTTCACAATGTCTGAAGAACAAAAGAAAGCTGTTGCCGAAGAGCACACCAATCGGCTAAGAGATGTATTCCAAAAAGCGTCCGACGAAGGATATGATTTGTTGGTGCTGGACGAGTCGATCGCATCCTGTAATTTGAACCTGATTCCGGTCCAACGGCTGGTTCAATTATTGCGGGAAAAACCTTCGCGCTTAGAGGTTGTTCTTACTGGCCGGGACCCTGCTTCAGAGTTGGTAGAATTGGCACACTATGTAAGTGAAATTCACCCGGTCAAGCATCCTTATGATACTGGTATTCCCAGCAGAGAGGGAATCGAAAGCTAGGCTATAAAAAAACAGCCTCCGTAAATGACGAGGCTGTTTTTTTATTTTAGAAGCTTAAATGAAAAGTCGGTCCATTATCGCTGTTCTATTATTCATCCAAGGCCGCAAACGCTTCTTCGTCCACCTTATGATGCAACGTTTCCGGAAGACTAAAGAGCAACGGTAAACGAATGCATAATTCACAGGTAATATAGATGATAAAAATCCACTGGCCGCCGAGTGAATCATAAATCATGCCACTGATTGCCGCCATCAAGGCACTGAACATGGAACTAAAAAACCGGACGACGCCAACCCAACGGCCCATAACCTTATGCGGTACAAGCTCATTTTGGATCGAGGCCGCCAAGGGGCCGCCGATTTCCTGAAACCCTTGCAAAATTCCAACAATTAAAAGCATAATAGGATTTTTGGTCAGAATCAGCAAAACCAAGCCAATTAAATACAGACTAATCGTACAGGTCAACACTTTTTTTCTTCCAAATTTATCGCCAAGAATACCAAAAAAATAGCCGCATACCACAGAAGTAAGTGCTGTTGCCGTTACCATCCCCGCAAGAGTTTCAGCACTGGCATACTTTGTCTCTGCGGCAAAGATTTGCACATATGGAATGACCATTGCTACCGGCATATTGCCCACAATCGCCATGAAAAGCCATTTTACACAGTTTTTATCCGCTTTTAAAATAACCGCCGCATCCTTTATTACATTGCGTCTCACTGTCGAGCTGCTCGTTGTCCAGCGGGAAAAAGACAGTTTAAACACAATAACAAGCAAAGAGATAATTGTAATTGTCAGTGTAATAAAAAACAAAGGTCGAATACTATTGGGGTCTGTCGGCGTATCGCTGACCTTCATGATATTTACTAAGAACCAGCCGGACAGCATGGGTCCTACCATACCTAAAACGCCGGCAGCCAACGATTCACAGATCAACATACCCTTTGCTCTGTCACAGTTTTTTAGGCAGTTGCCACAAATTGTGGCGCAGCTTTGCCCGCCAACGCCATTACCCAGCTGATGAAGAAACATGCCCAAAGCGGCGACCTGCCAAATTTTTGCTGAGGCAAAAGCCAAATATCCTCCTGCTAAAATTAGAATACCAACTATGTACACCTTTTTGGGACCATGCCGGTCAATAATTTGACCAATAAAAGGCCCCAGCAAACCGCTGGCAATCAGTCCAAAGCTAGTTACAAGCCCCAGTTGTGTTTTGGTCGCGCCCAATAAAATAATATAAATTGTCAGATAGGGCAGAACGATCTTATAACCGAGCCGCTCCAACGATGTTCTGATGACCGTAATTCTCCAGTCTCGCTGCTGCGTTTTCCAAAAGGCTGGGATATTCAGCGCACTTGTCTGCTTTTGTGTTGTATCCGCTTCCATGTTCTTCTCTTCCCTCTTTCTTCGCCCAAACACTTCACCTACTTTAGTTTTTTAAACCAGTGGTAAAAATATAGGCATTTAAATTGATAAAGCCTTCACTATTTTAAAGCATTTTTTTCATTTTGTCAATTCTTCTGAAAATATATATTACTTTTCGATCTAATCTCCCCATAAATCTGGATTAAAATTCCATAAAACCCAAAACAAACAATGGGTGTTTTCAAAAAATACGTCTGAAAAGACTACATCAGGATAGAATCAGCACTTTGTCTACAATGGATAAACCACAAATAAAAAAGGCTACGATGGATGAATAGTCCACATAGCCTTTTGATTCTTATATCATTTAGCAACTGCAAGACGGATGATCTGAATCCGCTTCGCTATCCGGCTGCTCGCAGCAGTCGCATGGCTCCTCAGGATTCACATCCATCTCAACATAAAGCTCCTCTGACTCCTGCGGCAATTTCGCTCCGCATTTTGCACAAAATGCAGCCTGTACGTCATTGATTGCACCACATTCCACGCATTTGATTTTATGGCGTGTCTCATTGATTTTCTGCTCATTTTCCTCTAAAGCGGACAGTAGATCATCAATTTCTTGCACACACATATGAATCAGTTCATCATTATTTTCCCCATTTTTCTGATATTTATAGACAAATGCGCCTAATTTTTCATATGCTTTTTGCAATTCTCCATTTATTTTTATATGATTAATTTTCAGCTTAGAAACTTCAACCGCCTCACCCGCTTTTTTACCAGCCAGATCAGCCAATTCTTTTGCAGTATGGATAAATTCATTGATATTTGCCATTTCAATTCTCCTTTCATCGTTGTCCCTGCTGCCATTATACATCTTTCAGCAAGCTACAGCAAGCAAAAAACACTTTTTACAGCCTCATCTATAAAATTTAACAATTTCATCTTTACGGCTTAATACTGTGTCAAACCGCTGGATATATTCATATGGATACTTATAATTAAAAATACGATGCAACAAGGTTTCTCCCGGCCTTCTCAATTTCGAAACACCGCCGGCTCCCAACGCGATAATAGAATGGGTTTCATCCATAATATAGACGTTGTAATATCCCTCCCTTCCCGGTTTACAGTAGCCAACGTTTTCCATGTTCTCTATTGTATTTTTTTGCCGGTACAAATAATAGGGAAAATATTGTTTCTCCCTGAACATTTGTCCTGCGTAGGACAACATATCCTGTACTCGTCTGTGTTCTGACAGATAAAACTCCTTCGAATGCTGCCCGATCCGGGAAGATCGTTTGACCGACAGTGTGTGTAGGGTAATATTTTCCGGCTCCAGGTCAATAACCCGATCAATAGTACTGCAAAAGCTTGGCAGAGTATCCCCCGTCAAACCGGCAATCAGATCCATGTTGATATTCTTATGCCCCGCTTGGCGCGCCAGATAAAATGCCTCTACTGTCTGAGCGGCAGTATGCCGCCGGCCAATCCTCTCTAAAACGGCGTCATTCATTGTTTGCGGGTTGATACTGACTCGAGTAACGCCCTTTCTTTTTAACATCTCCATCTTTTGCAGAGTAATCGTATCCGGCCTTCCCGCCTCTACTGTATACTCCCGTAAATGGGACAGGTCAAAATGTGCTTCCACCGCACAAATGATTTCCTCCAGCTGTTCTGCGGTGATTGCCGTTGGTGTTCCTCCGCCAAAATATACGGTTTCCAGCCGCAGCCCTAAGCTTTTGACAATCGGCGCTACATATGCAATTTCCCGAACCAAAAGCGCTACATACTCTGGAACCAGCTTTTTTGCCCGTTCAATTGAATGGGAAACAAAGGAGCAGTAATGACAGCGAGAGGGACAGAACGGAATCGACAAATACAAACTGAACGATTCCGGGCGGGACAAGTCTAAAATCGGCTTTTCGTTGTTTGCTGTTTCCAACAAAAGATCAATTTTTTCCTGGGTGACAAAATAATCCTCATTCAGGTGCGACCGAATCTGCGCGTCGTTCATCCCCCGTTCCCGATAACGGTAAATCAGCCGGACTGGGCGCACGCCGGTCAGCATTCCCCAGGCTAGGGATACCCCTGTCGCCTCCTCCAGCTGCAAATACAGCATCCGGCACAGATGGTACTCGCAAAATCGGTCTGTATCTTTTCCGCTAGGCGCTTTTTGCAGCGTCTGCTCGCGCAGCTTCCCATCAATTCTGCTGGCAACCTTGAAAGAAATCTTCCCATCCGGCAGCACCGATTGAAAAGTATAAAGAAAATCCTCTTCTCCAACATGCTTTTCATATACAACATGGACCTTGTTTTCATGAAAAAACATATTGGCTAAGGACTCCAGTTCATATTTATATGTGTGTCCGTCTAAAATCAGCTTCATCCTTTATGCTCCATAAAACGGTTATACCTTCTCTCCTGCTCAAGAGAGGTTTCCTGCTCATGTCCGGGATAAACAAGGCGATCCCCATTCAGCGCTGCCAGCTTTGTCAAAGAATCACGCATCGCCTGGCTATCACCGCCATAAAAGTCGCAGCGGCCGCAGCTTCCCTGGAACAGTGTATCGCCGGTAAAAACTGCATCCTCATAAAGGTAACAGACCGATCCCCTTGTATGTCCAGGAGTAGAAAGAACCGTAAAGCACATACCGTCTATCTCCAGCTTGTCACCGTCTTGCAAAAGACGATCAGCCCGCAGGTGCAGCCGGTCCGGAATACGGGAGAGCATTCCCCGGTAAACCCGTTCCGGTTCCTGCAGGATCTCTTCGTCCTCTGCTCCCAGCATAACAGGGACCTGCGGATAATGCTCCTTGCACTCTTTGACCGCACCCACATGATCAAAATGTCCGTGGGTCAGCAAGATTGCCTTCAGCGGTTTTCCAATTTCCTTTAAAGCCTGCTCGATCCGGTTAAAATCATCGCCCGGATCAATAACGACACAGGCCGTATCGTTCCAAATCAGATAACAATTTGCCCGTACCGGTCCTACTACCAAAGTTCTGTAATTCATTTCGCGCCTCGTTTCATGATTTCATCTGTATCCAGCATGAGGGTTACCGGCCCGTCGTTTTGGATATAAACCTGCATATCCGCTCCAAATTGCCCCGTAGCCACCTTTTTTACACTCTTTTGCGCCAATTCAACAAAATACGCATAAAGCGGTATCGCCGTTTCGGGCCGTGCCGCCGCAATAAACGAGGGCCTTCGTCCCTTGCGGCAATCACCATAAAGGGTAAACTGGGAAACAATCAGCATTTCACCCTCCACATCCTGTAGGGAGAGATTCATTTTTTCCTCTTCATCGGTAAAAATTCGAAGGTGAATCAGCTTATCCATCAAAAAATCACAATGCGCCTGGGTATCCCCCTCGGTTATCCCCAGCAGAACCATCAATCCTTGACCAATTTCTCCAACAACTGTTCCCTCAATTTCCACACGTGAAGCTTTTACTCTCTGCACAACAACGCGCATCGCATGATCCTCCTCACTGATTGGCCCGCTCTACCGATATAACGCCGCGGATTTTTTGAAAAGTACCAATAATATTGTTTAGCTGCTCCAAATGGGTAATGCCCAATGTGATTTGGATCACTACCTGATTATCCTTTGCCTCACGGGCGCTTAAAGAATGAATGGGAATTCGCATATTTGCGATGGCGATACTGATGTCCGCCAGTAAATCACCGCGATCCGCAGCATAGATTTCCACAGATGACTGAAAGATAGAATCCTTTACATTCTCTGCCCATTCAGCCCGTACCCACCGCTCCTTCTGTTCCTCGTCCTCAAGACCGTTGGTCACATTCATACAGTCCTTTTTGTGGATTGATACACCAAATCCACGCGTAATAAATCCAACGATTTCGTCCCCGGGCAGCGGGTTGCAGCAACGGGCAAATTTTACCAGGCAGCCATCCAATCCCTCTACAATAACACCACTTTGCGCTTTCCGTTCTTTTTTTGGCTTCGTTAAAGTCTTATCCAGCTTCTCTTCTTCGCTGGTACGATAAATACGCAGATAATCCTCTTTGATTCTTGGCATAATACGGGATAAGGACACACCGCCATAGCCGATCGCAGCAAGAAAATCGTCAATATTTGTAAAGCGCTGGCGTTTGGCAATATCCAACAGGAATTCCGCCGCCTGTTCATCTGTCAGGGTAATGCTGTTGCGTTTAAATTCCCGCTCCAGCTCCGCCTGGCCTTCCCGAACATTTTCCTCCCGGCGTTCTTTTTTAAACCAGGACCGAATTTTATTCCGTGCGCTGCTGGTTTTTACAATTTTAATCCAATCTCTGCTTGGTCCATGACTGGCGCTGTTCGAGGTAAGAATCTCTACAATATTTCCGGTTTTAACCTCGCAATTGATTGAAACCATCCGTCCGTCTACCTTAGCGCCGATCATACGATTCCCCACCGCAGTATGAATGGCATACGCAAAATCAATCACTGTAGCGCCGGCAGGCAGGCTGATCACATCCCCGTTCGGTGTGAACACAAATACCTCTTCCGGAGAAAGATCCGTCTTGATAGAACGGATCAAATCCTCTGCATCTTCCGACTCCTGCTGCGCTTCTAAAAGCTGCCGAACCCAAACAAGCCGTTCGCTGAGCTTATCGTTTCCGCTTACGCCCGCTTTGTACTTCCAGTGGGCGGCAATGCCATATTCCGCCGTATAATGCATATCCCAGGTGCGGATCTGTACTTCAAAGGGAATCCCTTCTTTGTCCATAACCGTTGTATGAAGGGATTGATACATATTGGACTTAGGGGTTGAGATGTAATCTTTAAAACGATTGGGGATTGGCCGGAACATATCGTGAATAATTCCCAAAATATTGTAACAGTCAAATACTGTATCCACAATCAGCCGAATCGCGTAAATATCGTAAATTTCTTCAAAAGCCCGTCCATTTATATAGACCTTTCGATAAATACCATATACGCTTTTTACACGACCCTCGATATAAATATTTTTATCCTCATGCGCCACCCTTTTCCAGATTTTTTCCTTCATCCGATTTAAAAAAGCAGCTCGTTCCTCTTTTTTGAGGGCCAGCGTCTCTTCAATTTCCTCATATGCGATGCCGTCCAGGCACCGTAAAGACAGATCCTCCAGCTCCTCTTTAATTCCCCGAATACCGAGTCTATGCGCTAAAGGCGCGTAAACCTCCATTGTCTCCAACGCCTTGTCCCGGCGCTTCTGCTCTGGCATACAGTCGATGGTACGCAGATTATGCAAGCGGTCGGCTAACTTGATAATGACAACCCGCACATCCTGCGCCATAGCCAGCAGCATCTTCCGAATGTTCTCCGCCTGCTGTTCTTCCCGGGAGGAAAAAGGAATTTTTCCCAGCTTTGTAACGCCATCAACCAATAGCGCAACTTCCCGACCAAATTCTCGAGAAACTTCCTCCAACGTAACAGGCGTATCTTCTACTACATCATGAAGCAACGCCGCTATAATCGTCTCGGTGTCCATTCCCAGTCCCACCAGAATCGAGGCAACGTTCAGCGGATGAATAATATAGGGCTCCCCCGAAACGCGCCGTTGTTCTCCATGAGCTCTTTTCGCAGCCTGATAGGCGCGCTCCACCAACGCAAGATCCAGCTGTTTTTCGCTGTTTTCAATTTGATCTCTCAGCTCATCAAAGGTATTAAGCATTGGTCTACCCCTTTATCAAATGAAGTTTCTGCATTAGTGGAGACTGCTCTAAATCCACTTTTTGTTCCACCTCAATTATCGAGAAAGAAAAACCCTTTCTTTCTCTTCTTACCAGCAAGAGCCCTTGTTCGATTAAAATCTCTATCCCTAAGCGAAAACAGCAATAGTTTTCCTTTTTTGTGCCAAAATGCATAAAAAGGCTGCTGTAGTCCCCATAAAAGGGACCATGATTCCGCATTCTCTGATATAGATGTCCCAGACTGGCTCTATCTGGAATGGAAGCGGAAACCGAGTCCTCTAAAAAAGGTTCTGACCGTTTAAATCGGTCATACTGCTCCCGCCCAGTAAAATAACGATCCTGACAAAAGCCGGAAAGCCGGATATCCTTTATCTTAATCGACAGCTGCTCTTTATTTTGATAAAGATTGATCTCACAATTCGCTGCGATGTCAACCGTTTCGCCTACCTGGTAATAAAAGTTTTCCGGCGGCATATGAAAATATACCGCATAAAAGCTCTGACCATCCTGATTCAGCCTTAAACGCAGGTGTTTTCCCGCGCCCATCATGTAGATTCCCTCAATCCGGCACCGCTCGTATAAAAAAACCGGCAAATCGTTGCAGGATCCAAAGGGCCCCAGTTTTTTCAAGGTCTTCAGGACTGGAACCGTCACCTCCTGCACGGCAACCGATTTATCAAGGTGCAGCACAGGCGCAGGCATATATTTGGCTATTCGGGCCGCTGCCTGCTGTATTTGGATGCAAAATTCTTGGTAGTACTCTGCTTTTAGCGTCAGTCCAGCAGCGGCCGGATGTCCGCCATACTGTTCCAAAAGGGCATGACATCGGCTAATACAGCCGATTAAGTCAAAGCCGTCCACACTCCGTCCGGAGCCGCGCAGTTTTCCATCCTCTTCACAAAAAAGGATACAGGGCTTTCCGAATTTTTCTACCACTCTGGCGCAAACAACGCCGATAACGCCTGGATGCCATCCTTTCCCCGCAATCAGCAAAACCCGCTGATGCAGAAGAGATGGATTTTTCCCGATAAACACAGCCACATCTTTTAAAATGGCCGCCTCCAGCGTTTGGCGCTTTTGGTTATAGCTGCAAAGCTCCTCGGCCAATGAAGCGGCCGATTCCTCCTCCTCGCTCAGCAAAAGCGCCAAAGCTTTTGCTGCCTGTCCAAGCCTCCCTGCCGCATTGATGCGCGGAGCCAAAATAAATCCGACCGAGCGGGCGTCCAGCTCTTTCTCTCCCAAACCGCTGGCAGAAAGCAGCGCTTCTAAGCCCATATTCTGTGTATGCCGAAGACTCTTTAAGCCTTGGCGTACCATATAGCGGTTTTCCCCTAACAGCGGCACAACATCCGCTATGGTACCTAACGCCACCAAATCTGCATAATACTCCAACATTTCCTTGCCGTCGTCCTGTTCCAAGGCGCAGACCAGTTTAAAGGCGATACCCACTCCTGCCAAGTCCCGAAAGACCATTTTCTGATCTTTCCTGTGCGGATTCACCACCGCTGTGCAGACAGGCAGCGGCTCTCTGGGCTGATGATGGTCGGTGACCACCACGTCAAGGCCTGAACGTATGGCATAAGCAATTTCATCTATCGCCGAAATACCGTTATCAACCGTTATAATCAAACTGGCGCCTCGGCCGGCAATGGCATCCACCGCTCTCAGGTTCATGCCGTATCCTTCCTGATCTCGATCTGGTATGTAGAAAAAAACGTCCGCGCCAATATTTTGCAGGTGGATATACAGCAACGCTGTCGCCGTAATACCGTCACAGTCGTAATCGCCGTATATACAGATTCTTTCGCCTTCTTCGATCGCTTTTTGAATCCGTTTTACCGCTTTGTCCATATCCAGAAGCAAAAAGGGATCAGACAAATCCTCTTCACCCTCTAAAAAACGGCGAGCTTCCTCTAAATCTTCCATTCCCTTTACGGCTGAAAGATAGGCGGTTAAGGGCGAAAACCCATTTTCGCAGAAGAGAGATACCGTTTCTAAAGAAGGAGCAGCCAATTCCCAACGTTTCATCCAAATCGCTCCTCCTTTCTGCAATGTCAATATATAATAAATTATTTTACCACTTTATTTACAAAAATTCAACATTTGACCTGCATCCTCTCTTGTATCTTAATGTATGGATGAATCCGAACCTGGCAATTTTTCGAACTTTTTCGGAGGCGTTAAGCCTAAGGATATAGGAATAAAGAGAAAGGGAAGCTGGTATCTGCATTTTTCCGCATAAAAACAGGCAAATCGCCTGTTTTCTTTTACTCGATTGTGACAATTTTGCTGTTTTTAAAGGCCGTATCCGAGATTTCATTTCCAATGCCCGGCAGGTTCAGAACGGTATATTTCCCATCTACAGGCTGATAATTGTAAACACCTAAAGGGCGCATATGCGGCATCATCGTATTGACGCGGATTCATGCCGATCAGCCGTTTAGCCAGATCCTGCAGCATACCAAACGCGGCATGGAAAGCGCCGCCATAGGATAAAGCAGCCTCTCCATCCCCGTAAATCCCTTCGTCTGATGGAGATAAGCAAGTAGCTAGCTAATTAACATGTCTTTCCAAAGCGGCTAATTTTTTACCGACCTAACTGCCATATCCAGTATTTCATAAAATTCCGGATAACGGTATAGTCTCCCTTCCTTTGCCATCAAAACAAGTTCTTTCGGAGGCAGCCAACGAACCTCTTCCACCTCTTCTCGCTGCAAAAAAAGATCGGATATTCTGGCTTCGGTTTTCATGGAAAAAACATCCCAAATCAATTGGCTTGCGTCCCTTCGGACAATACGCTTTAAAAAAATAAGACTTTCCGGCGATGTGTAAAGCCCCAGCTCCTCCCGTAATTCCCGCACAGCGCCCTGCACCGTCGTTTCTCCTGCCTGGACCCGCCCGGTTGTTAATCCCCAAAGCCCTGGTAAAACCTTGCAAAAACGGCTTCGCTTCTGAACCAGGATCTCTTCCTTAGCGCTGACCGGCCAGATCTCCACTGCAAAATGATACTCATCCTTCTTTAAAGCGCTGTCTGTACAGACCGTCCGCAAAAAACGACCGTGTTCATCGACCAAATCCCATGCTTCCATCCAATCACCTTCTCAGAAAAAAATCCTTTACCAAAAGAAAAAAGGCCCTCCATTTTATGGAGAAGCCTTTGGAGCGGGTTACGAGGCTCGAACTCGCTACCTCCACCTTGGCAAGGTGGCGC
>CAJTZM010000016.1 GCA_910583935.1 uncultured Oscillospiraceae bacterium
AGCCGGTGCGGGGGGCGCCGGTGCCTCCGGTGCGGGGGCCGGCGCCGCAGCCGGATGGATATTCTCCAAATTCTCTTGCTGATTGCCGATTACCTGGCCGGCAATTTCTTTCACCAATTCACGATCCAAAATGCTGGCGAAATTCGTATCCATAACATTTTCAATCGTCAGCTGGAAGGAAACCGCGACAATCTCATCGCCCTCTTTTACATTTACCGCTTCGCTGTAGCTGCTTTCCGACCCAACAACGCTGGCCTCGGGTGTGGAAATATTGACAACGCGCCCCAGTAAATCCGAAAGCGCGGTTGCGGAAGCGCCCATCATCTGGTTCATAACTTCACAGGCGGCGCTCATGCTCAGCTCGTCGAACACAAAATCATCGCTGGGCGGATCTGTATTTCCCATCAGCAGGTTTAGGATGATCTGCATGTCTTGCTGACGGAAAATCATGACGTTTGAACCGGAAATTCCCTCGACATAGCCGATCTTAACAAGAATGGCAGGCTCTAAAGCGGCATAGTCCATAGTACTGAATTTCCGAACCTCCACGGTGGGGGTGGAAATGATTACCTGCTTATCCAGCATCGTAGAGATCGCCGTGGCTGCCGAACCCATGCTGATATTTAAGATCTCTCCAATTGTATCGACTTCCAGGTTCGTGAGAAAACCATTCCCATCTACTGGTTGGTTACGTTCTTCCATTGGATCTCCTCATCTCCATTATTTACTATATTTTGCAGCTTAATCGCCTTTTTCTTCCTGGTTTCACCCAATTTCGCTGTAAACCACGGAACCCGGTCAATGGTGACGGTTATATCACTGTTGATGGATTTATTAAGCGGAATCACATCATCCGGCTGCAGCTGAACAATATCCTTTAAAGACATCTTAAATTCATCGAACACCGCTCGGATTTCCATGTTCGAAGCGCACACGCTTTCCAAAATCACGCGCTTTTTGGCTTCTTCCTTTTCAGGATCCTTCCGCTTATTGGAATGTGTATACCGCAGGTTGAAGGTATCGATTACCTGCTCTAAAAATTCCGCGGGAATACAGATACTTAAAGAACCGCTTAAATGATCCCCCAGCTTGATGGTCATCATGACTATCACAACGATATCCTCTGGGGCAAATACCTGTAAAAGACGCGGGTTTGTCTCGAGATTGCTGAGCCTTGCCGCTACCTCAAAATGATTGTTCCAGGTATCCTCCAAGCGCTGGGTAATACTGGTCAGCACATTGGTGAGAATGGCGATTTCGATGTCGGTATAGTCCCGGTCATAGTCAATTCCCGTACCCGGACCGCCCAGCACCCGATCCACCAGATAAAAGCCAACCGACGTCGGAATATCCATCATCATGCGGGCGTCGTCAAAGTGTTTGTTTTCCGGCTTCATCTCGACCATACCGATCAATGCTGAATCCGGCAAGGCGTTGTTGTATTCGTAATAGCGCTGCTCCTCGATATTCGATACCTCGATTTCACAGACCGTTCGCAAAAGACCTGAAAAGTAGGGCGCCAGCATACGGGAAAAGGTTTCGTGCAGGCTGTCCAACGATTTTAGCTGCTCTTTTGTGAATTTTTTCGGTGATTTGAAATCGTATTCCCGAACCTTTCTGGTTTCTTCTTCGACGTGAACCTCTCCAGAATTCATCTTTTGGAGGAGCGCATCAATTTGGCTTTGTGACAGTTGCTCCGGCATATCCTCCCTCCTTTGATCTTAGCTTATGAATTTCCGGTATTGTCTGGAGAAACCGGGGGTTCCTGCGGCGTTTCTGGCGTCTCTGGCGGCGTCTGCGGAGACTCTGGTGGGGCTCCCTGCGGAGTATCCGGCGAAAGGGCCTCTAATGCGCCGCCGGATTTCGGGAACTGCGCGGGATCAAACAGGCTGGCCAATTCATCGTTCATCGAATTGTTCGCCCCTTCTCCCGCATCTCGGATAATCGTAATATCTACCCGGCGGTTCTGCTCGCGCCCCTCCGGCGTATCGTTAGAGGCAACCGGATAGTTTTTTCCATATCCCATGGGCCTGAGCTTCTGCGGCGTGATCTGCTTTTGCTCTTCGAGATAGATCGCCACATTGCTCGCTCTCTCGCTGGAAAGCATCCAGTCGGAAACCGCGTAATTGTCCTGCTCAACATCGGCCGTATGGCCGTTAATGCTGATAATATAAATCTGATCCTCTACATTGTGCAGGCAGTCTCCCACAAAGCCCAATATTTCAACAGCAGTGGGAAGAAGATTATATTTATCGGGGCTAAAGAAAAGATTGTTCTGAAAACGGATGTAGACCACGTTTTCACCGTCGGTGCTGACCTCTACCGAACTGCCTAAATTGTTCTCTTCAATATAAGACTGAAGGTATAAAAACAAATCGTCAAAATCCTCCGGCAAAGTGGAGTTTTCCTGTAACTGCGTCATTCCATCCGGGGGCTGCCCAACACTATCGTTCGGGATTGGCCCATCTCCCGGCTGAACCTGGTTGGGATCGATAACAACAATCTGCGCCGTGTCATTTCCAGGATGCATAAAGGCTTTGACAAACTGCTCCCATTTTTCCGCGTTGACCTCGGAAAAGCTGAGCAAAAGCACAAAAAAGCAAAGCAGAAGGGTTACCATGTCTGAATATGTATTCATCCACGAATCGCCGCCGCCTTCTTCCTGCGGCCGTTTTTTCATTGCTGTTCCTCTCCTTTCCGCCGGTGATTATTTCTCGGCATTTTCTCCTCCGGACTTATTGCCTCCCGGAAGACCTTTCTTCATTAAATAGCCTGGGATCAGCTGAGTAAGCTTTTCCTCAATAAAGGTCGGGTTATCGCCTGCCTGGATGGATTCAACCCCTTCGGCAACGATCAGCTTGCACAGGTATTCCTCCTCGTGCCGAATCTTCAGCTTATTGGAAATCGGGGTAAAAATACAGTTGGCCAAAACCGATCCGTAAAAGGTGGTAACCAAGGCCAACGCCATGGCCGGCGGGATTGCGTCCGGGTCGCTGAGCTTTTTCATCAGGTTAATCAGGCCCATCAAGGTACCAATCATACCAAAGGCCGGACCGTATGCGGCGGCCTTATCGTAAAAAGCCCGATCCTGCGCATGACGCTCGTCCAAATAATCCAGCTCTTTTTCCAAAAGCTGCTTGACCTTTTCCGGCTCTACCGCGTCCACCACTAGCATCATACTGTTTTTTAAGAACGTGTCTTTTGTCTCCTCCAGCTTGCTCTCCAAGGAAAGCAGGCCGTTGATACGCGCTTCCTTTGCCAAATCCACGATCTGCGCGATATATTCCCTTGGATTATACTTTGTGGGAAACATGACGATTTTTAAATGCTTCCCGATCTTTGTAAAGTTTTTCAGAGGGAAAGAGATCATCAAGGCCGCGATAACGCCGCCCAATACAACCGCAATACTGGCGGGATCAAAAAAGTTACCCAGATTGTCTACAACAAAACCAGCCTCGCTGTCAAACAAAATACCAAATAGAATGGTACCGATGACAACAACCAGGCCCAATATCGACATTATATCCATTGTTATTCATCCTTTACCTTTATTCTATCTAAGATATTCTCTTCAAAGATCTGACGGTGATATTCAATTGTTTTGTTAATTACCTCCTGCATCGATTCTTTCACAATGTGAATTTTCCCGTTTGTCAGTAAAATGATTGTGTCAGGGCTTTCTGAAATCGTTTCAATCAAATTGCAGTTGAGCGCGAAAACCTCGCCCTTCAAGTTGTTTAAAATGATCATACAAAACCTCTTTTCTCTCATGATTCCTGCCAGAGGAATGCCGGAATCCTTGCAGGATTTCGGCATTCCTCTGGCAGCGACCGGGATCGCTGCCAGCCTATAGGCTTATCGTTTCAGGTTAATGAGCTCCTCCAGCATGGTGTCGGAAACGGTAATCAGACGGGAGCAAGCCTGGAATCCTCTCTGGGTTACGATCATATCCGAGAATTCCTGCGCCAGGTCCACGTTGGACATTTCCAAGCTGCTGTTTTTGATTTTGCCGGTTCCGTCCTCGCCGGCGATGGCCAGCTTAGCCGGGCCGGAGTTGGCTGTTTCGGTAAAATAGGTATTACCTGACTGCATCAGGCCCGCCGCGTTGCCAAAGGTGGCAAGGTCAATGCGGCCCAGGGTCTGCAAGCCCGCGGCGGAGGTACCTACGATGGTGCCGTCGGCGCCGATGGAAATACCGGTCAGATTGCCGATGCCCTGCTCGGTGAATTCGGTACCGCCGGTCAGGGTAAAGGTCGATTTGCCCAAGCCCAGGTTCTGGGTGGGCTTGCTGGCGGTCGCCTCGCCGATGACTGCCTCGCCGGCGGCAACGGCTGCATCAATCTTGGTTGCGTTGGGGTAGGACAGGGTAATGGTGTCGTTGGCGGTACCGGTGCCGCCCTGAAGCATAACCGTATTGCCGCCGGAGGAGGTTTCCGCCCGCTCCTGGCTGATGAATCCGGTATACTCGGTGGTATCGGTGGTCAGCGTAACGACATACCCTTCCGGAGTCGGAGGTGTGGTCGTATCATCCGCCGCCTGTTTTTCCACCTTCACCTTGGTTTCGCCTTCGCCGGAGAACATCAGGCCGGTGCCCGCCACCTTAAAGCCCTCCAGGAAAATGCCGTTGGGAAGCGCCGGATCCAGCTCCAAGCTGCCGCCGTCGTACGCGGCGCTGGAGGTTTCAACAATCTGCGCACCGGTCAAAGAAACCGTTCCGTTCTCAAAGGGGTCCGGCTCCAGGGTGAAGACAAAGTCGCCGCCCGGATGCGGGCCGCCGTAGGAATCGGTAATCGCCTTATTGATCTCCTCCTGCAGCTCGCTCATGCTGGAGAAGGTTGCGTTGGCGTTTAATTTAATGTTGATCACCGAGCTGGTGCTGTCCGTAACAGCCAGAACCTTTTGTCCATCGGGCATATCGGTGGCCTTCGTGAAGGTGAAGCCCACATTGGCCGCCTTGTTCTGGTTGGTAGAGGAAATGGTCAGCAGCTTGCCGCTGATCTCCTGCTGTACTTCTGCCACGCTGGCCTGAACCGGATCCACCGTGATAATGATTTTGTTGCTGCCGGGGTCGATGCTGTCCAGCTTGCCGTTGGTCGCGCTGGTACCCAGCACAAAGTTACCATTGGAATCAACCAGCGCACCGGTGGCGGGGTCGATATCCAGCATACCGGCTTTGGTATAGAAGACGTTGCCGTCCGGGTCCATAACCTGGAAAAAGCCTTCGCCGGTAATGCAGACGTCCAGCGGATTTCCGGTAGAGGTCATAGAGGACTGACCCATCATCAAATCGACGCTGGCCAGCTGCGAGCCGTAACCGATCATCGACGGGTTAATACCGCCGCGGGTTGCCGTACCGGCAGAAGCGCCTCGGATTTGCTGGTAGTATACGTCGCGAAAGGTAGCGCGGCTGGATTTAAAGCCATAGGTACTCGAGTTCGCGATGTTGTTACCGATAACGTCCATTCTGCTCTGATTGGATTTCATACCGGCTACGCCAGAATACATTGATCTAACCATTTTCTAAAATTGCTCCCTTCCGGGACCGTACAGGCTTATCCATCATTCAAAGCCTGTTGACCTCCTTTTCGGTCCAGTCAAAAAATTACGGCCCCACTAATGTTTGTAATTGCTTTTCCATCTGTTTCCCGTCCGTCGAGAGCGGTAATGACCCGGCCGTTTTTCGCGTTCACAATAAACGCCGAGCCGTCTATTAAAATCAGCGCATCGTCCATTCCCTTGTCCCGCGCGATTTTCAAACCCTCGTTCAATTTTTCCAAGCCCGCCTGGGTCAGTTGGATCTCCCTGGCTGCAACCCGCTGGGCCGCATGCTTGGAAAAAGAGATGTCCTGCGTCTGCGCTGTCCGTTCCAAAACCTGCTGGAAGGAAACCGCCTCTTTTGCCCGTCCCTTTGGTTGGGCCGCAGGCGCTACCGGGATTCCTGTGGTTACGGCAATATTCAATCTGCTGCGTACCAACAGATCTTCCATAACCTCACTCCTTTTGTGTTTTCATCCGTTTTCCTGGGCGTCCCTGCCCATTCCTGCCGGAAGTATTTTTACCAGATAAAAGCAGACGCCTTGTCGCTTTCCTCCTCGTCGGGAAGCTCCTCTTCTACGTAATCGCCCACTTCCAACACATCCTCCAGCGGGTACCAGGTTCCATCCACGCGGATACGGTATTTTCCGTCTTCGGTCGAATATCTTTCCACAACGCCTGTGTACTTGCTGGTCGGCTCGCCCTTATCGTCCCGCTGCCGCACCGTAACCTCTTTGCCCATCAAGGACTGCATGTACTCCACCTTGGCTGGGTCACTGGCGCCCGGGTTCTTATCGCCGGAACCGGAAGCGGACGACGCGCCGTTGATCTCCATGATCTGCTCTAGGGTAAACTTTGTGCCGTTTACATAAATCGTATATTCGTTATCGACCAGGGAAACCTTTTGTACCGCGCCAACCTCTTTTTGCAGCTCTCCGGAAACGCTGAATTTCGCCGCCGTTACATTTTTGCCGACCAAAGACATCACGTAGTTTGTCTTCATATAGGTGGCCATGTCCTGCATCTGCTGCATGGTTGCGAACTGGGCCAGCTGGGTAACATACTGGGTATCGTCTACAGGGTTCATAAAATCCTGGTTCTTCAACTGCGCCACCATCAGGGTCAAAAAGTCGTTTACCGAGATGTTATTGCTCTTTTCATCGGTAAAAACTGCATTCCAAACTTCCTTTTTGGTGGTTTCTTCGCTGCCTTCAACCTCTTCGCCGTTCAATTTGTCCATCCATTGATCACGGTAGCTGTAATTACTGCTGCCGCTGACTCCTCCAACCGCCATACTTTTCCTCCTTTCTTAAATATAGGTGTCAAGCCCGTCATCCGGCAAAATCTGCTCGACAACGCTTCCAAAATCGCCGCTTTCCTGCATCTGAGACCGGAAGCTCTGCTGCCACTGCTCGGCGAACTGCTGGCCCGCAAACTGCTGGCTCTGATCGTTCATCGAATTCTGCGCAGCATATTCGGCGACCCGTCCATCCGGCGTAACCGTTACCTGCTGTACCTCAGCATGCAGGGGACGCAAAGCGTTCTGCAGGCTCAAAACCTCGTCGGTAATCCATTTCGCCGTCTGCTCGCTGGAAGTAAAGATGCTCAGCGCAATCTTTTCCTTGTTTTCCGAAAGCTTGACCACTACCTCGCCTAAGCCCTCCGGCTTCAGCCGGACAATAAACTCGTTTTTGCCCTGGGAAATATTTTCCGCAATCCCGGTTTTCAGCTGATCGGCAATCTCCTGCACATCCGTAAGCTCGGCCAGCTTTTGGGGCGCAACGCTTTCAACGCTTAAAAAACGCCTGGCGTCAACATCGGCCTGCAGACTTTCCACATCCTGCGCTTGGACTGTCTCCTTCGGCTTTTGGGCCAACAGCTGTCTGGCCTGCCGGAGCGTATCCCCTTCCAGCCGGATGCCGAAGGAAGGCTGCCGCTCCTTCCAGCTATCCTGAAGTACCGTATAAAAATCCTTTGCCTCCGCTTTTTCCACCGGCTGCTCAGATTCCTTTTCCTCGGGCTGGACAACAGGATTCTGAAGCGCCGCCACACTGCTGCGGATTCCTTGGCCTACGCCCTGGATACTCTCTTCCGGCTGCGTGATCTGCTGTATCAGCGGAAGAAGATTCTGGATGTCCGGATTGGCATAGAGCATCTCCGCCATCATCTGCATACCCAATTCATTGGCTTTTTCCTGGTCATCCTGCTGAACGCCCGCCAACTGGGAAAGCAGTGAACCGAATCCGTCCTCCTGACCCATCAGCTGCTGAAAGATCATCGCAAAGGCGTCGCCCTGCGCTTGCTGCCCGGCAGCCATGCCCAGAATGCTTCTCAGGCTTACCTGTGGGGCTGCTGTCTGTACAGCTGCTATCTGTTCCATTCTTTCTCACCTCCTTTCAATGGGTAAAATATCTATCTCATCCGACATTCTGCCGGCTGAGGCCTAATGTGACGAGCTCCTCAATTCGCAGCTCTTCTTCCTTTTGCATATGCTGGCGGTAAGCCTCGTACTGTCTGTCCTGCAGCTTATCCAGCTTGGAAACCTCCTGATTCGCGGCCACTACCACCTGCGTTTGGGCAAATACCTTCTTCGCCGCGCGCTGCAAAGCGCTTTCTAAATCCTGCAGCTGCATACGGATATTGGTCAGCTGCACGTTGTAGCCACGCACCTCCATAATGGTGCTGCCCTTTTCCTGGGCCTTCAGCATCTGCAAAGAGATGGACTGAAACTCTCTATTCAAATTGTCAATTTTCTGCTGGATTTGGTCCCGCTCTCCTTTTAAGCGCTGGAGGACCCCCAGCTCCTCATCCAGAATTCGATCCTTATATTCCCGCATATGGCTTAAAGAAAACTGAAATTTTTTCATAAAAGTCTCCTAATTAACTCTCCACAATCTCTTCCATCTGCGTAACGGTATCTTGAAACGCTTCTTTCTTTCCCACCGACTGCTGCAAAAGCCCGTTTATGGCGTCCATATGGCGGATCGCCTCATCCAGCTCCGGATTGCTTCCGCTTTTATAAGCGCCGATGGAAAGCAGGTCGGTATTTTCCTGGTAAACCGACATCATCTGCCGGATTCTCCCCGCCGCCCGCTGGTGCTCAGGCGCCACGATGCTGCTCATTAAGCGGCTGATGCTGGGCAGAATATCAATGGCGGGATAGTGGTTGCGCATCGCCACCTTTCGGGATAGAACGATGTGGCCGTCTACAATGCCTCGAACCGTATCGGAAATCGGTTCGTTGGTGTCGTCGCCCTCCACCAAAACCGTGTAAATTCCGGTAATAGAGCCTCTTTCAAAATTCCCCGACCGCTCCAGCAGCTTCGGCAGCACGGTGTAGATGGAAGGGGTATATCCGCGGGCCACCGGCGGTTCTCCGGTGGACAAGCCAATTTCCCGCTGCGCCATGCAAAAACGGGTGAGGGAATCCATCATCAACAGCACATCCTTACCCTGATCCCGAAAATATTCTGCAATGGCGGTGGCCGTCAGCGCGCATTTTGAACGCATCATGGCTGGCTGATCCGATGTCGCAATGACCAAAACCGTTCGGCTCATACCCTCCGGGCCTAAATCCCGGTTGATGAACTCCACGACCTCACGGCCACGCTCACCTACCAGGGCAATGACGTTGATATCCGCCTTCACATTGCGGGCGATCATGCCCATCAACGTACTTTTTCCCACGCCGCTTCCGGCGAAAATGCCCATTCTCTGTCCTTTTCCCATGGTCAAAAGGCCGTCGATCGCCTTTACGCCCAGCTCCATCACCTCCGAAATCGGCGGTCGGTTCATCGGGTTGGAGTGGGTCCCGTTAATGGGGTACCAATCGGTCGCCTCAATGGGGGGGCCGCCGTCGATGGGATTGCCCAGCGCATCGATCGCCCGGCCGGTCATAGCGTCGCACACGCCGATTTCCAGCTTATCGCCGGTGTTCACCACAATGCTGTCCGACCCAATTCCGTCAATCTCCTGATAGGGCATTAGCTGAACAATGTTTTCTTTTAGGCCCACGACCTCTCCCAGAATCGTCTGGCTTTCATTGACCTGAATTTTACAAATATCGCCGATATTGCAGATCAACCCGGTTGCCTCCACCGTCAGCCCCATGATTTTGTTGATCCTGCCTTTGTATGTATAAAGGTCGCTCAGCCGGATCAGCTGCCGGTATGCCGACAAATCCAAAACAGATTGATTTCTGGTCAAGCCTTGCTCCCTCCTTTACCATTAGCCCATGGATTTTTCAAATAAAGCTTTCAGATTTTCCAACTGGACCGAAGCGGAGGCGTCTACCACGCCGTCCGGCGTATTCACAAGACATCCATCCACCGGCAATCCGACTGCGGAAACCTGAATGGACTGCCAAGCGGCAAATTCCTGCTTCAGCGCTTCTACCAGCTTGGGCAGCTGATCCGAGATTTCCACCCCAATCCAATCGGCGTTTTTTACGGCGGAAACCGCTTCGCGCACCAAGGGGACCATTAGCTCCTCATGCTGAGGAATCGATGTTCTGACCACCTTTTCCGCAATTTCCAAGGCCAGAGAAAACAGTCCGTCTTCATACTGCTGCAAAAAGCTCTGCTGCTGTTTTTGCAGATCCTCCAGCAAAAGATTCACCCTGGAAATGCATTCGTCTATCTGCTGGTGCTTTTCCTCCAAGACCTTTTGATAGGCGGACTGCTGGGCCTCTATTCGGATTCGCTTCGTGTCCTCCTGCGCCTGGGCAATCAGTGCTTCCCGCTCCAGCCGGGCGCTTTGCAAAATTTTATGGGACATCTCATTTGCTTTTTCTAAAGCGTTCTTTTCTATTGTATGCCTGATTTGTTCTTCAGTGACCAACTGTTGTTCGTTTGATTCGGGGATTTCCTCCTCCTGCTGCTCCGCAGGCGGAAGCGGTGCGTCCGGGATCTGTACCACTTCGTCAGAAGCGACCAGATGAACCGGCTTAATCACCCTAGACAAGTACATCATCCCCTCCTCTTGCAACTACGATCTCACCAGCAGACTCCAACTGACGGATAATATCCACAATTTTCTGCTGGGCCTCTTCCACGTCGCGCATACGGATATTCTGCAGGTATTTGATATCCTGCTCGATGGTATCCCGCATTCTGGTAGACATGTTTTTGAGGATGACCTGTTTGACCTCTTCGTTTGCGGCCTTTAATGCAACCGCCAGATCCTTGGTGTCCACCTCGCGGATAAAACGCTGAATCGCCATGCTGTCGAGATTGATAATATCCTCGAACACGAACATGAGCTTATGGATCTCATCCGACAAAGCAGCGTCCTTCTCGTCGAGGGCGTCGAAAATATATTTTTCGGTGGAGCGGTCTACACGGTTCATAATCTCCGCGATATAGGGGATGCCTCCCACCTCCACCTGATCCGAAGAAACAATATTGGAAAAGCGCTTTTCCAGTGTTTTCTCCACAATGCTGATCATATCCGGCGAAACGCGGTCAAGCCCCGCA
The DNA here is from genome assembly GCA_910583935.1 of uncultured Oscillospiraceae bacterium. Taxonomy (GTDB): domain Bacteria; phylum Bacillota; class Clostridia; order Oscillospirales; family Ruminococcaceae; genus UBA3818. The sequence continues at coordinate 11,010 of CAJTZM010000016.1, forward strand.
ATACGCTCGATTACGTCCAGCTGCGTGTTCCGAGGCAGCTCCGCAATGATCTGCGCCGCCTGCTCAGACTTTGCGTAGGATAAGACCAGTGCAATTGTTTGAGGATGCTCATTCTGCAGCATCATCTGCAGGTTTTTATAGTCCGCCTTTCTGACAAATTCAAAGGCCTTAGTATGTAAGGATTGGGAAAGACGTTCCATATACGAGGAGGCCAGCTGTGAGCCGAAGGCTCTTTCCAGCACGTCCCGCGCATAGATCACGCCGCCCTCGTTGATCACCTTTTGGGTAACGCAAAGGCCATAGAAATCCTCAATGGTGCCCTGCATATCCTCCGGCGCCAGCCGATCCAGCTTTGCAATCTCCAAGGAAAGCTGCTCGACCTCTTCCTCCTTGAGGTACTTATAAACGCCGGAGGCGCAATCGGCTCCCATTGCAACAATAACCGTCGCGGCCCTTTGGATGGAGGAAAGCTTCTGCTGTGCCATATTACCCCTCCTCCCGCATCATAGAGCGAAGCAAGGCCGCAGCAATTTCGGGATTTTCCTTCGCAAAATTTCGAACCTCTTCTGTAATGGCGTTTTCTTTTGTCTGCGCGGTTGCCATCGCCTCATTCTGGAGCTGTCGTTTGTGCTCTTCAATTTCCTTCTCAATGCTAAGCTGACGCTGGCGTTCTTCCTCTTCCTGCAAAAGCGCCGCCTCTTCCTCCCGGTCGCGGCGTTTGCGCGCCCGGCGGAACAACAGCACAAATACAAGCACCAAAATCAGGAATAGGATAAGACATCCTAAGCCGATCAAAAGCCACATCCGCTGGCCCAAAGCCCATCCGTTGGGAATCGGCTCTTCACCGGGCTGGCTGAAGTTGAGATTGGTCACCCGAATATTGTCGGACGTGATATTAACCGCCTTCGAAATCAAGCCGACCAACGTTTCCTCTACCTCTGCGTCAAACGTAGGATCGTCCACAATAACGGCTACCGACGCTTTTTGTAAAATCGGCTCGCCCTTTTCAATCTGGGTCATTACATAGCCCACGTCATATTTGATTTCCCGGTGGTAATTGGTGGCGGAACCGTTTCCGTTCCCATCCTCGTTGGGATAAATCGGCGGCGCGTCTGTATTATCCTCCTCGCCCACGATCCCCTCTGCCGGTACGCTTCCGTTCAGCGAGTAGTCCTCTTCCAAATAATTTTTGATCCCGCTGCCGCTGTTATTTTGATCTATGTATTCTTTGGTTTCCGAGACCATCTTGGAATAGTCAATCGAAACCGTTGCAACAGCGGTAACACCGTCCGGACCATACCTGCTGGACAGCAAACGCTTAATGTTATCCTCGATCTGTTTGCCTACCTGCCGTTCAAAATCCAGCCGCTGAACGCTGTAATAGCCGGAGCTCGCCGGATCTTCCATCCCGACCATTTCGACCCCGGTAGCCGCGTCCACCACCACGACCTTATCCGCGCTCAGATTAGGCACCGAGGTCGCCGCCAAATGCTTGATGGCGGAAACCCTTTCCGGATTCAGCTCATAGCCAGGCTTCATCAGCACCGTAACGCCGGCGGTGCTTTCCTTTTGGTTGGATTGATCCCAGATATAATTGCTTGTTTCCGGGACCGTAAAGCTTACCGTCGCCTCGGCAATTCCCTCCTGCCGCAGCAGCGTCTGCTGCATACGGTCCTGGGCCTGAAAAATAAGCGCTGTTCTCTTTTCAAATTCCGTAGAGGTAAAACCGGTGGAACTGGTAAAAGTATCGTAGCTCAGCGTTGTTTTCGGGTAGCCCGCAGCGTTCAGCTGGAAAACCAGGTTATCCCATTCGCTCTGGGGTACCAGGACCTGTCCGCTTAAATCGATCTTCGTCTTTACATTCATTTCCTGTAAAGTCGCGTATACCTGTGCCTTCTCCTCATCGCTCATACCGGGAAAAATCACCCGGTATTGGGATTGGGCATACCATGTAAAAAGCGATATAAACGCAACAACGGCCAGCACTGCCCCGCTGATGATAAAAAACAGCTTTTTGCTCTTTTCGGACAACTTTTTCCAGAATTCTTTGATATGTTCTAAAATTTCCTTAAAGTTGATTTTCATAAGTTTTTTACCAACCCATTAAGTACTTGATTTTTCCCTTCTAATTTCTGATTCAGATCTGCATTTGCATGATCTCTTTATAAGTACTCACCGCTCGAGAAGTTAACTGCACAACCGTTTCCACCGCTGTCGCTTCCATCGCGGAATTGATCATCAGCGAATGAAGGCTGGAAATATCGCCCATAGCCAGGTTGTAAGAATCCTCCGCCGCTGCCTGCTGACTTTCCTGTAGAGTGTTTAAAGCGTCCTGCATAATGCTTTTAAAAGAAGCTTGACCCGATTCAGAACTCGTGTTTTCCGGCACATCCTGAATACTGGAGATTGGCGTTAAACTGCTTATGGGAACTAAATACATGTTTTTGACCTCCAAAACTGAGCATGAAATAGGAAAATTCTGAAAAATTTACAACCAACACAAAATAGGTTTTGACAACATACATTCACTTCTAAATTATAGCGAATAAATTACTTCTTGTAAACCCATAAATCCCAATTTTTATTGTGATTTTTCAGAAAATCTCCAAAACTCTTCCACTTTCTTCCTAACATAAAAATATGCGGAAACCCAATCGAAAATGTCCGGAAATAACAGGAATTTTCCGATCCATATAGTGGGATTCCGCAAAAAATCATGGCGAAAAAACTCCTAGATGGTCTTTTCGCCATGATATCTGATAAAATCTGTAAGCTTTTTTCAGCGGCTATTTCAAAATAAGCTTATCAATTAAGGTCACCAAGTTCGCTATTTCCGGTTTCGTAATCTGCGCGTCCGCTCCCACCGCTTCACCTTTTCGCCGGATCTCATCGTTAATCAAAGAAGAGAACAAAATCACGGGAAGCTCCTTTAAAACCGGGTCCTCTTTAATCAGCTTGGACAAATGATGGCCGTCCATTAAAGGCATTTCGATATCTGTGACAACACAGCAAACATGGTTGCGGATCAGATCCCCAGATTCTTTTGCCTCCTGCAAAAAGTTCCAGGCCTCCTGGCCATTGTCGGTCTTAATCAAATTTTCATAACCGGCCCGCTGCAACGATTCTACGATCATTTTCGACAAAAGCATCGAGTCCTCTACCAAAAGCACCGGCTTATTGCTGCGCTCTCTGGGACCAAGGGTATCCAGATCGTCGTACTGAATTCCCAGCTCAGGACTGATCTCCGAAACGATTTTCTCAAAATCCAATATGGTGATCAGATGACCGTTGACGTCGGCAATACCGGTGGCTACGCCCTCTTCACCGCCGTATATGATTTTGTCCGGTTTATTAATTTGTTTCCAGGAAATGCGCTCAATCCCCACAACCTTATGGACATGGAATGCAAAATCAGTGTTGTTGAAATTGGTGACAATAAAAATGTCCCGTTCCGGATCATCCGAAGCCATAAGTCCCAGATAGCTCGCCAAATCAATTACCGTTACGATCATATCTCTGGACTTGAAAATGCCCTCAATATCCTTCTGGGCCTTCTGCATGGGCTTTACAGGACAAACCATCATGATCTCCCGTACCTTTGCCACATTGATCCCATAGTTCTGGCCAGCGATCATAAATTCCATCACTTCAAATTCATTTGTGCCCGATTCCAGCAAAATCTCCGTATTTTTTTCCTGTTGCACAATATAGCCCTCCCATTCCACTTCTACCTTATCATAGCAATTGATCGGTTTGTATGTAAGTAAAAATTTAAAATTGTCGGCAAGCAGGCCGGAAAGAAAAGAAAATCACGCTTAACGCCTATGAAAAAAGGCATTGGATAGGTGTCCAGTTTATGGGCACTCACCAATGCCTGAATCCTTAAGCTAAAATATCCAACTGGTGATCCCCTGGAAACGGAACCGACTGCTGCAAATCCTCAATCAAAGCAGCTGCCTGCGACTCCTGGAGATTCATTGCTTTTTTCATAACAGCAATATTCGCACTCTGCTGCAATTGCGTCTGATGCATGGCGATACTCAACGCCCCTGCGGCCAAAACATCCATCATACATCACCTTTCTTTGATAAACGCGATCCGCGCCAAATTAATATTTGTCACTGCCGTAGGAATCCGGGACAACCTGGTAAGAAAGCGCATCGGACATTGACATATCGCCGCTGTCCTCCAGCTTAAAGTTGCCCACCAATTCCTTAAGCATATTGGCCTGGCCAGACAGCTCCTCGCTGGCAGCCGCAGACTCCTCAGAGGTTGCGGAGTTGGTTTGGATAACGCTGGAAATCTGATCCATACCCTCGGTAATCTGTACCACCGCGTCAGCCTGCTGCTGAGAAGCAGAAGCAATCTGGTCGATAACCGATGTGATCTCCGCCGCGCCTTCCACAACCTTTTCCAAGGCCTGCGCTGTCTCGGTAGCGATCCGGTCGCCGTTTTCCACGGCTTTCAGAGAATTTTCAATCAAAGCAGCCGTATTCTTTGAAGCATCCGCAGATTTGCTGGCCAGACTGCGAACCTCGTTGGCCACAACCGCAAAGCCTTTGCCAGCAGCGCCTGCGCGGGCCGCTTCAACTGCTGCGTTCAGCGCGAGAATATTGGTCTGGAACGCGATATCCTCAATCGTCTTGATAATCTTTCCAATTTCCTGAGATTTGGCGGTGATCTCGCTCATGGCCACGTTCATCGCCTTCATCTGCTCGTTGCTACGGGTAATCTCCTCGCCGACCTCATTGGCCATCTTGCTGGTTCTCTGCGCACTTTCCGCATTAGAAGCGATCTGCTCAGAAATTTTGGTAATCGTAGCAGCCAGCTCCTCAACAGAGGAAGCCTGCTCGGTAGCGCCCTGCGAAAGAGCCTGCGCACCGGCAGAAACCTGGTCAGAGCCCGCAGAAACCTGCTCTGCAGCCTGATGGATCTGCATCAAGGTACCGCTGAGATTCTTTTTCAGTCCTCTCAAGGATTCAAGGACAGAGCTGAGCGCACCCACATACAACGAGGTATCTCTGCTCTTTACATTGAAATCGCCGTTGGCCATTCTTTCCAGCAGGTCAGCCTCATCCTCAATAACGCCGCTGAGGATTCTCTGGCTCTTGCGCAGCGCCTCGCACATTTCACCCAGCTCGTTCGAGCTTTCGAAATTGACCGGGACCGTCAGGTTGCCCTCGCTGTATCCAATCAGCGCGTTATGTACCTCCCCAGTCGGAATTACAATATTCTTAATGATCTTAGTGGAAAGCATCAGAACAAACATAACCGCAAACACCAAAACCGCCGCAATAACAAGGATGGTGATTTGGCTGTCCCGCTCCGCCTTCGAAACGACCTCGCTCTCCGCCGCGCTCAAGTCATTGCTGATGCCCGCGGTGAGATCGGTCATGGCGCTCAGCGTATCGGCGATGTCTCCGGTCAGCAGCGCAACTGCGCCGTTTGTATCGCCAGCCTCAACCTCGCCGACCAGCTGCGACATCAGGCTGCGCCATTTGCTGATATGCTGCGCGTACTCCTCCACCCGGTTGTCATGCAGCGGGTAAATCGTGCGCAACTCGGAAAGCAGGCTGTCGACGCCATCCAGATAGCTGTTGATGGCAGCTTCCTTCTCCCGAGTCACCGAAGCGTTTTGGCGCACCAGCATCTCATAGCCGTTGACCATGGAATTGCGTACATTTAATCGGCACTCTAAAACGATAGAAGTAGCGCGTCCCTCTTGGCTAATTGCATTGCTGAAGTTGGTTTTCTGTCCGCTCATCATAAACAGCGTAACAACAACGATGGCCACCGAAAGCACTACCGTAATGCCGAAACCCAAAAGTAGGCTCATCTTTATCTTCATGTTCTTAAGCATAATTTGGCTCCTCTCATTTTTTCAAATTATGGTTGCAAAAAACAAGGATCCCTCCTTTTGCGAAAAATAAAGGAATGAGAAAATCTACAGTTGATGATCCAAGGGAACCTCGAAATGAGCAAGAGCAAGTCTCTACAATCTACCTCATTCAAACTCCCATCATAAATCCTTATCGACACGTTTTTATAAAAGACTAGTCCTTTTTGGGAGATTTTTTAAAATTTTTGAAAAAAGCGGCAGGACAAAACCTCCGGCCCCGTCCCGCCGCTCTTTTCGCCGGACCTATGCCAGCCGCCCCCACCGCCCGAACCGGTTTTTCACCGGCTTGCGGATCGGGAGCTTTTTCCATTTTGTGGTGCGCTTAAACAGGCTGTACTCCTCGCGCAGCGCCGACTGACGCATCTGCCCGCTTTCGGCAATTTCCATCCCCTCCGACGCAGTTGTCGCCTTGCGCACCGCCGTCACCGCGTCGCAGGCCGCCCACTGGGAAAACCGCCGGTACACCTGCCCCGCCTGCTCCCGGCTTTTGCACAGCTGCAGCGCACTTTTTTGCTGCGACCGCTCCAGCTCGATCTGCTTGGCCCGGATGTACAGCGCCGGATCGTTCTGCTGCAGCCACGCCAAATCCCCGGGGGAAAGCCGCTTGCCCGCCTTGAGCTTTGCCGCAATGCCCGACCGCCGGGCGCTGTTCGCCTGGTCCGATCCGGTTTTTTCGGCGCTTTCCAGCAGGCTAGCCGTCTGCTGCTCCAGGGCGATCCCCTGCTGCCGCTGCTGCCATCTTTGCTGCATCGCCATCATTTTTACATAGTTTTGGACCGTTCCAACCCCCACGGTCTGCCTCCCCCTTTCGAAAAAAAAGGGGGAAGCTTTCGCTTCCCCCTTCTCTCACCATTTGTGATTTGCCGCCAAAACGGCGAAAGCGTGATGAGAATTTGAACCAGATGCTTACTGGAGCAGCTGCAGCACGGACTGCGGCTGCTGGTTCGCCTGGGCCAGCATAGCCTGCGCGGACTGTACCAGTACGTTCATCTTGGTGTAGTTCATCATCTCTTTGGCCATATCGGTGTCGCGGATACGGCTGTTTGCAGCGCTCAGATTCTCTACCGCAACATCCAAGTTGTTGATGGTGTGCTCTAAGCGGTTCTGCAGAGCGCCCATACCTGCACGAGCAGTAGAAACGTCGTTGATCGCATTCTTGATGGTGTCAATCGCTTCGGAGGCGGAAACCTCGTTCATGATGGACAGACCATTGATGCCCAGACCCTTAGTGCTCATGTCAGCTACCTTGACATTCATCTTGTTGTAGCTGTCAGCGGTATCGCCAATTTGCAGGGTCAGGCCAGCGCCAGCGATCTTCGGAGCGGTACCAGCAGAGGTTTTTGCAGCGATGGTCATCTTGTTGCCGTTAACGGTAACAGTATAATCACCCAGCTTCGCCTGCAGGTTTGCCATCGTCTCAGCGGTATCTTTGCCCTTTTCGAACTCGATCTCTTTGCCGTCAACCAAAATGGTCTCTTTGGTGGCCAGCTTATCGTTGTCCTTAAAGGTGATCTCGGTGCTGGCCATCGCTTCCTGGGTGGTTACTTTGAACGCAGCCTTCAGCTGATCAGCAGTAAATTTGCCCAGATTTGCAGCGACAGTTGCATCCTCTTCGATTTCAATACCCGCAAATCCAGCAGCATCGCTACGGCCGATATTAAAGGTTCTCGCAGTACCAGTCGCATCCTTAATCGATGCAGTCATGGTAGAAAGCTGACGAGTTACCATCTTCATCTGCTCTTCTGCACTCAGACTGCTGTCAACGTTAATGGTGGCATTGGCGCCATTGGTATTTGCAGTTGCATCATCTTTACCCTCTGCAAAGGTGAAGACCGTATCGCCGATTTTCAGGGAGTTGCCAGCCTTGATCATATCAGCGGTCAAAGTGGTCTTTGCGCCTGCACGAACCGGATCCGCACCAGCAGCGGCATCCTTAATGTCATAAACGGTGCAGTCAAAACGATTCGTCGCAGCTCCGGTACCGCCTACCGCGCTCGCCGTTACAGTCAGATCGCCTTTGGGGGTCCAAGGATCTGCAGGTACCTTGGTATCAGTGGTAGATACACCGGTAACACCTGCGCCACCTGTGGTAACGGTCTTATCTGCTTTACCAACAAAGGTAAACTTAACAGCCGCAGTACCGGTTCCAGCTTCTGCTTTGTAAGCGTAGCCATCGATTTCAACGGTTCCAGCATCGGTCAGCGCTTTTGCCAGATCAGCTGCGGTCATCGAAGCGCCGTCGCCATCAGAGGTAGCCTCGTCTCCTAGGATATCCGCTGTGAAATCGTCAGTACCATTCCAGATCTTAATCGCTTTGCCGCCAACCGACAAATTCACTTTGACGTTTTCTTTCGTACCGTCAACAGCATCGGTAACATCATATTTGAAATCTTTAAAATCAACGGTGAAGGACGGTTTTACTTCAGAGCCAGAAGCGCTGGCATGCAACGGGTCAACCGTCATAGATTTCTCGCCAGCGGCAACATACTCGCTAGAAGCGCCGATGCCGATTCCCTCGTTGTTCAGACCCATAGTGCCGTTGAGCAGCTTGGTGCCGTTGAAGTTAGCGGACTGGCTGATACGATCAATTTCGGAAAGCAGAGAGTCAACCTCATCCTGCAGCGCCTTACGCTCCTGAGAGGTGTAGGTGCCGTTGGCGGATTTGCCTGCCAGCTCTACCATACGGTTGAGCATGTCGTGCACTTCGTTGAGGTTCCCCTCAGCGGTCTGGATCAGGCTGATGCCGTCCTGCGCGTTGGCAGAAGCAGTCTCCAAGCCTTTGATCTGCGCTTTCATCTTCTCGCTGATCGCCAAGCCGGCAGCGTCGTCGCCAGCGCGGTTAATGCGGAAGCCGGAAGACAGCTTTTCCAGAGATTTAGATACCGCGCTGTTGTTCATGCCCAGCTGACGGTATGCGTTCAGTGCCATTGTGTTTGTTCTTACTACCATTCCCATGGTGAAACCTCCTTGTAATATGCGGCCTCATCCTTGAAGCCACGCTTTGTTTATTTTCAAGTTCCGCCCCCCGCGGGCCCTGCAAGGGCCGGAACCGAAAACCAAATTTGCTTTCAACAACAATATTCGTTGCTCCTGCCAAAAACTAAAGCGGATTCTGGCAAATTTTTTCTCGAATTCGAGCAGGACGCAAAAAACGGCCGTGGAAAGCGGTTTTCGCAGGAAAACGGCGCGGACTGTCCTGCATTGTTCAAACCAATTTTCTAAAATATTTTTGGCGCTGTCGCATTCGGCAGGCAGTTTGTCACTCCCCTTTTGAAAGCAGGTGATGCGCACGGTTCCATACGAAGGGCTTTTTTGCATGGTGATCCTGGGCGTTGTAACCGCTGGTTTGCCAGATTTGCAAAAGAAAATGACCGCCCATCCTCCAAATGTTGCGGTCAAATTCTTTGACTAAACCATGAGGACAAACCGTCTGCTGACAGCGCCTCTTTTGTGTATTTTTGGTATACGCCGCGCCGGTTCAAACGTCAGCCGACGCTTTTTTCGCAGCTCCACAGCCGTTTTACGCAAAACTAGTGACGGGGATTGGCCTTTACAACGCTGGCAGCCTTGGTCAGCGCGGCCATAATGTCGGTCCGGTGCTGATTGCGCAAAATAAAGGTTTTGGAGTAGACCTCCCCCTTGCGGGTGGCTACGTATTTGGGCGGCAGCTGATTCAAAGCATAAGCGATCATATCGCTGCGGCAGGCCTCGCAGGTGCAGCAGTCCAAGGTGGGCTGCAGGCTGTCAAACTCCTCCTCGATCAAATCTTCCATTACGTTTTTGTAATCCGACATCCCGATCATCCTTTCTGACTCGTGGCAGATGGGGTGTTATCTTCCCAACAGCTGTTTTTTGTAGTTGCGGTAAACGTTCACCACTTCCCGCTCGTACTCCACCCCAAAAAAAGAGGGAACGAGGTAGGTGAACACGTAGTCCAAATCATCCGACCGGCTGATGGCCAGCATTGTCTCGGTGATGACCACCTGATTCAAAAACTGATTGTTGTTGGCAACCCGTTTTGACGAGAGGATAAAGTTATAGAGCACCTGACGGATGGCGTCGGGGTTGGCGACCTCCACCACAAGGTTCACCGCCTTGCGTAAAAAGGGGTCTGGGAACCTGGCGTAGTCGTTGACCATATCGTCCATTTTCAGCAGTCCCTCGCTGCGCGCCGCAAAGGCCAGCTCCACCAGCTGGCGGACCGTTGGCAGGGTCTCGTGTTTTCCCTCGCGGGTGCATTGAATCTGCTGCGCAAAATATTCGGCGCTCATTGTGTACTGCATAAAATTCCTCCGTCTTAGCAAATCTGGCCGCCGGCCCGTCTTTGGGCAAACGCCTTAACGCGTCCGGACCTGTTATTTGCCGATTTCCAGCGCCTTCAGCGCCAGGGATTTCACCAGCGAAAGGGCGGTCAGGTTCGCCGCATAGGAGTTGGAGGCGGCCATCAGGTCAATTCGCTCCTCGGTGGCGTCCACATTTGGCATCATGACGTAGCCCTCCTCATTGGCGTCGGGATGAGCCGGATCGTACACCGGGATAAAGTCCCGCTGGCTCTCGACCACCTGCGTTACCCGAACGCCGCCGCCCTCTACCCGAGCCTGCTCGTCCCGCAGCGCGCTGGCAAAGCTGACGCCCCGCTCTTGAAAGATCACCTGCTTGCGGCGATAGGGCTCGCCGGCAGCGGTGCGGGTGGTGTTTACGTTGGCCAGATTTTGCAAAGCAACAACCATGCGAAAGCGTTCTGCGGTCAGAGCAGAGCCGGTAATGTTCATCGAATCAAGTAAAGACATGAAAAGCCCTCCTTTGTGCTATTTGGCCGACTGGTTCATCACATACCGAAGATTGCTGAACTGTCCGCTGATTTTCTGGTACAGATACAGCTGCTGTACGTAGTTTTGATAAAGCTTCAGACTCTCGGTATCCGCGTCTACATTATTTCCATCCGGGCGGATGGAGGTCGCATCGTCGGTGTAGATGTGGGCTTTCAGATCATACCGATTTTTAGAATCCTTCAGTACATTCTCAAAGCTTACCGATCTGGCCTTGTAGCCCGGTGTATCCAGGTTTGCCAGATTGTGCAGAATCGTCTGCTGCTGAATGGCCAGGCCCTCTAATCCGCCGCGCATAACGGCAAATTGCTTGGAATCAAAAAACATTGGTTTTTCCTCCTAACTTTCTGTTCGAACCTCTAGCTGCGCCTGGGTGGGAATCTCGGCCTCCTCCGGCAAAAGCTTTGCCAGCACCACAAACCGGTGACTGGTATCGTTGGCGCCGTAGCTTCCCGTGCAGGTGGAAAGAAGCAGGACATGATCCTGCGGTCCCACCGCCACACCATAGTCATACAGGGATTTTTCCATCGCCGCCGCCGCCATTCGGTCAATTCCCTCCGGCGGATCCGGCGAAATAAAGCTGTCGTTCAGCTCTGTATAGAATACCGCAAAAACCTCCCAGTACATAAAACCATCCAGCGTGGAAAATTGTATCACCGGCGTTTCCCGGGCAAAATCCAAATCGGTAAAATGGTACAGCTGGGAAAACCTCGGTCCATCCGGATTGTCCTTGAGATCGCTGTGCCCATAGATAATGGTGTTTGGGCTCAATTCCTCCCGAGAGCCCACCGAGCACTCATAATCTACAAAGTAACACCCGTAAAGGTCGTATTCCCGCCGTTCATCCTGCCGCAGATAAACCGTATTATCGTACGACTGGAGAACGCTGTTGTTGATCTGGGTTCCCGGCACCCACAGCCAGCCCACCGTATCCCGATTCTTACGGGTTTCGTAGTCCAGCATTTCCAGGATATCCGCCTGGGTCTCTGCCTGGTCGCGCACATCGGCGTTTTTCGGCTTACTAACCTTCTCCGCCACACTGATGGATTCTCCCCTTCCCTCCTGGACCGGGTCCTCCATAAAAAGGAGAACATAAGCGGCCGCTCCCAACAGCAGCGCAAATGTCAACACTACCCCAAGTGCCAGCAGGAATTTCTTCAAAGTCTTACCTCCCGCAAACCAGTGTATGGATTGGTCTTGCCGCCGGCGCCCAGCGCATCAATGGAGCTGGACAAATCCTCCGAGCCGACAATCCGATGGAACGGCGTAACGATGTAGGTGGAAAAATGGTCAATCCGGACCGCAACCGTCCCCTGCTTATTGCTTCTGATCGTACCATAATAGTCAATACGTTCTCTCGCCCGGTTGTAGTAATGCCAGTACAGCGTCTGGCTTCCGTATTTATTGCCCAGGTTCAAATGCAGAATCGCGGGACCCGGAAGCGGAAGCATATCATCGCTGGAGCCGTCTTCAAAGTAAATAAAAACCGCCCGGTTGATAATATCGCCGTTGCCCTGATAGGAATCAATCTCACTGTAAATATCCGATGAATCCGGTGAATCAAAGGACATTCTGAAGTCATAAATCTGTTTTTGCGGCACCACCCGGTCAATATCCGACGCTTTAAACTCCAGTGAATAGTCGTTTCCCTGGAAAACAATCGTCTTTTCCGGGTATTCCCGCAGCGTATTAAAGACGCTGGCGCCAACCCGCGGATACTCGCTGATCATCACTGTGATGACGTTGTCGGAATTCTTATAGTCGACCTGCTCCGCCTCCAGCGGGGTCAGATTTTTGAGCTTTCCTTCTTCGTTGCGGTAAATCTTTAAGCTGTAATTTTTCACCGTCGTCCCATCCGGCGAGGTAACCTCAATGGTCACAGCGTTTTCTCCATCCACCAGCGCTAACGCGTAGTTGCCGTTGTAGTCGCCGATCTCCTTGGTTCCCGCCAGCACCCGCATCGTCGCCAGCGGATCGGCTACACGCGGGGTGATATCCACCGACCAGGTATCCTCGGTTACAGCCACCTCATATTCGGTGACCGCCGCCTGAAAGTCCGGCGTCATCTGTCCCTTACTCACAACCAGGGACCGCAGATCGGCGTTGTTGGTTTTTTCAATTAGGTTTTCGTTGGTGAAGTTGATGACGTAGATTTTTTGGGTCTCACCGTCCTGGGCCGTAACCTCAACGCCAATCTTTTGATTTGCCTCGATGATTTCAATCAAATCCGAAGGCTTTCCGCTTTCTACCGCCTGAATCACCTGAAAGCTTCCATCGCTCAACACATACCCAATTCGGATGGTCGCGCCCGGGTGGTTGGCAGTCGCCGTAATAATAACCCCCTGGGCCCCTTCCGAAACGGTAGCGGAGTACTCTGTTTCGTTAGAGACAAAAACCGGACTAAAATCCTCCGCGTTATCCACCTTCAGCCCCTTTAAGCGGGCGTCGCTGCTGGGCGCTTCCCGATCAATTGAGATGTTGTAGGTCTTCTGGGTTTTCCCGTTTTCTGCTGTCACAACTACTTGAAACTCCTTGGGATTACCCGGATCGTTCAGCTTAAAGACCTTGGAGGTTTTTCCGCTGGCAATGATATACGGTCTCACCGTGTCCATCTGGGTTCCCTCGTTGATCTGAACGGTAGCCCACATGTGATTGGTGTTGGGCGTAAAGCTGACCCCGGTGGTCTCGTAGGGTACCTTCAGGCTGTAGCTGGTCTCATCCGGATGGAAAGCAAAGGTTTTGATTTTGTTCCCATCCTGATCCTGCAGCTCCAGCGACTTTAACAAAGCGTCGTCGCTGGCCTCTGCCCGGCGCACCCGCAGCTCATATTCCCGGATATCCGTCTCGTTTTCCGCCGTGACCACAATATAAAACGTGTGGTGGCCCACGCGCAGAATCGTGTCGTCGTCAAGAGGCAAAACATCCATAGCCGGACTCCACGCGCCGATTTTTACCTGGCCCTGGCTCATCTCAAATACAAGATGGTCCTTGCTCAGCGAATAAATCTGGATATTGGACACGTTGAGATCCGCCGGCGTAATATTCAGCTTGATCTGCTTGGTCTGGTAGGGAACATCCACCGTATAAGTGAGCGTATCCGCCTTAAAGGCCGGCTCATAGGGGATGCTCTGCTCATCCGCGTCGCCTACTAACAGTCCGCCCAGGCTCGGATCGTTGTTGGGATCCAGCCTGCGCATATGTACCGTGTAAGTGCGGGTGGTCACGCCGTCTTCCGCCAGCATCTCAAAGGTCACATCCACTATACCGTCCGTCGCCTCGGTAAACCTTGTCTTCAGACCATCCAGCCACTGCAGATCCTTGTCGTACTGATTATTTCCCACCAGCTCCGGCGTAATCGTCGGACCCTTCGCCCGCTTGTGGTTCTTTTCCGCCCGAATCCGCAGCCGGTTGGTGGAATAGGGAACCTCGATGCTGTATTCCGTTTCCGCCGGATCAAAATTGGAAATCAGGTTGTTTGCCATTTCGCTGTCGTCCTCGAAATAGATGCCGAGCGACTTTAAGGTAGCGTCGTCGCTGGGCAGATCCCGAATCACATCCAGCTCGTAGGTGGACCAATAAGTCTCCCGCGGATCCTCGCATTTTACCAGGACCTTCAGCTTCACCAGACTGTTTGCCTTTTCGAACGGGATGGCGACGCTCTTTTGGCCGTCGAATATCTCCTCCGGGCCGCCGATTTGTTTGCCGCTGCTGTCATACCAGGTAAGGCTCATCGGTTTGTCCCGGCCCCAGTCGCTGTTGACAAACGGCGTCAGGGTGATCTCCTCCGATTTCCACGGAATATGGACGGTTCCGGTGGTATCCTGGGTATAAGAAAGCTGATCCGAAGCAAAGGGATACTCGATCTTCTCATTCTCCTGGTCGCGAATCTCCAGTCCCGCCAGCGAGCTGTCCTGGCTGGGGGAGCTGTCCCGCACGTTGATGGTAATCGAAAACTTTTCAGAGCTGGGCACAATCTGGCCGTTACGGTCCTGCACAAAGAAACGGAAGGTCAGCGTCACCTGCTGCGGCCCGGCCTTTGGCGGCAGCTGCTGGGCGATCACCGACAGGTTGACAAGTCCCGGCGTTTCGCTGCTCAATACCGTTTGGGGATTGGAAATTTCCGCCCCCGGCGTATAATCCCTCGGCGTATCTGATCCGGTCCAGGTCCGCAGCACCACCGAATTCTTTGCCACGTCGTCCTTGCCGTCTACGGTAACGCTGGCATATTTGGCGGCACCGTTTTTGGCGCCCATGTTCAGCTGCAAATCATACTGATACGGGCCCACCGGATGAATGTCAAGCCCCGGGACGTTGCCCTTGTAGGCGTCCAGCGTTTTGATGCCCGGCAGATCGGTGGTTTTCTCATCCTCCGGCGCGTCCGGGTCGGCGACAGGGTATCTTTTCGTCCCGCTCTCACCGATCTCCTGCACCTGGGTCACACCTACCAGCTTGCCGCGGCCCCGGATGGTCACCGGCTTGGATATGGCGCCGGTGTTGGATTTTTGCCAAACGCCGCTGCCCTCCTTGGTTTCGTAATAAACCGTCGCTTCCAGCGTACCGGTAATATCGTCCTCCTGGGCCGTAACCGTCATCTGCTGCCATTCGGTGTTGGTTCCCTCTTTGATGATCGCATTCTGATCCGCCGGGTCTGCCGGCACCCATTCCCACTCGATTTTAAACCGGGCGTTGAACTCGCGAATATACTGGCGCAGCATAAAGTTGCCGGTAATATAGCCAAAATCGTTGTTGGCGCTGAGCATATAAGCGTACAGCTTTTCCTTCTGGGCGTCGGTCAGCTTTTCCCAGTCGATTTCTTTTTTGTCGCTGTCGGTCAGCCGGGAACCGGCGCTGTTTTCCACCCTTGTCTCAACCTCGTTCATCGCCGCCTGGGGGGTGTACACCGTCAGCATAATCGGATTAGACTGAGGCAGCTGGAAATCCAGTCGGAAGGTGGTGTCCTTACGGATATAGTTATCCGTCTCCTTGGGAACCGGGACCAAATTTCCCGTTCCATCGTCCACCAAAATCTGTTTTCCTGTTTCATCTGTCTCAAAGCTGTACTTGAGCTTTGAATACAGGGTCAAATCAATTCGGTTATTGCCCTTTGAAATGCGGATGCGTACCTCTTTTGTCTGCTTTTTGGGGTCCTGAGAGAAGCTCAGAACCGCCACGTCGCCGCCCTCAAACTTTTCAAACGAGCCCTTGGCGCTGTTTGGAACAATCTCAAACCGCGGCTCCTGGTTCAGCTGCTCCGCCGAGGTACAGTTGAGCGTAATCGAGCTGAGCATGGTGATGGCCGAGGGCGTATCCGACCGAACGTCGCTGGTGGCCTTGCCGCCGTTTTTATTTTCCTCCCACAAAATACCTTCAGCCGTTACGGCATAGTAATTTCCTATAATGTTGTAGTCGCCCTTGGTCTCCGAGTCGGTCGCCGGCGTATAAGAACCTCCATCGGTACCCGCGCCCGGGTTAAACGCCTCGGCCACCGAAATCGAATCCTTGTTGACCGTAATACCCGCTGAATAGCTTTTATTCTCTTCGTTGTTTTCAATGGTCATGCTTTCCCGCACATAGGTCTCGGTTGAGGGGAACTGCTCTAAAATGTCAATGCTTCGCCCTGTAACAATCGAAGCCTTACCAGAGTCCCCGTCATCCCCCTTTAAAAAAGAGAGGGTCGGCCTGGTGGTCGTAGGGGTCGTCGGCTTAGTCGCGGCGGCCAGCGCCTGTATGGAACCCAGCGGCAGAAAGCTACATACCATCGCTGCCGCCAATAAAACGGATTGCATCTTTCTAAATTTCATTGTAACCTCCGATTTGCATCCCGGACCGCCAACTGGAAAAAACGGCTCCCTGTTACGCTGATGTAGAAGAAATTCGGTGGATATACCCCTCATCCGGGCGGATAAAGCCTTTTATGCACTGTTTTTCCAGTTTTTCATGACAGCGCGGCCCATTTTTCCAAAGCCGGATCAGTATATACCTTTCCTACTCATTTTATATTCGTCAGACGATGATGAAACTAAAGCGTCACGAAAAAAATACCCCTTCCAAAATCCCCCTTCAATTTTCTTTTTCTGCCAAAAGAAAAAGCCAGCGAATCACCGTCATATCCCATAACGCAGTCGCTGGCTTTCTTTTTATACCAAAAAGAATCCCTGTTCCGCAAAAATCCATCGTTTTCCCTTCACGGCAGATTTTTGCTGTTTTCATACATCCGCTCCAAGCGCTGGCATTCAAAGACGCAGCGCCGTCTCCCCTTGCTCGGTGAGCTTATAATCCTTGCGGCAGGTTTCCTCCGGGGCCATTCTGGCCAGACCCTTCCGCTCCGTGCCAAAAGGCAGTTGTGTCCACCGCTCCGCCCCTACAGCGCGGCCTCTCTGTCCGTAAGCGTTCTGACCCACCGGATCATCTCACAGCCGTACCGCGGCCATCCTTCAAGAACAGGAGGATGTAAAAGCTTGTTTTCCGCCATAGGAACGGCTAATTTCCTCCTCTGGCATTTTTATCCGCCTGGATAAACGTTTCCCGCAGGTCGCAGACCATCGAAAGCACCTCGTCAACGATGGCGTTATCCTTGTGCAGATTCGCCTGAACAAGCTGATGGTTAAAATATTCGTACAAAGCGCTCAGATTGTTGGAAATCTCATATTTAAAGTTCAGCGTGGAGTCCAGATGCTGGATGATCTGCTGCGCCTTTTGCGAAGCGATGTTCGCCATCCCATAATCCTTTGCATCGTTAAACTGCTTCACCGCGTTGAGCTGCTTAACGATCCCATCATACAGCTTAATCAGCATTTCCCCCTGGGTCATCGTCGTTACAGATTGCTGCTGGTATTTCTGATATGCATTCTGATAAGCATTCAGCGTCATTTTTTCACCTCGTTCGCTTTGTTAATAGCCCATCATCTGAGTCAGCCAGGCACTTTGGCTGCTCATATTGGCGATCATCTGCTCCATGGAGTTAAACTGGTTCCAATATCTTGTTTTTTCTTTTTCATAGGTAAGCTTCAAAGCGGCGATTCTGCTGTCAATATCCTTTAAACGCTTGTAAATGGTATTGTTGGTTTCAGAAGCCTTTCCCTTTACGCCCGCGATTTCCACCAGACTGCCCGGAGAACCGGAGCTTGTGCTGGCCGTCTCCTTAATAATCTCGTTGAGCCTTACGGCCAAACCGTTTTCACTGTCGGTAAACAGCTGCATTACGCTGTTGGGATCGGTTTCCAGAATCTGGCGCAGCTTCGCCTCACCATCGGTGGAAAAGGTCAGCTGGCCTCTTGTCTCCCACTCGCCAGTCTCAATGCCCAGCTCATACAAAGCGTAGCGGCATCCCTCCGGCTTCTGATATAAAACAGAGCGCATGGACTGTAAAAAGGTGCTGACGGTCGAATCGCGCCGCAGAAGACCCTGTTTCGCCTTTTCCTCCCAAAGCTCGATCTCCCGCTCGCTCATCTCCTTTTTCTGGTCGGCGGTCAGGGGCGCGTAATCCCGATAGTTGGCGTCCTCGTTCAAATAGTCGTTAAGCGTCTTGACCAGCTGATTATAGGAGTCAATAAACTGCTTGATCCCGTCCACAATCTGATCGGTATTGCGGGAAACGTCGATTTTTTCCGCTTCGCCGGTAAATATTCTGGCACCGCCGGTGGCCGGATCGTAGGAAATACCGGTGGCGGCCACCGGGGATCCATCCGCTCCCTGATAGGTGATGCCCGATTGCAGCTGGGTTCCGTCCTTGTCGTATAAAACGCCGTCCTCCACATACTGGCCCTGCTGAAGAACAACCGGATTGTTTTCCGCATCCATCAGACTGCCGCTGGCGGCAGCATAGGTGCCGGTGATGCTTTGCAGGTTAAAGCTCAGGCCGTTGACCGTAAAGGCGTTGCTGCTTCTTTCGGTCAGCATTCCGTCGATCTTGACCAGCGCGTTTTCCCCCTCCACAACCTTCGAGGCCGCGCCCGAGGCAACGCCCAGCTCCAGCGAATCCGCCTTAAACAGCTTCTGCATGGTGTCCGCGTCCCCAACCTGGACTGTGCCGGAGCCGGTCAAAACGATTTGACCGTTTTCATAGGACAGCTCATTGGTCTTCTCTCCCAGCTGCGAAAGCTTGGTATCCGGAGAAAGGACCGCGCCATCCTTTCCGACCAGCCCGGTCAGGCCCAGCTGGCCCAACGTCGTCTCGCTGGTTACGTAAACGGGACTTTCCGCACCGTCGGTTAAATCCGAAAGCTTGGTGCTCTGGTCCAGCGCCTTGCCCTCTTTGTCATACAACTCGGTCAGCCCCAGCTCAGACAGGGTCGTATCGCCCGAAAGATAGGACAGGCTCCCCGTCTTTTCGGTCAGCTCCGAAAGCTTGGTGCTGCCGGAAACCGCCTTGCCGTTTTTGTCGTATATGCCGGTCAGCCCCAGCTCAGACAGGGTAATATCCCCTGAAATTACACCCCTTGTGAAACCGGAAACAACCCGGTTGCCCGAAAGGATCTGAGTATTTGCATCGCCCGCTCCCAGCAGCGCGTTGAGGAAGTTGCCCTCCTGCTGCGTCATGGAAATGGTCCGCCCTGCGCCGGAATCGGTCGCCTCCAGCGTAAAGGTGT
This sequence comes from uncultured Oscillospiraceae bacterium, assembly GCA_910583935.1. GTDB lineage: Bacteria > Bacillota > Clostridia > Oscillospirales > Ruminococcaceae > UBA3818. The sequence goes on from CAJTZM010000016.1 coordinate 30,326, forward strand.
CCGACTGGGCGCGGTAAACCAAGCGTACGCCGGCGTCGCTGCCGTTGATTTCCGAAATGACATCAATCAGCGTATCGTCCTCGGAAAAGCTGAATTGCTCGCCGTTAATGGTAAACTGGAAGCGGGACCCCTGCAGGCCGCCGGCAAAATACAAATCCTTTAAGGCGCTGCCCATATTAATGCGGTTGGACTGTCCGTTCTCCAGGCCCATTGCGTCCAGCAAGGCTGCGTTGCCGCCCACCGCTACCGCGCGGCCGTCGGAAACGCTCAGCTCAAAGCCGCTGCCGGAGGCGATCACCCGAATCTGATTCTTGCCGTGGGCACTGTCAAGCCCCTTTTGCAGCGAGGTCTTAAATTTCTCTAAATCCACCGATCCGTCGGTATTGAGGATCTCCCGCAAATCGATTTTTACATCTTTTTTCAGATCGTCCAGCGTTACCGTAAAGCTCAGCTCCGGCGTCTCGTTTACCTTGCCGGACAAGCCGGACGACTTTTTGTCGCTGGACAGGGAAGAATGAGCCCCCGCCGCAAGTCCCAGCCGTTTCAGGCCGATCGCCCCGGAATCGGCGGATACGCCGATGGTCTTCGGCGGATCGTCGCTGTTCACCAAGCTGACCGCGCCCTCCCGTACGGTGGCCTTGACCCCTGTGCCGGAAAACGCCTCGTTCAGCTTCGCCTCAATGGCCGCATCCCGCTGCGAAGTGCTGGAAAAGCTCCGGAAGGAATTGCCGTCTACAAACACATCCCGCAGGTCCGCCTCTACCGTCTGGTCGCCCACCTGGAATTTTACCGTATATTCGCCGTTTTCGCCCATCTGCTCTTTTGCCAGCTTGGAGAGGGCCTCAACGTCGATCTCCCCCGCCAGCTTGCCGCTAACCGCCGCGCCGGAGGATATGCTGCTGTTGGTGGCAAGACGGCGCACCTCCATAGAGGTGATGCCGGTCGTGGCCGAGCTGGTCGCCGAAACCTTAAACGCGTTGGAGGAGCAGGCGGCGCTCATGGCGTTAAAATAGCTTTGCGCCAACAGGTTGTTGTTGGAAGAAAAGCTGAAGTATTTCTCTTGAAAGGTGCTGATCTGGCCGATGATATCCCGGTAAATTTCCTGTTTCCACTCCAGCTGCTGCTTAATGGCGTTCTGCTTGTCGATTTTGTTCTGCGTTCCCGCGAGCATGGATTCTACCATGCTCTCCGTATCCATTCCGGACGCAAGCCCGGAAAAGCCCTTATTACTGCTGGCTTTATTCACATATGTGCTCGTCGAATTCACATCCACGTTAAATCCCCCGTTCAAAAAAGTCGTAAAACCTTCATTTAATTTAAATTATCGGCCTTCCGGCAAAAAACCAAAGCACTTTTATGCGTTTCCCAGCCGGGATCTGCCGTCGCCCGCGCCGGCGCCGGAATAAAATCGGGCAGCCTTTGCGTTGGCCCCCTGATTCATCTGCTTAATATGCTTGAGAATTTGGGCCTGCTCCGTTTTTAACCGCAGCTGCGCCTGCTGGTCGCTCTGCCGCAGACGGCTGAAAACCGTCCGGATTTTTATTCCCTCTTCATACAAAAGCTGTAAAGGCTCCGGGAAGCTGCCGGCATCTGCCTGCCCTGCAATGGCCGAAAGCAGCTGCTCCCGGTCCGGGTCCTCTTGACAAAGGGCGCCAAGCTCTCTTTCCAGACCGTCGATCTTTGCAAGCAGCCTCTGGCGTTCCGCCACCAGCTCCTCCAGCTGCTCTGCCGGGCAGGACAGCATCTGCTGCGTCGCCTGCTCAAACTCGAGCAGGGTCTGCTGTTTTTTTTGCAGGGTCTGTTGAATCTGTGAAAAATTGGTCATTTTTTCCTCACGAATCCTTTCAACCAACACGAACCCCCTTGAAAAATTTGATAATTGTATTATGATAAATAGAAAGGGATTTTTCATTGGGGAGGGGTAACCTTTGAGTTATGATAAACAGACAAAGAAATTTACAGCGGTTTTAAAGACATTGGAGGGCAGAATTGTCGAGTATGGAACCGCTTACGTTTCTTTAAAGGACCAAAGCCTTGACTTTACAAGCGATTTTGTTCCGATTTTCAAAATGGGGATGCGCCTGAAGGTGGTCCATGTACAAAAAGACATCGAGGTGCGCAGCTTTGAGGGCGAGGTCTATCTTTCCTCCCAGCACCTGCTGCGCCTGGTCGCTATAGAGGACGAGATTCTTCCCGGCGCCTCCTCGGTGGAATCCTATGATACAAAAATGGACGGACAGGCCTCGGTCAAAATCCCTCCGGCCGAGGCGCCGAAGCGCTTTTCCTTTCTGCACAAGCAGAAGACGGTCCTGCTTCCCTCGTCCTTTCCCGTTTCGATTTACGAGGTCTCCCTGTCCCAGTTTAAATTCACCTGCGACGTGGTGCTGGAAAAAGATCAGCAGCTGATTCTGGACGTCCGGCACCCGGTCCGCTTAAAATCGCTGCCCATGCAGGTGGATCTGGCCATAACCTTCGGCGCCGCGCAAACGCACAGCTACCGCTGCAATATCCTGGATTTGGCGGGATATAACTACATGCAGCTGGAAGAATATGTGCGCAAATTAAGCCTTGCCAGCAAGATGTTCCCAAACGAGGACGCTATTCCTTCATCCGAAGGAAAAAATCCTTGACCTCGTCGATGGCGGCCGCCTTTGCCGCCGTCTGGTTCTCCTGAATCGTGGCGTATAGCTCCTCGCGGTAAACCTTGATATTTGCCGGAGCCGTGATTCCGATTTTCACCCGGTCGCCGCTTATTTCGGTGATCTTAATTTCGATCCCGCTGTCCAGCAGCGCTGAATCCAAGAGAACGGTTTCTCCGATTTTTCTTGATAAAACCAACATTTTACTTCTCCTCCCGGAACAGAGGATAGCGGATTGGGAAATCCTCTTCTAAAATAAACTGGGCGGCCAAATGCCGCTGGGGATTGACCACAATCGGACTTTTTAAATTCACGGTGGATTTGGAAAAGGGCTCCCGGATCGAGGCCATCAGCCAGCACATACAATCCCCTTCCCCCAAAAGCCGCACCGTTTCCGCCGGAAGCTTGGGCCGGTAATGGTCGTTCACCAGCTCAGGCTCCACCAAAAGAAAGCACAGCGCCTGCTCCTCCACCGATTGCAGCCAGATAAAATGCTCGCTGATCTCCTTGTGGTACAGAAAAGCAAAGCGCTTATAATGCTCAAAGCCATAAATCGGGCTTGTAAAGGTGATCAGATCCTTTTCATCTACTTCAATTTCTCCAAAATCGCGTGTATTCAGCTTCATATAACAATTACCTGCCTTTCGGAATGGTCTTTGCCAAAAGCGGCTATGCGGAAAATCCCGCATAGCCGCTTTTCTTTTCGCGCGTTCCATGCAGCCCAAAGGACAAAACTAAGCGCTTTCCTCTTCATAAGTCGGGCTGGAGCTGGGCGGAACATAGCGTGGCTCGCCCAAATACTCAATCTGAACCTCTGGGTACTGTGTAATATGCATCTGGAATTTTCCGGGGACATAATCCATGACATTGCGCATAACTTCCCAGTCAAAATTCACCGATCCCGGATCGTAATCAAGATTCAGCTGCTGGGGCTGCCAGGAAATATCCGTTCCCGCCGAAGGCAGAAACGTCGTATAGGTCGTTGGCTGCTCCAAAACCTTTTGCCGCATAATTTCGCTGATTGTAACACCATCCTGAATCTGCGCCATCTGGTTGCCGAAATGAACATTCTCCCCGATGGTCTGATAGGCGGTTTGATTGCCCTTTTGGCCGTAATACCGGGCAAACTCACCGAGATTGCGCAAATTCAAGCTGGCCCGCAGCTCTGTACTGTCCAAACGCACTTCAATATTGTGAGAATCTATATTCATCTGCGATGGATCGCGTATAAGCCGATGCCGGGGATTCTGCGACTGCTTCATCTCCAGTCGGGCCGGTTCAATGCTGAAATTATATTCAATCGGTACATTTGTAATTTTCAGCAATTGCATAAGAACACCTTCCTTCTGGTTTCGTCCAAAGCCTCGTTAGTTCATAAAGTCAAGTAAAGAGGAAGGCAGCACCTTACTTCCCAGCTGTAAAACCGCCAACCAGGAATACTCACAGTCCTTCATCTTCATCGCCTCTTCCGCAGGGTCGGATGAAATCAGGTTCGTCTCCAGTCCGGTCATATTCTCGATATCCGCCTCTAAGGCCGTCTTCGTTCTCTCCAGAAAATTCATACGGGTTCCCAAATCCGTCCGCATCATGCCGACCTTATCGGTTAAAGAAACCAGCTGACGGTGCATATCGTCCGCATCGGTTTTTGCCAGATTGGGGGTAATGGCGTTCTGAATCTGGGTGAGCAGATCATACACATTCGAAGCGACGTTCGGCGTTCCGTCCTTGCCGGTTATCCCTTCGCCAAATCCCAAAATATCCAAGCCGGAGAAGGAAACCTGAAACGCCGTTCGGGGATCTACCTGTGCGCCGTCGGCAAGCTTCAGCCCCAGTCCAATATCCGCATAAATCTCCTCGCTGTTGGGAACCAGCGTCTTGGGCGGTGTGTTGGCCGGATCGTCGTAATAAAACTTCCCATCCGTATCCTTGTAGATTTTTTCTACCTCTACGCCGTTAAACTGCAGCTTGCCGCTTTGCTCGTTTACGGTAAAAGGCTGGGTGCTGTTATTGGTGCCGCTGAACAGATACTTTCCAGCAAACTGCGCATTGGCAAACTGAATAATTTCCTCTTTATTCTTTTCAATCTGCTTTGCGATGACCTCGCGGCTGGTCGCACCGTAGTCTTCACTCATCGCCTGCAGCACCTTCTCCTGCACCGACTGTAAAATCGAATGGATGGATTCCATATTGCTGTCCACCGATTTCATTTCAGCGTACAGGTTCTCAACATTGTCTAACTGCTGGGTACTCTGGTACCGCTCCTCCTGAATGTGCATGGCGCGGCTGCCGTCGGAAACATTGTCCGAAAGCTTATTGAATTTTAAGCCCGAATCGCCGCGCTCCAGGCTCTGGGCCCGCTTAGACAGGGTGTTATTTAAAGTCCGCATATAATTGCGGCTGATCATTCGCTGCGCAACGCGCATCTCTATCATCCTTTCTCTGCTTCATACGATTAGAGGCCTACCCGACCCGTCCGATTGATGATCACGTCCAGCGCTTCGTCCATCGCAGTCATCAGCCGCGAGGCGGCGGACAGCGTTTTTTGGTAAAGCATGACGTTGGCAACCTCTTCGTCCACCACAACGCCGGAAACCTCATCGCGGTTATCCTGCAGGGTGTTCAGGATGGTCGAGGTGGCCGTGTGCCGGCTTTGCAGGTAGCTGATATCCTCCGCCAGCGTGGTCACATAGCCTTTGACATAATCCAAAAAGGTTCCGGTAAACTCCTCGCCGTTGGAATCAAACAGCTGGGTCCCGTCGGAAATCGCGTGATAAAGCGACAGCGCGTAGTTGCTTACATTATCCGCCGTACCGTCTTCGCTTCTTTGGAAGATCAGATACCCCGAATCGGTGCTCAGCCGGTCGGAAATCGAAAGATTGTCAGCCGTAACCGGGATGTCGTCCCGCACATGGTATTTTCCATCCGCGTCCGGCTCGCTGCTCAAAGCGCCCATTAACTGGCGGTAAACAATGTTGCCGTCGGCGTCTTTCATAATATTGCCGTCCTCGTCGACCTCCGGGATAATGCGGTTAACCGTATTCACAAGCGTCTGGGCAAAGGCGTCCAGCTTATCCTGATAATAGAAGAAGCCCCGCTCGGCGCTCTCGCCCGGATTTTTCAGGTTCGGGCCGCGGCCGTTGAGGTAGTTGATCTGCGCCTTCACCGACCCGGACTGAATATCCGCCGCTTCGTTGGTCGATACCCACCGAACGCCTACGACATTGGTCTTTTCATCCTCTACCATCGAAAGCTGATCATATTTTTTGCCGCTCACAAGCGTCTGACCGTTGCACTCCACCGTCACCGTGCCATCCGCGTTGCTGCTGTACTGAATATCGATATACTGAGACAGCTCATCTAAAAGCAGGTTCCGCTCGTCTAGCAGCTCGTTGGGCCCGAAATAGGGGTTATCCCCGATTACGCCGCTCATGCTTTCCATAATGGCATGGTTGAGTCCCGCGATCTGCTGCAGCTTTTTATTGACCTCCTGCACCGAAACATCCAGATCATACACCTGCTGGGAACGGGCGCTCTGCAGCTTTCCGCTGATCTGCTGCAGCGTCTGGGCCAAATTTTTAAACTCTGTGGCCACAATGTTGGCGTGGGTCTCGGAATACGCGTTGGTAGAGAAATTCTGCAGCGCGTCGTTGATGTTCATAATGCAGGAGCGAAGCCCTGTGTCATCCTTTGGGTTGTATTCGTTAATCGACGCCTGAATATCAATCAAAATCTTCGAGGACTGGTTAAAATAACCCACGTCGCTGTTTTCTTCCCGAAAACGCTTATCCAGAAACACGTCTCTGGTCTGGTCGATGCCCGTAATGTCAACGCCCTGGCCCGCAAGCCCTACCCGGCCGGTAGAATAGCGGGAACGGTAAGAATCCGTTGCGATTGCAACCTGAGTCGTACGCTGCCTTGTGTATCCAACAGAATCCCAGTTCGTCAGGTTCTGTCCGGCAATATCCAGCCCCTTCTGGGCCACGGTCAGGCCCCGTTTGGCCGTTTCAAAGCCTAAAAAAGTCGGTCGTAAATACAATGGTATCCCTCCAGTTAAATCTTCGTTTCAAAAAACGGAACGTTCTGCGTTCCCTCCCGCTGCTTTCCGCTGGCGTCGTAGGGCGCCGCAACGGCCTCCTCGTCCACGCCCAGCAGCTGAAGCCCCTCCTGGGCAAACGACATGGATTTTCCGTTAAAATACTTTATATCATACAAAGCCTGTTCAAACCGGCGGAACAGCTGATTCAAATCCTCCCGCTCCTGCCCTTCCAGCCGTTCGATAATCTGCTGAAAGCTTAGGCCCTGCAGACCAGCCTTGCTTTGCTCCTCTTCCCTTTGCTGCTCCATTTTCGCCAGGTGCATGTTCAGCGCCTGCTGGTTGGAGACAACCCGGCTGATGCGTTTGACATCATACGAAAGAATTGCCGCGTATTTTTCCTTTTCGTCGCCCGCCATTTTTTCTAAAAACCGGGTGTAATCCTCTAAAAAAGCACGATAGGTATCAAGCTGCAAAGTATTCATCCCCCATCCTAGGCAAGAAACCAGCGCCGCATCATTGCCTCGGCCAGATCGCTTGTCGATACATGATAGGCTTTATTCTGAATGGCGCTGCGCAGTCCCTCCAGCTTTTCCGGAGAGGTAGGCTCATTCATCTCGGACGCAACCGCCCGGCTCAGCTGCTCGATCTCGCTTTTGCGGCTTCCCGCGTAGCTGATCTGGATCTGGTCGGTATTCTCGTTTCTTACAGCCGTCTCTTCTGCATGGGGCTCCGTCTGGCGGAGAGCATAAGGGCTTTTGGCCGCTTTACTGTATACGTGGTAAGCCGCCGCTGGATTGATTTTCATTCAGGTATCCCCCCAATTCTGATTTGTTCATACCATAAAACTTTCTAATCACTTTGTTCGCCCATCTTTTGCAAAACTAAAGTCCCGCCGCCCAAATTCACAATTTCATCCGATTCGATCTTGTAAACGCCGGCTGTTTTTTGTATAATAAAGGTCAAGCTTGCGTGAAATAAGGAGGGAACGGCCCGTGGCAAAGATTCTTTGCGTCTCCAACCAGAAGGGCGGCGTCGGCAAAACAACCACCACAAATATTCTGGCGATGGGACTTCGCCGGCTCGGGCGCCAGGTGCTTTGCGTCGACTTCGATCCCCAGGGGGATCTTTCCTTCAGCCTGCGGGCGGACAACCGGCTGGAAATGCAGAATTCCATTTATCACGCGCTCAAGGGCGAGCTTTTAACGGTACAAACGATTCAGCATACCGCCTTGTGCGACGTGATCCCCTCCAATATGCTGCTCAGCGGCATTGAGCTGGAATTCACCGGAAAAGGGCGGGAATATCTGTTAAAAAGCTGCCTGCGGCCGGTGCTGCATCTGTACGACAATATCCTCATTGACTCGCCGCCGGCCCTGGGCATTTTAACCGTCAACGCCTTTACCGCCGCCGACGCGGTGCTCATGCCGGTCAAGCCGGATATTTACAGCCTGCAGGGGCTGGTACAGCTGGCCGGAACCCTGGACGAGGTCCGCAAAAAAAGCAACCCTTCTTTAAAGGCCGCCGGGATTCTTCTGACCCATTTCGCCGCCCGGGAAACCGCCAGCAAGGTGATCCGGGAAACCTCTCAGGACATTGCCGACAAGCTGGGGATTCCTCTTTTAAACACGACGATCCGGCGCAGCAACGAGGTGACCAACGCCCAGATCCACCGGGAGGACGCGTTTTCCTATGCGCCTCGGAACAGGGCCGTAGGCGATTACGGTGCGCTGGTGGAAGAGCTGGTTGATCGGGGGGTACTGTAAAATGGGAGCTTCCAGAAAGGATTTTGACAAGGAATATATTTTTAATCTGATCATGCCCACCGGCCCCGCCGCGGAGGAAGAGCCGCCCGTACAGGAGCAGGAGCCGCCGGAGGAATATGTAGAGCCCGCCGGAAACGGTCTGGACCTTTTAAAGGAGCGGGTCAGCCAGGCGGCCGCGCCGCCCTCGGTGCAGCTGCATTCGGTCAAGGAGCTGGTCCTGGTCAATTTAATGGAGCAGCTGGTGGTGGAACGGTTAGACGAAGCCTTTTCCAAATTCAACTGCTGCCGGTGTGACAAATGCCGCCGGGACGTGGCGGCACTGGCGCTCAACGCCCTAAAGCCTCATTATGTGGTAGCGGAGCCGGACCAGCTGCCTGCCCTAATCAAGGCCTGCGACACCAAGGAGATTTCCGCCGCGCTGGTCAAAGCGATTTTGCAGGTGAAAAGCCATCCGCAGCATTAAAATAAAAGCATATCGCCTGTCAAAAACGGCCCGGCTTTTTCGCCGGACCGTTTTTTTGTGTCAGACCTTTCCCCTCGCCCTTTTTTTTCCAAAACCGGCGCTTAAATATGGTTCGGCAGATGGGGAATCCGTCTGGAAACATCCTCCTCCGACCAACGGATTTCAATCTGATCCCCATTCTGGATGCGCTCTAAATACGAAGCCGGCGTCCCGTTTCGAAGCAGCACGATTTCGCCGTGAGGGTCGTTGGGGTCAATATCTACATAGTTTAACAGATGGAAAAACTGATACAGCTCCCCGTCCTCCCGAGAAGGCAGCACCATCTCCCGGCCGTTGAACAATACCC
>CAJTZM010000017.1 GCA_910583935.1 uncultured Oscillospiraceae bacterium
CGGGTGGCGCGGCAGGCGGCGGCGGCGGCCGCCTTGACGACGCCGGTGAAGGGGACGGTCAGTCCCTCCGGCGGTTCGCTGGACAGGATGGAAGAGATGGTGCCGCAGGCGGCGACGATCATTTTCACATGATGGCTTTGCAGAAAGCGCACGTCCTCTGCGGCGAAACGGCGCAGGGTCTGGGGGCTGCGCGCCCCGTAAGGGACGCGGCCGGTATCGCCGAAATAGACGAAATCCTCCTGGGGCATCAGCTGGCGCAGTGCCTTTAACGCGGTCAGCCCCCCCAAGCCTGAATCGAAAATACCGATTGGACGGTTATCCATTCCGTATCCTCCTTTTATTTTTGAAAGGCCAGCTCGATTAAACCGCCGACGAGATCATAGGCGCTCATGCCGCCCTCCATCATCAGCTTGGGATACATGCTGATACCGGTAAAGCCGGGCAGGGTGTTTACCTCGTTGAGGATGATCTCGTCGCCCTGTACGAAGAAATCCACCCGGGCAAGACCGGCACAGCCCAGCGCCTCGAACGCGGCCACGGCCAGTTCCTGCATAAGGCCGGCGGTTTCCGCCGGGATCCGGGCGGGGATATACAGGTCGGTGCTGTCGTCCTCGTATTTGGCCTCGTAGTCGTAAAACGCTTTTTTTGGCGCAATTTCCCCTAATAGAGACGCTTTGGCGTTTTGATTGCCAAATACGGCGCACTCCACTTCCCGGCCTTTGATAAACTGTTCTACAATGGCCTTACTATCGTGCCGGAAGGCCAGCTTCAGCCCGTTTAACAGCTCTTTTTTGTCCATTGCCTTGCTTACACCCACAGAGGAGCCGGCGTTGGCGGGCTTGACGAACATGGGATACCCCAGCCCGTCGGCCAGCTCCGCCTCCAGCTGGTCAAAGCTGTCCAGATCCTGGGGATATACGTCTGCCCAGGCGGCGTTGGGAATGCCGGCTTGATCTAAAACCGTATGGGTGATGCCTTTGTCCATACAAATGGCACTGGAGAGCACCCCGCAGCCGACAAAAGGCAGCTGTGCCATTTGAAATACGCCTTGGATGGTCCCATCCTCGCCGTTTTTGCCGTGGAGCACTGGGAAGGCGACATCCAGCGGAATGGAGCGGAAGCCATTCTCCTCCAGAACCAGCAGCCCGTGAAAGGAGGGGTCGGGCGGAAGCACCGCCGGGGTCACATATTCCGGCTGGTTCCAGCCGTCGCCGGCGATGGCGCTTTCCGGTCCGGTGTAGAGAAGCCAGCGCCCCTCTTTGGTGATGCCGACCATAGTCACGTCATACTTTTCCCGGTCGATGCCGGAAAGGACAAAGGAAGCGGAGCGCAGCGAAACCTCATATTCGCTGGAGGCGCCGCCGAAAAAAACCGCTACGGAACGTTTTTCCATAATAAAATCACTCCTAAGATGTATAAATAAGCGGCCCGGCATACAGGGCCTATTCGAGAGAAGCAAGGGATAAAGTGTCTGTCGTGCGAACGCTTTTTGGTAGAATAATTTATTCTACCACAGCCTATGCGGGAAAATCAACCGGAGAGTACCGCCGTCCTCTGAAAAATCAGAGACTGCAGGAGAAAGCCCGGGGATTTTTCCGCGCCGGTTGAACAGGATTGGTCCCTATGTTATAATCGGTGGGACGGTCAAAAGACAGCTAGGAAAGGGGGATCGCCTTGCCGCAGATGCATAAGGGCGGAAAATATATTTTCGGCAGGTCGGTCATCGGAGAGGACGGCGCCGTCCGGCTTCCCCCGCAGGCGGTTTCGGAATACCAGATGGCGGCGGAGGGAAAGGTGTATCTTTTTACCGGCAGCAGGAGTACAGGCGGCTTTTGCGTCACCCGAAAGGGGCTTTTGGCGCCGTCGAAGATCGGCCGCATCTTGGCGGAAAACCCGGATCTGCTGGGGTATACCTTGGAACGCGGCGCGTTTATCCCATATAAGGGGCGCTTCTACTGCTGGACGGATATTTCAGCCGATGGGAGAATCCTTCTGTCACAGGAGAGGATGGATTTTTTAAAGGTGTCGCCTGGGGATGCGCTTTTGTCCATCCGAAGCAGCGATATCGCCTTTACGATGGGGGCAAAGGGGCCGCTTCTGGAAAAAGCGCGCAATTACGGCGGGGAAATCCCGCTGTTCTGACGGCGGGCAAAACACCGCGTTTTTCCTAAAGAGACATCGCCAAAATCGTCCCATGAACAGAAAGGAGCGGGCCGCCGTGGAATTCAACGTTTTTTTTAAAGAGGTGCCCAGCCTTAAAACGTCCAGGCTGATTCTGCGTCCCTTTTGCCGGGTGGATATGGATCTTTATTTGAAATGGATGGAGGATCCGGCGATCCATCGCTTTTTAGGCGGCGGGGTGCGTCTGCCGGAAGGGGAAAAGCAGATATCCAGCTGGTTAAACAACATTAACGGCCGGCTTTTGCGGTCCAAAACAGTGCTGACCTGGTGCGTCGCGCGCAAAGAGGAAAATCGGGCGGTGGGCCGGGTGGATTTAGGCGGGTTTGTCAAAAAATCCATGGCGGAACTTTCCTATTATTTTTCCGCTGATGACTGGGGAAAGGGCTTTGCCAGCGAAGCGGTAAAAGAAGTAGTGCGCTTTGGCTTCGGGGAACTTGGGCTGCACAGAATCCAGGCGCTGGTTCTGCCAGAAAATACAGCTTCTTTGCGGGTGCTGGAAAAAAACGGATTTCAACGGGAAGGCCTGCTCAAAAAGTATCCGTTCGGCCGGGAATTTCACGACGCGGTGATCCTGGCGGCGGTGTGCGAAAAGAATTTTGACAAACGCTTCGGTCCGGCGGAATAATCCGGCGCCAGAAAGAGAGAGCCGAAGGGCAGCAATAAAATGTATCGCCTGGACGGGCGGTTTATGATTCTTGCGCCGGGGGCTGTAAATCTTTTGGAAGTTTTTTTCGCCAAAACGGTTGACGCGGTCCGGTTTCTATGATAAACTAGTACTACCTCTAAAAAGGGTTTATTTTTTTGTGTTCATTTTTAAGCGTTTCCTTGCCCAAGAGGGAGGCAAACAATTCCGTTAATCAGGAGGTGCCGAAATGAGAGTAAAGATCACTTTAGCCTGTACAGAGTGCAAACAGCGCAACTACAACACCATGAAAAACAAAAAGAACGATCCGGACAGACTTGAAATGAACAAGTATTGCAGATTCTGCCGGAAACACACGCTCCACAGAGAGGCGAAGTAACGACGAGAAAGGCGGGGTTTCTGAACAATGGCCGAAAAAGCGAAAAATGAAAAAAAAGAAAGCTTTCTCAAACGCGTTGCCCACCGGTTCGTCAAAGGCTGCAAGGACATGAAAGGCGAGATCAAGAAGGTCGTATGGCCCTCGAAAAAGCAGATCATCAACAACACTGCCGTAGTGTTGGCCTGCTGTGTGATCGTCGGCGTGTTTATCTGGCTTCTGGACGGAGCTTTGTCCAGCCTGGTGAATCTGCTTCTCAACAGCGCAGGTTAACAGCATACAACCTTGCGTGGAGGGATGAAGAATGGCTGAAGAGGCAAAATGGTATGTGGTCCACACCTATTCCGGATACGAGAACAAGGTGGCGACCAATATCGAAAAAGCGGTCGAGAACCGTGGAATGCAGGATCTGATTCAGGAAGTCAAGGTCCCCACCGAAACGGTGACCGAGATCAAAGAGAACAAAAAGCGCGAAGTAGAACGCAAAATATTTCCCGGCTATGTGCTGATCAAGATGATTATGACCGATGAATCCTGGTATATTGTTCGCAATACCCGCGGCTGTACCGGATTTGTAGGTCCCTCCTCCAAACCGATTCCGCTGACCGAAAAGGAAGTGGCGGCGCTGGGGGTGGAGAAGCGTCAGATCGAGGTCAACTATGCTGTTGGCGATACCATCCGGATTACGGACGGGCCGATGGAGGGCTTTGCCGGGCTGGTCAAGGAGCTGGATGTGGAAAAGGACCGGGTAAAGGTCATTGTTTCCATGTTCGGCCGCGAGACACCGGTGGAGCTGGAGTTAAACCAGGTCCAGCTGGATGACTAATCTTTTTGAGGGAATCGGCAGCAGTGCCGGTTTTTACGGCGGGATCCGCCGTGTTTGGGTGTGATCGGGCGTTTTGCCTGGCTCGCGCCTGTGGGAGGGACGGGCATCTGCCCGCCCCGCCATGAACCACAGAAACTATGGAGGTGCAAATTATGGCTCAAAAGGTAGTCGGCTTTATCAAGCTGCAGATACCTGCCGGAAAAGCAACGCCGGCGCCGCCTGTTGGTCCGGCTCTCGGCCAGCATGGCGTGAACATCATGTCTTTTACGAAGGAATTCAACGAGCGTACCAAAAATGATATCGGGATGGTTATCCCGGTGGTTATTACGGTGTATGCGGACCGTTCTTTCTCGTTCGTAACCAAAACGCCGCCCGCCGCGATCTTAATTAAAAAGGCCTGCGGTATTGAAAGCGGTTCTGGCGTGCCGAATAAAACAAAGGTAGCCAAAATCACCAAAGAGCAGGTAAGAAAGATTGCGGAACAGAAAATGCCGGACTTAAACGCCGCCAACGTGGAATCGGCCATGAGCATGATTGCCGGTACGGCGCGCAGCATGGGCATTGAAGTTGTAGACTAGACTCCCGGGTGGGAGGAAAAATCCGTTTATTACCACTCATAAGGGAGGAGAACGAGTATGAAACACGGTAAAAAATATAACGACAGCTCCAAACTTGTTGACAGAAGCAAGCTGTATGACGTGGAGGAAGCAATGGACCTGTGCGTCAAAACCGCTACCGCCAAGTTTGATGAGACTGTAGAAGTACATGTAAGACTGGGCGTTGACTCCCGCCATGCGGACCAGCAGGTCCGTGGCGCGGTTGTGCTGCCTAACGGAACCGGCAAATCGGTTCGGGTTTTGGTATTCTGCAAGGGCGACAACGTACAGCTGGCTAAGGACGCCGGCGCTGAGTATGTTGGCGCGGAGGATATGATGCAGAAAATCCAGAGCGAGGGCTGGATGGATTTCGATGTTGTTATTGCCACGCCGGATATGATGGGCGTTGTGGGTCGCTTGGGTAAGATTCTGGGTCCCCGCGGCTTGATGCCGAACCCCAAGGCCGGTACGGTCACCCCAGATGTAGCCAAAGCGGTCACCGAGGCGAAGGCCGGTAAAATCGAGTATCGTCTGGACAAGACCAATATCATCCACTGCCCGATCGGCAAGGCCTCTTTCGGTGTGCAGAAGCTGCAGGAAAACTTCGACACGCTGATGGACGCGATTGTTAAGGCGAAGCCTGCCGCGGCAAAGGGCCAATATGTCCGGTCCTGCGTTGTTACGCCAACCATGGGACCTGGTATCCGGATTAACCCCGGTAAATTTGTTCCGAATGCATAAAATAAACGCCCTGTCTTTTGACAGGGCGTTTATTTTTCTAAAAGTATGGGAAGTCCCCTTGACAAGCGAAATAGAATACGGTATACTATAAAAGCTGTCATATTCCAAAGACAGCAGGTGCTTTTGCATAAAAGGGTTCTTCCCTGCCTGCCGAGGAAATAGAGCCAGAGTGAAATTTTGCGCGGCTTTTTCCAAGGCGATTGGAAAAAGCCCTTTTTGTATGTATTAGGGAAATACTTTCAGGAGGTGAATAGACTTGCCTAGCGAGAAAACTTTGCAAGCGAAGCAGGAGGTTGTAGCCCAGCTGAAAACCAAGCTGGATGGCGCTGTAGCCGGTGTTCTGGTGGACTATCGGGGCATTACGGTTGCGGATGATACTAAGCTTCGCCGCGAACTCAGAGAGGCGGGAATCGACTACTCTGTTGTAAAAAACACGCTGTTGCGCCGCGCTCTGGAGGGTACGGACTACAGTGAAATGGCTTCTGTTTTGGAGAACACCACCGCTTTTGCGGTAAGCCATGAGGATCCGGTAGCCGCTGCTAAGATTTTGTCGAAATTCGCGGAGGATTCGAAAGGCTCTTTTGCGATCAAGGCGGGCTTTGTGGAAGGAAAGGTCCTGGATGTTGCCGGTGTCATTGCACTGGCCAAGCTGCCTTCCAAGGAACAGCTGCTGGTTCAGCTGCTCAGCGTGCTCAACGGCAATATCAGAGGTTTGGCCGTTGCGCTTAACGCCATTGCCGAGAAGGAAAATGAAAAGGAAAGCGCCTAAGAGCAGTTCCTGTCTGTATGAAATCCATAAAATTATAGGAGGTAGCTATCATGGCTTCTGAGAAAATTGTAAAATTTGTAGAAGAAATCAAAACCCTCACCGTCCTGGAGCTGGCGGATCTGGTAAAAGCGATTGAGGAAGAGTTCGGCGTTTCCGCCGCTGCTCCCGTTATGGTTGCAGGCCCTGCTGCCGGCGCTGCTCCTGCTGCGGAAGAGAAAACTGAGTTTGACGTTGTGCTGACCGAGGCCGGCGCTTCTAAGATGGGTGTCATCAAGCTGGTGAAGGAGATCACCGGTTTGGGCCTGAAGGAAGCGAAGGAGGTTGTCGACGGCGCTCCCAAGACCCTGAAAGAGGGCGTTTCCAAGGCTGAGGCTGAAGAAATCAAAACCAAGCTGGAAGAAGCCGGCGCAAAGATCGAGCTCAAATAAAGCTTTCCTACAAAAAACGAGAAAACCCCCGCAGGAAAAAGCCTGCGGGGGTTTTTGGCAGGCAGTTTAACCCGGCACAAAAAGAAAAGCCGCTGTTTTCACAGCAGCTTTTTTGGTTTTGGTTGGTTTACTCCACGATAAAGCGTTGAACCTCTTTTAGGAAGGCATCGCAATCATCGGAGTGAATTTCCATTTTGATGGGCTTAGAAAGATCCAGGCTGAAGATACCCATAATAGATTTTCCATCAATGTGGTACCGGCCGGAAACCAGGTCAACCTCAAAATCGTAACGAGCGACAATGTTGACAAATTCCTTTACATCAACGATCGTGTTCAGAGAAACGGTTTTTGTAATCATACAGCATAGCCTCCTTGAATGATATTTTTTGTTTCTTTTGATTAATTACAACCTTATACAATTTTTTGTTTTTTGTCAATGCACAATTGTATTTTTTTTCGTTTTCCAGTATAATATTGGAGAAAAAAACAAAGAACTGGTTTTTTGATTCGTAATTTATGTTAAAAATTTACGCAGTTTTTTGTATAAATAGAATAAAAATTTTCAACCTTTGAAAGGATTCGAAAAATGTCATGAAAGCAATCTTTGTTACGTTAGGCTGCAAGGTCAACCAATACGAGACGCAGCTTTTGCAGGAGCGTTTTGCTCAGGCGGGGATTGAACCGGCGAAGGAAGGAGAATCGGTCCAGCTGTGCGTGATCAATTCCTGCACGGTGACGGCGTCGGGGGACAAAAAGACCCGGCAGCTTCTGCGCCGGTTAAAAAGGCAGAACCCGGACGCCGCAATGGTGCTGACCGGCTGCTATCCCCAGGCCTTTCCCCAGGAAGCGGCGGCGCTGCAGGAGGCGGACATCGTCACCGGTTCCACCAATCGGGGAGGGCTTTTGGACCTGATACAGGCATATTTTCAGAGCCGGCAGCGGATCGTACAGATCCTCCCCCATCAAAAAAAGGAAGCCTTTGAAAAAATGTCGGTCACCCGGTTTATGGAGCGGACCCGCGCCTTTGTAAAAATCCAGGACGGCTGCGACCGGTACTGCTCCTACTGCATCATCCCCTATGCCAGAGGTCCTCTGCGCTCAAAGCCGGTGGAGGATATGACGGCGGAGTTAGAGCAGCTGGCGGCCCACGGGTACCAAGAGATCGTGTTGGTGGGGATCAATCTGCTCTGCTACGGAAAGGACCTGGGGATTCGGCTGATCGATGTAGTGGAGGCCGCCTGCCGGGTCGAGGGGATTTCCCGCATCCGATTAAGCTCACTGGAGCCGGAGCTTTTAAGCTTAGAGGATCTAAAACGGCTGGCGGCCCTTCCGAAATTCTGCCCCCAGTTTCACCTTTCCTTACAAAGCGGCTGCGACCGAACGCTTCGGGCGATGAACCGCCATTACGACAGCGGAGAATACCGGCGGCTTGTAGAGGATATCCGCCGGGCC
This sequence comes from uncultured Oscillospiraceae bacterium, assembly GCA_910583935.1. Classification (GTDB taxonomy): domain Bacteria; phylum Bacillota; class Clostridia; order Oscillospirales; family Ruminococcaceae; genus UBA3818. The sequence goes on from CAJTZM010000017.1 coordinate 8,013, forward strand.
TTCCCCAATCCTTCGATTACCACTGATATTATGGTAGGCTTTCCCGGCGAAACCGAGGCGGATTTTCAGGCGTCCGTCTCCTTTGCCCAGGAGATCGGGCTGGCAAAGGCCCATGTGTTTATCTATTCGCCAAGGCCGGGTACCCGGGCGGCGGAAATGGGCGATCAGGTGCCCCAGGCCGAGAAAAAGGCGCGGAGCCTTCGGATGATCGAGGCCACTGACCAAACCCGCCGGGCGTTTTTGGGCTCGCAGGTGGGCCGGGAGGAGCTGGTCCTTTTTGAGACGGCTCAAACCCCTTACGGGGTCCAAGGCTACACCCCCAATTATACGCCGGTATGCGTGCAGTCCGAAAAGGCGCTTTGCGGCCAGCTGCGGCGGGTGCGGATCACCGCCGCCTTGAACGACTGCTGCTTAGGCGAGCTGGTGGAATAGCCTTTTTATGTACCGCAGCAGCCTAAAAGGCTGCTGCAAACAGGTCAGGATACACCATCCAGCAGCGATTCAGAGAGAATATCGCTGAGCGATTCCAGCGATATTTCAAAGGAAAGGGTTTCTTTTAGATCGGAGGAAGGAAAAAGCAGGACCAGTGCTTCTTCGGTCAGATAAAAATCCTGCAGGGTGGGCAGGGCGCCGGCTATGCTGTTTTCTTCACGCCAAGCTGCGCTGGCCTGCAATAAGACCTCGGAAAAATCCGGCGAAGAGAACAGATCCTCCAGCCGCAGCTGCGTCCCGTCCTTGGGAAGGAAGACGAAGCCCTTTTGGCGCTTTTGTCCATTAAAATCGGAAGAAAACACAAGGCTGAAAAAGGCCTGGTCGTTGCGCATAACGGTAAAGGAGGTTTCACCGTCCATGCGCCGGCCTTCTTTTTTTGCCTGGAGCCGGGCGTTCAGCGCCGTACTTTGGCTGTATTCGCGCAGAAAGCTGTTTAATCGCTGCTCGGCAACCCGGCTTTCGCCGCGGGTAATTTGGGGATAACGGTAGGCGTATTCCACCCACTGATCCTGTATCCTGTTTTCGATGGCAAGATAGTCCATCCGGTCGTTGGCCGCGGCGAGGGGAACCTGCCATAAGCACAGAAGAGCCGCCGCGGCAAATGCGATTTTTTTCATTTTTCGCACCGCCTGTTCTATTGACATCCGTTTGGGAACGAAAGGCTGTTCCCGTTTTAGTATTTGCTGCGACGCAAAAATAAGACCTGGAATTTGCGAAAAATTTGTTGGAAAGCAAAGGAAAAATAATTTTTCAGCTTTTTTCCCATGTAAAAATACCGCGTTTTTTTAAGCAAGACATGTTTTTGCCTCCTGCGACATAGGGATATAGTACATCAAATGCCTGCGGAGGTGGCGAATATGATTTTTCATCCACTGCAAAAAGCGGCAGCCTGCCTGCTCTCTTTTGTTCTGATGACCGTGCCGGTATGGGCCGAAGAGCCGAAACAGGACCCGTCCGGCGGTGTGGGGATTTCTTTAGAGTGTAAATCGGCGATTTTAATTGAGCAGAGCACCGGACAGGTCTTGTACGAAATGAACGCCGATCAGACAATGCCGCCCGCCTCGATTACCAAGATCATGACGTTGCTATTGACCTTTGAGGCGATGGAGCAGGGAAAGTTCCAGTACGATACGCCCTTGAGCTGTTCGGAGCACGCCGCATCTATGGGCGGCTCTCAGATCTGGCTGGAGCCGGGCGAACAGATGACGGTGGATGAAATTTTGCGCGCGACCTTTATTTCGTCGGCGAACGACGCCGCCGTTGTATTGGCAGAGGCCGTGGCCGGAAGTGAAGAGGCGTTCGTCGGCATGATGAACGAAAAGGCAAAAGAGCTGGGGATGGAAAACACCCATTTTGCCAATGCCACCGGCCTGGACGCTCAGGATCATTATTCCACCGCCCGGGATATTGCGCGGATGTCGGCGGCTCTTTTGCGCTATCCGGATGTGACCCGCTATTCTACAGTCTGGATGGATAGCTTGCGCGGCGGGGCCACTGAGCTTGTTAACACCAATAAAATGGTCCGGTTTTACAAAGGAGCCACCGGCTTAAAAACCGGCACCACCGACGGCGCGGGAAGCTGCCTTTCCGCCTCCGCCCAGCGAGATGAGCTTTCACTGATTGCGGTAAGCCTGGGATCGGACACCAGCGCCCAACGGTTTTCCAGCTGCCGGACGCTGTTGGATTACGGGTTTGCCAACTATGTGAACGTGCAGCCGCCGTCTTTAGAGGGACAACTGGAGCCGGTGCCTGTTTTGCACGGAGTACGCCGGCAGGTGGAGCTGGTCTGTGATCTGCCGCCATCCTTTGTCATGAAGCGGGGAGAGGAGAACAGTCTTACACAGCAGGTACAGCTGGCCGAGGATGTGGAGGCACCGGTGGAGGAAGGACAGCTGTTGGGAAAGGTGGTGGTCTCAAAGGAAGAGACCGTATTAGGCGAATATCCGATTATGGCAAAAACGTCGGTAGAAAAAATGCGTTTTGGTAAAGGAATGGAAATCGTTTTTGGCACGCTTTTGGGAAAAACGGAACCCTTTTAGGATGGATTTTACCGGGACAGAATATTCTGTCCCGGATTTTTCTTTAGAAATCTGCAGGAAAAGACAAATAGGCCCAAAAAGAAATACCCCTGCTACGATTTTTTTTGAAAGTTTCCATAAGGTCCTTGCAATAAATTCGCATTTAGAGTAAAATAAACCTATATCGCTAGGAGAGGACATTGAGGAAATGGTAATAAAATGTAATACAGGCTATTTGGGCGGTTTTGTCAATGACCACGAGTGGGAAGCGATGATCCCGCAGGTTCATTCCGCCCACGAACTGCTGCACAATAAAAGCGGGCAGGGCAGTGACTTTTTGGGTTGGCTGGATCTGCCGGTAAACTATGACAAAGAGGAATTTGTGCGGATTCAAAAGGCTGCCAAAAAGATTCAGGGCGACAGTCAGGTGCTGATCGTCATCGGTATCGGCGGGTCGTATTTGGGCGCACGAGCGGTGATTGAGCAGCTTCGCTCGCCTTTATACAATAACAAAAAAAAGGACACGCCCGACATTTATTTTATCGGGAACTCCATCCAGCCGTCTTATCTCAAGGAGATTCTGTCCATCTGTGAGGGGCGGGATATTTCGGTGAATGTGATCTCCAAGTCAGGCACGACGACAGAGCCGGCTTTGGCCTTCCGGATTTTCCGTGAGCTGCTGGAGAAAAAGTACGGCAAAAAAGGTGCAAAGGATCGGATCTACGCTACGACGGACAAGGCGAAGGGAACCTTGAAGGAGCTGTCCGACCGAGAGGGCTACGAGACGTTTGTGGTACCGGACGATGTGGGCGGCCGCTTTTCGGTACTGACGGCGGTGGGGCTTTTGCCCATCGCGGTGGCGGGCATCGACATTCAGATGCTGATGCATGGCGCTGCTGCTGCGCGGCTGGACTGCGCCAATCCGGAGCTGGCGGAAAACGACTGTTACCGGTATGCGGCTTTGCGCAATATTTTGTACCGCAAGGGCAAATGCGCGGAGATGTTTATCACCTACGATCCGGCGTTTGCCATGATGAACGAATGGCTCAAGCAGCTGTTTGGAGAAAGCGAGGGCAAGGACGGCAAGGGGCTGTATCCCACCTCGGCGGTGTTTTCTACCGATCTGCACAGCCTAGGTCAGTTTATTCAAGAAGGCTCTCATATTCTGTTTGAGACGGTAATTCGTCCCCAACAGCCCATCCAGGATTATTTTGTCAAAGACGATCCGGATAATTTTGACGGCTTGAATTTCCTGTCCGGCCAGAACATGTCGGTGGTGAATGATAAGGCTTTTCAGGGGACGGTTTTAGCTCATACCCAGGGCGGTGTACCGAATGTGGTGCTGGAGCTGCCCCAGATGGACGAATACCATTTGGGATATCTGATCTATTTCTTTGAAAAGGCCTGCGCGATTTCCGCCTACATTTTGGGAGTGAATCCGTTTGACCAGCCAGGGGTGGAAAGCTATAAGAGAAACATGTTCGCTTTGCTGGGCAAGCCCGGATATGAGGATCAAAAAGCGCAGCTGGAAGCACAACTGAGATGACGGTGTTGTTTTCGCCATATGGCGAAACGATAGAAGATTTTATAACCTAAGGAGGATACAAGCATGATAAAGCTTATTGTGGGAAACAAAGGCTCCGGAAAAACCAAAACGCTGATTGATATGATCAATAAAGCGGCAAAGACTACTTCTGGGAACATTGTTTGCATTGAAAAGGGTCTGAAGATGACCTATGATATTGATTATTCTGTCCGTCTGATTGATATTGAAAGCTATGGCGTAGAAGGCTTTGACGCTTTTTATGGCTTTATCGCAGGTGTTTGCGCCGGCAACTACGATATTACCGAGGTGTTTATCGACGCGACGCTGAAAATCGGCGGCCGGGATCTGGACGCGTTTGCCGCGATGGTAGGCAAGCTGGAAAGGCTGACGGCGGAAAACAAGGTCGAGGTGGTCTTTACCGTATCCTGCGACCGGTCTGAGCTGCCGGAATCGGTTCACTCTTATATCATTTAGCAAAAAAACCTAAGGGGTGCGGGCGCATAAAAACGTGCGTCCGCATTTTTTAAAAAGGGGTGGGAACGGCGCCGAATGGCCGAATTTAGGCGGTTTCGCTCCCGCTTTTTCAGCAAGTTGTATGAAAAAGTAAAATTACGCCAAACTTGTATTGACAAACGCCAAAGCGGCCGATATAATAAAATTCGTGGCGTTATGAGGTATCATGATGTTTATTGATGTAAAGCAGCTATTTGAGGCCCAAGGGCAGGTTATTTCTTTCACTCATGACCTGGACATGTTTCAAATCGCGCTGTGGGGAACCGCACCTTTCGACCGACCGATTCATCTTGCCGGCAAGGTATATAACCGGGCCGGAATCGTATCCATCGAGTATGAGGCGCAGCTGGATTACAATCTGATGTGCGGGCGGTGCCTGGAACGGCAGCGGCGTGCCGAAACCTATCGGTTTTCGCACGTCCTAGTTCGTCAGTTGAATGAAGAAGACAATGGCGACTTCATTGTGGTGTCCAGCAATCAGCTGGATTTGGATGATCTGGCGACATCCGACATTCTTCTGGAACTGCCTTCCGTGGTGTATTGCCGGGAGGACTGCAAGGGCTTATGCCCTGTATGCGGCGCCAACTTAAACGAAAAGGACTGTGGATGCAATCTGAAGCAGCCGGATCCTCGCCTTCAAATTCTCAGTGAATTTTTTAAAGAATCTTAATCTTTAAGGAGGTGCTGAAATGGCGGTACCAAAAAGAAAATCGTCCAAAGCGAGAAAGAATAAAAGACGTTCCAATGTTTGGAAAATCAGTGTGCCGGGGTTCTCCAAGTGTTCCCAGTGCGGTGAATTGAAGGCTCCTCACAAGGTTTGCGCAAACTGCGGCTACTACAAGGGAAAAGAAGTCGTGAAAATGGAGGCAAAATAGTCTCTTTGAAGGCAGGGGAGGACGAGGTTCCGCCCTTGCTTTTTTATTTATACCCAAAAAAGGAGGTGCCGCTTTGTCGGTAGGGATCACGGCGGTCGTCCCCGGTTCTCCGGCGGCCCGGGCCGGCATCTGCGCCGGCTGGCTGCTGACGGCGATCAATCAAAACGAGATTGAGGATATTTTGGATTATCAGTTTTACAGCACGGATAAAAGGCTGAAGATGGATCTGCAGGATGAGGCCGGAAGAAGGCGGCATATTACGATCCGAAAAGGTGAATATGAGGATCTGGGGCTGGAATTTGCATCTTATTTGATGGACCGGCAGCATCACTGCAAAAATAAATGTATCTTCTGTTTTGTGGATCAAATGCCTCCTGGAATGCGGGAGACTCTGTATTTTAAAGACGACGACGCCCGGCTGTCCTTTTTATTCGGCAATTATATCACCTTGACCAACCTGCGGCAGAAGGATATTGACCGAATGATCAAGATGCACATCAGTCCGGTGAACGTTTCGGTTCATACCATGGACCCGGCCCTTCGGCAGAGGCTGATGGGCAATCCGGCGGCGGCCTCCTCACTGGATTTTCTGCGGCAGCTGGCGGCAGCCGGGATCAAGATCAACACGCAGCTGGTGCTGTGTCCAGGAATCAACGACGGGGAGCAGCTGGTTCGTTCTTTAAGGGAGCTGGGCGCCCTTTATCCCAGCGTGGAAAGCATTGCGGCAGTTCCGGTGGGGCTGACCAAATACCGGGAAGGGCTGTTCCCCCTGCGCCCCTATACCCGAGAGGAGGCGCGGCAGGTGATCGAGACCATCCACGCGTTTTCGGAGGATTTTTTGGCTCGGGAAGGGGTGCGTCTGGCTTACCCCGCGGATGAGTTTTTTTTAAAGGCCCAAATGCCGGTGCCGGACGACGAGTATTACGGCGAGTTTAACCAGCTGGAAAACGGCGTGGGGCTTTTGTCCTTATTGCGGCGGGAGATTGCCGACGAGCTGGAGGATTGGGAGGACGAGGGTCTTTCACGCCGGGTGAGCCTTGCCACCGGCGAAGCCGCCGCCCCGTTTCTGCGGGAGCAGGTCGCCAAAATCCAAAAGCGCTTTCCGGGGCTGGACTGTACAGTTTACGGAATCCGCAACGAATATTTTGGGGAACAGATTACGGTGGCGGGCTTGGTGACCGCGACGGATTTAATCCGCCAGCTGAAGGGGAAGAATCTGGGCGAGGAGCTGCTGATCCCCGGGGTGATGCTGCGCCATGAGCAGGACCGTTTTTTGGACGATCAGACCATCGAAGACGTGCAGCAGGCGCTGGGCGTTTCGGTGCAGACGGTGGACAACGACGGTACGCAGTTTTTGTTGGCGCTGCTGGGCGCTCGAGACGAGCTGGAAGAAAAATAGGCGCCAAATCCTATTTTAGACAGGCGAAATAGAATGGAAAATAGATGATTTGCACAGGATAAAGGAAAGAAGGATCCGGCTTATGCCGGCAGAAAGGGAGGAAAGCCAATGGCGAAGCCGCTGATTGCCGTGGTGGGAAGACCCAATGTGGGAAAATCCACCCTGTTTAATAAGATTGTAGGAAAGCGCCTGTCCATCGTCGAGGATACGCCCGGCGTGACCCGGGACCGGATTTATGGGGAGGGGGAATGGCGCAGCCGAACCTTCCATATTGTGGATACGGGGGGCATTGAGCCAAAGGCGGACGACGTCATTCTGGCCCAGATGCGCCGCCAGGCCCAGCTGGCCATCGACCGGGCGGATGTGATCCTTTTCGTAGTGGATATCCGCACGGGCATGACCGCCACCGACCAGGACGTAGCGTCGATGCTCCAGCGGTCCGGCAAGCCGGTGGTGCTGTGCGTGAACAAGTGCGATAGTCTGGGCACCCCGCCGCCGGAGCTTTACGAGTTTTACAACCTGGGAATCGGGGACCCCTACCCGGTTTCGTCGGTCCACGGCCACGGCGTGGCCGATTTGCTGGACGCCTGCTTTGAACATCTGGATTTTGACCAGGAGGAGGAATACGGCGAGGACACTGTGAAGGTGGCGGTGATCGGAAAGCCCAACGTGGGCAAGTCGTCGCTTATCAACCGGATGGCCGGGGAGGAGCGGGTGATCGTCTCCAACATTGCCGGTACAACCCGGGACGCCGTCGACACCCTTGTGGAGAACGAATACGGCCGGTTTGTATTTATCGACACGGCGGGCATCCGCCGCAAGGCCAGGGTAGAGGGGGCCATTGAAAAATATTCGGTGCTGCGCTCTTATATGGCGGTGGACCGCTCGGACGTGTGTGTGATTTTAATCGATGCCACCGAGGGCTTTACCGAGCAGGATTCGAAGGTGGCCGGCTATGCCCACGAGCAGGGCAAGGGCTGCATTATCGCGGTGAATAAATGGGACGCGGTGGAAAAAGACGGTAAGACCATGCAGGAATTTACCAAAAAGTTGGAAAACGATTTCAGCTTTATGTCCTACGCGCCGTTTTTGTTTATCTCTGCCAAAACCGGGCAGCGGATTGAAAAGCTGTACGAGCTGATCCGGTACGTGGGGGAGCAAAACGCCATGCGCATCCCCACCGGACGGCTCAACGATATGCTGTCCTACGCGACGGCGCGGGTACAGCCGCCCTCGGACAAGGGCAGGCGGCTGCGGATTTTTTATATGACCCAGGCCTCGACCAAGCCGCCGACCTTTGTGGTGTTTGTTAATTCCAAGGAATTGTTTCATTTTTCCTATCAGCGCTACCTGGAGAACCAGATTAGGGAGACTTTCCATCTGGACGGGACGCCGATTCGGATGATCGTGCGGGAGCGGGGCGAAAAATAACAGGACCTTTAGCAGTTTTGAGGAGGAATGGTGTTATGCAAACCGTTTTGGCAGTGATGCTGGCCGCGGCGGCGGCCTATCTTTTGGGCAGCGTCAGCTTCGCGGTGATTGTATCCCGCTGTTTATACCACCAGGACGTGCGCCAGTTCGGCAGCGGAAACGCTGGGATGACCAACATCCTGCGTACATACGGCAAAAAGGCCGCCGCCCTGACGCTGGCGGGGGATTTTCTCAAGGGGGTCGCGGCGGTGCTGGCCGGCCGGCTGATCTTCGCGGCGTTTGGGGTGGACCTGTTCGACGGCGCGTATGTGGCCGGACTCTTTGCCCTTTTGGGCCATCTGTACCCGGTGTATTTTGGCTTTCGAGGCGGCAAGGGGATTTTGACCTCCATCGGGATTATTGCGGTGATCAATCCCCTTGTATTTGCGGGGCTTTTGGTCATTGGTCTGCCGCTGATTTTTCTCACTCGGATCGTCTCGGTGGGCTCGTTGGCAGGGGCGGCGTCCTTCCCGATTCTGACGCTGCTGGTGGATTACTTTACCGGCGGAATCAGCTGGCTGGACTTTTTCTTTTCGGTGGTTTTGGCCCTGCTGGTCATCTGGATGCACCGGGCGAATATCAAGCGGCTGCTAAACGGAACGGAAAACCGGTTCGGCGGCAAAAATAAAAAGTGCGAGGAGAAAAAATAGCGATGGCAAAGGTTGTGGTTTTAGGCTGCGGGTTTGGCACTGCGCTGGCGGTGATGGCACAGAACTGCGGCCACGAGGTGGCGCTGTGGTCCCTGTTTCCCCAGGAGCTGGAGGAGATCCGGCGGGACAAAGAGCAAAAAAGGCTTTTGCCCGGCGTTCGGGTGCCGGATAGCATCTGCTTGACGGGGGACCTGTCCTGCCTGGCAGACTGTGATTTATGCATTATGGCTGTCCCCTCCTTTGCGGTGCGGGAGACGGCAAAGCGGGCGGCGCCCCACTTGAAAAAAGGAGCGATTGTGGTCAACGTGGCCAAAGGGCTGGAGGACGGCAGCTACAAGCGCCTTTCCCAGGTTTTGGAGGAGGAGCTGCCTCAGCAGAGGATTGTAGCGCTGTCCGGCCCCTCCCACGCGGAAGAGGTGGGGCGCGGCGCGCCGACCACCGTCACGGTGGCTTCCCGGGAGAGGGCTGCGGCGGAAGAGGTGCAGGATCTTTTGATGAACCCGACGCTGCGGCTGTATGTCAGCGACGATGTGATTGGTGTGGAATTGGGCGGCGCGCTGAAAAACGTCATTGCGCTGGCGGCGGGGATTGCCGACGGCCTGCAGCTGGGCGACAACGCTAAAGCTGCGCTAATGACCCGGGGGATCACCGAAATCGCCCGTCTGGGGGTGGCCATGGGTGCCCGGACCGAAACCTTTGCGGGCTTAGCGGGAATCGGCGACCTGATTGTGACCTGTACCAGTATGCACTCTAGAAACCGCCGGGCCGGCATCCTGATCGGCCAGGGGGAAAACGCCCAAGAAGCGGTGCGGCAGGTGGGCACGGTAGAAGGGTATCCCTGCGCCAAAACCGCCTATGAACTGAGCCGGAAGCTGCAGGTGGAGATGCCCATTGTAGAGCAGGCCTACGGGGTGCTGTACCAACGCAAAGACCCTTCCCAGGCGCTGCGGGATCTGATGAGCCGCCCCAAACGGCATGAGTCGGAGGTCATCTGGCTGCTGGGAAAATAATTTTGCAAAGGGTGAGAGGATGTTCGGTGTCTGGTTTTTCGCCGCCTGTGTCTGGCTCTGCGCGATGCTGTTTTTCGGCATAGGATTTTGGGCGCTGCGGCGAAAAACGCCCATGCACTTTTGGTCGGGAAGCACTGTTTCGGACAAAGAAATCGGCGATATCCCCAAATACAACCGCGCCAACGCCGCCATGTGGATGATTTTCGCCGCCGGGATGGCACTGATTGGCTTCGCCGGATTCTGGTCAATGGCATTGGGCGGCGTTTTGGTTATGACCTATGTCCTGGGCGGGATTCCGGTTTTGATTGCCGTCTACCAAGGAATATACAATAAGTATAAAAGAAACAGAGATTGACAAATCCCCCAACGGTGACTGGCGGAGGAAGCGAAAAAGCATACAAAAAAGGACTGCCTACAAGCAGTCCTTTTTAGACGGTCTTATGAAAGCTTAGATTGCGCGGGTCACCTTATTCGAACGCAAACAACGGGTGCAGGCATAAATGTGGCGAGGAGATCCGTCAACGATTGCCTTTACACGCTTTACATTTGGTTTCCAGGTTCTGTTAGAACGCTTGTGAGAGTGGGAAACCTTAATTCCGAAGGTGACACCTTTTCCGCAGATGTCGCATTTTGCCATAGGTCTGCACCTCCTTTCCTGCACATAAAAAGCCAACAGCAATATACTATCAGGTTTTCCGGGTGAAATCAAGCTTTTTTTCAAATTTATTTCTGCCGGCAAACGATTTATGAACAGAAAAAAGGTGAAACCTTGTGTTAGCGATTGATTTTTAGTATAATAAGACAGAAATCTGGGAAAAGAATGGAGAGAATGGCTTGAATGATGAAGCGGTTCTGCGTTATCTGACGATGGCGGTAGTGATTGTAACCGCGCTGCCCGCCCACGAGCTGGCCCACGGCCTGGCGGCGGACCGGCTGGGCGATCATACGGCCAGAGAGCAGGGGCGGCTGACCCTAAACCCTTTTGTGCATCTGGATTTATTCGGAACGCTGGCGCTGTTTTTATTTGGCTTTGGCTGGGCAAAGCCGGTGCCGGTCAACAGCAGCCGTTTTAAAAAGCCGAAGCGGGATCTGGCGCTGACGGCGCTGGCAGGTCCCTTGGCGAACCTTCTGCTTGGCCTTGTTACGATGGCGATTTTCAAGGTATACGTGTTTTACGCGGATATGAACAGTACCACAGGGTGGATGTTTGGGCAGGTGATTTATACGATCCTCTGGACAAATCTGACCTTATCGGTGTTTAACCTTTTGCCAGTTCCGCCGCTGGACGGCGCGAAGATTTTGGACGCGGCGCTCCCTTTTTCGGTTCGGATGAGGCTGAGAAGGGCGGAGAAGTTTTTTTACGTCGCCTTGATCCTGCTTTTGTATCTGGGCTTTTTGCAAATCCCCTTAAATTTTTTAAGCGGTCTTTTGTTCAGCGGATTAAACTGGGCGACGGCACCGGTGGATTTTTTGCTGCGTTTGGTTGGATAAGGAGAAGGAATGGAGAAGCTGACGTTCAAGTTAGAACAGTTTGAAGGGCCGTTGGATCTGCTTTTGCATTTGATCGCAAAGCACAAGCTGAACCTTTACGACATACAGATTGACCTTTTGCTGGAGCAGTACCTGGCGCAGATGGAAAAGATTCCCTTTGCCGATTTGGAAGCGGCCAGTGATTTTTTGGAGATGGCGTCGCGGCTGGTGTATATGAAATCCGCCATGCTGCTGCCAAAATACGAGGACGAGGGCGAACAGCTCAAGCAGGAGCTGACCGGGCAGCTTTTAGAATACCAGGCCTGCAGGGAAGCGGCGGCGGCGCTGGCGCTTCTTTGGAAGGGGGACAAGCTGTTCTGCCGCGCCGCCGCGGCGCAGTCGGCGGACCTGACATACCGCTGCCGGCATGAGTCCGGCGAGGTTTTAAGCGCGTATCTGTCGGCGCTGGGAAAGGTGAAAAGAAAGATTCCGCCGCCCAAGGAGGCCTTCTCCGGAATTGTAAAGCGCAGGATTGTTTCGGTCCAGTCCCGCATCGCGCCGATTTTAAATCTTTTGTACCGAAAGAAAACGGTTCCCTTAAAAGAGCTGTTTTTTGCCTCGGAGGATCGGTCCGAAATGGTTGCGACCTTTTTGGCGGTGCTGGAGCTGGTGCGCTCTAAGCATATTACAGTGGCGGACGGCGGCCTGGTGGCACTGGGGAAAAACCGGACGGCGCCGGTTCAAGATGAAGGGGGGGACAGCTAATGAAGCTGACCAAAACAGAGAAGGCGGCGGTTGCGGTGTTGTTTGCCAGCGGGGAGCCGATACCGGCGGAGAGGCTGGCGCAGGTGTTCGACTGTGATGAAGCCGCCGTCCATTGGATGCTGCGGCGGGTGATGGATTATTTCGACGAGGAGGAAAGTCCTTTGCAGGTCCTGCGGCTGGACAGCCAGTACCAGATGTCGACCCGGGAGGAATTTGCACAGCCGGTGAGAAACGCGCTGGAGATGAAAAAAAACCAGCCATTGTCCCAGGCGGCGATGGAGGTACTGGCGATTGTGGCATACAATCAGCCGGTGACGAAGGCTTTTGTGGAGCAGATCCGCAGCGTGGATTCAGCCAGTACGGTCAATATGCTGGTAGAGCGGGGCCTGCTGGAGGAAAAGGGCCGCCTGGACCTGCCGGGCCGGCCGGTTTCCTACGGTACAACGGCGCATTTTCTGCGCAGCTTTGGGCTGGAATCGGTGGGCGAGCTGCCGATGGTGCCGGAAAGCAGGGAAGAAGAGGAAGAATTAGATGGGCAGGTCCGGATGGAAAGGGTTTAGTCCGGGCAGATGGAGAATTGGTGAAATGCCATGATGGGTTGGATAATTTTGGCGGTTGTGTTGGCGCTGCTGTCCCTTTTTTTGCTTTCCAGCGTCCGAGTGGTCTTTCGGTATGAAAACACGGAGGTGTTTTTGCAGATCTGCTGGTTGCTTTTACGCTGTCAGATCCTGCCTGAAAAGGAAAAAAGGAAAAAGGCGGAAAAAAAGAAAAAGCAAAAGCGTGTAAAAAAAAATATGAAAAATCCGCCGCCATCTTCGGCGGAAACCATGGAGCAAAAGACAGAAGGTCCGCAGGAAACACCGTCTGCTGCAAAGCGTCAGGGTGGCGGAAAAAAGGAGGGGCCTCTCAATCAGCAGTCCCGCGATCTGCAGGAAATGTTCCGGACGGTTTGGGAGCTTTTGCAAACCGCGAAGAAGCCATTGGGGCTTTTGTACCGGCATTTATGGGTGCGAAGGTTGGATTTGCAGCTGGTGATCGCGCGGGAGGACGCGGCCCAGACGGCTATTGCTTACGGGCAGATGAACGGCTGGGTCTATGGGGCCTGGGCAGCGCTAAGCCATTTGGTCCGTATGAAAAAAAGCCAGGTTCAGGTGCTGGCGGATTATCTGTCCAGAGGCGACAGGCTGCGCTTGTCCTTTGAGCTTCGGCTGCGGACCGTTTTTTTGCTGGCGGCCGGGATCCAGTTTTTCTGGAGCTTTTTATGGAAGCAAATCAGGAAATAGCGCTTGTTTTCTCTGTTTTTGATTACTTTAGTGCCGGTGTGTCCGGCGGAAAATTTTAAAGAAAAGCGTAAAGGAGAAAGAAAGATGAGTCAGGGGAATTTGGAAGGATTGCTCAATTGCTCTTTGGAAAAGCTCAAGGGGCTGGTAGACGTAAATACCATTATCGGCGAGCCGATTACCGCGCCGGATGGGACGATTATTATACCGGTATCGAAGGTGGCGTTCGGATACGGCTCCGGCGGAAGCGATTTCGGCGGGGATAAGCCGAAGGAGCTGTTCGGCGGCGGGTCCGGCGCAGGGGTTTCCATCCAGCCGCTGGCGTTTCTGGTCATCCAGGAAGGAAACGTCCGGTTATTGCAGATGCAGAACTACGACAACACGGCGGACCGGGCGGTGGGCATTGTCCCTGATCTGGTTGACAAATTCGCGGATATTTTTTCGAAGGAAAAAAAGAAAAAGGCGGCAGAATAGGAAAAACGCCGTCTTTCGTATAACAAAGGCCATCCTCTCATAGATTGTACGGGGGGATGTGGATGAAACGCCGATTCAGATGGATTTTTGGAATTTTGATTTTGGCTGCTATACTGTTGGGGAGAACGGCGTCCGCTGTTGTCCCGGACAAAGAGCCGGTGCCGCCAGAGCCCTTTGCCGTCCAGGCAGGCTCCTACATCCTAATGGAAATGCAGACCGAACGGGTGCTGGCGGGCCGAGATATTCATGAGCGGCGGGCGATGGCCAGCACAACCAAAATCATGACCGCGCTGCTGACCTTAGAGCAGCCGGATTTAGACGCTTATTTTACGGTGGATTCCAAGGCGATTTTGGTTGAGGGCTCCTCCATGGGGCTTCTGCCCGGCGATCAGGTCACCCTTCGGGGACTTGCAGTGGGAATGCTTTTGCATTCCGGCAACGACAGCGCCGGCGCGGCGGCTGTAAAAATTGGCGGCACGACCGAAAATTTTGTGGCGATGATGAATGAGCGGGCCGCCCAAATGGGCTTGAACGACACCCATTTTGCCACTCCCTCCGGTTTGGATGCGGACGATCATTATTCCAGCGCCTACGATATGGCAGTTTTGGCGAAAAACGCGCTGGAAAACGCAGATTTTTCCCAAATCTGCGCCACAGTCCGAATGCAGATTTCCTTTGGCAATCCGCCGTATGACCGGTGGCTTAAAAACCACAACCGGCTGCTGGAGGAATACGACGGGTGTATTGGGGTGAAAACCGGCTTTACCAAAAAGGCGGGCCGGTGCTTGGTATCGGCGGCGCAGCGAAATGGAATCACTCTGATTTGCGTGACTTTATCGGCCGCCGACGATTGGAACGTACACAAAAGGCTGTTTGATTATGGCTTTTCCTTGGTGCAGCAGGTGGATCTTGCCGCCTGCCTGCCGGAAATTTCGCTGCCGGTGGTAGGCGGAACTTCGTCCTCGGCAAAGGCTCGGCTGTCCGGCGACGCGATTTCGACGGTTTTGCAGGGGGAGGAAAGGCAGGTCACGGCAAAAATTTTTGTAGAGCCATTTTATTATGCGCCTTTGCCAAAGGAGCAAAAGGCCGGTGAGGTGGAGTTTTATTTGGGCGATCAAAAGCTGGGCTGCTGGGATTTATATCCTGAGCGGACGGTGGAAGTGCGCGTCGTTGAGAAAAAGGGAATTTGGGATAGGATCAAGAGCTGGTTTGGCCGATAGCCTTCGGTCCTTTCTAAGCGCTGTAAAGCGGAATGGAGCGGAATATGCAGAAAAAAGAGGAATGGGTAAGAATTCACAAGCTGCTTTCCGATGTGGGTGTCATGTCCCGCAGGAAAGCAGAGGAGTTTGTTCAAAACGGGAAGGTGACGGTCAACGGGCGCAAGGCGCTGGTCGGCCAGAAAGTGAATCCGGACAGGGACATCATTACGGTGGAGGGGGCGCGGGTGGATACCCGCCGGCACCCTAAAAAAATTTATCTGGTGCTGCACAAGCCCCGGGGCTATGTAACGACCATGCAGGATGAGATGGACCGGCGCTGCGTGGCACAGCTGGTAAAGGACGCGCCGGCGCGGGTCTACCCGATCGGCCGGCTGGACCGCAACTCGGAGGGGCTTTTGCTGATGACCAACGACGGGGATTTTGCCAACCAGATCATGCATCCGCGCTACCATATCCCCAAATGCTACCGGGTGACGGTGCGGCCGGATATCACAGACGAGCAGGCCATGCGGCTGGCGGAAGGAGTAGAGCTGGACGGCCAGCGGACAGCTCCCGCTCAGGTGACGGTGCTGTCTAAGGAGCCGGGGCGCGTGGTAGTGCAGATCGTCATTACCGAAGGGAGAAACCGCCAGATCCGCCGGATGTGCGAAACGGTGGGCTTGGAGGTCGCGCGGCTGAAGCGGACCTCCATCGGGCCGGTGCGGTTGGGAATGCTGCCGCCGGGCAAATGGCGGATGCTGACCCCGCAGGAACTGTCGTCGCTTCAGTCAGCGCTGCGCCGCGGCCAGGAGCAGGGTGGAAAGGAGAAAGAGTAAAATGCTGGAGATGAAGACAGTGGAGGATGCTTCGCGGGTTTTGGAATGGTTTGAAAAAGAGGAAATCTCCTTTCGAGAGGGGTGCGGCGCTTATGCCGTATCGGAGCGGGGGAGCCTGTTGGGCTACTGTTTGTTTCAGATGGGCAAAACCATGAAAATTCTGGCGGTCCGGTGCGAGGAACCAGCCCTGCTGGACGCTCTTCTGCGGGCGGCGCTGAACCATGGGTCCCTATCCCAGGCGGTGGAAGCGGATTTTTCCGCTCTTTTGGGGCCCATGCGGGAAAAGCTGGAACAGCTGGGTTATTTAAAAAAGGACCCGTTGCCCATCGAATGGTTTTTCGCCGCCTGCAAGCCCTGCAAGGGGATGGCCTGACGGGCGCCGGTCCCTCAGTCTAGGCATAGGGCATTTTGCCGCTGCCTGTTGGGAAAAAACCATTAAAAAGGGTTGACAAACAAGGCGGAAATGGGTATCATAAAAAAGCGAAAGCAAAGTCTGTTTCGGGGCGGGGTGGAATTCCCCACCGGCGGTGATGCGTGAAAGCGACAAGTCCGCGACCTGCGTTTGCAGCTGATCCGGTGTGATTCCGGAACCGACGGTATAGTCCGGATGAAAGAAACGGCGCAAATTTCATGTTTGCACCCTTGCGTCTCCGAGCCAATGCGGTTTGGGGGCGTTTCTTTTTGCCAAAACAGACAAAAAGAAAGGAGCATTTTTTATGAAGAAAAAAATGAGTACCCGTAAGATGGTCTACATCGGCCTGCTGGCGGCGGTGGCTACGGCGCTGATGTATCTGGAGCTGCCGCTGACCTTTTTGTTCATGCCGCCGTTTTTAAAGCTGGACATCAGCGGTGTGCCCACGATGATCGGCACCTTTATGTTTGGGCCGGCGGCAGGCATTTTCATCACGCTGGTCAAGGATTTGATCCACCTTCTGTCCAGTCGGACCGGTGGGGTTGGCGAGCTGTCGGACTTTTTGATCTACGCCACCTTTGCTTTGTCCGCCGGTTTTATCTACCGCTTTCACAAAAGCAAGAAGGGCGCTTTGATCGCCTGCCTGGTCGGTACGGCGGCGGTGACGGGTGTTGGTGCGCTGACCAACCTGTTTTTGATCATTCCGTTTTACTCCAAGATCATGCCGATTGATGCGATCGTCTCGGCCTGTAACGCGGTCAATCCCATGATCAACAGCATCAACGGATACATTTTGTTTGGTGCAATACCGTTTAACCTGATCAAAGGGTTGATCATCTCCGGGCTGACCTTCCTGGTTTACAAAAGGCTCAGCCATCTGATAAAGGATTCGCTGCCCCAAAAGAAGATGGAGACGCTGCCGAAGGCGCAGAAGTCGTAAGGGAAAGCGTCCCCCAAAAACAACCGATTTTCAGGCGAAAAAAAGTTGACATTTTTTGCGAAACTCGCTATAATTATTTATAATTTATACAATTACATATTTCACCTTATCCAGAGCGGCGGAGGGAACAGGCCCTATGAAGCCCGGCAACCGGACTCTTTTTGAGTAGTAGGTGCTAAATCCTGCGGAAGATTCCGGGAGATGAGGATTTTAAAACACCCGGATTTTTCGGGTGTTTTTTGTGTTCTGCTGTTGTGGATGAGGCTGGAAAAGAAGGGAGCTTTCATCAATATGGCAAGACATTTTTTTACCTCTGAATCGGTGACCGAAGGCCATCCGGATAAAATCTGCGACCAGATTTCCGACGCAGTGCTGGATGATATCCTAGCAAACGACCCCATGGGCAGAGTGGCCTGCGAATGTACGGCGACCACCGGTATGGTCATGGTGATGGGAGAGATTACCACCTCCTGTTATGTAGACATCCCCAAAACGGTGCGCAACGTGGTACGAGAGGTGGGCTATAACAATGCGCTGTATGGCTTCGATGCGGACACCTGCTCGGTGCTGACCGCCATCGACGAGCAGTCGCCGGACATTGCCATGGGCGTTGATAAGGCGCTGGAAGCGAAAAAAGGCGCTGATGAAGACGCGTTTGGCACTGGCGCCGGCGACCAAGGGATGATGTTCGGCTTCGCCTGCGATGAAACGCCGGAGCTGATGCCCCTGACCATTTCGCTGGCCCACAAGCTGGCCCGTCAGCTGGCGGCCAAAAGAAAGGACGGGACCCTGCCTTACCTGCGTCCGGATGGAAAAACCCAGGTGACGGTGGAATTCGAGGAGGACCGGCCGGTCCGGGTGGATACGGTGGTGGTCTCCAGCCAGCACGCACCGGAGATTTCGATGGAAAAGCTGCGGGAGGATATCATCCGAGAGGTAGTAAAGCCGGTGATCCCCGCCCATCTGCTGGATGAGAATACCAAGTATTACATCAACCCCACCGGCCGCTTCGTTGTCGGTGGCCCCCACGGCGATACGGGCCTGACTGGGCGGAAGATCATTGTGGATACCTACGGCGGCTATGGAAAGCATGGCGGCGGCGCCTTTTCTGGTAAGGATCCGACCAAGGTGGACCGTTCCGCCGCTTATGCCGCTCGTTGGGTGGCTAAAAATATTGTGGCGGCGGGCCTGGCGAGGAAATGTGAGCTTCAGCTGGCGTATGCCATCGGTGTTGCCAGCCCGGTTTCGGTGATGGTGGAAAGCTTTGGCACCGGAAAGGTGCCGGATGAAATCCTTGCTAAGGCGGTAGAGCAGGTTTTTGATCTGCGTCCTGCGGCGATCATCGATTCACTGGATCTGCGCCGTCCGATTTACCGGCAGCTGGCAGCATATGGCCACATGGGCCGGGAGGACCTAGACGTGGCCTGGGAAAAAACAGACAAAACGGATGCGTTGAAAAAAGCGGTAGCGGCGCTGCAATAGGCGCTGTATGAGGAAAAGGCACGGAAGAACCCGAGAGCGAAAGCCCGGCGGATTTCGTGCTTTCCTTTTGCTGTTTAAGGGCTTTTTCCGCTTTTTTTCCACCGGAGCGGCTGTTGAAGAAAAGGCGGATTTATGTTATACTCAATTTAGCAAAACAAAGAAGAAAGGCTGTGAAACCGGTGAAAATATCCACGAAAGGAAGATATGGTCTGAGGATGATGATCGACATTGCCATGAACCAGCAGGAAGGTCCGGTTTCGGTACGGGATATTGCCCGGCGGCAGTCCTTGAGCGATAAGTATTTAGAGCAGATTATTACTTCGGCAAATAAGGCAGGGCTTTTAAAAAGCATTCGCGGCGCGGGGGGAGGCTACCAGCTGGCCCGCCCGGCCAAGGAGATTTCCGTGGGACAGATTCTGCGGGCGATGGAGGGCTCCTTGTCCCCAGTGGCTTGCGTGCGGGAAGCGGCGGATGCGCCTGCGGTCTGCCAAAATGCCGGCGAGTGCGCTACCTATGAGCTTTGGCGGGATATTAAGGCGGCGGTGGATCAGGTGGTCGACGGCCGCACGCTGCAGGACATAATCGACAATTTTACCCGGAAGAATAACGATGACACTTCGGTCGGAAAGGAAGAAAATTGCCAATGGAGTGCCAAATCGTGAATCTGGAAGCGGGAATGCCGGCGGTAGAGCAGGCTCGTACGCACCTGAATATGGCGCTTCGCGGCGCGAAGGCCAATCGAGTGAGGGCGCTCAAGCTCATCCACGGATATGGCTCCAGCGGAAAAGGCGGTGCGATCCGGGCGGATGTACGGGCGCAGCTTGCGCAGAAAAAGCGGGTGGGCCAGATCCGGGAATTTGTGCCTGGAGAGGATTTCTCTCCTTTTGACAGCAGGGCCAGGACCATTGTGGCGGCCTGTCCTTCTTTGGCAAGGGATACGGATTATTCCAGGACCAATCACGGCGTTACAGTTGTGCTTTTGTAATTTTTACCAGGAGGAGAGGAGGCAACGCCATGGGGAAGACAGCGGTGATTACCGGCGCGTCTGGCGGGATTGGCCAGGCTATAACCCGGCGGTTTGCGGCGGCGGGATACCGGGTGTTCTGCGGCAGCTGCTCCCATCCGCAGCGGGCCCAGAAGCTGGCGGCCCAGCTGCGGCAGGAGGGCTGGGCGGCAGAAGCGGTCCAGGGAGATTTGTCGTCTTCCCAAGAGGCCCAGGAATTTGCCGAAAGGGTTTTGGCTGCCTGTGGCGGTGTCGACGTGTTGGTTAACAATGCGGGAGTCGCGCAGCAAAAGCTGTTTCAGGAGATCACCGACGAGGACTGGCGGAAAATGATGGGGATCAATCTGGACGGGGTGTTTTACGTGACGCGGGCGTTTTTGCCTGGGATGATCCGGGAAAAGAAGGGACGGATTATCCAGATTTCCTCTGTGTGGGGAGTGTGCGGTGCTTCTTTAGAGGTGCATTATTCCGCTTCCAAGGCGGCGGTGGCCGGGATGACCCGGGCTCTTGCCAAGGAGGTGGGGCCGTCGGGCATTACGGTCAACTGTATTGCTCCAGGGGTCATCCGTACGCCGATGCTGGACGCCTTTTCCCAAGAGGAGCTGGCGCAGCTGGCGCAGGATACGCCCTTAGGCCGACTGGGAACCGGCGATGACATTGCGGCGCTGGCCTTGTTTTTGGCGTCGGACCAGGCGGGCTTTATCACCGGGCAGGTGATCTGCGCCGACGGAGGCTTTGCTCTGTGAAGGGGCTTGGCCGTCAATCGATGGTTTGGTAAGCTCGTTGAATTTTTGAAGGGGGGAGAAGGAAAATGGAATGGGTTTATCCGATTTTATGGCTTGTTCTGATCATTTTTTTCGTTGTGGTGGAAGCGGCTACGGTGCAGCTGGTTTCCATCTGGCTGGCTGCTGGCGCTTTGGCAGCACTGCTTCCCGCCATGCTGGGTATGCCGCTTTTGGTTCAGATCCTCGTGTTTTTGGCCATATCGGCTCTTTGCCTCATTTGTACCCGGCCCTTTGTCCGGAAGGTGCTTGCGGTCAAAAAGGTCAATACCAACGCCGATCGGGCCATTGGCAGAACAGGACTGGTGACCGAAACGGTCGACAACAGCCTGGAGCAGGGCCGCGTGATGGCGGATGGTCTGTCCTGGAAAGCGAAGGCGGTGGACAACGCCGTTTTAGAGGCGGGGACCCGCGTTACCATCCTGGCGATTCAGGGCGTTACGCTGATTGTAAAAAAGGCCTGACCGCGTTTGTACCATGGACGGCTTTGGCCCGCGTAGAGAGGCCGATCCATGTTAAAAAAACATCTATGCGGAGAAGGAGAATTGCATATGCCGCCAATTGTTGGAATGATGATTGTTTTTATCCTGCTTTTCTTGATTTTGGGGATTGTCATCTCCTGTATCAAGATTGTTCCCCAGTCCAACTGTTACGTGGTTGAGCGCTTGGGCGTTTACCATGCCACCTGGGAGACGGGGCTTCACTTTAAGCTGCCATTTTTTGATCGTGTGGCCAAAAAGGTTTCGCTAAAAGAACAGGTGGTGGATTTTAAGCCGCAGCCGGTGATCACCCGGGACAACGTTACCATGCAGATTGATACGGTCGTTTTCTTCCAGGTGACCGACGCCAAGCTGTTTACCTATGGGGTAGAGCGGCCCATGTCCGCCATCGAGAATTTGACGGCTACCACCCTGCGGAATATTATCGGCGAGATGGAACTGGATCACACCTTGACCTCCCGCGACGTGATTAACACCAAAATCACCGCGACGCTGGATACGGCCACCGATAAATGGGGCATCAAGGTCAATCGGGTGGAGCTCAAGAATATCCTGCCGCCCAGAGAGATTCAGGACGCCATGGAAAAACAGATGAAGGCGGAGCGCGAGCGGCGTGAGGCGATTCTGCGGGCAGAGGGTGAAAAACGCAGCCAGATTCTGGTGGCGGAAGGTGAGAAGGAATCTCAGATTCTGCGGGCAGAGGCGGAGAAACAGGCCGCCATCCTGCATGCAGATGCAGTGAGAGAACAGAAGATCCGCGAGGCCCAGGGCGAAGCGGAGGCGGTGATGATGGTACAGAAGGCGCTGGCGGAGAGCATTGGCCTGCTCAATCAGGCCGCCCCCTCGGAAAAGGTGCTGGCGCTTAAGGGGCTGGAGGCCTTTGGCAAGGCGGCGGACGGCAAGGCAACCAAGATCATCATCCCCAGCGAGATTCAAAGCCTGGCTGGGCTGGCGACCTCGGTGAAAGAGCTGATGAGCGAGAAATAAGCCACGCCGGGCGTTCGGCGGGGAGAAAGGGAAGGACCGTTGGAAAAAGAAAAAAAGACCTGGAAGTTTTTTTCGTGGAATACCCTGTGGGTGGTGCTGGCCTCCTGCGTTCTGAATGGGGTCATTTGGATTGGATTTCACGGGTTCCCCTTGACCGGTGTGCCAGATAAGGAGAATGTCCAAAGCGTTACAATCCTGTATGGTCAGGAGGAAAGAACCGTCACGGACAGCGAGGAGATCGAATTGCTGGTCAATGCCAGCAATCTTCTTTCCTATCGGCTTTTGGGCGGGGCGCAGGGCGAGCCTGCCATCGCGGTGGTTTATCAGCTGAAGGACGGCGGGCAGGTAAAAGTCGAAGCAAACGGTTCCACTGTCTGGTGGCGGGGAAAAGCCCATGCCATAAAACAAAAGGACATCTTTGTGAATATTTTAGAGGGCCTGTTTTTCGACGAGGAAAAGCGATGAGCTTTCCCGGAGGGAAGCGGCAAAAAGGCGGCCGGCTATCCGGCTGCCTTTTTTGTGCGGTCCAAAAACCTGAAGGATCTGCAAAAAAGCTTTTTCCGCTGGGTATGAAATGGGACGGCGCGAACAAAATAAAGCTGTAAGGGAGGCGGGAAAATGGGAAAGCGGATTGTGGCGCTGTTTGGCGTTGTGACCTTTTTGTTCAGCTCTATTCTTTGGCGTCTGTCTTGGATTAGCCGAAAGGAGGATTTTGCCCAGGCGGCGAACCGTCAGAGCACCTATACGCTGGAGGTTTCCAACATCCGTGGCACGATCTATGACTGCCAGGGAAAAAGGCTGGTCAATGATAGCGTGCGTTATCAGGCAGCGGTCCTGCCCTCGAATGAAAGCGCCGTGCTGCTTCGAGAGGAGTTTTCGTCGGCCCAAGCATGGCGGGAAAAGATGAGCGAGCGAGCGCCGTTTTTAATGGAGGTCAGCTCCAAGGCCGTGGGGGGAGAGGGCGTAGAGGTCTTTTCCGTGCCGGACCGTTATTCTGACGATTATACGGCGCCGCATATCATTGGATATGTAGACGCCGACGGAAAAGGCCAAACGGGGATTGAACGGGTTTTCAACGATTTTTTGGAGGCAATTGGGGAGAAAGTTCATGTTCGCTACCAAATTGACGCAATTGGCCGCGCCTTGTCGGGGGATGGCGCCGAAATTTTGCAGGAGGGCAGCCAGTCGGACGGGATCGTTCTCACGCTGCATAAAGGCTTACAAAAGGCCTGTGAACGGATTTTAAAGGAT
Source organism: uncultured Oscillospiraceae bacterium (assembly GCA_910583935.1). GTDB lineage: Bacteria > Bacillota > Clostridia > Oscillospirales > Ruminococcaceae > UBA3818. The sequence continues at coordinate 31,367 of CAJTZM010000017.1, forward strand.
GCCGAGGTCAATGGGGCCATCGTGGTGATGGATATCCAGAATGGGAGGATCAGGGCGGCTGCGAGCTCGCCTGCATTCGATCCGCGCGATGTGGCCGCTGCCATGAATGAGCCGGACAGTCCGTTGGTCAACCGGGCGTTTGGCGCTTATGCAGTGGGCTCTACATTTAAGCTGCTGGTGGCCGCCGCCGCGCTGGAGGAGGGGATTTCTCCGCGAAGGACCTATGTATGCGACGGCTGGCTGGATGTGGACGGCCAAATTTTTAAATGCAACCAGCTGTCTGGCCATGGGGAAATCGATTTGGAAGAGGCGATTTCCCACTCCTGCAACTGTTACTTTATCCAGCTGGCTGCTGATCTCGGAGGCCAGAGGCTACGGGAGATGGCGCTGCGGTTTGGTTTTTCCAAGGAGGATCTGATGGCGGACACCTTGCAGACGGCCAAGGGGAACCTCCCCACCGAAGAGCAGCTGGAGAATCCGGCGGAGCTGGCAAATTTTGGATTTGGCCAGGGGCTTTTGACCGCTACGCCGATCCAAATATGCAAAATGGTTGCAGCCATTGCCAACGGGGGAAGCCTCATGGCGCCGCAGCTGATCGAGGGCTTTTATACCGGCGGCATCATGCAGAAGGAGGAGCTTTTTTCCGCCAACCGGATTCTTTCGGAAAAGACGGCGGAGCGTCTGCAGAATTTTATGAAAACGGTGGTTACAGAAGGCTCCGGGCAGCTGGCGAACCCGGCGGCCGGCGGTGCAGGAGGAAAAACCGCTTCTGCCCAGACGGGAATCTATGACGAGAACGGAGAAGAGATTGTCCACGCATGGTTTGGCGGCTTTTATCCTGCCGAAAATCCCCAGTATGCCATTGTGGTTTTTATCGAAAACGGCCAATCGGGAAATCGGGCGGCGGCGCCGTTGTTCGCTCTGGCTGCAGACGCGGTTTTGGCAGAAGGGCTGACGGCTCGGCCGTGAATTACCATAAAACAGTTGAATTCAGAAGAAAAATATGGTATAACAATAACAAAGCTGTTACGATACCGGATGTTTTAGGCCGTCCTGCGGGTATGGCCCATATACTATGATCGGCTTTCTGGCTGTGGAAAGCCTTGCAGCTGTACAACGACAAAATTAGACAGTGAGGAGGATCATAGATTGGACGAGAAAAAATTTGTAATCGTTACCGATACCAATGCGGATTTTCCGGAGGAATACTTGAAAAACCACGGCTTAGGCCGCCTGTGCCTGAGCTTTTCAGTGGATGGAAACACCTTCTGTGCGGATCAGGATGTGATTGATGAGCATGCGTTTTATGATCAGATGCGCGCTGGGGCGGATGTAAAGACCATGCAGGTGAATCCGGAAAAGGCCAGGGCATATTTTGAGGAATACTTAAAAAACGGCTTGGAGGTACTGTACCTGGCATTTTCTTCCGGTTTAAGCGGCAGCTATAACAGTGCGCTGATCGCGGCAGACGAGCTCAAGGAGCTTTATCCGGATTTGCGGGTGGTCGTTGTGGATACGCTGTGCGCCTCTTTAGGTCAGGGTCTGCTGACCCATTATGCGGTGACCATGAAGGAAAAGGGCCGGACAATGGATGAAATCGTCTCCTGGGTAGAGGAGAATAGGCTGCATTTGTGTCATATGTTTACGGTAGACGACCTGAACCATCTGTATCGGGGCGGCCGCGTTTCAAAAACGGCTGCGGTGTTGGGCACGGTTTTGAACATCAAGCCGCTTTTGCATGTTGACGACGCCGGCAAGCTGGTTCCGCTGGGAAAGGTCCGGGGGAGAAAGCAGTCGCTGCTGGGCCTTGTTAATATGATGGAAGAGCGAATTGGTTCTTATCATAACGAAATCTTTTTTGTAAGCCATGGAGATTGCCTGGAGGATGCGAAATTTGTGGCCTCCGAGGTGCAGAAACGGTTTGGGATTCAAAAGCATTTGATCCATTTTATAGGTCCGACCATCGGCGCCCACTCGGGCCCGGGTACGGTTGCGCTGTTCTTCTTAGGGGAGAGACGATAGGAGCGCTGTAGAAAAATTTTGGCACGGGATACAAAAGGTGTCCCGTGCTTTTTGCTATATTTTTTCGGGAATAGGGCTGATTTTTGAGGAGATACTGATCTAAACTATCGATAAAAAGGAGGCATTCTTAATGGAAAATCGAATGATTTTTACCGTAACCGGCCTTTCGGCTCAGGGCGCACAGGAAAGGATACGGGAAAAACTTTATGGGATCAGCGGGGTCGACACCGTTGATTTTGACCAGGAGAAACACCAATTGACCGTCTGCGGTACCGAGCTGGAGCGAGCAGACCTAGCGGACCAGATTTGCAGCATGGGCTTTGAGGTGGCGGAAGGATAGGGGAACCAGATTTTTTCCGCTTCAGACTATTGTCAAATAGGAAAAAATACGGTATAATAACGGGGAACGGTTAGAATATGGATATTGTGGCCGTTCGATAGGTTGACCGATGCTCGAGGAGCAGCTTTTTGTCTTCATGGCATCATAACTAAGAATTACCGCAGTGATTTTGCCGATTCTGCGGAAAGGGAGAAAACAGACAGGATGATACCGATTCTGTCATGAGGGTATGCGGGTCCTGTGCGACAAGGCGCTGTGAACCATGTCAGGCGGGGAACCGAGCAGCATTAAGCGGCTGTTTTTGTGCGCCGCAGTCAACCTGCGTATCCTTATGAGAAAATCGGTGCCCTGTCTGTTTTGTATATCTGCGGGAGAGGAAAGGAGCGGGAAAAGCTTGTACCAGGCGCTGTATCGAAAATACCGGCCGAAAACCTTTGACGATGTGGTAGGGCAGCCGCACATCACCCGCACGCTGCAAAACGAGGTGAAGGCGGGGAAAACGGCCCATGCCTATCTTTTTACCGGCTCTCGGGGGACTGGTAAAACCACCTGCTCCAAGATCTTGGCAAAAGCAGTCAACTGCCCGAATACCCGGGACGGGAATCCCTGCGGGGAGTGCGAAATTTGCCGCGGCATTGATGAAGGCACAATCATGGACGTGCTGGAGATCGACGCGGCCAGCAATAATGGAGTCGACAACATCCGCCAGCTGCGGGAGGACGCTTATTTCGCTCCTGGGCAGGTGGGGCGTCGGGTGTATATCATCGACGAAACCCATATGCTCAGCACTGGCGCGTTTAACGCGCTTTTAAAGATTATGGAGGAGCCGCCGGCCCATGTGTTGTTTATTCTGGCGACCACCGAGGCCCATAAGGTTCCGGCGACTATCCTTTCTCGCTGTCAGCGGTTTGATTTCCGGCGGATTGGCAGTGAGGACATTGGGGGATATTTGGAGAAAATCGCCGAGAAGGAAAAGATTTTCCTGGATCATTCCGCTGCGCTGCTCATCGGCAAGCTGGCCGACGGCGGTATGCGGGACGCAATTTCTCTTTTGGATTTGTGCATTTCTTACGGCGGAGCAGTTACGGCGGAGGTGGTGGCCCAGTCGGCAGGACTGGCAGGGTCCGGGCATCTGCAGGCGCTGTCGAAGGCTTTTTTGGAGAGGGACACCGCCTCTTGCATGGAGCAGATTGGTGCGCTGCACGAAAAATCAGCGGACATGGAGCGGCTGTGCGGCGATCTGGTAGCTTTTTACCGCGACCTGATGCTCTTAAAAACGGTAGAGCAGCCTCAGCGCCTGATCGTGGCTTTGCCTGAGGAAATCGAGGGGATGCGGCCGCTGGCGGACGCGATGCCGCTTTCGCAGATTTTGTACACCATGTCAGTCCTGCAGGAAACCCAGAACCGAATGACCAAAACCGCAAACCGGCGCACAGAGCTGGAGATGTCGGCGGTCCGCATCTGCAATCCGGCGATGGACGCCTCCGCCGAAGCGGTCTTAACCAGGCTGGAGGCGCTGGAGGCGGCGGTGAAAAAGGGTACGGCGGATACGGTTTCCCCGGCGCTGGAGGTTGGAGAGAAAAAAAAGCGGGAAAAACCAGTCCGGCCAAAAAGCGCGGCAGAGAAGGCGGAGCTGGCGGCTCTTTCCGACGCGCGGCCGTTTGGCCAGTGGCAGGATGTATTGGGCCGTCTGTTAAAGACCAATCCGCCTTTATTCGCGGCACTGAAGACCTCCGACGCATATGAAAAGGGCGATCTTATGCTGATCGATGCGAAAAACGAGTTGTTTTTTAAATTGATCCGGGAAAACGAGTTTGCAAAGGATTCTCTGCGGGACGCTTTAATGGCGCAGACCGGAAAGCGGTATCGCCTGGGCCCCTATCGGGCCCAGGAGCCGCCGGCGAAAAAGGATCCGCTGGAGACATTGCTAGACTCGGCTAAGGGGTTGGGAATCCCAGTGGAGGAGAAATAACGCCGCCGGGATGAAAATACCTCCAATAGACGAAGCAACAGATGAAAGGAATGGGATGAAGATGAAAGCGAGATTACCACAGGGATATGGCGGCGGCGCTGCCAGCAACATGCAGGGGATGCTCAAGCAGGCGCAGAAAATGCAGGCGGAGATCGCCCGCGTTCAGGCCGAGCTGGAGGAAAAGGAGCACAAGGTGAGCGTTGGCGGCGGCGCGGTAGAGGTGATTATGAGCGGGAAAAAGGAGCTTAAAGCCCTGACCATCCAGCCGGAGGTAGTGGACCCGGAGGATGTGGAGATGCTGCAGGATCTGGTGATTTCCGCCGTGAATGAGGTGATCCGGGAAATCGAGGAGGAATCCGCCAGGGAAATGGAGAAAATCTCAGGGGGCATGAGTGTGCCCGGGCTTTTTTAAGCGGTATGGAGTACAATGTTTTGCCGCTGACCCGGCTGATCGAGCATTTTGAGCGCCTTCCCGGAATTGGCAAAAAATCCGCGCAGAGACTGGCTTTTTATGTGCTGAACCTGCCGCGGGAAAAGGCGCTGGATTTCGCCAGTTGCATTGTGGAGGCGCAGGAGAAGATCAAGCATTGCAAGGTCTGCCAGAATTTGACCGATGGCGAGCTATGTCCCATCTGCCGGGACGAATCCCGGGACCGGGGCATGATCTGTGTTGTAGAAGGTCCAAGAGATGTACTGGCTTTTGAGAGGACAAAAGAGTACAACGGCCTGTATCACGTTTTGCACGGGCTCATTTCTCCTATGGATGGGGTGGGCCCGGATCAGCTGTATGTCAAAGAGCTGCTTCAGCGGATTGGGCAAGAAAAAATCCGCGAAATTGTGATGGCGACCAATCCTACCGTAGAGGGGGAGGCCACCGCTATGTACCTTTCCCGGCTGATCAAGCCCTTGGGGGTGATGGTGACGCGGCTGGCGTATGGCATCCCGGTGGGCAGCAATCTGGAATACGCCGACGAAGTGACCCTGTACCGGGCGCTGGAGGGCCGCCGGGAGCTTTGAGCGTCCTTTCCGTGGCGGCTCGGGGCTTTCGCTACTGCCGCTTTTTGGCGAAAGCCGGCGAATACACGCCGTTGACGAAAAGCGGGATAGATGGTACAATGAAGCTATACCGTGAGAGGGGGAGGATGAAATGGAAAAGGCCAGCACAAAAACGATTGTACAAAACCGTCAGGCGCGCCATGACTATTTTATCCTTGAATCTTATGAAGCGGGCATTGAGCTGTTTGGGACGGAGGTCAAGTCCCTGCGGGCGGGAAAAGCGAATCTCAAGGACAGCTGGTGTGAAATTAAGGACGGAGAGCTTTATGTCCGTATGCACATCAGCCCCTACGAACAGGGGAATATCTTTAACCGCGATCCGGTCCGGCCCAGGCGCCTGCTGATGCACAAAAAGGAGATTTTAAAGCTTTACGGGCAGCTGAAAACCCAAGGCCTGACTCTGATTCCGATTTCGCTGTATTTTAAGGGCTCCCGCGTGAAGGTCCAGGTGGGCCTTTGCCGGGGAAAAAAGCGTTATGACAAGCGGGAGGATTTGGCGAAAAGGGCCGCAAAGCGGGATGTTGAGCGGGCACTGAAGGAAAGAAATCGTTAAAACACGGGGGCGTAATGGTCTCGACGGGGATTTTGAAGCATAGGAAGCGAGTAGAGGTGCAGGACCTCTTAAAAACCTGACACTTTAAAATTAAACGACAACAATAACGTTGCCTTTGCTGCTTAATTAAGCAGCCGTCCAACCAGGTAGGACCACGGACCTGGATTGGGCGTTGATGAGTGGTGAACGTCACCGCAAGGTGCCTCCCGCGCGGATGATGTATAGGAGGATACCAAGTCCTTTCGCCTGTTTGCCGGCGGCTGGATAAGGGAATGTTAAGGACAAACTGCACTCGGAGATGCCTATGTGAATAAGTTTTCGGACAGGAGTTCGATTCTCCTCGCCTCCACCAGATGGACATTGGACGAACACCTATTATTTCAAAGGCGGCTTTGCCGTGATGGTGTGGCTCTGATGTCAAAATGAAAAAGTGGTCAAGGTATAAAACCTTGACCACTTTTTCACTTTGTGTCTTGAACCGTCGCTTTAGCTATGGTAAAGTAATATAAGTACTATTTGAGCGATGGTGGTAATACCTTGAAGATTTTTAAAATTAAACAATTCTTTAGAAACGCCAAATACAGGGTTTCCCTAATTTTTAGTTTTCCTCATTTCTGGATATGTATTTTAATAATACTATTGGCTATTGTATCTCTTTGGATTTCCCATGCTTTATATAGATCACACCAGGATTTTTTATCTTCAATTTTCGCAAATATTTTCGCTGGCCTTGTGACGGGTTTAATCATTTGCCTACTCTCTGGCGTAAAGCAATTTTATATTGCCAAACTAAAGAATAAAAAGAACTGGCTTGAACATATCCGAACTATGGTTAGCGATTATATTGATCTATACCATAAGTTAGCGGAGAAACAGTTTACAACATTTGATGGAACTGAAGAACTATTTAACTTTATATATGATGTTGGCTCTCACGCTAATTGGATAAATGATGACATATTACAAAGCACGTTCGATAAATCACTTTCGTTTAATCCACGAGAATACTGCAAAAAATATCTAAACTATGACGCATATGCTCTTGTGGACGAATTTTCCAAATTGCATGATTACTTATACGAAGTAGATATTAATTTCCCAAGCAAAAAGGACATCTTATGTTACTTTGAAAAGGTGCATAAAAACTTAATGCGTTTACACTCAAACGCATATCGGCAACTGCGGGATATAGAAATTAGACTACAAGAAGCTGAAAAATCAATTATTTGAGTGTTGTTCTATGTAGAGGAGCGGCCGAAACAATTTATTTTAATTGCTCCTTTTTGTCATCAACTTTCTTCCATTTGATTTGTTTCTTGCCACTCCGTAAATTCCCTCACCCCCTGTTCGCTGTCATAGTATTTCCGTATCTCCGGGACGAGGAACCGGGCAAAGGTTTCTATAATGGCTTGTGGAAGTTCAATTTCATGGTCTGTTTTATTGGGTTGCGCTTTCGTCAAAGATGTTCCCCCTTTCCAAAATGCAGGACAAGGCCCGCAGGCGGGAGCAACAGGGAAAGGGTAAGCTGTTCCTCCCGCTGGGGCCGGTTATCAGTTCATGCCGAGAATGGCGCGGATGAGTTTGTTTTCCAGACGGCTTTTCATGTACTCGTCCAGGCAGGCGTGGGGACAGCCGTTTTCGTCGTAGACCGTCCGGGTACAGAGCTTGTTTATGTAGCCCTCGTAGTAGCGTAAGACCTGTTCCACGGCATCGGCATCCCCGGCGCGGGCCGCATCGCTCACCGCCAGCGGCAGCAGTTCACGGCCTTTGTAATTACGGTGCTTCATGGCGCTAACCTCCTTTCCTCGCTGTCAGTTTCGTCCGCAGGACATTCAGCGATTTTGTTCTGCGCCGCTGGACGGC
>CAJTZM010000018.1 GCA_910583935.1 uncultured Oscillospiraceae bacterium
CCGCCTGCCGCGCCACCCGCTCCGGCCAAATCGGGATCATTGGCACCAGCGCCACCATTCGAAGCGGCTCCTATGCGCGGCTGATCCGGCAAGAGCTTCCTCAGGCGCGGGTCACGGCCCGCGCCTGCCCGCTTTTTGTCCCGCTGGTGGAAAACGGCTATATCGATAGGGATAATCCGGTGACTGAAATGGTGGCGCGGGACTATCTTGCCGCCTTTGCGGAGCAAAAACCGGATACCCTGATTTTAGGCTGCACCCACTATCCGCTGATCGCGCCGCTTCTTGGCCGGATTATGGGGGAAGAGGTTGAGCTGATCGACCCGGGCCGGGAAACCGCCCAGGCTGTTAAAGAATATCTGTTTTCCCACGGGCTGCAAGCCGGTGAGAAAACAAGCCGGACCCGCTATTTTGTCTCCGCCGACACCGAGGATTTTGACGGGATTGCTGCCCGTTTTCTGGGCCGCCCGCTGGAATGCGCGGTTGAGCATGTGGACGTAGACGATCTGTGCCGGTAGAAAGGATAAAACCATTGAAAAAGGACGTTAGAATTACCATAAAAGGCATCCAATACTCCGACGACGACCAGGACCAGGTGGAGCTTACTACCATCGGATCGCTCTGCCGGCGAAACGGGGCATACTATATCTGCTACGACGAGTCGGAGGCCACCGGCTTTGAAGGGGCGAAAACTACCCTGAAGGTCGAGGGCGACCGGCGGGTCACAATGCGCCGCACCGGGGAAAACATGCGGTCCCAGCTGATTATCGAAAAAGGGCGGCGGCACCAGTGCTTCTACGATACCGGCTACGGAAGCATCACCCTGGGGATCTCCGGTGACGACATCGTTTCCCATCTGGACGACAACGGCGGACATCTGCAGGTGCGCTATACGCTGGATATCAACGCCAGCATGGCCAGCGAAAACGAGCTTTCGGTGGATGTGGAAGAATACGCCGGGCTTAGCCGATGAAGGAAGCGGCTTGCGGCCCTGCCGCGTTTGAATCCCTTCAGCGGCTTTTGCAGCAGGCGCTGGAGGGGGCCTTTCCCCACTGTAAAATTGAGGCAATCCCCCTTAAAACCGGCTGGCAGAACCGGCAGGGGATCTTCTCCTCCGCCCTCCCCTTTCTCTGTGCCCGGCAAACGGGGATTTCGCCGTTGGAAGCTTCCATAAAGCTGGCGGCCTGCCTGCCGGAGCAGGACAGGCTATTTTCTCTTTTGGAAAAAAACAGCGGCTATCTGGACTTTCTCCCCTCTGCCGCCTGGTACGCCTGCTGCCTGCGCACTCTGTCCCAGGCCGCTTCCTTTTCCGGTTGGGACACAACGGAGGAGGACTTCGGCTTTTTCTCCGGCTCGGCTCCCGCCGTCGCCGGGGTGCAGAAAACGTTTGTCCGGCTGTGCGGGATTCTGCGCAACTGTCTTGCCGAGCAAATCCCGCTGGGTCTTTCAGACTCTGCCGCATCGCTACTCACCCGGTCGGAGGAGCTTTCGCTGATCTTCGCCCTTTTCCGTCTGCGCTTTGCCAATACAAAGAGTCTTCTGCCTGTTTTACAGGAAACTGCCGGCGCTTTTGACCGCTTTTACGACACCTGGCGCATCTGGTCGCCAAATCCCTCTCTCACCTGCGCAAGAGCGGGTCTTTGCCTTATTTGCGCCGGCGGGATGGAGCAAGGCATGGCGGCGGCAGGCCTTTTGCCTTAACGACAGCGAAAGATTTTTTCCGCATTTTGATTTTATGCAAAAATCAGGCGGTTTTTCCACACTATTATTATGAATCCATAGGATGGTGACGACATGAACATCGACGCCCAGCTGGTGGAGGGAGCAAAAAAAGGTGACAGCGATTGCTTCTCCAGGCTGTACGAACTGGTGCAGGATGATTTGTATAAGTACGCCCTATACGCCTTGGGCAACGCCCATGACGCAGAGGACGCCGTAGCGGAAACCTTTCTGGAGGCCTTTCGGGGCATTTCCAGGCTGCGGGAGCCCGGTGCTTTTAAGGGCTGGATCTTTAAAATTCTCACCATCCGGATTAAACGCCGGATCTCTCGTTATGTCAAGGAGAAAAACCAGATACAAATCGAGGATTTCCTATTCGATCCCGCTTTGCAGACCGACGGGATGGACGAGTCGGCCATCGCCCGGGTGGACCTTTTACAGGCGATGGAAATTCTCTCACCCCAGGAACGGATGATCCTCACCTTGTCCGTCCTCTATGGATATACCACCAAGCAAATTTCCCAGATGCTGCACAGTCCTCACGGCACCGTCAGCTCCAAGCTGCATCGGAGCCTAAAAAAACTAAAGGCACAGCTGGAAGAGAAAGGAGGCGAACCAAATGAACCATCGCAAAGCTGAGGAGGATTTCTCTCCTGTTGCAGAAAAGCTGCGGGAGCTGGACCGGCAGATTCCCGTCCCCTTTGCCGCCACCGCTCAGGGATTGCAGGCTCGTTTGTCCGCCGCGTCGAAAAAGTCCTGGCTGCCTAAAAAATGGATCTGGTCCGCGGCTTCCCTTTTGCTGGTGGCGGTGATTGGCTGCGCGCTGTGGCCTTCGGCCCAGCAGCTGCTTTTTTCCGTTGGAAATGACACCGCTGCGGGATTGGGCGCGGCACCGCAGATGAACAAGGCCGAGCAGGAGGCCGTTTTGGCCGCGGACGAGGAGGACGGTTTTGTGGCCCCCGCCGCTTCCCCTCCCTCCGAACAGGCGGTGGGCCAGGCCGAAGACAGCGCTAAAACCAGCGAAAAATCCAGCCTTTACTATCCGGCGGAGGATTACCAGCAGATTCGGCTGGCGCTGCGCGCAATCCCACTGCCCACCCAGGAGCTTTCCTCCTGCGAGGCTTCCAACCGATTGGCCGATTCCTTTCCTATAACCGCCGCCGAGCGCGCCTACCGGTATTCTCTTGCCCGTACCTCGAACGAAACCTCCCTGCTGAGCATCTACGATCCGGACGAAACTCTCCTGTCCCAAACTGCTATGGACTATCGCGGCGACGCGCTGTTCGTCCAGGGACAGACTCTGGTTTTAGCCGGCGAAAACGCCGACGGGACCCTGCTGCAGTTTTTCGACGTCTCCGATCCGGCCGGCCCGGTTTTGCAGCGGACCTTCACCCAACAGGGCGCTTATCTGGGAGCTTGGGAAAGCGACGGCGTTCTGCTGATCGGTTCTCTTTACCAATTGGATAGTATTGAAAGTTTTATACCAGTCGTTTATGACAGCAACGAAAGCCAGGCAAAAAGGCTGGAGGCCGGCCAGATTCTTTTGTCCGACCATTGTATTTTCGCCTCCTATGCCGTGGTCACAGTTATTTCCCTGGAAGCAGATTCTTCCTATTGCTCCTTCGCCGTATTAGGCGGCGACAGCGTGGATTTTTCCTCCGGGAGGCTTAATATATCTACTGTCGGAAACGAAACCGATTTTTCCATCCTGCAAGAACAGCTGTGGGAAAATGCCGCGGAATAAAAAGGAGGGAGCTCTCTTGGTCCTACTCATTGCCGGCGCTTCCCACACGGGAAAAACCGCCTTAGCCCAAAAACTTCTGGAAAAATATAAATGGCCCTACCTGTCTATTGACCACCTGAAAATGGGGTTAATCCGCAGCAGCTACACGGATTTGACCCCCTCGGATGACGACCAGCTGACCGATTATCTCTGGCCGGTGGTCCGGGAAATAGTCAAAACGGCGGTGGAAAACCGGCAGAATCTGATCGTCGAAGGGTGCTATATCCCCTTTAACTGGAAAAAAGATTTTGATGAAGCCTATCGAAAGGATATCCGCTACCTGTGCCTGATTTTTTCCGAGGCTTATATCCATCGCCATTACGAGGATATTCAAAAATTTGCCAGCGTCATCGAAAGCCGGCTGGACGACGCCGATTGCACAAAGGAAGCCCTTTTGGCGGATAATCAGAAAAGTCTGGCTCAGTGCCAAAAATACGGCTGTGAATACCTGCTGATCGAAGACGCCTACCAGCCGGATCTGTCGCTGTAAGGTCTTTCGAAATAGGAATTCCCTGATTTTTGGGAAAAAAGAAAAATGGAAGTAATTTCTTGCTTCCATTTTTCTTTTTTATCATGTATAATAAAAAATAGTCTATAAAAAGGGAGTGCCGGTCTTGGATCTCAATGCCTTTACCGCCGGTGTGGAGCCCGGCGGCCTCACCCATGGCTACGAAATTAAAATCTTAGTCTGCTATCTTTTAGATCAAATCGGCGCTGGTATGACCTTTACCCAAATCAGCGACGCTTTGCTGCACCGCGGACTGGTCAACTATTTCGAATTGGCCAATGCGCTGAGCGACCTTGCCGAGTCGGGGCATCTGACAGCGGAGGACTGCGCCGGAAATCAGGAGGATACCCGCTATTGTCTGACCGATCTGGGCCGCCAGACCGCAACTACCTTTTCTAGCACGCTGCCGGCGTCCGTCCGGGAAAAGGCGGTTAAATCCGCCCGGCACCAGCTGCTGCGGCGCAAGCTGGAATCGGCCAATCGCGCCGATATCCGCAAAACGGAGGACGGCTATATGGTGGATATGACCATCTGCGATATCGGCTCCAACCTGCTCTCCCTGTCGTTGTTTATGCCCACCGAGCAGGAGGCGCAGCAGGTCCGCCAGCATTTTCTGTCCGATCCGCTTTTGACCTACAAAGGGGTTATCGCCCTTTTAACCGGCGATTTGCAGACGGTTGGGCAGCTGATCCCCACCGAAGACGAAGACTACGAATAAAGAGAAAAAGACTGTCCCACGAGTGTGTTTTGGATAAGCGGGATAACCGCTTATTTCTTTTGCCTTTAAAAAAATTTACAAAATATGGAGGAGAATATGGCAAAACAATCTGTTAACGTTTTAACCTTGGGCAAAACACCCTTTACAACCATCCTAAAACTTGCCTGGCCAACCATCATCGAACAAATGATGTTTACGGTGCTTAACTTCAGCGACACGGCAATGGTCGGCGCATTGGGCGCGGTCGCCACCGCGGCGGTGGGGATCACCTCCACCTCAATCTGGCTCAGCGGCAGCGTGATTTCCGCCGTCAGCGTCGGTCTGTCTATCCAGCTGGCCCAATCGGTGGGCGCGGGGAACTATGGCCGCGCTAAAAAGGTCATTGGCCAATCTCTGCTGACCAGCCTGACCGTCGGCATTTTGCTGGCCGCTGTCTTCTTTGCGCTGCATTGGCAGCTTCCCCTCTGGCTGGGTGCCGAGCCCTCTGTGGTCCCCCATGCCCAGGCCTATCTGCAGGTTATCTCCCTTTCTCTTTTATTCAATATGCTCTCTTCTGTTTTTTCCTCGCTTCTGCGCTGCATGGGGGATACCCACACCCCTCTGAAGTACAATTTTACCGCTATCATCCTCAACATTATTTTTAACTTCCTGTTCATTTTTCCTTCGAGGAATCTGACAGTATTGGGCCTTACCTTCCCCATGTTCGGCCTGGGTCTGGGCGTAGCCGGCGCCGCATGGGGGACCGCGCTGTCGCTGGCGGTTTCCGCCATCCTGCTGCTGCTTTCCTTGTGCGACAAGCGCCGGGAAATCCACCTTTCGCTGCAAAGAGAGCAGTTGAAGCCGGACAGGGAAATTCTCAAAAACATGGTTTTTCTCGGCATTCCCACTGCGATGGAGCAGTTTATCAGCACCTCTGGACAGGTTGTCTCCACCCGTATTGTCTCCACCCTGGGGACGGTGGCGGTGGCCGCCAACACCCTGGCGGTTTCCGCCGAATCCTTGTCCTACATGCCGGCTTATGGTGTCAGCGTCGCCACCACTACCCTAGTCAGTCAGTCGATTGGAGCCGACAAAAAGGACGACGCCATGAACTTTGGAAAAATCGCCAACCGACTGGGCTTCTGCGCTATGATTTTCGTGGGTGTTCTGCTGTTTTTGCTGGCCGAACCGCTGATTCGCCTGTTCACACGAGATGAATCGGTGATCCCGCTGGCGGCGGCTATGCTGCGGATCGTGGCCATCGCCCAGCCGCTGAACGCCTCCTACAGCATCCTGTCCGGTGCGCTGCGGGGCGCCGCCGACGTAAAAAGCCCTTTCTTTATCGGCGTTTTCGGCATGTGGGGGCTGCGGGTTCCGCTGGCGCTATTATTCGTTTTTGTATTCCATTGGGGTCTGCACGGCTATTGGATTGCCATGATCATCGACAATATGACCAAGGGTGCTTTGACCATCTTCCGCTTTAAGCAGGGAAAGTGGATGAAAAATTCCAGCCTGGGCGGCGCTTCGGAAGGGTAATTTTTCCTTCCGCCATTTAAAAAAGGATTTGGACCGCAAATTGTCTGAATCCTTTTTTAATTTTCGGGGGAAAATTATTGAAATTCCCGTTTTTTTCTCTTTTTTGAGGGATCACCGCTGGTCCCTTGCAATTTTATGGGAAAACCTCTATAATGAAAAGAACTTTTTTAAAAAAACAGGAAAGGATGTACGAAATGGAACAAATCGCAGAAATTGCCGCCCGAATCCGCGAACTGCGCGAAGCCTGCGGCTTTACGCAGAATGAATTGGCAGAAAAACTGGGAATTGACGCCGCTGTATTACGTACCTATGAGGAAAACGGCTACAATATCCCCATCAGCGTAATCTATCAGATTGCCAATCTATGCGGCGTGGATTTTACCGAAATTCTCACCGGCAACGACCCTCGGTTAGATACCTACCAGGTTGTGAAAAAAGGCGCCGGCCTTTCTGTAGAACGGGTCCCGGGCTACGATTTTGAAGATTTGGCCTTTCGCTTCACCCATAAAATCATGCAGCCTCTGCGGGTCCGCCTGCTACCGGATGACAAAAAGCCCGCTTTGATCACCCACAGCGGCCAGGAATTTAACCTGGTGCTGGAAGGAAAGGTCAAGGTGCTGTTTGAAGACAAGGAGCTGATCCTCGAGGAAGGGGACGCAATCTACTTTAACCCCCTGCATCCCCATGGACAGGTATGCGCCGACGATAAGCCCGCCGTATTTGTCACTGTCATTGCGGAATAACCGTCCAAGCGCATAGAAAAGGAGGATGCATACCCATGCTTTTAGACCGATATCTGCCCAGAATCGAATTTGATTCCTATGAGGATTTTAAACAAAACTACCGCTGCAACATCCCCGCCGATTTTAATTTCGGCTTTGATATTGTGGACGAATGGGCCCGCCGGGAGCCGGACAAGCTGGCGCTGGTCTGGTGCAACGATCACGGGGAGGAAAAGCACTTTACCTTTACCGATATCAGCCGCATGTCCAACCAGGCCGCCCATTTTTTCAAGGCCCACGGCGTTCGGAAAGGAACGGTAGTTATGCTGATTCTGCGCCGCCGGTGGGAATACTGGATTTGCGCCACCGCGCTGCATAAAATCGGCGCCACCCTGATTCCCGGCTCCCTGCAGCTGACGAAAAAGGATCTGGTTTATCGGGCCAACGCCGCGAAAATTCACATGATCGTCTGCGTTAACGACGATTTTGTCATCCGCCAGGTGGAGGAGGCTATGGCCGAAACCCCAACGCTGTGTACCCGGGCGCTGGTGGCCGGTACAAAAGAGGGCTGGCTGGATTTCTCCGCTGAATTGGCAAAATATCCGCCGGAGTTTGAGCGCCCTGTTGGGGACGAGGCCCACAGCATCGATGATATTATGCTGGTGTATTTCACCTCCGGCACCACCGGGATGCCCAAAATGGTCCGGCATAATTTTGCCCATCCGCTGGGGCATATCGTCACCGCCAAGTATTGGCAGCAGGTCCAGGAAAACCGCCTGCACATGAGCGTATCCGACTCCGGCTGGGCAAAATTCGGCTGGGGCAAAATCTATGGCCAATGGATCTGCGGCGCTGTGATCTTCTGCTATGATATGGACAAGTTTGTCCCGCTGAAGCTTTTGGAAAAGCTGGAACACTATAAGGTGACTACCTTCTGCGCACCACCCACCATGTTCCGCTTTATGCTGCAGGAGGATGTGACCAAATTTGACCTGTCCTCGATTCAGCATTGCTGCATCGCCGGGGAGCCCTTAAATCCCGAGGTGTTTAAGCAATGGGAAAAGCTGACCGGCCTTAAGCTGTACGAGGGCTTTGGGCAGAGTGAATCGTCAGTGCTGATTGCCAACTTCTCTCCCTGGATCACCCCCAAGCCCGGCTCCACCGGAAAGCCCTCTCCTCTATATGATATCGACCTGATCAACAGTCAGGGCCAGCCTTGCGAGGACGGCGAGGAGGGGGAAATCGTCGTCCGCTTAAAAAATCACAGCTGGCCTACCGGCCTATTCACCGGCTACTATATGGACGAGAAAATGACTCAGGAAAATCTGGGCGGCGAATGGTATAACACCAAGGACGTAGCCTGGCGGGACAGCAGCGGCTACTTTTGGTTTGTAGGCCGCAACGACGACGTGATCAAGTGCTCTGGCTACCGCATCGGCCCGTTTGAGGTGGAAAGCGCCCTGACTGAGCATCCTTCGGTGGTGGAATGCGCTGTCACCGCTGCGCCGGACCCCATCCGCGGACAGGTGGTCAAGGCTACCGTTGTGCTGGTGAAGGGGTATACCCCTTCACCAGAGCTGACCAAGGAGCTGCAAAGTTACGTCAAAAAGGTCACAGCGCCCTATAAATATCCCCGTATCATCGAATATGTAGACGAGCTGCCCAAAACCCTGGGCGGAAAAATCAAGCGGGCCCAAATCCGCCATCGGGACCATCAATAACAAAAAGCCCTGTACCTGTCGGGTATGGGGCTTTTATTTTCGGAGACGTTGTGCTATCCTAAAAGGGGAATTTTCCCATTGACCGCACCGTTTGAAAGGAGCTTTTTTATGTTGAACAGCATTTTTATCCGTCGTTCCATCCGCGAATACGATACCCGTCCTGTTGAATCAGAAAAGCTGGACCGGATCCTTCGCGCTGGAATGCAGGCGCCATCCGCCATGAACCGGCAGCCTTGGGAATTTTTAGTCGTGACCCAGCCGGACCGAATCCAGAAGATCGCGGCGCTGACCCCTTATGGAAAGCCGGCCGCCCGGGCACCGATGGTGCTGGTGCCGCTGGTCAATCAAAACAGCGCCGGAGAAAACAACCGGTTCTGGGTGCAGGATCTGTCAGCCTGTGTGCAGAACATCCTCCTTCAGGCAACCGAAGAAGGCCTGGGCAGCTGCTGGATGGGCATCTACCCCGACGAAGCGCGTACCCAGGCACTGCATGATACTTTAGGCCTGCCAGAGCAGATCCTTCCCTTTGCCATTCTTTCCATTGGCTATGGCTTACAGGAAAATCATTTTGTCGACCGTTTTATTCCGGAAAAAATTCATTACGAAGCCTACTAAAACACACAGAAATCCGGCGGTTTTTTATAAAAAAAGCCGCCGGATTTCTGTGTCGCGAAAGCTGTTTATTGGCCATCCCTTTTCTTTTCTGTCGCCGCCTTTTGCAGCGCGCGCCAGTAATCCGCCGCCTGGCCGGCGATCCCCGCACGCTCCAGCACATAGCTTTTTCCCTTTTGGCCCATTTCCATCCGTTTTTCTTTGGGCAAAATGGCGATCTTTGTCAATGCTTTCGCCAAATCCTGTGCGTTTTTGGGCGGGACAACAGCGCCGCATTCCGCTGCATCCACTGGGTTTTGGGGGATATCCGCCTGACAGACCACCGGAACGCCGCCGGCCATCGCCAGCAGGATTCGGGAGGTGTCGGCACCATAGCGATGCCAGCGATAGGGCGGCAGGCTGACATAAACGCAGTCAGCCTCTGTGTACAGATCTACCAGCTGTTCCGGCTGGACGCCGTCTAAAAACAATACATTCGCCAGCCCCCGTTCCTTGACCTGCCTTTTTAGCTGGGACTTAAACACGCCGTTTCCGGCCAGTATAAACAGCACCTCACGCGGTGCCAGCGCCGCCGACTCAATCAAAAGCTCCAAGCCCCGATCCTTATCAATATCCCCGCCTGCTAAACAAATAAAATATCCCTTTTCCCGGTACCGGTCCACAAAATCCATATGACGCTGCGGCGGACGGTGTTCCCGCAAAAAATGCCCGGACAGCGCCTGAGGAACCGGGGAGAATTTTTGGGGATCCACTCCCAGCGCCGCCATATGCTCTGCCAAACGGGAATAGATTGACAAAACCCGATCGCTTTTTTTATAAAGCTTTTTCTGCATCCTGTAAAACCGCCGGATCAAATAATGGCCCGGCGCATATTCCAGCACCTCCTGTAAATGCTCCGGATAGATTCTTCGCACATCAAAGACCAGCGGAACGCCCAGCTCCTTGGCGATTTTTACCGCGATTCGCCCTCCTAAAAGGTGGCGAGAAGAAAGCATCACCACATCCGGCTTCCAGTCGACAATAATCGGCATGCTCCGACGGATTCCCTTTTCAAATGGCCTGGCTCCCCGCAGAATTTTTTTCTCTCGGTCGGCGGCGGCCGGCGTCCTGACCCATAAAAACGGGATCCCCTCCTGCTCCTGGATTTGTCCTACCTGAGCCTTTTCCGGGTTTCGCTTTCGCAGATAAGAATAATCCGCCGCAACAATCAGCGGCTTTCCGCCGCATTTTTTCCATTCTTCCGCTAAATCAAAAGCGTGGGTATCCCCACCAAAAAGTGCGGTCCCCGCATCATAATCAATAATAAGAATTTTCATCGCTTTCCCCTCCGGTCCTTTTGCCGCCCGTTTTGCCTATCTACCCTGCAAACGAAAAAGGCGCGCATTCTCCTTTTTTATTTTTGCCTTTTCGCCCAGGCACTATACAAAAGGAAAAGCGCGGCCGGAAGAAAATCGTCAAAAAAAGTAAGGACTTTTATAAGTCCTTACTTTTTATTTTATGCATCTACCAAGGCCGTCTCATCGGAACCGTATAAAGCGTTTTCTAGGGCCGCTGTCACCAGCCTTTTAAAATGGCTGGTGGACCGGCTCGCTCCCGCAATTGTCTCCATCTCCTCCGGCAAATACTGCTTTTGGATAAACTCCTCGATGATCGCCGGATAAATCACCGACGGATCCGGACCCTCTTCGCTTTCTTCCAGAGGACTTTTTGAGCGGTAATTGCCCTGTTCGTCCTCCGCGTCAAAAACGATCTGCAAAACCGCGTTATCCTGGATGGTCAAAACGACAAATTCCGTCCAGCCATCTGCCGGCTCGCGCAGCTGGGCGCGGTACTGCCCATCCTCAAAAAGCGGCGCAGTCGCAAGCTCATCCCTGCCCAGCCGGGCATTGATCAGCGCGTGTCTTACAAGCTTTTTAAAATGGTTGGTAGAAATGGTCGCGCCGGCCACACCGTCCATCTCCTCAACAGAGCCGGACGCCAGGTAGGCGTCTGCCAGCTTTTGGCCGTAATCCGCCGGATAGGTCTCGGGCAATCCTTTTGCCGCGTTCCCGGCGATCATGTCCTTTCGGTACTTTTCATCGTCCGATTTCAGTGCCCCATCCTCGTCGCGTCCATCGTATTCGACCTTCTCAACCTCTCCGCCGGTGATTGTGACCCGGACAAAGTCCTTCCAACCGTTGTCATAATCCGGCATCTGCACCTCATAGATGCCATCCTGGAAAATCGGCAGCGCCGTTTCTCCTGGCGCGCCCTTTTTCACCTGCACCATCAAAGCAGCCATGATCCTTTTAAAATTTTGTGAGGAGACGGTTGCGCCCGCAACCGTCTCAACCCTTTCCGGATCATATTGGACAGTCCGAAACGCTGTGAGCAAAGCCTCATACGCCTGCTCCGGATAGGCGGCAGGCAAGCCGTTTACCGCGTTTCCCACCGCCATGTTATCCCGGTAGGACGGATCCTGGCTCTTTTTTCCGCCGTTTTCGTTCAAGGCATCGTAGGCTACCTCGGCGATAAATCCATCCGCCACCGTCACTATCCCGTATTCTTGCCACCCATCTTGGTCGTATTCCGGCATCCGTACCGTATAGGTTCCGTCCGTATAAGGACCCCGTTCCGTCTCCGCCAAGTTGCTCTGCGTCCCTCCGGCGCAGCCTGCTATACTCAGGCAGACCCAAAAAGCCCCTATAGCGCACATCCATTTTTTACTCATCTTGTAAAGTCCTCCTGTCCCTATCTCTCCGCCGTCTAAAAGATATCCGCAAGCTCTTGCCGCCCGGCGGCTGTCAAAGAAAAAATCCGCGGAACAAACGGCGTTCCGCGGAAACACGACCGTTCGCGATCAGCGGTCAAAAATTTTCCGAATTACTTCAAATTCGTCGATTTCCTGCTTTTCTTCCTCTTCGCTGATCCCCAAGCTCTCTAAAATGGCAGAAGCTGGATCCTTCTCCTCCGTTTTTTCCTCCTTTGTCTTCTCCTCCTGCCGGAAGGGCTCCTCTGTTTCAAAATTGGTGGCGATTACCGTTACCTGCATTTCGTCGCTAAACGAAGGATCCAGCGCCGCGCCCCAGATGATATTGGCGTCCGGATGGGCCACATCCCGCACCATGCTCGAAGCCAGGTCCACATCCTCCAGGCTGATATCCGGAGACGCGATGATGTTGATAATCACACCCTTTGCGCCATTGATGGAGGTTTCTAAAAGCGGACTGGAAATCGCCGCGGCGGCGGCATCTGCCGCCTTATCCTTGCCCGACGCGCGCCCTACGCCCATGTGGGCTTGTCCTGCGTTTTTCATGACGGCGGTCACGTCCGCAAAGTCCAGATTAATAAGCCCCGGGATATTGATTAGGTCGGAAATACTCTGTACACCATGGCGCAACACGTCGTCCGCCACCTCAAAGGCATTGACCAGCGTGATTTTTGTCTCCGATAAGTATTTGAGCTTTTCATTCGGAACTACCACCAGCGCGTCCACGTGCTCCCGCAGAGATAAAATCCCCATCTCCGCCTGCTCCATTCGCCGGCGCCCTTCAAAGGCAAAAGGCTTGGTCACAATTCCCACCGTCAGAATTCCCATATCTTTTGCGATCTCCGCCACAATCGGCGCGGCACCGGTTCCGGTGCCTCCGCCCATTCCGGCTGCGACAAACAGCATGTCCGTCCCCTTTAAGGCCGCCGAAATTTCCTCCCGGCTCTCCTCCGCCGCCTTCTGCCCAATTTCCGGGTGTCCGCCGGCGCCCTTGCCCCGGGTCGATTTCATCCCGATTTGGATCTTCTGGGTCGCATTCGAGGAGGAAAGAACCTGACTGTCTGTATTCAGCGAAATAAACTCTACGCTTTGCATACCGGAAGAGATCATCCGGTTCACCGCGTTGCCGCCGCCGCCGCCAACGCCGACCACCTTAATCGCAACGCCTTTATCTACATAATTATCAATTTCAAAATTCATGAGCATGTTGATTTTCCTCCTAAGCTTTCTTTATTCCAAACAGAAGTTACCCAGCAGCTAAACTTCACATCTTGTTGTCAATCTATAAAATATGTCTTAATTCCCTCATTTTACTGTACCATTTTTTTTTCTTGAATTCAATAGCGAATCCTTTGTTTTCACGGGTTTTTTGCATTTTTTACAAGGACTTTTCCCATTCATCTTCCTGTTTTAACCCGAATCGTCCCCCTGGCTTGGCAGAACCTCCCCCGAACCCACAGAGGACGTCCCTTCGTCCGGCGGAGAAGCCGCGCCACTGTCTGCAGCCTGTCCATCCTGAGGCCGACTGCTTACGGACGGCGTCTTTACCTGCCCGGACGGCCGCGTCCAGACCTCTCCATCGTATGAGGCGTCAATCGTTCCCCGAAATCCATTGAGCAGATCTTCTGTTTCGATCACCTTTAAAATCAGCTCCAGCTTATATTCCAGGCTGCTGTCCGTACCCAATACAATCTCCAGCTGATCCTGATAATAAAGCTTAAGGTCGTATGGGTCGGAAAGGTCGATGACATTATAATAAGGAAAGTCCATCTTCCGGATGGCCTCCATAATCAGGCGCATTCTTTTAACATTTTCCGAGTCGCTTTCCTCCAGATAACTACCCTGCTCCGGCGATTCCTCAGAAAATCCCATTACAATCGGCATTTCCTCCGGCAAAACCGGCGTGTTGCACTCCAGCACCCGCCCTCTTTCGCTGATCAGCGTGTAGCCGGCCCCGGCATCAATCGCGCCAAAGGGGACCTCCTGTGTAATTTCCAGCACGATGGTGTCCGGCAGCTTCCGGCGGATTTTTACATCGGCAATATAGCTGTATTCCCCCACCAGCTTTTCGCGAATCTGCGCGTCCTTGAGCCTGAACATATTCTCTTCCAGTAAAATTCCGGAGGACAGAATCAGTGATCGGTCGTCGTATCGGTCGCAGCCTGTCACCGTAATGGCCTTGATCTTAAAAAAAACGGTGGTGGTCAGCACAATGGTGGTAGTCACCATAAAAACCAGAATCAGCAGATACCAAAGCGTATTGTTTCCCCGGCGGCGACGTTTTTTTCGCGGCGGGCGCACCGCGTCCGCTCTCATCCCGTTATGAAAATCGGGATGAGCAGCGGTCCGTCTTCTGCCATGCTTTTTTTCCTTTCTGCTCATTCTTTTTCTCCCGCCCTTACCGTCTCCTGATTTTTGCTCCCATCGCCGCCAGATTCCGGGAAAAATGCTCATATCCCCGTTCAATCCACTGGATTCCCTCTACCTGGCTGAATCCCTGGGCTGCCAGCGCCGCCAATACCAATCCTGCGCCGCCGCGCAAATCCTCGGCGCAAACCTTCGCGCCGTGCAGCTGCTTTGAGCCCTCTACCAGCGCGACCCGTCCCTCCCGGCGGATCAACGCGCCCATTTTTTGCAGTCCGGGGATGCTGCTGTACCGGTTTTCAAAAATATTTTCCACAAATCGGCTGTTCCCCTGAGCTGTCGCCGCCAGCGACAGAAAAATCGGCAGTCCATCGGTGGGAAAGCCCGGGTAAGGCGCTGTTTCGACCGGTGGAAAAGCTTGGATCCGGCCGTCTGACTTAAGAAAAATCCAATCCTTTTCCCTGCAGATCCGACTGCCGCTTTTCTGCAGCAGCGTCAGCATAGTCAAAAGATCGTGGGGATCTACGCCCCGAACCGCTGCCTGCCCTCCTGTTATGGCGGCAGCCGCCAGATAGGTTGCGGCGGCAATCCGGTCCCCCATTACTG
The DNA here is from genome assembly GCA_910583935.1 of uncultured Oscillospiraceae bacterium. Lineage (GTDB taxonomy): Bacteria > Bacillota > Clostridia > Oscillospirales > Ruminococcaceae > UBA3818. The sequence goes on from CAJTZM010000018.1 coordinate 15,015, forward strand.
TATGTTCACAGCCCTGCAGCCTGGTAACGCCTTCTATTTCGATGACGCTGCTCCCCGCGCCCCGGATCTTTGCGCCGCACCGATTGAGGAATGCGGCCAGATCTACAATTTCCGGCTCCCTGGCTACCTGACACAGCGTTGTTTTTCCTTTTGCAAATACCGCCGCCATCATCAGATTTTCGGTGGCGCCAACACTGGGGAAGGACAGGGTAATCCGTGTCCCCTGCAGCTTTTGGGGCGCGCAACACAAAAGATCCTGCTGCCTTTCCTGCACTATGGCTCCCATCTGCCGCAGTCCCTGCAGATGCAGGTCGATTGGCCGGGGACCTAAACGGCATCCCCCAGGGTAAGCGATTTTCACCTGTCCGCATCTGGCCAGCAGCGGCCCTAAGAAAACGATAGATGACCGCATTTTCCCAGTCAGTGCCTCAGACAGCTCCTGGCTGGAAAGATTTGTCGTATCAACCACAATGCTCCCCTGCTCTCCGCTGGCCCGACACCCTAAGGTTCGCAGAATCTGTACGGTCAGCGCCGTATCGGAGAGAGCAGGACAATTATGTATCGTACAGCGCCCGCCTACGAGCACCGTTGCCGCCAGGATGGGCAAAACGCTGTTTTTGGCGCCCTGAATCCGGATTTCTCCTTCCAGGCGCTGTCCGCCCACAATCTCATATCTATCCATAAACGCCTTTCCTCTCTGATAAAAAGTCCCGCCAAAACGGTTCATTTCATCATATGCATCCAGGCGTTTTCGGTGAAAATCCTATGGAAAACCGTCTATTTTTTGGAATACAGCTTCATGATCTGCCGGTAAATTCGGTCGTTCGCGTCGCGGATCGAAAGAGCAGCCGCATTTTCTCCCAGCTTCTTAAGCCTGTCGGGATCCGCGCACAGCCGATCGAATTCCGCGCACAGCCTTTGGCCGGTCAGCTCCTTTTCCTCTATGACCACCGCCGCGTCCCGATTGGCCAACGCCATGGCGTTGTGATACTGGTGGTTTTCCGCAACGTTAGGGGAAGGAATCAAAATCGAGGCCTTTCCTGCCGCTTCCAGCTCGCTTAAGGTGCTGGCGCCAGAACGGCCGATTACCAGATCCGCCGCCGCAAAGCATTCCGGCATGTCGTATATATACTCCCGTATGTCTAAATTTTTGTTTTCTTTACAATTTGTAATCCCTTTTTCAGCCAAAAGCTTAGGGAACAGCTCCACCCCATAAGCGCCGGTAGCGTGGATGTGAAAAATCTCCGGACGGTTTTTGTTGTGGGCGATCAGCTGGGCCATCGCCTCGTTTACCCGCCGCGCTCCCAGGCTGCCGCCGAAGGACAGCACGCAGATTTTCCCCTCCAGCCCCATTTTTTTCCGCACTCCTTGCCGGTCCGCGGTGAAAAAGGCCTCCCGCACCGGGTTTCCGGTAATGACAAACCGCGTGTCGGATGGCAGGTACTTTTTCGCCTCCGGCACCGCCAGCATCACCTTGTCGACATACCGGCTCAGCAGCTTGGTGGTCACGCCGGGAAAAGCGTTCTGCTCGTGGGTCAGGGTTGGAATCCCCAGCTTCGCAGCCTGCCGCACCAAGGGGCCGCTGACATAGCCGCCGGTACCCATAACCACATCCGGCCCAAATTCCCGCAGAATCCGGCGGGAGCGCCGGCCCGAGGTGGTGAGATAAGCCACCGCCATCAGGTTGTTTTTCAGGTTGTGCCAGCTGAGTTGGCGCTGGAATCCCTTGACCTTGATCGGCGCGAACGCAAATCCCGCCTTTGGCACTAAACTCGCCTCCATCCCAGAGGGGTTTCCCGCAAACAGGATTTCGGCGTCCGGCTGCTTATTTCTTAAATAACCCGCCACCGCCAGCGCCGGATTGATGTGTCCGCCAGTACCGCCGCAGACAAATAAAACCCGCATCGAATCAACCTTTCTATTGTTTTTCCAGCGCGGCGCGCCGTGAAACGGATAGGATAACCCCCATCTGCGCCAGCAGCATCATCAGCGCGGTGCCGCCATAGGAGAAAAACGGCAGGCTGATGCCGGTATTGGGGATCGTATTGGTCACAACGGCGATATTTAAAAGCGCCTGCAGCCCCACCTGGGTCGTCAGGCCCACCGCCAGCATGGTGCCGAACCGGTCCTGAGCCCGGATTGCGATGACATAACCGCGCCAAACCAAAAGCGCGAATAAAATTACGATGATCGAAGCGCCCACCAGCCCCAGCTCCTCGCAGACGATGGAAAAAACAAAGTCGTTCTGCGGCTCCGGGATGTACAGATATTTCTGGCGGGAGTTGCCCAGCCCCAGCCCCATTACGCCGCCGGACCCGATGGCCAAAAGCGACTGGATGGTCTGAAACCCCAGCCCCTGGGGGTCGGCAAACGGATCCAACCAGAATTCCAGCCGGGACTGGGCGTATTGGATGACACCGGGGATCATAACTACCAGCACGATGCCCGCCGCCAGCGCACCGACGCCCAGTGCGAACCACTTAAGGTCAACGCCGCCTACAAACATCATCACAATGCCGATGGTCACAATCAAAATCGTACCGGAAAGATGCGGCTCCAGCACCATCAGACCGGAGATGATACCCAATACAATCAAAAACGGGGCGATGCCGTACCGGAAGCTTTTCATCTTCGAGCCATATATGTCAATCATCTTGGCAAACAAAATCACAACCGCGAACTTGGCAATTTCCGACGGCTGAAAGGTGGTCAGATTCCCAATGGGGATCCAGCGGTGTACCCCTGCTATCTTCGGCATGAACAGCACGACAATCAGCAGCACAATCGCAACCCCCATTACCGGCAGGGCCAGCTTTTTCCAGTATCGGTAGTCGAAATTGGAGGCAACCACCATGGCAATAATACCGGCAATGGCAAAAACCATCTGTTTTTTAATATAAAAAAAGCTGTCGTTGTCATGATAATACGCATATGCATAGCTGGCGGAAAAAAGCATGATCAGGCCAAAGGTCAGCAGCAAAAGAACCAGCACCAAAAAGGTGACGTCCAGGTTTCCCCTGCCTGCCAGACGTATTTTTCGGCCTTGCGCATTCTGTTTTTTCCCCATCCAAGTTCCCTCTTTCCGGATAAAAGTTTCCGCCCTATAAGGATGAAACCCACCAAATTGCCAGCGCGCAGCCGGCGGCGGTTATTAAAGAAAATATGCTTACAATTTTCACTTCGCTCCAACCGCTCATTTCAAAATGATGATGGATCGGGCTCATTTTGAAAATCCGCTTGCCCGTCAGCTTAAACGAGGCGACCTGCATCATGACCGAAAGGGTTTCCGCCAGATAAATGATTCCAATAACGGCGATTAAAAACGGCAGTCCCAGACCAAACCCCATAGCGACCACCAGACCGCCTAAAAACATTGAGCCTGTGTCGCCCATAAACACCTTAGCCGGGTGGAAATTCCAGACCAGGAAGCCCAGCATCGCGCCCGCCACTGCCACCGCCAGCAGCTGCATTTCGTAGATGGAAAGCATCGCGGCAATGACCATAAACCCAATCGACGCCACAAAGGTCACCGACCCTGCCAGACCGTCGACGCCATCGGTCAGATTCACCGCGTTTACCGTGCCCACAATGAGAATGAACAGCGCTACCGGATAGTAAAACAGTCCCAGGTCCCAGCTGCCGATAAACGGAATTCTCAGTACAGTGGAAGTATCCCCCGCAAGGTACAGAATAATCAGATACAAAGCGGCAATCAGGATCTGCATGATCATTTTCTGCCCGGCGGTCAATCCGAGATTCCGCTTTTTTACCACCTTCACATAGTCGTCAACAAATCCTAAAAAGGCAAAGGCCATTGCCACGACCATTCCGGCGAAAAGCCGTGTGCCAAAAATCGGGGACACCTCGTTTTCTCCGCCGCCGGCGCTCATGTAAACCAGATACCCCACCGTAACCGACGCCAGCACTCCTGCAATAAACAAAAAGCCGCCCATCGTAGGGGTTCCCTGTTTATTTTTGTGCCACACCGGTCCGATATCCAAAATCGTCTGCCCATATTTGACCCTCCGCAGCAGGGGGATCAGCCATAGCCCCATGAAAGCGGTAATGCCAAACGCCAGCAGCGCGGTCATTAAAATGATAAACGTCCTCATACGCTCGCTCCTATCCGCCGCCCCGCCACAGCCTGTTGTCATTGACCACGGGATGAAAAAACTATGCCCTTTGGTAAAGCTCTTCTATGAGTGTCTCCAGCGCCATGCCATGACTGCCTTTGACCCAGAGGATATCCCCTTTTTTTACCAAGGCGATTACATGCTCGGTCAGTGCCTTTTTATCCGGGAACCAAACTGCATCCGGCACACCGGACTTTTGGGCTTCTTCTACCAAAAGCTTTGCCTTTTCCCCATAAGCGTAAACCGCGTCCAATCCCAGAGAGCCCGCCAGCGCGCCGGCGGTCCGGTGCGCCTGGTCGGACAGGTGCCCCAGCTCCAGCATGTCGGCCAGCACCGCAATATGCCTCCCAAAACAGGGCATCCCTTTCAGAGTGGTCAGCGCCGCCTCCATTGACTCGGGGCCCGCGTTATAGCAATCCTCCACAACCGTAAAGCCGTGGAATTCTGTAATCTTCTGCCGCCAGCCGGTCACTTGGTATTGGTTTAAGGCGGCGGCCGCCTCCTTCGGCTCCATCCCCAGATATACGCCCACGCCAAAGGCTGCTAATGCGTTGCACACATTGTGCTGGCCCATGCAGGGGATGCGCGCGGGGTACTTTTCTCCCTGAAAGCAGATCGTAAAGGTCGTGCTACCGGTGGAGACAACCAGGTCCTTTGCCGTAATCTGGCAGGCCTTGTTGTCAATCCCGTAAAAAATCACCTGCAAATGGGGATTTTTATAGCCCCACAGCATCGGGTCGTCTCCGTTTAGGAAAAGCGGCGACCCCTCCCGAAGTCCCTGGACGATTTCCAGCTTGGCCTGACGGATGTTTTCCCGACTGCCCAGCCGCTCTATATGGGAAACACCGATGTTGGTAATCACACCGATGCGCGGCAGCAGTGTAGTGGCCAGCTCCTCGATTTCTCCCAGTGCGGTCATCCCCATCTCAATCACCGCCGCTTGATGCGCCGGCGTCAGCTGTAAAAGAGTCTGGGGCATCCCCACGTTGTTGTTAAGATTTTCTTTGGTCGTCAGCGTCTGGTATTTCTGCCGCACCACCGCGGCCACCATCTCTCGCGTGGTGGTCTTTCCCACACTGCCGGTGATTCCTACGGTCACCGGGTCTATTTTAATCCGGCACATCCGGGCCAAAGCCCGCAGCGCCCGCTCGGTATTGCCCACATACAGAGTCTTCTCCTGTGGCTCCTCTCCCCTTTTATGAGCCACTGCCGCCGCAGCGCCTTTATGAAGCGCCTCGGAGATAAACTTGTGCCCGTCAAAAAATTCCCCTTCCAACGCAATAAACAGACAGTTAGGCGTAATTTTTCTCGAATCCGTCACGATTTCTTCCACCGCGCCGAATATTTTTTTATCCGCGCAGATCCATTCGCTGATCTCGCTTAAGGAATAGCCTTCCAAAAAAACTCCCTCATTTCCCGTTTTTTCTCTGCTGTGCCAAAAGCCGCATCACAACCTCCCGCTCGTCAAAATGGATGGTGCCGTAGCCCAATACCTGGTAATCCTCATGCCCTTTTCCCGCTAAAAGCAGCAGGTCGCCGGGCTGGGCATGGGCCAGTGCCCACTCAATCGCCGCATAACGGTCTGGGATCACCTCATAGGGGACCGATTTTTCCGCAAGACCTGGAAGCACGTCCTCGATGATTTTCATCGGATCTTCTCTTCTGGGATTGTCGGAGGTCAGAATGATGTAATCAGCGTATTTGGCTACCGCTTGGGCCATATGGATCCGCTTAGAGGGATCCCGCTCCCCGGCGCAGCCAAAAAGCACCATCAGCCTCTTTTGGACAAAGGGCTTCAGCGCCGGCAGCACCTTTTCCAAGCCATCCGGCGTATGGGCGTAATCCCGGATCACCGTAAAATCCGTGCCGGTGGGAAGGACCTCGGTCCGCCCGGGAATACCCGGACAGCTGGAAAGATTCTGGCATACCTCCTGCATATCCAGTCCCAGCGTCAGCGCCGCCACTCCCGCCGCCATAGCGTTCTCAACTGAAAATTCACCCGGCATAGGAAAATTGACCCGTTCGATCCGGGCGTTTCCCACCATCGTAAAGCGGTTGTGGTCCACCGCCGGCCGGATGTCCTTGGCTGTATAATCCGCCTGGTCGGTATGAATAGAAAAGGTTTTCACCCGGCAGGAAAGTTCCTGTACCAGCCGGCGGCCGTATGGATTGTCAATATTGACCACCGCCGTGTCCGAAAGATCAAACAGCTTTTTCTTTGCCTGATAATAGTTTTCCATTGTGCCGTGGTAATCCAGATGGTCCTGGGTCAGATTGGTGAAAATCCCCACGGCAAACCGGCACCCTGCCAGCCGCTTTTGGTCCAGCGCGTGGGAGGAGGTTTCCATCACCACATATTCGCACCCCGCCTGAACCATCCGCATAAACAGCACATGCAGCTCTCCCGGATCCGGCGTGGTGTTTTTGGCCGGCAGCTCCATCTCGCCGATTTCATTGTGGATGGTGCCGATCAGCCCAACCTTTTTGCCTGCGGCCTCTAAAATATGCTTCATCAGGTAGGTGCAGGTAGTCTTTCCGTTGGTACCGGTCACGCCGATCAGCTTAAGCTTTTGGGAAGGATCGCCATAAAAATGGCTGCAAAGGATCCCATAAGCCTCCCGGCTGTCCTCCACCAGAAGCTGTCGGTCCAGCCCCAGATCCTTTTGGCATACAACCGCGGCGGCCCCTTCTTCCAGCGCCTGCCGCGCAGCCGTATGCCCGTCAAACCGGGCACCGGCAATACATACGAACAGGCATCCCGGTGTAATCTGTCTGGAATCGCTGGTCAACTGGCCGATCTCCAGATTCTCTAAATTCCCCGAAAACGGGATATCCCTCATCAAGTCAAAAAGCTTCAAGCTGTTTACCCCCTTGCTGCGGCAAAAAATGCGTCTCTTTATTTCCGGCATTCCAACCGCCTTTAGAGTTTAACATACCCGGAATATAAAACTTGCCGGAATCGGTCGGATTTTAAGGGCTTTGGTTGGAAGAATTCGCCCCCGCCTGCTGCACTGTTACAGTTACCACCGTCCCCGGCTGGACCATTTCCTCCGGCTGCGGCGATTGGCTCACTACCTGGGTCTGCACATTGTCCGCAAAATCCCCCTCGATTTTGATATTTAACCCCGCGTTTAAGATGGCCGCATTGGCCTGCTTTCCCGTTTTGCCCAGCACATTAGGCACAGCGACCGACTGGGCCAGCTCTGTTTCGTCAGTGTAAAGAATCACCGTACCGCCATAAGGGATTTCATACCCTTCCTCCGGTACCTGCTTAAGCACCGAGTCCCCATCTCCTACAATGCGGGCCTTCAGGCCCAGATCAATCAGCTGCGCCTGCGCCTCCTCCAGCATTACGCCGCTTAGCTCCGGCGTTGGGACGTTTGTATTCTGATCTACGTCCAGCTGCGGCTCCATGCCAATATAGGGCAGAATGTCCGCCAGCATGTTCTTTACAATCGGCGCCGCGATGGTCGAACCGTATGGGTCATCCAGCTTTGGCTCATCCAGCATCACCAGCACCGCAATCTGCGGATCATCCGCTGGCGCGAAGCCGACAAAGGACAAAATCTTCCAGTCGCTGTCGCCTTTACCCAGCTTTTCTGAGGTACCAGTTTTGCCGCCGATGCGAAAGCCGGGCAGCTGCGCCTTCCGGCCGGATCCCTCCGATACAACCCCCTCGCACAGCAGCGCCATCGTCGCGCTGGTCTCGTTGGATATTACCTGCCGCTTGATCACCGGCTTTGTCTGGGATACAATGTTTTTTTCATCATCCACCACCTTCTGGACGACGTATGGCTGCATCAGCTCACCGCCGTTTACCGCCGCGGAAACCGCCGTGATCAGCTGCAGCGCCGTGACCTTGAAGGTCTGGCCAAAGGAGCTGGAGGAAAGCTCGGTTACGCCGAAGTTTTCCTCTGTGTGATAAATGCTTCCCGCCTCGCCGGGCAGATCGACGCCGGTGGGCTTTGTCAGCCCGAACGCCTGAAAGTACTCCCGGAACTTTTCCTTGCCCAGCGCCTGGCCATAGGAGATAAAGGCGGGGTTGCAGGAATTTTGCAGCGACTTGGCAAAATCCTGGGTACCATGTCCCGCCAGCTTCCAGCAATGGTATTTGATCCCGCCGGACTCATATTCCCCTGTACATGTAAAGGTGTTGTTTAGGCCGATGACCTTCTCCTCCAGCACTGCGGAGGATGTGATAATTTTAAAAACAGAGCCTGGCTCATATGGGTCGGAAATCGCCTTGTTCCGCCATTGGGCGTATTGCGCCTCCAACAGCGCCTCCTCTTTTTGCTTTTTGTCGGTGATCTCATCCAGCTGCGCCTGCACATTTTTGTCATAAATCACGTTGGGGGTGTTGGGGTCAAAATCCGGCTTGGTGCTCATGGCCAAAATTTCACCAGTCTGCACATCCATAACAATCGCGCAGGCCTTGTTCTGCACCTCGTGCTCAATCACCGCCTGTTCCAGATGCTTATCCACAAAACGCTGGATATTGACGTCGATGGTCAAAACCAGATCGTTGCCGTTTTGGGCTTCGTACATTTTTTCATATTTAAAGGGCATGTCGGTTCCCCAGGCATTTTTCGCCGATACAATCTGCCCGTTGGTCCCGCTCAGCGCACTGTCGTAATACGCCTCAATCCCGTACGCGCCTTGGTTTTCACTTCCAGTAAAGCCCAGAACGGTCGAAGCCAGCGACCCATAAGGATAATACCGCTTATAATCTTCCTCCAGTCCCACGCAGCTGATCTTATTGTCAGCGATAAACTGAGTGACCTCGTCGGCAAGCGGCCGCTCAATTTTCTTTTTGATGATTTCGTAATATGTATTTCGATGCGATTTTTCCAGTACAAACTCCTCTGAAACGTCCAGAATCTCCGCAAGGCCTTTGGCAACGAGACTTCGTTCTTCCTCTGAATCAATGTCCACAGGTGATAGATACACCGTCCAAACAGTCCCGCTCATAGCTAGGATCTCGCCGTTTCGATCATAGATCGTCCCCCGTTGGGCGCTGAGGCTGGTCACCCTCATCTGCTGGCGGGCAGCGCGTTTTTGCAGATCCTCCGCCTGAACTACCTGCAGCTGAAAAAGCCTTCCGATGATAATCGAGGAACCCAACACTGATACGACCAGGATCAAAGCGAGGATTCTTTTCTTCATCTGTACTGTTGTACTCCCAAAAGCCATTGCCGATCCTCCATTTCCACCGGAAAGCCCTTGGTTTTCCACTGGATTTTTAAGAATAAAAGGAGTTAAGAAATTTCTTCTCAACTCCCTGCTGTCACACGAGAAGCCGATCGTGCGTTTCGGCACGAAGCGGACCGAAACAACGCGTATCTTCTCTACTGTCTCCCTCAATATATATGGTATTGCGTTAAAATTTCAGATATTCCTGAATTTTTGTGATCGCCCGCCCAATGATCGAAAAAATACTCGTCCCGCCGCTATTTTTGGCGGTAACTACATCCTGCGAAGAGAGATTCACATAAGCGATCTGATAATTTTCCAGCTTGTTCAGCCCAAGCTCGTTTACCGCTATATCCGCAACCGTCTCATTGGACATTTTTGCGTCCAGCTCCCGGTTCAGCCGCTTGTTCTCATTTTGCAGCTGCTCCAGCTGGTCGGTAGCCGCTGTAATTTCAGCGCTGATTTCCGAAATCATCGCGTTGTTGTACAAAAGCAAACAGGTAACCGAAACGACGATTACCGCAGCCATCACCAGGGTGATCGGCCGCAGGCCATAAATGGATTTGACCGGCTGCGTCCGCTTAACTAAACGCACCTTCGGTTCTTCTTCTCTCGGCTCATAACGCGACAGGTCATAAGCCTGACTTCCTGAGGCCATCTCCCTCACTCCCTTTCAGATCCTTTGTTTTTTCGATCACACGCAGCTTTGCGCTGCGGCTTCTGCGGTTTTCTGCCAGCTCTTTTTCTCTCGGCAGAATCGGCTTTCGGCTTACAAGCGTTCCTCTTGGGCTTCGCCCGCAAACGCATACCGGAAAATCCGGCGGGCAGATGCACCCCCGCGCAAAATCCGCAAATTTCTGCTTGACCATCCGGTCCTCCAGCGAGTGGAAGGTGATAATAGCGAACCTGCCGCCCGGATTTAAAAAGTCAAACGCCTGGTCCAATACCTGCGAAAGCGCCTCCAATTCTCCGTTCACCGCAATGCGGATCGCTTGAAAGGTCTTCTTCGCAGGATTTTTTTCCCTTCTGGCCGCATAGGGAACAGACTCCCTGATAATGTCCGCCAGCTGCCCGGTAGTCGTAATCGGCGCCTTCGCCCGCGCTTTTTCTATGTTTTTAGCAATGCTGAAGGCGTATTTTTCCTCGCCGAATTCCCGGATGATCCGAGTCATATCGGCGACCGAATAGGTATTGACCAAATCCTGGGCGCTGAGTCCCTGCTGGCTCATGCGCATGTCCAACGGCCCATCCTGATGATAGGAGAATCCCCGCTGCGCTGTATCCAGCTGATGAGAGGATACCCCAAGATCCAACAAAATGCCGTCTGCTCCGGTAATCCCCCGCTCCCTTAGCGTACAGCCCAGATCTTTAAAATCCGCCTGTATTACCGCAGCCTGCCCATAGGGCGCCAGCCTTTTTTCTGCAATGCTCACTGCGTCCGGGTCCTTGTCCAGCGCAAACAGCTTTCCAGTGGTCAGCCGCTTTGCAATCTGACAGGAATGTCCAGCCCCTCCTGCTGTCCCGTCCACATAGATACCGTCCGGCCGAATGGCAAGCCCCGCAATGCTCTCTTCCAGCATCACGGAATAATGGGAAAATTCCATTTCGCCGCTCCTTTCGGTATCCTGGTGGCTAAAACCCCAATTCTTCCATTGCCTGTTCGATCGTTTCGTCGGTCAGTTCCTGGCAGTTCTGGCTCCATCTCTCTTTGTTCCAAATTTCCGCCCGGCTGGACGCGCCGATGATCATAATCTCTTTTTCCAGGCCCGCATGCTCCCGCAGCTTGGCGGGGATGACGATCCGCCCTTGTTTATCCACCTCCACCTCCGCAGCGCCGGCAAAAAAATACCGCTGCAGCGTTCGGGATTTAGAAAGGGGAAGCTCCTTTATTTTTTTCTCTAGATTTCCCCATTCCTCGGCAGAATATACAAACAGGCAGCCGTCCAGGCCCTTCGACAGGATAAAGCGGTCCCCCAAATCGATTAAAAGCTTGGCGGGAAAATTGACGCGGCCCTTTTGGTCCAGCGTATGCGCATACTCGCCGATGAGCATTTTCCCACCTTCCTCTCTTTTTGTTTGCTTTTAACCATTTTGCACCACTTTACACCACTGTGCTTTCATTATAACCACTTCTATTGAAAAATGCAACGCTGCGAGGAAAAAAACAGGGATTTTTTTTTCGATTTATTTTTCCCTTTCTTTTGCGCTTCCTTATTCTCAGGTAAAAAATGCAGCCTAGTAAATCGTGCCAAGACGGTTGTTTTCTTGACATTTTTCCGGTTTCAGCATAAAATGTCACCAGCAGACAGAACACAAAGGAGGAATTGTATTTTGAACCAGTCCGTAGAAGAAACCTTCCGCCGCCTTGCGCCGGTTATCGGTAATACCCCTCTTCTGGAAATTTCCTGCACCTGGCAAGGCCGGTGTCTGCGCGTTTTTGCAAAAATGGAATCCTACAACCTGACCGGCAGCATCAAGGATCGGGTTGCCTATTATATCCTGAGAAAAGCCTATGAGACCGGCGAGCTGGAAGCGGGCATGACTATTGCCGAGGCGACCAGCGGCAACACCGGCATATCCTTTGCGGCACTGGGCGCCGCCTTAGGGCATCCGGTAGTCATCTACATGCCGGATTGGATGAGCCAGGAGCGCATCGCCATGATGGAGGGCTACGGCGCACAGGTGCGGCTAGTGTCGAAAGAGGAGGGCGGCTTTCTGGGGTCCATTGCCATGACCGAGGAGCTGGCCAAAAAAGGCGGCGTATTTTTGCCCCGCCAATTTTCTAATCCTCATAACAGCGCCGCCCATTATGCTACTACCGGTGCGGAGATCCTCGCCCAGCTGGACCGGTTGGGCCTGCGGCCCGACGGCGTCGTAGCTGGAGTTGGCACCGGCGGTACGATTATGGGGATTGCCCAACGTTTAAAAGAAGAGAATCCCGCCTGCCGCGCCTTTGCGCTGGAGCCCCTTAATTCTCCCACTCTTTCCACCGGCTATAAGGTAGGGCGGCACCGCATCCAGGGAATTTCCGATGATTTTATTCCGGATCTTTTAAATCTTTCCCAGCTGGATGGGATCGTTTCGGTAGACGACGGCGACGCGATTCTGGCTTCGCAAATGCTGTCCCGGCAGCTAGGTATCGGTGTTGGCATTTCCTCCGGCGCAAATTTGATCGGTTCGCTAATGGCGGCAGAACGCTTAGGCGGCGAACCGGTGATCGTCACCGTTTTCTCCGACGACAACAAAAAATACCTTTCCACCGACTATGCCAAAGAGGAACCGGTTAAGGACAGCTACTATGCCAAGGATCTGACGCTTGACAAGGTCATTGCTTACCGGTGAGGGAGGCCTTGGCAGGGCAATCCTCCAAAGTGGATCGCAAAAAAGTCTTAACTGATAAATAAGCGGCAATCGCAATAAAAGAGGCGGGATTTTATCTGAAATCCCGCCTCTTTTATTGCCTTTTTCACTGTTTTTGCTGGTTTCTGCCGGAGGTTTTCAGCGCCTGCCGGGTGGACCGCACATCACCCAGTGCCTTGGTCAGGGTCTCCTCGGTGCTTTTGAGCATCGTTTCCGCAAACTCCTGAGAAGCCTGGCGCATTTCTCTGGATTTCATCTGCGCCTGGGTCAAAACCTCAACCGCCCGAGCCTGGGCTTGCTTGGTAATCTCCTCCTGCTCCACCAGCGCCTTAGCTCGGTCCTCCGCCTTTCGGACAATGGTTTCCGCCTCGGTCTTCGCCACGCTGATAATGTCGGCTCGATCTGCCACAATCTGTTTGGCCTGCTTGATTTCCGCCGGCATATTCAGCCGGATATCGTCAATCAGGTCCCGAACCTTCTCAGCGTCTACCACGCACCGGCCGCCGGTCAGCGGCAGATTCCAGGCGCGGTCCAGCATTTCATCCATTGCATCCAAAATATCGTCAATCGTGATAATAAGCCCTCCCTTACATCATTCATCTATCAAAAGCCGGCCCATTCCCGGCCCAACGGGCAGATTTACCTTTGGCTACACAGGCGGCCGGCCACCTTATCCACAATCTGCGGCGGCAGAAAATCCGATATATCCCCGCCGAACTGGGCGATTTGCTTGACCAAACTGGAGCTTAAATACATGTTCTGGGAAGCGGTAGTCAAAAACACCGTATCCGCCAAGGGATTCAGCTTTTTGTTGGCCAGCGCCATCTGAAACTCATACTCAAAGTCCGATACCGCCCGCAGGCCCTTAACGATCGCCACCGCCCCCGCATCTCGAACATAATCAGCCAAAAGCCCCGAGAAGGTGTCTACCTCCACATTGGGCAGACTGTCGCCGATCACCTCCCGGATCATCCGGACCCGTTCCTCCGGCGTAAAGCTGGGGGTTTTGGCGGCGTTGATCACCACCAGCACAATCACTCTGTCGAACAATTTGGATGCCCGGGTGACAATATCCAGATGGCCCTTGGTCACCGGGTCAAAGCTGCCGGGACAAACTGCAATTCTCATCAATTACTCCTCTTCTGGTCTTCGATAGGTGTGGATCATGGCCTTGCCGTATCGGCGTGTTTTGATCAACCGAAAATCCCCCGCTTCCTCCGGCATCTGCTCGTGCCGGTCGGTTTCACAGAGGATAACCCCTCCCGGCGCCGTCTGCCGGGCCGCCAGCAAAACCGCGGCCTGAGCCAGTCCCTGATTGTAGGGCGGATCCATGAAAACGATGTCATATTCCTGACCGCCGATTTCCAAAAAACGCAGAACATCCATGGCAGCTACCTTGCACTGATCCTCAAATCCGCAGGCAGCGATGTTATCCCGCAGCACCTGCAAGGAAGGACGGCCGTTTTCCACAAAGGTGACCGACTGAGCTCCTCGGCTCAGCGCCTCCAGCCCCATCTGGCCGGTGCCGGAAAACAGATCCAGCATCCGCGCGCCCTCCAGCTCAAAATGAATCGCGGAAAACACCGCTTCCTTGGTCACCTCCGCTGTTGGGCGGACGTCGGTGCCGTCAGGTGCTGACAGTCTTCGCCCTCGGGCCGAACCGGTAATGATTCTCATATTTCCCTCCATCCTGCTTTGCCTATCCTATTCCAGGCGCTTTTCGACTTTTTTCCCATGGGTTAATGATAGGGCAAAACCAGACGGATGTCAATATCCGCCAGTCGATTCCTCTTCGTCGGCATGGAGCCAATCGTGCAGGCGTTGGGCGCAGGCGGCCGTCATGCCCTTAACCGATGCCAGCTCCTCCACCGTGGCCTGGCGCATGGCCTTTTGGGTCTTAAACGCCGCAAAAAGAGCCTTTGCCCGGGCCGGGCCGATCCCCTCCACCGAGGTCATGGCCAGCTCCAGCCCGCTTTTCTGGTGACTCTTTCGGGAAAAGGCGATGGTGTAGCGGTGGACCTCGTCCTGGATGCGGGTGACCAGCCCAAAGGCGTTTTTACTGGCGTTTATAGAGATTTCCCCGCCGTCTTTTGCGATGGCGCGGGTGCGATGCCGGTCATCCTTGACCATGCCGAACACCGGGACCTTGATCCCCATCTCCTCTAAAAGCGGCTGGATGGCAGCCACATGGCCCTTGCCGCCGTCTAAAAGGATCAGGTCCGGCAGGCGGCCAAACCCTTGACCCGATTCCTTTTCCTCTTGATAGCGGGAAAAACGCCGGGAAAGCATCTCCCGCATACTGGCATAGTCGTCGGGGGTCAGCTGGGTCTTCATCTTGAATTTCCGGTAATTTTTTTTGTAGGGGCGCCCCCCCTCAAACACCGCCATGCCGCCGACAATGGTGTCGGCGCCGATGTTGGAAATATCATAGGCCTCGATATAAGTGGGGGGACCCTCCAGCCCCAACAGGCGGGCCAGCTCGTCTAAAGCGGACAGCTCCCGCCCGGTGCGGGACACCTCGTGGGAAAGGCGTTGGGAGGCGTTGTTGCGGGCCATTTCCACCAGTCTAGCCTGTTCCCCCCGCTGCGGGACGCCGATGGTAATTTTGTGCCCCATTTTTTCTGAAAAATACCTTTCGGTCAGTTCCCGGTCCTCAAAGTCCCCATCCACCTCAATCAGCCGGGGGATATCCTCTCGATAATAGCCCAGCAAAAATTCCCGGCGGAAGGCGGACAGGTCCCCTCTTTCGTAAAAGACAAAATCCTTTTTATCCACCAGCCGGTGGTTTCGAAAAAGCAGGACGGCGGCGGCGGTGGCCGAATCGCTTTGGGTAAAGGCCACAATATCCGCTTCCGCCGCCTTGGAGCTGACCACCTTCTGCCGCTCGGTGATCCGCTTGATCGCCTGAATCCGATCCCGGTACTGGGCAGCCTTTTCAAACTCCAGGTTTTCGCTGGCCCGGGCCATCTGCCCTTCCAGCCGCTCCAGCGCTTTTGCGGAGCCGCCTCGGATAAAATCCAGCGCCTCCTCCAGCCGCAGGGCGTACTCCTGTTCACTGATCCGGCCCCGGCAAAGGCCAATACACTGCTTGATATGGAAGTTTAAGCACGGGCGGCCTTTTCGGAACTCCTGGGGGAACCTTTTGCCGCAGGTCGGCAGCATAAAAACCTTATTGGCCTCGTCCACCGTCTGCTTGACTACGTAGGAGGACATATACGGACCCAGATAGGTACAGCCGTCGTCCTCCTGCTTTTGCAGCACCGCCTGTATCCGACTGTAGGGCGGTGGGGTGATTTTAATGTAGGAATAGCCCTTGTCGTCCTTTAAAAGGATGTTGTATTTGGGGGTATATTGTTTGATCAGGCTGCATTCCAGCACCAGCGCCTCGAATTCGCTGTCGGTAACAATCGTTTCAAAATCGTAGACGTTCTCCACCATCCGGTATACCTTTTCCAGGTGCTTTTCCACACTGCGGAAGTAGCTGGACACCCGGTTTCGCAACGCCTTTGCCTTACCGATATAAATAATCTTTCCCGCTTTGTCCCGCATGATGTACACGCCCGGTTCTTTGGGCAGCCTGCGGACCTTTTCCCGCAGAATATCCAATCTCGGATTAACCATCTTCGCTTCTCCTTGCAAAAACAGGAAAAGCCCCACCGTGCAAATCGCCCGGGAGGCTTTCCATTTTTTCTTGGTGATTATTCGGTAAAGCCGGATTCAACCAGCTTTACCAGCCCGCTTACCGCCTGCTCCTCGTCGGTTCCGTCGGCAATAATGCGAATGGTTGTGCCGCCAACAATCCCCAAAGACAAAACGCCCAAAAGACTTTTGGCGTTGACGCGGCGTTCATCCTTCTCCACCCAGATAGAGGATTTGTACTCATTCGCCTTTTGAATAAAGAAAGTCGCCGGGCGTGCATGCAAGCCTACCTGATTTTGAACCTGAACATCTTTTACAAACATTGCTACAACTCTCCTGCTTCTTCATCTTAAATTCGTTTTTGCTTCTTCTTTGGTTCATCTACAATGCCCAAACTGATTTCTATTATAACACAGTCCTGCCATTCGTCAACGCATCTGAAGCGGAAGTTTACAGGTTTTCTGCAAAATTCTGCTTGTTGGATAAACAAAAGCGACCGAAAAACCAGTTCGTTTGTCAGAAATATCTAAAATATTCCCAACAATCTATGTGAAATCAACCACAAAGAGCGGGCAAATCCGTGGAAAACACAGCTATCTTTCCACGGATACAGGCGTTTGCTGCTGTCGTCTTAAAATGGTTCCCTGGGGAAGAGATCGGTCACAGGGAATCCGCAAAAGCTGCATGGGATGGCGCGCCGCCGCCAGCGGCTGCCCGTCCTCGTCAAAAATCGCCGGCACAACCAACGGCGAAGGCTGCCGCCCTGGCGCTAGGATTTCCAGCGTTTCCCCTGGAAAAAATCGATTTCGCTGGGTGCAGAAAAGAGTCCCCTTCTCATAGCTCTCCACCACTGCGGCCACGTCATAGGTGCGGATATAGCCGCCGTTTTCATAATACTGGCCGTCCTCAGGCCGCTCAAAATAAAAGCCGGTGCAGTACTGCCGGTGGCTGACCTTGCGGGTCTCCTCCAGCAGCCAGGAAGGCAGACGGTATCGGCCCGGATTTTTTTCCAACAGCTGGACCGCGCAGCGGTAGGCGTTGGTGATTGTGGCCACATAATAAAAGGATTTGGCCCGCCCTTCGATTTTAAAGCTGCCGATCCCCGCGTCCGCCAGCTGATCCAGGTGCTCAATCATACACAGGTCCTTGGCGTTGAGAAGATAGGAACCGTCCTCATCCTCAAAAACCGGAAAGTATTGGCCGGGCCTTTTTTCCTCCATCAAATGGTAGCTCCAGCGGCAGGGCTGCGCACATTCCCCCCGATTGGCGTCCCGACCGGTGAGATAGTTAGACAGCACGCACCGCCCGGAAAAGGACATGCACATGGCGCCATGGACAAACGCCTCCAGCTCTAATTCCGGCGGGGTATTTCGGCGAATCTCCCGGATTTCCTCCAGGCTCAGTTCCCGGGCCAGAACCACCCGGATGGCCCCCATCCGGTGCAGCTCGCAGGCGGTCAGGTGGTTAACCACGCCGGTCTGGGTGGACATATGCAGCGCCATTTGGGGGATCTCCCGGCGGCAGAGCATCATCACCCCTACATCCGCTACGATCAGCGCATCCACCCCGACTTCCTGCAAAAAATGCAGATAAGCGGGTAACGGCGCCAGGTCTGTCTCCCGGGGGAGGATATTACAGGTGACATAAACCTTTACCCCCTGCCGGTGGCAGTCGGCTACCGCCTGCGCCAGCTCCTCCTCGGTAAAATTTAAAGGCGACGCGCGCATTCCAAAATCCTTGCCGCCCAGATAAACTGCGTCGGCGCCATACTGCACCGCCGCCGCCAGCCGCTCCCTATCTCCTGCCGGGGCCAAAACCTCCGGCCGATTTCTTTTTTCCATCCCAACACCTCTTTTCCCAGATTGTCTTTTCTGTGCGCACAAACAGCCACCGAAAGGCCGGTGACTGTTTGGTAAATTATTTTAGCTGGCGGCGGAGGAAGAGCTCGCCGCGATTTCCTCGTTAACCTTGTCCGCCTGGGCGATATTGGCATTGTGCTCACTGAGCGTTTGGGCGTAATAATAGGTGCCCGCATCATCGGTGACAAAATAATAGTAAGTCTCTTCATGCTGCGCCGGATACAAAGCGGCGTTAATCGCATCCAGTCCGGGATTGCAGATCGGCCCTACTGGCAGGCCGCTGCAGACATAGGTGTTGTAAGCGTCGTACATGGCTTGGTTGGCCATGCCGATATTCTTTTTAATGACCCGCTCCACATAAAAGATGGTCGGATCCGACTGAAGATTAGGATAATTGTCAGGATTGCGCAGACGGTTATGGAAAACTTCTGATACGTTCTTCATTTCGTCCGGGTCCCCAGCCTCCTTCTGGATAATCGACGCCAAGGCCAAAGTTTCATCCAGCGTGAGGTTCAATTCATTCATTCGGGTGCGCATATCCGCGGTAATCTGTTCGTTAAAGTCCCGCAGGAACCGGTTGACAACCGAATCTACACTTTCGCCCACAAAGAACTGGTGGGTATTAGGAAACAAATAGCCCTCCAGCTTATAAAAGCGCAGCGCGTTTTGCGGGATGTTCTCCACAAAAGTATAGTTAAAATCGCTGCCGTTAAGGGCCGACAAAAACTCTTTCGCAGAACATACGCCGTTTTCCTCCAGCTTCTGCGCAATGTCCACAGATGTCGAACCCTCTAAGAACATGACGTTGACGACGTCAGTTCGTTCGTTGCCCGCCTGCAAAGCATAGATAATCGAGTCGTAATCCATTTTATCGGTCATAATATACTTGCCGCCTTGAAAGCCGTCCTTTTTTTTGAGCATAACATACAGCCGAAAAGCCAGCGGCTCTGTGATGACTCCGTCCTTTTTCAAAATTTTCGCGATCTCGCCCACAGAGGCGTCCTCCGGGATTTCTACCGTCATCTGCTGCTCGGTTGTATCCTCGTCGCCAAACAGCGTCACCGCTGTTAAATCTTCAAAAGCATGGATCGCAAAGAACGCCAGATAAACACTGAAAAGTAAAAACAAAAACGTCAGCAAAAGCGCCCGGCCTACGCGGTATTGTTTTTTAATCCGCTTTTTTTTGCGCACCTTTCCCGGTTCTGTATCGTTTTTCTCCGGCGAGGCATTTCTCCAGGGCCCGGAAGGGCGGACGTCATCATCCTGCTGGGCAAGATTGACCTGAATGGCGCTGTCTTTTTCGTCTCTAACGTTTTTTTTCTCCGCGGCGGACAGATCCTGTTCCGAGAGTCCGGATCCTTGAGGCGAACGCGCCTTCCCCTTCACCGGATTCCTATACTCCTCCGGTTTTTCCCGCCGTTTTTTTTCGGTCAGCCAGTGGGGGAGCTCCTCCGGCTCCCCGCCGAAGGGCGGTTCCGCCGCATTTTGGGGAGGATGCGGCCCGTCGGCGCGGGGATTGCCTTCCGCAGGGCGGTCAGTACGGCGCACCGGCACCTGTACCGGCTCCTCCGGCAAAATTCCATCGTCCTCCTCCACATGGATGCGGTCGATCAAATCTTTAAAAATGTCCTGTTCGTTTTTTTCGTTCATTTGGCCCTCCCTTTGGCTTATCTTTGAAAAAGAAAAACCGGGTTTCAACTCATTCGCTATAAAATTCCCTATGCCTAAAAAATAAAATTACACATTCTCAATCCAAACCGTTCAGCCGGTCTTCAGATGCCCTCTGTTTATTTTTTCGTTTTCCTCATAGGCGGCGACAGCGGCTTTTTCCGCCGTTTTTCCGTCACCAGTAAATCCACGGGCATATCATAGTAGCCGTGGGGAAGCCGCTGCCGCATACAGCCCTCGTAGCAAGCGCCAATGGTCGATCCCGTATAGCCAGACAAAAACCGGTCGTAATAGCCTTTTCCGTATCCCAGCCGGAACCCGTGCCAGTCGAAGCCAAGCCCTGGAACGATACAGATGCTTTCGGCCGCTTCCTCCATTTTTTCGCAGCGCTCCGGGATTGGCTCCAGCACTCCAAAGGTGCGGGGCGCAAGGTCCTGCATGGAACGGATATAATAAAAGGCCATCTGCCGCGTTCCCTCAATACAATAAGGGACCGCCACTCTTTTTCCGTCCCGCAGCGCATCTTCGATCAAAATCCGTGTATCTACTTCAATCGGAGAGGACACGAAGGTCAACAGCGTCCGGCACCCCTGATACTCCTTGAGAGACTGTAGATTCCGGCGGATAGCCGCATCCTTTTTCTCCTTGACCTTACAGGGCATACTGCGGCGAAACGCCTTCATTTTTTCCCGCAGCGCGTTTTTCTGGGCCCGTATATCCCTTTTTAGCATTGTAAAGATTCTCTGAGCGTTTTGGCCCGTTCCGGCGATGTCATGATTTCCACCAGCTTCAGCGCAAAATCCACGGCGGCGCCGGCGCCCTTGCCCATGACAATATGGTCCGAGACCACCACCCGCTCCCCAGTATAATACGCTTTTGGCATCTGGGTTTCAAAGCCCGGATAGCAGGTAATTTCCCGGTCGTCCAAATAACCCATATGCCCTAAAATTGACGGAGCGGCGCAAATGGCGCCTACATAGCGGTTTTCCTCCATGGCGCTGCGGATCGCCTCTTTCACCACGGCGGATTTTTCCAGGTTTAGCGTTCCGGGAATGCCGCCGGGCAGTACAATCAAATCGGCGGCGGACGGATCGATAACCCCTTCCACCGTATCGCAGGCCACCAAAATTCCATGGGATCCGCTGACGATTTCCCCTGTCACGCCAACGGTTTTTACCTCCAGCTCGGCGCGGCGCAGAATATCCACCACCGCCAGCGCTTCGATTTCCTCAAAGCCCTGGGCCAAAAATACATAGACCATGATTCTGATCCCCCTCGTCTCTTTTTCGTTTTATTATACCATGAAGGCGAAAGCCGCACATGGTATAATCAGCCATTCCCGTAGGGTGGCCATAGAAATCTTAGTAAATAACAATTTATCGTTATTTTACCCTACTGTTCTCCATTTGTCCAGTCGGAAGATGCGCCAAAAAAATCGGCAAGGGCTTCCCAAACACTTTGCTCAATTTGCCCGGGGGAGCGCAGGCCATTCTGGTCGCAGCATTCCACCGTACGCCATCCCCATTTTTTCGCCACATAATCCGCCGCCTCATAGCAGTAAGACAGATAGCTTTGGTTTTTTTCGTGGATGTCCTTTTTTTCCTCATCGCCGCCATAGCGCCGGGCCAGCAGCGTTTGAGAGGTATCCGGCGGCATTTTCAAATATATCGTGGCCGAAGGCCGGGGCAGTCCCAGCTTTTGGTACTCATAATCCGCCAGCCAGCTTAGGTATTCGTCCCACTCTTTCCGGGGAAGCTTGACCGCCTGATGGATGGCGTTGGAGCCCACATATCGGTCACACAAAATCACTGTGCCCGCCTCATAATCGGCCTGCCAGCCGGTTCGATAGCTGGCAAAACGGTCCATGGCAAAAAAGCTGGAGGCGGCATAGGCGCTTACATCCTGGGGTCGGCTGCCAAAAGCGCCGTCTAAATACATCCGTGCCAGGCAGGACCAGGGCTTTTCGTAATCAGGGAAGGAGACGGTTTTCACCGGCATTTTTCCCTGGGATAGCCGGCAAGCCAAAAGCGCCGTCTGGGTGGCTTTGCCGCTGCCGTCCAGCCCCTCGATGACGATGAGCTTCATCTGGTAGCTTTCCCCTTTCTCATAGCGTCATACGCCCGGACCTGCTCTGAATGCCCACAGCTCATTTTCCCCTCAGGGCAATTTCCCCGTACACAGGGCGCGCCGACGTTTTTAAACAAGGACGGCGCCGCCTTGTATACCAGCGCCAGCATCTGATACGCCACCTCCCGAATTTCCCACTGGGCGCGGTTACAGCAGCGGTGCTTAAAAAAGTTTAACAGACTGCGGGCGTTCATAGTCACCACCATCTGGGTGTCACAGGCGTTGGGAAGTACAAAACGCGCGTCCTCAATCGCCATTTTTTCCGCCTTTTTCGCAGCGGAGGTTTCGTCCAGTCCTTCGGTCATCAGCGCTTGGATGTGTTTTTCTTTCAAAAGCGCCGCCAGCTGGTCGTAGCTTTCACCGATTTGCCGCATGGTTTTTTCATACAGCAGCTGCGCTTGTGGGATAGCGGCGATTTCCGGCGGGGTGACGTAGGAAAAATCCTTTTCCCGCACATAACGCTGGCTCTTCACGCTGTAAGAGGCAATGCGGTGCCGGGTGATTTGAGCCAGCAGCGACCGGGAGACCCCTTCGATGCCAAAGGTAAAGGACACATGCTCAATCGGACTTTCATGGCCGAGCTTTTCCAGCATTTCTAAAAAGCTTTCGGTTTTTTCCGGCGTCAGCCCGTCCAGCAGCGTTTGGGGACTGCTGGCGCTGTAGCACAGCTTTGCTGCCGCCGCCACCAGTTTTTCCGGATCCGGCGTATGCGCTAAAAGCGTTACTTTTGCCATTGTTCCATTCCGCCTTTCTCTTTATTCCTGTCGTTTGAAGGCCCTTTTTCGCCTTCTCCCATCCATTCCCCTGCCTTTTTGTAAAAAGGCAGGACAAAAATGCATATAAACCAATCCCGGCCCCAAGAAGCAGGGTGTAAAAAACGCCATAGGCGGCAGGATGCCCATCAGCCCTCCAGCTTTCGAAGCTTGGCAAAATTGGCCATCAGCTTTTTGGTGCCCACCTTTTGGAAGGACACCTCCACCAGCAGGTCATTAGCCATGGGCGACGCAGACAGCACCGTCCCTTTTCCAAACACTTTATGGCTGACCGTGTCGCCCACAGACAGCGGCGGAACCGATTTTGCATCGGAGCCGCTGGAAACGGCGGACAGACCACCGGCGCGCACCGTCCCTTTAGGGACCGCAGGACCGCGGGTTTCGCCGTCCCAACGCTTTTTCTGGACGGTGACATCGATTGACTCCACCAGCTCCCCCGGAATTTCCCGGGCAAAGCGGGAGGTCTTGTTCCAGGCGGTCTGCCCGAACAGCATCCGCTGGGCCGCCTGGGTCATATACAGCTTTTTCTTGGCACGGGTGATGGCCACATAGGCCAGCCGCCGCTCCTCTTCGAGCTGGGAGGGGTCATAGGCTGACTGGCTGCCGGGAAAAATACCCTCCTCCGTCCCCGCCAGAAAGACATGGTTAAATTCCAGCCCCTTTGCCGAGTGGACGGTCATCAGCACCACCCGGTCCTCGCTGTCGTTATAGGAATCGAGGTCGGTATACAGCGCGATCTCCTCCAGAAAGCCGGCCAGGGTGGCCTCCTCCTGCTCCTGCATATAGTGGCGCACGTTGCTTTTCAGCTCGCCGAGGTTTTCAATGCGGGTCTGTTCGGTTTCCCCCTGCGCCTGCAGCGCGCCGAGATAGCCGCTTTTTTCCAGCACCGACTCGAGAAGAAGGTCAACCGGCATTCCCGAAGCCTCGTCCTCGATAAAGCTTTCGATCATCCGGATAAAGCTTAGAATTGGGAGGGCGCGCCGGGAGAGGGCAGGGTATTCATCGGCCGTGCGCAGCACCTCGAAGAGGGAGAGCCCCAGCCCGTCGGCAATCTGCAGTGCGGCAGCGATGGTGGCGTCGCCAATTCCCCTTTTCGGTTCATTGATAATCCGCGTCAGGCGCAGGTTATCCGAAGGGTTATGGATAACACTCAGATAGGAGATGGCATCCTTAATCTCCTTGCGCTCATAAA
>CAJTZM010000019.1 GCA_910583935.1 uncultured Oscillospiraceae bacterium
TGTGTTATTTTACGTTTTAGGAGAACATAACAAAAGCCGGAAAACCGCATTTATACGCGATATTCCGGCTTTGTTTCTTGGTCTGAGTGACGGGACTTGAACCCACGGCCTCTACCACCCCAAGGTAGCGCGCTACCAACTGCGCCACACCCAGACATTTTGCGAGAATTATAATAACATATCTTTGGATAAAATGCAAGTCCTTTTCGTGGTTTTCTTTCTTCCGCCCCGCAAAAGAAAGAAAGGCTGGTCAGTTTTGGCTATGAATCACCGGAAAACCAGAGGATTTTTGAGGATTCAGGAGAATTTTTGAGATAAATCCGGATAAATTCCCGTTTTTTGTGGGATTTTTGGGGAAAAACAGTGTTTTTTTCCGAAAAACAATTGACAAATTAAACCGTTATGATATAGTGATAATCGCTGTGTATCGCCGTTTAAAAAACGGCGGTACCTTTGCATCTGTGCATGCCGGAAAATCCGGCAAAAAAGCCAATCGCCTTTGCCACGACCGAGACCTTCCGCGTTCTTCACCAGCGCGGGGCACCGGTCCCGGAACAAGGGCGAATCGTCCTGCCGTGATACCGCCTAAAACGAACGGAGATCTTCCGTTACGATTAGAAACAAGCCTTTTGCGGGGAGCGGTATAAAAGGCTGGGCGGGGTCGACAAGGTTTTATACTGCGGCGGCGGTTTTCCGCCGGCTGATTGCCCGTACCGCAGTCGGGCGGGAAGCGTGAACGGCACAGCGAATCGCTTCCGGGAATTTTACTTGTGAGACTTAAAATCCGCAAAGGGGGATGCAAAATGAGCAACACAATCATCAGCCTCAAGGACATCGTGGTGGAATTCGACGGGCAGCGGGTGCTGGAAGGATTAAACCTGGACATCCACGACAAGGAATTCGTCACCTTTCTCGGTCCTTCCGGCTGCGGAAAAACCACAACGCTGCGCATCATCGGCGGCTTTGTGGATCCCAAAGAGGGCGATGTTTTCTTCGAGGGCCGGCGAATCAACGACCTGCCGCCTCATAAACGCCACGTGAATACGGTGTTCCAGCGCTATGCGCTGTTCCCGCACCTGGACGTATTCGAAAACATCGCCTTTGGACTGCGCATTCAAAAAAGGCCGGAGCCCGAGGTGAAGGAGCGGGTGTCTGAAATGCTGGCGCTGGTCAATCTGAAGGGATACGAAAAACGAAACGTAAACCTGCTTTCCGGCGGGCAGCAGCAGCGGGTGGCCATCGCCCGCGCCCTGGTCAACCATCCGCGGGTCCTTTTGCTGGACGAGCCGCTGGGCGCCTTGGACCTGAAGCTTCGCAAGGAGATGCAAACCGAGCTTAAGCGGATCCAGAAAAGCACCGGGATCACCTTTATTTATGTGACCCACGACCAAGAGGAAGCGCTGACCATGAGCGACACGGTGGTGGTCATGAACGACGGCGATATTCAGCAAATCGGCACGCCGGAGGACATCTACAACGAGCCGAAAAACGCCTTTGTGGCGGACTTTATCGGCGAAAGCAATATCATCGACGGCATTATGCTCCGGGACTGCTTTGTAGAGTTTGCCGGCACCCAGTTTGACTGCGTAGACAAGGGCTTTGCCCCCAACGAGCCGGTGGATGTGGTCGTCCGCCCCGAGGATGTCAAGGTGGTTCCCGAAGGAGAAGGCCAGCTGACCGGCATGGTGGAAAGCGTCACCTTTAAAGGCGTCCACTTTGAGATGTCGGTCACCGTCTACAGGCAGGAGTGGCTGATCCATTCCACCCAAAGCCAGGAGGTCGGTTCGGTCATCGGTATGCGGCTGTACCCGGAGGACATCCATATTATGAAAAAAATGGAGGAATCGCTGTGAAGACAAAATATTCCTCTTTGTTTACCCTGCCCTACCTTCTCTGGTCACTGATTTTTATCATTGTCCCCATGGGACTGGTGGTGGTGTTCGCCTTTACGACCGACAGCGGCCAGTTTACGCTGGACTATGTATCCCAGGTGGGAGAATACACCAATGTCCTGGTCCGGTCGGTCTGGCTGGCGGCCATCGCTACCGTCATCTGCCTTGTGATCGGCTACCCGCTGGCCTTCATCATGTCCCGGATGCCAGGCTTTCAGCAGCAGACCATGCTGATGCTGATCATGCTGCCCATGTGGATGAACTTTCTGCTGCGCACCTACGCCTGGATGACCATTCTGGAGAAAAACGGGCTGTTAAACAAGCTGCTCGGCTTTATCGGCCTTGGCCCTTTTGATATGATCAATACCCAGGGCGCGGTAGTGCTGGGAATGGTGTACAACTACCTGCCCTTTATGATCCTGCCTCTTTACTCGATTATGACCAAAATCGACAGCCGCACCATTGAGGCGGCGCAGGATCTGGGCGCCAACACCAAAAACGTTTTTCTGCGCATTGTCATTCCCATGAGCCTGCCGGGCATCAGCACCGGCATTACGATGGTGTTCGTCCCGTCGGTCTCCACCTTTATTATCTCCCGGATGCTGGGCGGCGGCGGAAACCTTTTAATCGGCGACCTGATTGATCTGCAATTTTTAGGAAACGCCTATAACCCTCACCTTGGCTCCGCCATCTCTCTGGTGCTGATGGTGCTCATCCTTTTGTGTATGAGTCTGCTCAACCAGTTTAACGGCGACGAGGAACGGGAAGGCATGCTTTTGTAGCCAGGATCAAAAAGGAGTGTGATACGGTTGAAATGGCTTTCCAAGACCTACATATGGGTCATTATGCTGTTTTTATACGCGCCCATCGGCGTTTTGATTTTTTTCTCTTTTAATCAGTCGAAAAGCCGGTCCAACTTTACTGGGTTTACGTTGGACTGGTATACCCGTCTGTTCCACAACGATCTGATTTTGCAGTCTTTACTCAACACGCTGATCGTGGCGCTGGTCTCCTCTGTCATTGCCACGGTGATCGGCACCGCGGCGGCGGTAGGCCTTAACAGTATGAAAAAATGGAAAAAATCTCTTATTATGAACATTACCTACCTGCCGATTGTCAATCCCGAAATCGTCATCGGCGTGTCCTTCATGCTGCTGTTCGTACTGGCTCAGGGGCTTTTAGGCCGCATCAATCTGGGCTTTGAGTTCGGCTACGGCACCCTGATTCTGGCCCATGTGACCTTTAACCTGCCCTATGTCATATTAAACGTACTGCCCAAAATGCGCCAGATGGACAAATATGTCTACGAGGCGGCGCTGGATCTGGGCTGCCCCCCTGTCAAGGCGTTTTTTCGGGTGGTGCTGCCCGAGATCATGCCTGGCATTCTGTCCGGCTTTTTGATGGCCTTTACCTATTCGCTGGACGACTTTGTCATCAGCTACTTTGTCAGCGGTGCCAGCTCCCAAACGCTGCCTATTACCATCTATTCCATGACCCGGCGTAAGGTCAGCCCGGAAATCAACGCCATTTCCGCCATTATTTTCGTGGTGGTGCTGCTGGTCCTTCTGCTGGTCAATTTCCACGGGGCCCATAAGGAACGGGTTTCTCGCAGAGAGGGGGGCTTGGCGTGAAGCGTTTAATCTGCCTTGCTTTGGCCGTGCTTCTTCTGATTCTCTTTGCGGTGCCCGCCTTTGCCGACGAATCGGTAGAGGTCACAGACGAAAGCTACTACACCAAATTTCAAGGGCAAAATCTCTCTATCTCCGTTTATAACTGGGGCGAGTATATCAGCGACGGCTCCGACGACACGGTGGACGTCAACGCCGCCTTTGAAAAGCTGACCGGCATTAAGGTACTGTATACCACCTTCGCCACCAACGAGGAGCTGTACGCCAAAATAAAAAGCGGCGGCGCCAGCTATGATATTATTATCCCCTCCGACTATATGGTGGCCCGCATGATCAACGAGGAGCTGATTCAGCCGCTGGACTTTGCCAATATCCCCAACGCCCGCTTTCTGGACGAGGAATATCTGTACACCGACTTTGACCCCGAGGGGGCTTACTCTGTCCCCTATACCTGGGGAACCGTTGGCATCATCTATAACACCCAGTATGTGGACGAGGAGGACACCCACAGCTGGGACCTTTTATGGGACGAGAGGTACATGGGAGAAATCCTCATGTTTTCTAACCCGCGGGACAGCTTTGCCATCGCCCTCAAGCGGCTGGGATACTCGATGAATTCCACCAGTGAGGAGCAACTGCGGGACGCCTGCGAAAGCTTAAAGGACCAAAAGCCCCTGGTACAAGCCTATGTCATGGATGAAATTTTTGACAAGATGGAGGGAGAGGAAGCTATGATCGCCCCCTACTATGCAGGCGATGCGATCATTATGGCTGACGAAAATCCCAACCTCGCCTTCTCCATCCCGGACGAGGGGACTAACCGTTTTATCGACAGTATCTGTATCCCTGCCAACGCCAAGCAGAAGGAAGCGGCCGAAATGTATATCAATTTTTTGTGCGAGCCTCAAATCGCCGCCGCCAACATCGACTTTATCGGCTATTCCACCCCCAACCTGGCGGCCTACGAGCTGCTGGATGAGGACATGCGGCAAAACAGTATTGCCTACCCAGACCAGACGGTGCTTCAAAACACCGAGGCCTTTGTGTTTCTGCCCGCCGGGATCAGCACCTTGATGGATAAGCTTTGGACTGAGATCCTCTCCAATGACGAAAGCTACAGCAAATGGACCATCCCGGCCTTTTTGCTGGTGGGTATCTTCTTTTCTATTGCCATTAACGTTCGGCGGATGGTTCAGAAGAAAAAGGAAAGCCTGCTGTAATCGCGCAGCCCTCTCTGGCTGGGCATCGCGCGGCCGGAACCTTCAATTCCGCTTTTCGTTTGGAAAAGCTTTGTCCGCTACACCTTCCCAAAAAGGGCTTCTTCCGCGCGAAAAAAAGGCCGGTACCTTTGGGTACCGGCCTTTTTCTATCCTCCCAACCAGAGGTTTTTTGCCAACGGATGCTTTTAATACATGCCGCCCATACCGCCTGCGGGCATTGCCGGCGCGGGATTTTCCTCCTTAATGTCCGCCACCAAGCTCTCAGTGGTCAGAACCATCGCCGCCACGGAGGCCGCATTCTGCAGCGCGGAACGGGTCACCTTCACCGGATCCACAATGCCGCTGGGGATCATCTCGCAGTAGACCTCCTTGGCTGCGTCGTAGCCGTAGCCCACCTTTCCGGAGCTGACAATCTTATCGATAATGACCGCACCGTCCAGTCCGGCGTTAGTCGCGATCTGGCGCACCGGCTCTTCAATCGCCTTGCGGACAATCTTCACACCGGTCTTTTCGTCGCCCTCCAGCTTTTCTAAAAGCGCCTCTACCGCGGGGATCGTATTAATAAGCGCAGTGCCGCCGCCGGCCACAATGCCCTCCTCAACCGCAGCCTTAGTCGCGGACAGCGCGTCCTCGATCCGCAGCTTTTTGTCCTTCATCTCCACCTCGGTGGCCGCGCCGACCTTGATGACCGCCACGCCGCCGGACAGCTTCGCCAGGCGCTCCTGAAGCTTTTCCTTGTCAAACTCGGAGGTGGTGGTTTCAATCTGCGCTTTGATCTGATGAATCCGGGCCTTGATCTCATCGGAAGAGCCGGCACCGTCTACAATGATGGTATTCTCCTTCTGGACCTTGACCTGTTTCGCACGGCCCAGCTGCTCCATGGCAGCATCCTTCAGCTCCAGACCCAGCTCCTCGCTGATGACCTCGCCGCCGGTGAGAATCGCGATATCCTGCAGCATCTCTTTTCTTCTGTCGCCAAAGCCGGGGGCCTTCACCGCAACACAGGTAAAGGTGCCGCGCAGCTTGTTGACAATCAGGGTGGACAGGGCCTCGCCCTCAATATCCTCGGCGATGATTACCAGCTTTTTGCCCGCCTGAACGATCTGCTCCAGCAAAGGCAGTATCTCCTGGATCGCGGAGATCTTTTTATCGGTAATCAGAATGTACGCATCGTCGATCACCGCTTCCATTTTGTCGGTATCGGTAACCATATACGGGGTGATGTAGCCCCGGTCAAACTGCATACCCTCTACCACCTCGCTGTAGGTCTCGGCGGTTTTGGATTCTTCGATGGTGATGACGCCGTCGGCAGTGACCTTCTCCATCGCCTCGCCGATGAGCTTGCCCACCGACTCATCCCCGGCAGAAATGGCGGCAACCCGCTCGATATCGGCGGTGCAGGTGATCTTCTGGGAATTGGCGACCATCGCCTCTACCGCAGTATCCACCGCCTTCTGAATGCCTTTTTTCACCACCATCGGGTTGGCGCCTGCCGCCACGTTCTTCATTCCCTCGCGGACCAGAGCCTGGGCCAGCAGTGTAGCAGTGGTGGTACCATCGCCAGCGGCATCGTTGGTCTTGACCGAAACCTCCTTGACCAGCTGCGCGCCCATGTTTTCAAACGCGTCCTCCAGCTCGATCTCCTTGGCAATGGTTACGCCGTCGTTGGTAATCAGCGGAGAACCGAATTTTTTATCCAGCACCACGTTGCGCCCTTTGGGGCCAAGGGTAATTTTTACCGTATCGGAAAGCTTATCAATACCGGTCTGAAGCGCTTTTCTGGCTTCCTCGCCATAGATGATTTGTTTTGCCATCGTTGATTCCTCCTAAAATTCGTTTCGCTAAAACGTTATTCCACAATAGCCAGAACGTCGTCCTGCCGGAGAATGGTATACTCCTGGCCATCCACCTTCACTTCGGTACCCGCATATTTGCTCATCAGCACGCGGTCGCCGGACTTCAGATACATCTTGACCTCCTTGCCGTCCACAACGCCGCCGGGGCCTACCGCCACCACTTCCGCGATCTGGGGCTTCTCCTTCGCCGATCCCGCGAGGATAATGCCGCTTTTTGTGGTTTCTTCCGCTTCGACCATCTTGATTACAATCCGGTCCGCCAAAGGTTTGATTGTCATAATAACGCCTCCTGTATGATAAAAAATCTGTTGAACCGATTTGGCACTCATTACTTACGAGTGCTAAATCCTATTTTAGCTTTTTTTCGGGAAAAATCAAGTCTTTCAAGGCAAATTTTCCAAAATTAAAAATTCCGTAACAATTCGTCCCTATTCGGCTAATGCAGAACCGCCCCGATTGACCGAGGACTCCACCGTTACGCAAAAGTCCACCTGCTCTAAAGAGCCGGTATAGCTTTTTTGATGCTCTTTCCAGTAAGCGGGCTGCTGCTGCGCCAGAATATTGGCATAGCCCAGCGCGTCGCAGGAAAGCTCGTGGAAAAGCCGCTCCAGGGCATGGAGGGTCTCCCGCTCCACCAGCCGTTCCTGCTCCCTTTCATACCGCTCGCACCGCTGGGAGAAGGAAAGCTCCTGCGCGTAGGCCAGCTCCTCGCTTACATTACTCTGCACCCGGATGAACACCTCATAAAAAGGGACGTCGTCTCGTATTTGGACGGATACCCTTGTAGAAGCGTCTACCACCTCCAGGGTAACGGCGCCGCCGCCCTCTTCCTCCAGCGTCATCTGAATCTTTCCCACCTGTCCGGCAGCCCAAAGGATCCCTCGGGTCTCCGGCGGCAGAAAGTCGCCCGCCTTTTTACCATTTCGCAAAACAGCGGCTCCTACGACCTGAATCCCGGGATTTTCTTCCTCTGCGGAAGGAGCCGCCACCGGCAGATAGGAGCCTACCGCCGGGTTTTTCAGGGCCCCCGCAAGCCCCTGCAGCTGGGTGCGCACCAGCTGTGCGCTGTCCCGGTAGCCCTCCAGCATCATTTTAGCCGACAGCACCGGCAGAATCGTGCTGTCCAAGGGCTCTTTTAATATATCCTCCGCCTTTGTCTCGGCCAGCAGTACGTCGACCGTCGGCCGGAACTGGGGATCCGCGCCAAAATAGTCAATCGCCGTCTCAACCCCTTCCTGAGCGATTTCCTGCCCCAGGATCAAAAGCTTGGTGTGACCCAGGAAAATCTCCTGCCCCTGCTGCAGATTGGCTTTTCGCATCGCCTGCGATATCGTTTTGCCCTGGGCGCGCAGGATTTTGCCGCCGGCGGTTTCGTCCCCCTCCTCCCCCTCCGGGTCGAAGATTTGCAGCGTAAGAATGTATTGGCCGTTTTCCTTGTCCAGACCGATGGCCTGCACGATTGCCCGCTCGTTGAGCTGGACCGACCGCACACAGCCTGTGAAAAGCGCCAACAGAAAAGCCAGCAGAAGGATCCTCCATTTTTTCATTGTCCGGCCTCCCCCTTTCGTTTGGACCACAAAAGCAAAAGCGGCAGCAAAACGGTGAGCAGCAGAACCGGCCCGCCGCCGGCAAACAGATTTCCTACCCTTTCTAACGCATATGGCCATCTGGTAAGACATCCGGCCAGCAGCGCCGACGCCGCCGCGCAAATGCTGATCGCGTATCGGGAGACCTTGGAAGGGAGAAGCCGCGCCAGCGACTTTCCTCCCACCTCTAAAAACAGCGCCAGCCGGACGAGAGTCATAAACACCCAAAGGGCTACATGCAGGCTGTCCAGCCGCTGAAAGATGGACAGCTCCGCAATTTTTGTCACCGCATAAAACGGGAAACGCTGGGTCTGAGCGTAATCACCCAGTACCGCTGCGGCGAACAGGATAATTCCATCCAAAACGACAACGGACAAAATGCCCCACCGCCAGAAAACACCGCCTTTGTTCTTCGCCACCGCCGGCAGCAAAAACAAGAGGGCCGCCGTTTCTACATTGCCGAGGGTCAATCGGACAAACAGCTGCAGCTGGCTTTGCCATCCGTCATATACAGGAGGGCGCAGAAACTCCCATTGGGCCTGCGGCCAAAGGCTGGCGCAAACAAACAATAGGGCGGCCGACAGCGCCACAAATACAAAGGAACCGAAGCGCGCCGTGGGCTCGTATCCCATTGAGGCCGCATACCCGGCAACCCCGAAGATCAGCAGAATAAACAGCCAGGGGGAGCTTTGGGGATAGGCGGTGCTGGTCAAAAAATAGGAAAAGGAACAGGCGGTCTGCACCAGCACGCAGACAGAAAACAGCAAAAATCCCGCCGGAAAAATCAAGCTGAGTCTTCCCCAGCGCTCTGCCGCGATATCCAAAAGGCCCTTTCCTTTATTTTTTTGCAGCAGCAAATAGGCGGGTAGCAAAAGCAGAAAATTTGCCAGAATGGAAATGGGAATCCAGATAGCGGCGGTCAGCGCCTGCGGCCCTTCCGACCGGGGCTCGGCCAGAAAAAAATAGGTGATCCGGCTTAAAAATAAAAGCACCGCCAGCTGCCAGGAGCTGATTGCAGAATCTCCCTTCAAATCGTCGCCTCCTTATCTTGATTCGATTTCCGTACCGGGCAGGTTTTGGATCTTCAGCTTTTTTCGTCCTAATTTCTTCCAGCCTACCCGCAGTAGCACGTCCCGCATGGCAAACATCTGGAACGGGGATTCCGGCGACATACTGGGAATGCCGTAGGCGTTGACCGAACACAGGTTGACGATCATCCAGGCAAGGCCCAGCGCCATGCCGAAAATCCCCAGTGTCCCCCCAATGATAATAAACCCAAAGCGCATAATGGTCACCTCCTGAAACAAAGACGGTACCACAAAGGAGCTCAGCGCGGTCAGCGCCACCACCATGACCATCGGCGAGCTGATTAAGCCCGCGGTTACCGCCGCGTCGCCGATGACCAACGCGCCGATGATGCCGATGGCATGTCCGATGGGCCGGGGTAGCCGAAGGCCCGCCTCCCGCATCAGCTCATAGATAAAGTGGATCAGCAAGGCCTCCAGCACCAGCGGAAACGGCACGTCTTGCTCCGCCGCAGTGACGTTTAACAAAAGTGCCTCGGGAAAAAGCTCGGGATGGAAGGTACCTACCGCCACGTACAGTCCCGGCAGCAGAATGGTAAAGAAAAAGGCCAGGTATTTAAGCCATCGCTCGAATACGGCGTAATAGGGCCGGTGGGTATAATCGTCGATGCTCTGGAAGTTCTCATTAAAAAAGTACGGGACAATCAGGGCAAAGGGGGTGCCGTCCACTAAGATGCCCACCCTGCCCTCGCTTATCTTGGCACAGAGGGTATCGGGGCGCTGGGTAGTGCCCACATTGGAAAAAATCGAGACAATATCCGTATCCAGAAACGGCTGGATGTAGCCGGACTCCAGAATAATATCGGTGGGAATTTCCCGCAGTCTGCGGCGGATATCCCGCAAAAGCTCCGGCGCGACCATATCGGTCTGATAGATTAAGCACAGGTCGGTTTTGCTTTTGACTCCCGCCTTTAACAGCTCCATCTTCAGATCCGAGGATTTGACCCGGCGGCGTACCATGGTCATGTTGATGCGAATCGGCTCGGTAAACCCCTCGCGGGAGCCACGGACATTCTCCTCTGCCGACGGCTCTGACACGCTTCGAAACTGAAAGCCCTGCACGCCGGCCACGATGGTTTGGGGAATCCCGTCAATCATAATGCCCGCAAAGCCGGACATCAAAAACGGGAACAGCTCCCCTAAGGTCTGCACCTGGCTTTGGTCCATCCCCAGCACCGCCCGGTGCAGGATCCAATCCTGAAGCGCCTGCGGAGTCGGATCCTCCAGCGTCAGATCTCCTAACGGCTCCAGGATAATTTCGGTCAGAGTCTGAAGGCTGAACATCCCTTCAAACATCATCAGCTTAACCGGTATTCCGCAGACGGTAATCTCCCGCACCATAAAATCCGCCGTGTTGTGCAGCGCCGCCCGGATGGCCGAAAGATTTTCCGCGGCGTCGGCGGTCAGCCGGACCGATTCGCATTCCGACGGTTTTGGAGAAACGTAAAGCGACCGTTCCTTTTCTTCAATTTTTTTTGCAAACCATTGCGGCATATGGATCCCTTCTTTCCCAGACATTGTTGCCGGATTTCGGGAAAAACATGCGCGGGCCGCCGCCAAAAAACAATGTATAAGGGAAAAAAAGCGGCGCATACTACAAAAACAAACGAAGTAGGAGGCGCCGCAGTTTATGGCAATCAATTTTCTGCGCACGATAATCCTGTACATAGTGATTGTCGTAGCGGTACGGATTATGGGAAAACGGCAGATCGGGGAGCTTTCCCCCACTGAGCTGGTAATCACCATCCTGATTTCCAACATCGCAACCCTGCCCATTGAGGATACCAACATTCCTCTGACCGCCGGGCTTGTTTCCATTTTTACGCTGGTTGCCTGCGAGGTGCTGGTGTCCGGCGTTCTGCTCAAAAGCCCCAAAATGCGAAAGATCATTTCCGGCTCTCCTCGGGTGCTGATCCGGGACGGGGTCATCGACCAAAAGCAGCTGTCCGCCCTGCGCCTTTCCATCGACGATCTGACCGCGCAGCTGCGGGGACAGGGCTGCTTTGACATCAGCCAGGTGGCGTTTGCCGTGGTGGAAACCACTGGAAAGCTGAACATTTTCCAAAAATTCGGCTCCCAGCAGACAACCAACCAGAATCTACACGTAAAGGAACCGAAAAACGCCGACGCGCCGCCGATGGTGGTGGTTGCCGACGGACGTGTCAGCGAGCCGGCCCTTGCCTTCTGCGGAAAGGACCAGGGGTGGCTGGGCAATTTACTGCTGGAAAAGCAGTGTCCGCTGGAGGAGGTCTTTTTATTGACCTGCGACCGCAGCGGAAATTATAAGCTGGTCAAAAAGGAGGCGGCGGAATGAAGCGTGTGATTCTCTGTGCCGTCATTTTGCTGGTAATTGTGCTTTTATGCGTCGCGAGCCTGGTCACCGTATCCCGCTACCAATATGTTTTTGCCCAGGAAATTCACGACCTGGAGCAAGCGATCTATCAAAAAACCTTTGAGCAGCTCTCTGCCCAGGCGGCGCAGATGAGCCGGGAATGGATGGATGCGGAACATGTGCTGATCCGCTTTATCCGCCACACCCAGCTCGACGAAATCACCAGCGCCATGTCCCGGCTGGAAATGCTGGCAAAGTACGGCGACCTTTCGCAATTTTCCGCCGAATTAAGCCGGATTAAAACCCTGCTGCATCATATTTACGATTCGGAGCTTCCCTTTCTGCGCAATATTTTCTAGCCGCCGGGCCGGATGCTTCATCCTTTCTCATCGTCATTATTAAACTGAATCGGCTGCACCTTTTCGGTCAGCTTTTCAAAGCGGTATCCCTGGGCCGTCAGCTGGTCGATAACCGGTCCCACCGCCTGGGCGGTGGAGACCCGCATGGTGTCGTCGTGGCAGAGGATGATCACCTTGTCTTTGCCCTGGGCGCCGCCTACGATATTGCGGATCAGGGTATCGACATCGGTCATATAGGATTTGTCGTCGCCGGATACCAAATTCCAGTCGTAGTAGATATAGCCCCGGCGCCGCATCTCGATCCGGATGGCCTTTTGGACCGAAGGGCTTGCAAAGCTGTTTTTTACGCTGCCGCCAGGAAAGCGAAAAATTCTGGGCTCTACGCCGGTGGCATTGAGAATTTTTTCCCGGATCTTATGAAAATCGGCCAGGTAGTTTTCTACGCTGGCATAGATGTCGCTGTATTTGTGAGAATAGGTATGCATCCCAATGCTGTGCCCTTCATCGACGATGCGTTTTAGGATTGCATCGGAATCTACACCTGGCGACTCCTGGCCGGTGACAAAAAAAGTTGCTTTGACCCCTTTTTCCTTCAGGGTATCCAAAATAGCGATGGTATTTTTGGACGGACCGTCGTCAAAGGTATAGTAGACCACCTTTCCCTCCTCTTTTTCGAAAGCGTTGGACGCGTCCACATACATATCCGGATACAGATCCGAATAGGCGGAGCCAGACACAAATTTAGACGATAGGAGCCAATGTCCCACACCCCATAGCCCGGCGCAGCAGACGGCGATGGCGGCTGCCGCAAGGATCTTGTTTTTACTGCATTTTAGTAAACAGAACATATATCCACCAACCTTCTGTTTTTAAATGTATTTGCCCCTTTTGTCCACTTATGTGTAAAAAAGCTGCGAGATTGCAAAAAAACAGACGGCAGATCTGCCGTCTGTTTTTTTCTGCCCTCACCGCTCCTATGCCGGCCGGGGACGGTTTAACTGTTTTCGGAGGAAGCATTTCCGGGCTTTTCCTCCAAGCCTTTGTTTGTAAACGCAACTCTGGGCGCCTTCATTTTCCCATTGGCCCATCCGACCTTGACCTGATTGCCCGCAGTGATTTTATCCATCGCGTTTCCCCCAACGGTAACATCCTTTCCGGCGCTGATTTTGCCGCCCACATCCCGCCCGATCTGGCAGTCCTTTCCGGCGCGCACATTGCCCGAAACACTGCCATGGACCGCCGCGTCCTTCCCGGCGGTGACATGGCCCGCTTTCACGTCCCCCAAAATCATCACGTCTCTGCCGGCGGAAACATGACCTCCCACATCCTTGTCGCAGGCCAGATTTACCGCACAATGGACATTCTGGGCGGGTCCGTTGTAATGAAACATCATGTTCTGCTGCTCACCCCTGATGAAAAAACGGCGCAGACGGTGTCCTTGATAGACCACCACGTGAAAATCGTCGTCGTCCGGCCAGGGGAGATGTTTTACAATACCGATGGGCTGCGTGTCCGGGAGCTCTTCGGCTTTCGGGGAAAGCCCAAACAGCTGGTCAATGGTCGTGCCAAAAATCCGGGCAAGCTGCGGAAGCAGACCAATGTCCGGGCAGGAGCGTCTGGACTCCCACTTGCTGACCGCCTGCGGGCTGACGCCCAGCTGGTCGGCAAGCTGTTCCTGGGTGATGTCCGCTTGCTTGCGCAAACGACTGATTGTATCGCACAAAATATCATAACAGGTGTATTCTTCCATATAAAAACCTCCTTTGTTTTTCTGCTTTGTCCCTTCTATTGTATTGGCTGAAAACTTTCATGACAATAGACCGCCTGTTGATATCCCCCCTTTTCCTGTAAACCATTGGTTGTTTTGCCTGCCGGCGCCTCATAGCCGCCCCCGTTTTCTCTCAACCAACGGTTGTTTTGCCGCGAAGGAAGCAAAATTTTTCTTGTCCCTCTCTCGTTTTCGTGCTATCCTAAGCTTGTTGCCAAAACAATTCTATCAACAAAGTGGATTATTATGAAATATTTAAACCAATTGGATTATGAATCCGTTCCCTATCCGACGGATGTAAAAAATCCGGACAGCCCCATGAAGGACGGGACCATTAAACGGGCCGGGTGCGGCTTATGCTGCTTGTGCATGCTGGTGGACCGGCTCACCGCCGAAGAGCTTCCGCTGCTGGAATGCCGCGACCTTGCGGTGGAGCATCGGGCGAATCTGGACCCTGGGACCGATCTTGCGGTATTAGGTCCGGTAATCGCGGAAAAGTTCCGCTTAAAGTACGAATCTACTGACGATCCCCAGGCGATGCTCCGTTGTGTGCAGACCGGTGGCTGCGCTATCGCCAACGTCGGCGGCGACCGGGACGACGGCCGGTACACCGGCGTCTTTTCCCATGGGGGCCATTTTATCACCGTCATCAGCGCCGACGAAAAGGAGCTTTGCATTCTGGATCCCTCTTTAAAAGAGGGGAAATTTGACGAGCCAGGCCGGGAAGGCAAGGTCCGGGTGGATGGAATTTTCGCTTACTGCGCTTTACAGGTTTTGGACCGGGACACGGACAATCGTTCTCCGCGGTATTATCTATTTTCCCGCTAATTTTTTCGGGGTGCATGCAAGGTATCCTTTTGTAGTTCTTGAAAGGGAGCTGCAAAAGGATACTGTATTATTTTTTGCAGTTTTTCGCCCAAACGGAGCCAATGGAAAAATTTCAAAAAAATCATAGAACCAAAGTATGATTTGTGGTACAATGTAAAAAAACGCTGAAAGAATACTACATATGAGGTGGTGAGATCTGCCTGTCGCCCAAAAGGTAACGGCAGCAAAGCATGAAAGAAGGACAAGCAAAGGTACAGGGGCTGGCTCTTGACCTGGTAGAGGAGGGCGCGGACCTATCCTTGTGGGAGCAGGGCCTGCAAAGCAAAAAAGCGCCGCTTCCCCAGGGCGTTACAAACAAAATGCTGTATGCGGACGTGGTCCGCATCGCCTGGCCGTCTATGGTCGAGCTGCTTTTGACCCAGCTGGCCTCGATGGTGGATTTGATGATGGTAGGGCAGCTGGGAGCCTGGGCTTTGACCTCCGTCGGATTGACGACCCAGCCGAAATTTTTATTTATGACCATCTTTCAGGCGCTGAACGTCGGCGCGACGGCGATGGTCGCCCGCTACAAGGGGGCCGGGCGGCCGGACAAGGCCAACCTCGTCATGCGCCAGGCACTGATGATGACGCTGTTAGCGTCGGTGGCTATGTCGTTTATCGGGTACTTTACCTCTGAATGGATGGTGGGTTTTATGGGCGCCTCCGACGCCGAAAGCCTGGCGGGCGGCACCATCTATCTGCAAATTCAGATGATCGGTTTTGTGCCGATGGCGCTGACCACCGTAATCACCGCCGTGCTGCGCGGCGTAGGCGACTCGAGAACGGCGATGATTTATAATGTTGTGGCAAACGCTGTAAACGTCGTCCTCAATTATTTCTTGATTTACGGGCAAATGGGGTTCCCGGCCCTGGGGATTGCCGGTGCCTCGCTGGCCACCATTTTAGGGCAGCTGGTGGCTATGATCATGGCTTTTTTTGCAGTGATGCGCAAAAAAAGCGGCTATCTGCATCTGCGGCTGCGAGATGGCTTTACGCCGGATCAAGAGTCGATCTCGGCAATCTTCAAGGTAGGCTTTCCCGCCATGGTCGAGCAGCTTGTAATGCGCGCCGGC
The DNA here is from genome assembly GCA_910583935.1 of uncultured Oscillospiraceae bacterium. GTDB lineage: Bacteria > Bacillota > Clostridia > Oscillospirales > Ruminococcaceae > UBA3818. The sequence continues at coordinate 15,667 of CAJTZM010000019.1, forward strand.
ATCATTATCTATTCGAAAACAGTGGCCTCTTTGGGAACAGTGGCCTTCGCAACCCATCAGGTGTGCATGAACGTGCAGGCACTCACCTTTATGAACGGGCAGGCGTTTGGCGTTTCCGCCACCTCGCTGGTAGGACAGTGTCTGGGAAAACGCCGTCCGGATATGGCGGAGCAGTATGGCCGCCGCACCCGCCGGGTGGGTATGATGGTCGCATTGTGTCTGGCGGCCTGCTGTCTGCTGTTCTCCCGCCAAATTGTAGCCTTATACAACGACGACCCTCAGATCATCCAGCTGGGCGGGACAATTTTAATGTTCATCGCGTTTGTTCAGCCGTTTCAAGCCTCCCAGTTCATTTTGGCCGGCGTGCTGCGCGGGGCTGGAGACACCCGGGCAACAGCGGTCATCACCTTTCTGACCGTACTGCTGGTCCGTCCGGGATTGGCCTTGATCATGGTTTATCTATTCCATTGGGGCCTGCCCGGCGCGTGGGTGGCCCTGGCGGCGGACCAGCTGCTGCGCTCCCTTTTGGTCTGGCTGCGATACCGTGCCGGAAAGTGGAAGACCATCAAGGTTTAAGCCTTTGCTGCTTGCCGGAACATGAAAAAGGAGATGGAAACCCATCTCCTTTTTTTTGCGTTTCTTCACAAATTGTTCACATTAGAGCAATAGAATTCTATTGACAAAAAGAAGACAAAACGGTATATTCAAACAGTTAGATTATCAAACTAATCATTTATCTATACCGGAGGAATCAGGATGGACGCTTTTGCGGCAGCGCTTAATGAAGTGTTGACAGATACCTATCACAGCATCCTGCGGACTGAGGAAGAAGCGCTCAGGAAAAGCGGTCAGATCCATCTTTCCATCAAGGAAATACACCTGATTGAGGCGGTGGGAAAAGGAGGAAAGCAGGGCCGGACGGTCAGCGAGATCGCCATCGCTATGAATATCACCCGATCGACCGCCACCGTGGCAATCAACAAGCTGGAAAAGAGCGGATATCTGGAAAAGCAGCCTGGGGATGAAGACGGCCGTACCGTCCGGGTTACGCTGACCCGAAGCGGAAAACGGATCGACCATTTTCACCGGCTGTATCACTATAATATGGTTACAAAAATCGTGGAGGATCTGACCAAAACGGAAAAGGACAGTTTGTTTCAGGGGATCCAGAAGCTGAATGAATTTTTGAAAAAAAGCCTGGGGGAGAAAAAATGAGTTTTTGCGTATTAGGGACGGGCAGCTATATCCCGCCTAAGGTAGTAACCAACGATGATTTGGCAACATTTTTAGAAACCTCTGACGAGTGGATCCGGGAGAGGACCGGCATCCGGCAGCGGCATGTCTGCGAGACGGAATCCACCTGCGATTTGGCCTATGAGGCGGCGGTGGCGGCGATGGCGCAAAGCGGCGTGAAGCCGGAGGAATTGGATATGATCCTTTGCGCCACCATCAGCGGGGATTTCGCGACGCCGTCGGTGGCATGCGTGGTACAAAAAAGGCTGGGCGCTGTCTGCCCAGCGATGGATCTGAACGCAGCCTGCTCCGGCTTTCTGTTTTTGCTGGACACAGCGGCAGGCTTTTTTGCCCGAGGCCGCGTGAAAAAAATGCTGGTCATCGGCGCGGAGAGAATCAGCCGCCTGCTGGACTGGGACGACCGCAGCACCTGCGTCATTTTCGGCGACGGCGCCGGCGCCATGGTACTGGGCGAAGGGGATGGATATCTGGCCTCTCAGCTGCATTCTAAGGGGGACGACGATGTAATCCGCACCCCGGTGTTTGAGGGAAAGTCCCCCTTTAACCGGCGTGAGCAGGAGAATCCCTATATCCATATGAAGGGGCAGGAAACCTTTCGTTTTGCTGTAAACGCCATGACCCATGATCTAAAGAATCTGATTGCACAGGCCGGCCTTGCTGAGGAGCAGATCGATTGGGTAATCCCCCATCAGGCGAACATCCGCATTATCGACGCAGCCAAAAAGCGGCTGCAGATCCCGCCGGAACGGTTTTGTGTGAACATTGACCGGTACGGCAATACCTCCGCCGCCAGCATTCCAATGGTGATTGACGAGCTCAACCGCTCCGGAAGGCTGAATCGCGGCCACCTGCTGGCGCTGTGCGCCTTTGGCGGCGGGCTTTCCAGCGCCGCCTGCATTCTTCGCTGGTAAGGCCGGACGAGCCGGCTTTTCCATATATTTTGCATTTTATAGGAGGAAATACAGATGATTTTTGAGAAATTGACAGCCATTTTGGCAGATCATGTAGACTGCGACCCCGCCTCGGTCACCATGGACACAACCTTTGAGGAGCTGGGCGTGGATTCGCTGGACACCGTCGATATGGTCATGGAGCTGGAGGAAGCGCTGGACATTGAGCTGGAGCTGGACGAAAAAATTTCCACCGTCGGCGAAATGGTCAAGCTGGTGGAAGAAAAAATAGGCGAGAAGGAATAAGCCATGATTAAAACACCGATTTGCGACATGCTGGGTATCGAATACCCGATTTTCCAAGGCGGTATGGCCTGGATTTCTGATGGAAAGCTGGCGGCAGCGGTATCGGAAGGCGGCGGTCTGGGGATCATCTCGGCCATGAACGCCGATACCGCCTATCTAAAAAAGGAAATCGACATCTGCCGCGGGCTGACCCAAAAGCCCTTTGGCGTCAACGTCATGCTCATGAGCCCCCATGTGGAGGAGGTCGCAAGGCTGCTGGCTGAGGAAAAGGTACCGGTGATCACTACCGGCGCGGGAAATCCCGGAAAGTATATGAAGCTTTGGCAGGAGGCCGGCATCCAGGTGATCCCGGTAGTGGCCTCGGTGGCGATGGCCAAGCTGGTGTCCCGCCAAGGCGCCTGCGCCGTCATTGCAGAGGGCGGCGAATCCGGCGGACATGTGGGGGATCTGACTACCATGGCGCTTCTGCCGCAGGTATGCGACGCCACCTCTTTGCCGGTCATCGGCGCAGGCGGCATTGCCGACGGGCGCGGCGTAGCGGCGGCCTTTATGCTGGGGGCTGTAGGCGTACAGCTGGGCACCCGCTTTCTGGTCGCCAACGAATGCGGCGTACATCAGACCTACAAAAATAAGGTCCTCAAGGCAAAGGATATCGACACCATCGCCACCGGAAAGCGGCTGGGTCATCCGGTGCGCTGCTTAAAGACCCCCTATTCCCGGGAATATTTCCGTAAGGAGTACGACGGGAGCGTTTCCGATCAGGAGCTGGAGGCTTTCGGCGCCGGTGCGCTGCGTCTGGCGGCGGTAGAGGGCGACGAGCAGCGCGGCTGCTTTTTGGCGGGACAAATTTCCGCTATGGTAAAAAAAGAACAGCCTGCCGCCCAGATGATCCGTGAGATCTTTGCCGAGGCAGAAGATGTTTTGAATGGAGCGAGACAATGGGTAAAATAGCATTTCTTTTTTCCGGCCAGGGCGCGCAGTACAGCGGCATGGGCCGAGAATTAACAGAAGCATCCGCAGCGGCAAGAGAGCTGTTCCAGCTGGCCGACCGGCTGCGGCCGGGCACCTCGTCCCAGTGCTTCGAGGGCTCTAAAGAGGAGCTGACTCAAACCAAAAATACCCAGCCGTGCCTGTTCTGCGTAGATCTGGCGGCGGCGCTGGCGCTGGAGGAACAAGGCGTTCGGGCCGACGGGGCGGCAGGGTTTTCTTTGGGTGAGATGGCGGCCCTAACCTTCGCCGGTATGCTGGAGCAGGAAGCCGGCTTTTCCCTGGTCTGCCAGCGGGCGGCGCTGATGGATGACGCGGCCCGGCAGGCGGACAGCGCCATGGCGGCGGTCCTGAAGCTGGACAACCAAACGGTCGAAGGGCTTTGCGGCCGCTTTCAACAGCTATATCCGGTCAACTACAACTGCCCGGGCCAGCTGGTGGTTGCGGGTCTGCGGGAGGAAATCGAGGCGCTGGGTCCCCTGGTAAAAGAGGCGGGCGGGCGGATGGTTCCGCTGGCGGTCAGCGGCGGGTTCCACTCACCGTTTATGTCCGCCGCCGCCGAATCCTTCCGGCGGGAGCTGGAGCCCCTTTCCTTTTCGCCCGGCCGCATTCCGGTCTGGGCCAACTTGACAGCGAAGCCCTATCACCAGGGCGAGGCCAAGGCGCTTTTGGCGTCTCAGATGGAAAGCCCTGTCCGCTGGGAGCAGACCCTTCGCAATATGGCGGCGGAGGGGTTTGACACGTTTATCGAAGCCGGTCCCGGCAAAACCCTTTCCGGTTTGGTGGCTAAAACCCTACCGCAGGCCAGTGTGTACCATGTAGAGGACGCCAAAACCCTGGAAACAACCACAAAGGCGGTGTTGGAAGAATGATGCTTGAGGGAAAAACCGCGCTGATCACCGGCGCCGGACGCGGTATCGGCAGGGCGATCGCCCTGGCTTTCGCAAAGGAGGGCGCGCATATCGCGGCAATCTATGCCGGAAACGCCCAGGCCGCCCAGGAGGTCTGCCAGCAGGCGGTACAGCTGGGCGTACAGGCCAAGGCGTATCAGTGCGATGTATCCAGCTTTGACCAGGCGAAGCAGACCGTCCAGGCGGTACAGAAGGATTTCGGCGGCGTGGACATTCTGGTCAACAACGCGGGCATTACCCGAGACGGGCTGGTTTATACCATGAAGGAAGCGGATTTTAACGCAGTACTGGATACCAATCTCAAGGGCGCGTTTCATTTTATCAAGCATTGCTACCCGATCTTCGTCAAAAAGCGGGCGGGCAAAATCATCAACATTTCGTCGGTATCCGGCCTGATGGGCAACGGCGGCCAGGCAAACTACGCCGCCTCCAAGGCGGGGCTGATCGGCCTGACCAAATCGGTGGCCCGGGAGCTGGCGGGACGGGGAATCTGCTGCAACGCCATCGCCCCCGGTTTTATCGAAACCGATATGACCGCCGCTATTGGCAAAGAGGACAATCCGCTGGCGGGTCTCATTCCTCTAAAGCGGATGGGTAAGCCGGAGGAGGTCGCGCAGCTGGCGGTATTTTTAGCCGGCAGCGGTTCGGACTATATCACCGGCGAGGTCATCCGCGTTGACGGCGGCTTGGCCATGTAGGAAGGAGGACGCGTATGAGACGTGTAGTAGTAACCGGCCTGGGAGCGGTAACGCCGGTTGGCAGCGAGATTCCCGTCTTCTGGGAAAGCCTATTGGCCGGCAAAAACGGCATTGGACCGCTGGACCGGTTTGACGCGGGCGAATATAAAGCAAAGGTGGCGGCACAGGTCAAGGATTTTGATCCGGCCCGCTATATGGAAAAGAGCGAGGCGCGCAAAAGCGATCTGTTCAGTCAGTACGCGGTGGCAGCGGCCTGCCAGGCCGTAGAGGACAGCGGCATTGACAAAAAGGTAGCGCCGGAACGGTTCGGCGTGTATTTCGGCTCCGGCATCGGGGGGCTGATCACCATGTCCGCCGAGATTCAGAAGCTTTTGGAAAAGGGGCCCAAGCGGGTATCGCCGTTTTTTATCCCGATGATGATCGCCAACATGGCGGCGGGAAACATTGCCATCCGCTTTGGTGCCAAGGGACCCTGCCTGCCGGTGACCACCGCCTGCGCCACCAGTACCAACGAGGTGGGAGAGGCGTTCCACGCCATCCGCGCCGGTTATGCGGACGTAATTTTAGCAGGCGGCGCAGAGGCGGCCATCACCCCCATCGGCGTGGCCGGCTTTACCAATTGTAAAGCCCTTTCTCTGGCAGAGAACCCGGACGAGGCTTCGCTGCCGTTTGACAAGCGCCGCAGCGGCTTTGTCATGGGAGAGGGCGCGGGCGCACTGATTCTAGAAGAGTATGCGCACGCGAAAAAGCGCGGCGCACGCATTTACGCCGAAATGACCGGCTATGGCTGCACCTGCGACGCATATCATATGACGGCGCCCGCCCCCAGTGGAGAAGGCGCCGCCCGAGCCATTTCCCTGGCGCTGGAGGAAACCGGCGAATGGGACGGGCCGGTTTATCTCAACGCCCACGGCACCGGTACGCCGATGAACGACGCAACCGAAACCCAGGCCATCAAGACCGCTTTTGGCGAAAGGGCAAAAAAGCTTCTCGTCAGCTCGACCAAATCCATGACCGGCCATATGCTGGGCGCCGCCGGCGCGGTGGAGGCAATCGTATCCGTATTGGCGCTGGACAAGGGGGAGATCCCCCCCACCATCAACCTGCGCGAGCCGGACCCGGAATGCGATTTGGACTATGTACCCAACCAGTCCAGGCAGGTGCAGGCGCAGCTGGCGCTGTCCACCTCTCTGGGCTTTGGCGGACACAACGCTTGCATTGCGTTTAAGCGGATGGAGGGATAATATGATGGATATGAAGGAAATCCGTACCCTGGCGCAGATTATGAAGGACAACGGTCTGACCCAGGTAGAAATACAAGAGGATGGCAAAACCATTCGGATGGAACGGGAAAGCGCCGTTTGTGCGCCGGCGGCGCCGGTGCTGTCCGTCCCGGTTATGCAGTCTCCCCTGCCTTCTATAGCGGAAGATGCCCCGCCGCAGCCGGCGGCCAAGGAACCGGAAGGCCGGATTGTGGAAAGCCCCATAGTCGGCATGTACTACGCGTCGCCCGCGCCCGGGGATCCGCCTTTTGTTAAAAAAGGCAGCCAGGTGAAAAAAGGCGATGTGCTTTGTATCATTGAGGCGATGAAAACCATGAACGAAATCACCGCCGACTGCGACGGAGAGATCCTGCAAATCTATGCGGGCAACGGTCAGCTGGTAGAAGTAGGCCAGCGGCTGTTCTTAATGGGGGATGCGCAATGAACCAAGAAGAAATAATGAAAATTTTGCCGCACCGGGACAACATGCTTTTGGTGGAGGAAGCGCAGGTCATCGACGGCGTCGCCCATGGGAAATATACGGTCCGCGGCGACGAGTGGTTTTTGCAGGGCCATTTCCCCGGCAATCCGGTGGTGCCAGGGGTGATTCTGTGCGAAATGATGGCCCAGGCCACCTGCGTTTTACTGGCAGAGACGCTGCCCGAGGGGTCTACCCCGTTTTTCGCCAGCTTGAACAAGGTGAAGTTTAAAAACCCCGTTCGGCCAGGCGATACGCTGAAAACCGAATGCGTCATTACCAAATCGAAGGGCCCGTTTTATTTTGCCAGCGGGAAAGGCTATGTTGACGGAAAGCTGTCGGTCAGCGGGGACTTTTCTTTTGCTGTTGTGAGGAAGTGAGCCATTGTTTTCAAAAATTTTAATCGCAAATCGCGGCGAGATCGCGGTCCGCATCATCCGTGCCTGTAAGGAAATGGGGATCGCCACCGTCGCGGTCCATTCCCAGGCGGATAAAGAATCTTTGCATGTATCCTTAGCCGACGAAAGCGTCTGCGTGGGAAAGTCCCTGCCAGGCGAAAGCTATCTGCGGCAAAGGGACATTATCACAGCGGCGCTGCTCACCGGCGCCCAGGCCATCCATCCTGGCTACGGCTTTTTGGCGGAAAACGCGGCATTTGCCCGTCTCTGCGAGCAGAATGGTTTGGTCTTTATCGGCCCGGACGCAGACGTCATCTCCCGCATGGGGGATAAGGACGCGGCCCGACGGATGATGCAGAAGGCAGGTGTTCCCACCATCCCGGGCACCGATCTTTTGTCCACCCCGAAGGAGGCGGCCGAGGCCGCCAAAAAAATCGGCTATCCGGTGCTGATCAAGGCTCGGGCAGGCGGCGGCGGAAAGGGAATCCGGCTGGTAAAGGATCCGAAGGATTTGGAAAAGGCTTTTCTGACCGCGTCGGAGGAGGCGAAAAACGCCTTTGGAGACGGCGGCGTATATATGGAAAAATATCTGTCCCCAGTAAAGCACATTGAGGTACAGCTGCTGGCGGACGAGAGCGGCAACATAGTCTGTCTGGGCGAACGGGAATGCTCCATCCAAAAGAGAAATCAAAAGCTTTTGGAGGAGGCCCCCTCCCCTGCCATCGACCCGGTGCTGCGGGAAAAAATGTGCAAGGCGGCGGCCAAGGCCGCTAAGGCAGCCAAATATACCAACGCGGGAACAGTTGAATTTCTTTTAGACGACGCGGGGCACTTTTATTTTATGGAGATGAACACCCGATTGCAGGTAGAGCATCCGGTCAGCGAATTTGTGTCCGGCGTGGATATTGTCAAATGGCAGATCCGCATTGCCTGCGGCGTTTTGTTAAACTTCCGCCAGCAGGATGTGAAAATCACCGGCGCCGCTATCGAATGCCGGATCAACGCGAAAAGCGGCGGCAAAATCTCCTTTTTCCATGTGCCCGGCGGCCCCTGGGTCCGGTTCGACACCTTTTTGTATCAGGGCTATGAGATGCTTCCCTACTACGATTCCATGATGGGAAAGCTGATCGTCTACGCCAAGACCCGAGAGGAAGCGATCCGGAAGATGAATTCCGCCTTATGCGAGCTGGTGCTGGAGGGCATACCCAACAATCTGGACGACCAGCTGGAGATCATCAGCGATCCGGTATTTTTAACCGGAAATTATCATACGGATTTTATGGCAAAGAGAGGTGAATAAATTCCCATGCAGCTTCAGGGATTTTTTAAAAAACCGAAAAACGCGCTGGAAAAGGGCGGCCGTACGCCGGTAAGCGCAGCGGCGGAAATGCGCACGGAGCCAACCGAGCTTTGCCCAGCCTGCAAAAAGGCCGCGCTGCCCAGCGAACTTTGGGATAACTTTTTGGTTTGCAGCTGCGGACATCATTTTCGCATGAACGCCCGCCAGCGGATTGATTTTATCACCGATCCCGGCAGCTTTTGCGAAATGGATGGGGAGCTGCGCGCCAAAGACGTGATTTCCTTTCCCGGCTACGACAAAAAGCTGAAGCACGCGCGGCTGGCATCCGGCGAAAAAGAGGCGGTTATCTGCGGTACGGCGGCAATCGGCGGCCATGCCTGCGGATTGTTTGTCATGGAATCCGCCTTTATGATGGGAAGCATGGGCACTGTTGTGGGGGAAAAAATCACCCGCTTGTTTGAATATGCCACCGCCCATTCGCTGCCGGTGGTGGGCTACACCGTTTCCGGCGGCGCGCGCATGCAGGAGGGAATCCTTTCCCTAATGCAGATGGCCAAAACCTCCGGTGCTGTCAAACGCCACAGCGACGCGGGGAATCTTTACATTACCGTTCTGACTGATCCGACTACCGGCGGCGTTACAGCCAGCTTTGCCATGGAGGGGGATATTATCCTGGCGGAGCCTGGGGCGCTAATTGGATTTGCCGGCCCTCGGGTCATTGAGCAAACCATCCGCAAAAAGCTGCCGGAGGGCTTTCAGCAGGCGGAATTTTTGGTACAGCGGGGATTTGTAGACCGTATTACCCCCAGAGCAGGCCAGAAAAAGCTTCTGACCAGGCTTTTGATGCTGCATGAAAGGAGCTGACCGGGATGAAATCGGCATACGAAAAGGTACAGGCGGCCCGGGCAAAGAACCGGCCGTCGGGCATTGGGTTCATAAAGGGCGTATTTACCGACTTTATCGAGCTGCACGGGGACCGGCGCTTTGGCGAGGACACAGCCATCGTCGGCGGCATCGCCCGCCTGCGGGATAAGCCGGTAACGGTTATTGCCATGGAAAAGGGCGGCAACACCAAGGAAAAGGTGTTTCGCAATTTCGGCTCTCCGAACCCGGAAGGCTATCGAAAGGCGCTGCGGCTGATGAAGCAGGCGGAAAAGTTTCATCGGCCGGTAATCTGCTTTGTGGATACCTCCGGCGCTTTCTGCGGCATCGGCGCGGAGGAGCGGGGGCAGGGTCAGGCGATTGCGGAAAACCTGATGGAGCTGATGGCCCTTCGGACCCCGGTCATCGCCGTGCTCATCGGCGAGGGCGGCAGCGGCGGTGCGTTGGCGCTGGCTGTGGGCGATGAGATTTGGATGCTGGAAAACGCCTTTTATTCGGTTATCTCGCCGGAGGGCTGCGCCAGTATCCTCTGGAAGGACGCCAAGAAAAATAAGGAGGCGGCCGAATGTCTTCATCTCACTGCTGAGGACATGAAGCAAATGCAGGTGGTGGAGCAGGTTATTCCGGAGGAGGGGCTAAGCTTTTGTGAGATCTTCACCTATTTGGAGGAGCTTCTTTGGAAGGCGCTGGAGGAAAAGTCCCAGATGGACTTGGATCTGCTGCTGGAGACCAGATACCAGCGTTTTCGAAGGTTTGGCCAGCTGGATTAGTCCCTCCCCATTGGAAAGAAAAGAGGAAGAACCGGAGGTGAATCCGATTCTTCCTCTTTTCTTTCGCGCAAAAGCCAATCCGCTTTCTCTACCTTTTTACCGGACCAGATTTCGCCGCATAATGGAATAGTACCAGCCCCACAATAAAAAGAAAAGCCAAAACAGAAATTCCCATGTTGGTGCTTCCGCTCAGCTGGGTAAACAGGCCCACCAGCCCGGTTCCCATAAAAGAAGCGCCTTTTCCGCAAATATCGAACAGGCCAAAATATTCTCCGGCTTTTTCCGGCGGGATGATTTTGGCAAAATATGAGCGGGAAAGGGCCTGCACGCCTCCCTGGAACATCCCTACAAAACCGGCCAGCAGCCAAAATTCCCACACCTGATCCAGCTGGATGGCAAACAGTGCAATGGCCGTATAGGCAACGATGCAGATTTTTATCAGCCGGTCATTTCGATACTTTTTGGCTGCCTTACCAAAAAGCAACGCAAACGGGAAAGCCACCACCTGCGTAAAAAGCAGCGCCAGCAATAGCATGGTCGAGTCAAAACCCAAGGCGCTGCCAAAGGCCGTTGCCAAATCGATGATAGTATAGACCCCGTCGATAAAGAAAAAGAAGGCCAGCAAAAACAAAAAAATCTGTTTCTGGCTTTTGATCTCCCGAAAGGTATGATATAACGTGCCAAAAGCAGCTTTTACCACGTGCTCCTTCTTAGGGGAATAGTGAAGCTGCTTATAGTTTTTAAGAAGCGGAAGGGTCAAAAGAAGCCACCATGCTCCATTGAGGAAAAAGGAAATGCCCATGGCCGCTGTCATGGAAATGCCAAGAGCGTTGTTGCCCAGCACAATCAAAAGGCTGATGATAAACGGCACACAGCTGCCGATATAGCCCCACGCATAGCCCTGGGCGGATACATTGTCCATCCGCTCAGGCTCGGTTACGTCGGCCAGCATGGAATCGTAAAAAATCAAGCTGGCGGAAAAGCCCACCTTGGCAACGACGAAAACCGCCAGAAACGCAATCCAGGAGGAAGGAAACGACAACGCCGCGCATCCCAAAACGCCTACCATCATACTGATCGTAAAAATCGGCTTTTTCAAATTCTTCATGTCCGCCATCGTTCCCAATACCGGACCAATCAGCGCTACAATCAGGGTCGCCACCGAAGCGGCATATCCCCAGTAAGCCAAATAGTCGACCTCGGAAATGCCTGCGGTCTGCGCCAAACTGTTAAAATACAAAGGGACAATCGTTGCCACCAGCAAAACGAACGCAGAATTGGCGACATCGTATAAAATCCAATATTTTTCTAATGGATTTAATTTTTCGTCCTTCATCCCGCCTTCCTCCTTACTCAAAAGTCCGATTCAGCCGCTGGCTGAGCGGACTGCCGGTAGTCAGTGCTTCTGTCAGCCTCTTCATCTCGGCAGCCGCCTGGGGAATCGTTCGCCGATACAGCTCCAGCAGATGCTCGCAGGTCATCCGGCAGCGGACGTCCGGTTTGGAACCGATGATATGCTGGGTAATCGCATTATACTGCCCCACCAGCCGCAGCCCCTTTTCCGCCAGCTTTCTCACTGCGGCATTGGGCATCACCAAAAGATTTTTGTACCGGCGCATGGCGCGCAGGCTTTTCTCCAGCTCTTTAGATGAAACGCCCGGATAAAACGGCGCTATCCTACAGGCCATCCCCTCTTCCAGCGGCATACAGCAGCCCACAGGAAAGGAAACGGGATCTTTTCCGTTTAAAGTAAGCAAAAAACGCTCAAATTCGGTTTCAATCGCCACATGTCCTACGCCTGTCTCCTCCATTTGACGCCGGATATAAGGATGGCAGGCGCTGTCCAGCATAAAATGACACAAAAACCCCATCAAATACGCAGTCTGTGAAGGTCTCTGGCCGCCTTCCCTCCAGATTTCCCGAGCGTTCTCTAAAAAGGATCGGGCTGTTTTTTTATGCAGCCTGCGGCCAATATTGCCGATAGGATGTTCGGTAAAGGGATTGTAAAAAAACAGGATGTCCGGCCCCTGCAAGCCGGCCCGAAACATTTGGGGATACTGTAAAATCGGTTTCTTTACCGCAGCGGGAAGTCTCGCCGCGGCTTTTGGGCCGAAGCTGTCGTGGGCATACATTGCTGGCATCCGGTTTCCTCCTTTTTACAAAAACGGTATACAGGCCGTCAGATTTTTTCTTCAGCGGATTTTTCTAACAGCTTTTGCTCCGGCAGCTCGTTTTGCTGCGCCAGTAAGGTCCCCAAGCGCTCCAGCTCCTGGGATAAGCCCTCCACACGGCCGGCCATCCCCCCAAAACACTGTTTTGTCCTGACAATTTCGTCCTGCAGCTGCTCCAGCTGTCGATTTTTTTCCTCTTCCGCCTGCCGGAGGATTTTTTTCGCCTGTTCTTCGGCTTCTTCTAAAATTCTTTGCGCCTCCTGCCGCGCCCGGATCAAAATGCCTTCCTTTTCCTTTTGCGCGGTGCAAACCAAGCTGTCCGATTCCATCCGCGCTTTTTCCAGCTCCTCTTTCACCGTATCCTTCTGTGCTAAAAGCAGAGCAGCCTCCTGGTCCAGCCGTTCGCGCAGGCGGCTGAGCATGGATTCATTTTCACTGCCCGCCTCTTTCGCCTTATCCAAGATCGTTTTTCCTTCCTGTTTGGCCGCTTCAATAATCCGCTCGCTTTGCTGGCGGGCCTCCCGTTCCATCTGCTTAGCTTCTTCTATGCGGGACTTCATCTGCTTAGCCAAAAGCTTCAGCCGTTCCAAGCCGATCTGCTCCGCTTCCTGCTGCTGAGCCAACCCGCCGCCTTCCAGGCCGGCGATTTTTCGGTTGGCCTCTTCCAATTCCTTTTGCAGCCGGTCCCTCTCCTGCATCAAAAACTGAATCTGCCCAGGATCCATCCCCTCATATTTTTTGTGCAGCTCCTCTTTTTCCCGCTCGTACTTTCGGGTCAGCTCACTTACATATTGGGTTACCTGCTCTTTATGAAATCCACGCAATACAGTGGAAAACAAGTCGCTTTTTGCCATGGTCTTGGTCTCTCCTCCGCCCTTCGCTTTCTCTTTTCCGGGGTAGGACCCGGTATTTCTGTTTTTTCATTTACCATGAAGGCAAGGCCGCCTATGGTATCATCGGCCATGCCCATAGGGCGGCCATAAAAATCCGGTATAATAACGCCTTTGCCGTTATTATACCACAAAAAACCTTTTTATCAATGCTTTGTTTTTTCTTGGCGTTGAAAGAGCCGTTTTTACCCGTCAATCCTATCGCTAAAGAATAAAATACCCCCTCTCAGCACAAAAAATCGGCCATAAAGGCCGTGTAAGAAGCCTTACAGACGCATTTTCTTGCAATCCTGTTTTCATTTGGTAAAATGTTTTTGGAAGGAGGGAAGCCATGAAAATCTCATTAAATCAAGCTCCATGCTATGCGGAAACGGAGATCATCATCCACTGTCCCCAAGTAGACGAGGATATTCTGCGGCTGGTGGCTACGCTTCGCGTCTATCAAAAAAAGCTGGTGGGTATTTTGGATACAGACCGCCATCTGCTGGATGCAAAGGACATTCTTTACATTGACAAGACGGATAAAAAGACCTTTCTCTACGCCAAAAATGCCGTCTATGAAAGCGCCCTGCAGCTGTATGAATTGGAAGATGCTCTGCGGGAGCTGGACTTTTTCCGGGCAGGACGATCCACCATCATCAATTTCCGGCGAATCGAATCCATCCGGCCTGAATTGGGCGGGCGGCTGCTGGTGACCATGGACAACAAAGAGCAGGTATATGTGTCCCGCCGTTATGCGAAAGAAATGAACGAAAAGCTGCGGGAATTGGAAAGGAGTATGGTAAAATGAAGCGGTTTTTTCAGGGTATGATAGAGTGGAAAAGGTCGGCGAGCCTTCTTTACACCGGGGCCATGGTACTATATCTGTTTTTCTGTACCATATTTGGCCACATGCAAATTTCCCTGACCATGCTGTGGACGCTGCTGGCGGTAAGCTTGGCGTCTGCACTGATCCAAGGAATATGCTTTTCAAGCTGGATCATTAAAAAAATGCGGTATACCTGGCGGAGCTTTCTTTTTATTGCGCTGTTCTTCCCCCTTTTGTCCTTTACGGCATGGAAAGCAGAGTGGTTCCCCACAGAGCAGCTGGGATCCTGGGTGCTGTTCAGCGCAATCTTTCTCCTCATTTTTGTCGTTATGACTATTGGCTTTCATATCTATTACCGGGCCGCCGGCAAAAAATACGATGGTCTCGTCGGCCGGTACCGCAGGCAAAAGGAAGAAGAGGAAAGCTGATCCCAGATACTGTACAGTCCTACTTTTGGATTTCTCTGACGGGCTGATGGGCTTTGCCGTTTTTGACGATCAAAATAAACCGGATTTTATCGTGATAGGCAGCCGGTTTATTGGGTTTGTTTTCTTACAAGGACAAAGCTTATGACACAAACCGCAGAAAAAAACAGCAAAAAAACAATTGTATGATAGAGCCCGATCGGATAAGGGGCGATCCACCCTCCTCGCCGGAAAACAAAGCCGGAAATCCATCCGGTCAGCATAGAAACCGGCATAAAGGCCATCCCAACGATATTCAGCCAATCCACCAAAAAGGGCGCCTTTTCGTTTGAGAACAATTTTCCGATAAAATAGCCTGCTATTCCAATTGCCTGAATCATCATAGAACCCCAAATAGCCTCCATTGTCTGTTCCTCATACCAGCCGCCGAACGCGCAGAAAAGCCCAATTGCAACAAAGGCTGTTGACGCGATATAAAGCGTCTTCCCCGCGATTTCCTTGTTTTTTTGTTCTTTGTCCTCTGCCGGCTCAATGCCCTTTAGAATGTAATCTGTTGTTACGCCAAAGAAGTCGCTCATCAAAACGATTTTTTCCAGGTCCGGCGTGCTTTGCTCGCTTTCCCATCTGGAAACAGCCTGCCGTGAAACGCCTACCTGGTCGGCGAGCGTTTCCTGGGATATTCCCCTTGTTTTTCTTAAATATTGTATTCTGTCTGCCATATTCATTGTCGGCACCCCTTTCTTTTATGATCCTATTATACCAATTTGACCCGTTGCAAAACCACCATTCCGGCATGGAAATACGTCAACCGGCGATTGCGATTCTGTCTGCTTTTCCAGCACCGCCTTGGCTGCGCCGCACCCGTCAAACAAAATCCCTTCGGTCCTTGTTTGGACCGGAGGGATTATTATTTTTATAATGGGATGATTTTGCCACAGACAGGAGAGAAAGAAGATGACATACGGATATGCCCGCGTCTCCAGCCAGGAGCAGAACGAAGTAAGGCAGCTGATCGCGCTGAGGGAGGCTGGAGTGAGACGAAAAGCACTTTACATCGACAAGAAGTCCGGCAGGGATTTTGAGCGCCCTCAATACAAAAAGCTTTTGCAAAAGCTTAGAAAAGACGACCTGCTCTGCGTTATGAGCATTGACCGGCTGGGGCGCAGCTATGGGGAAATTCTGGAGCAGTGGCAGGTGCTGACCAAGGAAAAGGGGGTGGACATTTTGGTACTGGACATGCCTCTTTTGGATACTCGGCAGGGCAAGGATCTGATGGGTACCTTCATCGCCGATCTGACCTTGCAGATCCTTTCCTTTGTGGCGCAGAAGGAACGGGAGGACATCCGCCGCAGGCAGGCCCAGGGCATTGCGGCCGCCAGGGAACGGGGCGTTCGGTTCGGCAGGCCCGCCGTACCTGTGCCGGAAAACTTTTCTCTGGTGGTGGACGAATGGGAAAGGGGCCTGCTCCCCTTCGCCGAGGCGCTGGCCCGGACCGGCCTTTCCCACGGCACCTTCTACCGGCGGCTGCGGGAATACCGGGCGCTGGCGGACCGCTCCGACCCATAAAAAAGACTGCCAAAAAGTATACCTTTTGGCAGTCTTAAAACAGCGGCTTCTTGTTTGTGCATTTTTCATCCAACAAATGCTTTCAATCCTACATATTCGGTGATTTTCCCGGAAACTAAAGGGATTTTGCGAAAAAAAATCTCACTGCCAAAAGGTATACTTTTTGGAACCGGCGGCAAAGCATGGAGGCGAAGGATATGCTGGTTTTAACCAGAAAAATGGGCGAATTTTTGGTCTTGAACGACAACATTTTTATCAGCGTGTTTGAAGGCGGCGTGGGCGGCCAGGTAAAGATCGCCATTGAGGCGCCGGCCGATGTGAAGATCGCCCGCAGCGAGATGTTCGAGGGGTGTGAGGAGATTCAGCAGAAGCTGGACGCCATCCGCTCGAAAAAGGTCGGCCGGCGGACCAAGAAGACCCGCAAGGAAATGGCCCGAATGGCCGCCGAGAACCCCAAGTCCGCTGCAGAATAACCCCGCGGAGGATTCCGCCGTAAATTTGTTTTCATCCCTGCCCGGGGCGATGCGCGCAGCGCCGGACAGGGTTTGGAAAAAATATTTATTTTAAAAACAGCCGTTGTCCGTTAGGTTCAGATCAGGACGCTGAAACTGGATATCGGCTGGCATGGAGGTATTACAATGGGAATGGTCGTAAGAACAAACACAATGGCACTGAACGCGTACCGCCAGCTGGGTATGAACAACAGCGCGGTATCTAAATCTCTGGAAAAGCTGTCTTCCGGCTTCCGCATTAACCGCGCTGGCGACGACGCTGCCGGCTTGGCCATCAGCGAGAAGATGAAAGCGCAGATCAAGGGCTTGGAGACTGCTTCTGCCAACGCGCAGGACGGCATCAGCCTGATCCAGACCGCTGAGGGGAACCTCAACGAAGTGCACGACATGCTCAACCGTATGGTAGAGCTGGCTTCCAAATCCGCCAACGGCACCTACACTTCTCAGGAGCGTAAAGCGCTGCAGGATGAGGTTAACTCTCTGCTTTCCGAAATCGATCGTATCAGCCAGTCCGCTAACTTCAACGGCACTAAGCTGCTGGATGGCACCATGGGACTGAACAACGACGCGATTAGTATCGGTGCTTCTGCCGCAGCGACTACCGCTGGCGAGAAGGCCATCACCACTGGCGTTACAGTTGCTGATGACCACGTCAGCGGCGAGGCTTCGCAGGTTGCACCGCAATTCACCGTTGATTTCTCTGAATATTCTGCTCAACTGAAGTCTAAGACTACTACGGCAGGTACGGCTTCTGTTAAATTGACTACTAGTGCTGGCGATGATATTCAAGTATATACTGGTGGCGCATGGAACGATGCTTCGGTTACGCTTAACGCGGCAACCACCGCGGGTGACAATGTTGCAGTAGACGCGAGTGACATTCAAGGTCTCTTTGCAGATAATGCCATCGTTAAGATTGGCAATGATGCTTACAAAGTGTCTGATTCTGCTAACGGTAAGGTAACCTTTACCTGGCAGGGTACTGCAAAAGCGGATGGTACTGCCGATACCACTGCGAAAGTAACAGATGCTACCTGGACACCTGTTGGCTCTGTAACCGTTGGAATTACTGGCGATGGTAAGGAGGTGGAGGCAACCGCTACACTGGATGCAGGCAAACGTGCTGACTGTGATGTTACAAAGGTTAATGACCCGGTTGTGGGCGCGGATAAAAAACGTGCTGGCGCGAGTTTGACCCTGACGGCTGATATGATAAAAGACGGCGCGAAGCTGAAAATCGGCGACACAACCTTTACTTTCAGTGCTTCTGCAACGGCTAACGGCACCCAGGCGAATGATGGAGACGATGTAACCATCAGCATCAAAGGCGTTAAGGCTGAAAATTTGCTTCAGTATGCGAGTGAGCAGCTTTCTAACTTCACTGCGAAAGTGACCCATGATAAAGATGGTGCCAATGAACTTACG
This sequence comes from uncultured Oscillospiraceae bacterium, assembly GCA_910583935.1. GTDB lineage: Bacteria > Bacillota > Clostridia > Oscillospirales > Ruminococcaceae > UBA3818. The sequence continues at coordinate 33,600 of CAJTZM010000019.1, forward strand.
CACACCTTCGCTATCAACCGTGAAGGTACTAGCGCGATCCATATTGATGAGGTTCCTGGTGCCACTGATCCTACGTATGCTGGTTTCACTAAGACCGAGTTGCAGGGCGCGTTCAAGCAGATCACTGAGGCTTCTAACGCTAACACCAAGATCACTTTGAATGACAACGATGCGCTGGCCAACAAAGAGAAAATCCTGGTAGACGGCAAAGAGGTTGAATTTGCAAAGGGCAAAGATGCTGCTGAAACGCTGAATAACATCAAGACCGCTTTGGGTAACGGTTATAATGTTACGATCAATGGCAACGATTTGACCATCGCTGCGAAAACTGCTACTGCCGCTGCTCCGAAGATTGCCGGCGCCGGCTTGACTCTGCAAATCGGCGATACCGCTGACAGCTACAACAAGATGAACGTCAAGGTTGACGATATGAGCACCACCGGTCTGGGCATCAATGGTCTGTCCATCATGAACGAAGCTTCCGCTTCCGACGCGATCGACACCATCAAGAACGCCATCAACACGGTTTCCAATACCCGTGCCAGCATGGGCGCTCTGCAGAACCGCTTAGAGCATACCATCAACAACCTGGATGTTGCGGTAGAGAATCTGAGCGCTGCAAACAGCCGTATCCGCGATACCGATATGGCCAAAGAGATGATGAACTACACCAAGATGAACGTACTGGTACAGTCCGCGCAGGCCATGCTGGCCCAGGCGAACCAGCAGCCGCAGTCCGTGTTGCAGCTGCTCCAGTAAGCCCTTCTGGTATCGTTTATCCGATTCTTACAACAAACCCCCGGACATGGGGAAGCGACAGGGATTGCCTTACGGCGGTCCCTGTCCTTTTGTATTCGGAACGAGACAAATCATTCCATTTTATAAAGGCCTTGGCCCGACAACAAGGACTCGATCTTCCCCCGGACATCAGTCCTCAGATGCGTACCCTTCCCCCTTCGAAAGGATCCGCACCAAACTGTTAAAATGCCGCAGCACCTCCGTTTGCTCCTCCCGCGTCAGCCTCTTCATCCATTTTAAATTGTCCAACAGCACCTTCACAATCCGTATCTGCTCTTCGTCATATTCGTCGCTCAGCAATACCAGCGGCGATATGCCCAACCGCTTTGCGATGGATTCTACCATATCCAGCGTCAGGTTTGCTTTTCCCGCTTCTATATTTTGCAGCGTTGTTCTGCTTACGTCGATTTTCGCCGCGAACTCCACTATTGAGCTTCCCTCTATTTGCCTTATGATTATCAGGTTCTTCCGTACAGATTCGTTCATTTCCATTTTCACGCCCCTCCTCATAACGATATTTCTTCTTCGATGGCGGGGCAAGGCCAATATACTTTAATATACGCTATTATATTGGCAATTATTATTTTAGTCTCTTTTAGACAAAATTCCCATTAAAATTGTTATTTTTCTGGTTTAAATACCTTTTTATCCTTGCAAAGATCATGATCCATTTTTCGCTCCTTCTAAAGAGTAGCGGCTAATTCGGATCGGATGTAAAATCGAAATTCCGCAAAAAAAGTCCTGATAAACGACTGATTTCAGTCATCTATCAGGACTTTCTCTGGAGGCGCCAACCAGATTTGAACTGGTGAATAAAGGTTTTGCAGACCTCTGCCTTACCTCTTGGCTATGGCGCCGTATCAAGCGCTGTACAACTTTGCTGTACAGCGCTTTCTGGAGCGGGTTACGAGGCTCGAACTCGCTACCTCCACCTTGGCAAGGTGGCGCTC
>CAJTZM010000020.1 GCA_910583935.1 uncultured Oscillospiraceae bacterium
GGCCGAAGCCCTCCTAAAAAGAAGGCGGCGTGGGGCAGGGCCGTGTGGGGCGCCATCACCGCCGCATCACCCAGCTCCCGAACGGTTTGCACCATGGCCTGGGGATAGCCGGGCCCGGCGCAGCCGGCGGCGGTTAAAAGTCCGCCGGCCAAAAGCACCGCATCTTCAATGGAGTCCGCCGACCCGTCGATTTGTATCCGGCCGCGGGAAAGATAGTCTGCCAGCATCACGGGTTCACCTCACGAAAAATAGTAGGGAGCTTAACATCGCCGAAGATTTGCCGTCAGGCCTTCCTGCCGGTTTTGCAGATGTCCTTTAAGCAGCAGCCTTGACACTGGGGGCTTCTGGCCTTGCAGACGGCGCGGCCGTGCAGCACCAGCCGGTGACAGAAATCGTTGGATTCCTCCGGCGGCAGCACCGCGCGCAGCTGGGTTTCGCATTTGAGCGGGTCCTTGGTGTCGGTCAGGCCCAGATGGTTGGTGATGCGAATACAGTGGGTGTCGCAGACCACGGCGGGCTTGCCGTATACGTCCCCCAAAACCAGGTTGGCTGTTTTGCGGCCAATGCCCGGCAGCTTTAAAAGCGCCTCCATTTGGTCCGGCACCGCCGAGTGAAAATCCGTCTCCAGCATCCGGCACATGGCGATGATGTCCCGGGCCTTGGTCTTGTAAAGGCCGCAGGGATGGACGATCTGCTCTACGTCCGCCAGGTCCGCCGCCGCAAAGTCGTGGATGGTGCGGTATTTGTCAAACAGCACCTGTGTCACGATATTGACCCGCGCGTCGGTGCATTGGGCGGAAAGGCGGGTGGCGATTAAAAGCTCGTGGGGCTGGGTGGATTCCAGCGAGCAGATGGCGTCGGGATAGGCGGCTTTTAACCGGCGTACCGCCTCGTGGGCCGCCTGTTTTTTTGTCATATCAAATCACATCCTTGGGGTTTATGCAAGTACAGTATAGCAGATGGGCGGAGACAAAGCAAACCGCTTTGCCGGCTTCTAATCTGCTTGGTCCGCCCAGACAAAGCTGTCGGCGATGGCCTGGGCCGCCTGGTAAGCGTCCTCCTCGCCGGTAAAGCTGGTCAGATGCACCAGGCAGTAGCGGTAATCGTCCAGGATATAATACTGCTTGGTCACCGCGCCGCTTTCCTCTATGGTGAAGATGTAGACGATGTAGCCCTGCTCGGTGTGGGTTCCGTCTCCGGTCAGCTCGGCGCCCGAGCCCTGCAGCTGCGCCAAAAGCTGCCGGACAATCGCCTCGCGGAAGGTCTCGTGCTCCTGGGTGCTGTACCGGTTCGTCCCCACGTTGATCGAAATATTGTCCGGCGCCGGATCGTCCTGCTGGCCGTCGCGCACGTAAAAGACCTTTTCGTCGGTGGAGTACCGCTCCGCCTTGATCCACCCTTGGGGCACCGTATAGCTGCCGGGCAGACTGCTTTCTTCCTGGGCCATGCTGTCCGCGGCGGAGGAATCGGCCCCGCCGGCGGAGCTGGTCCGCTCAGGCTCTTGCGAGGAAACAGAGGACGCGGGGTCTTTGGACAGGGGAAAGACGCCGGTACATCCGGTCAGCAGAAATATCAGGACAAAAAATGCCGCAAAGCTTTTTTTCATAAAAGCGCTCCTTTCGTTTTTTCGTTTCCCATCATACAATATTTTCCCGCCGGTTACAAGGGAGGTCCCAGGCTCTTGACAGATGGGGAAAAACGGGTATATTTTTAAAGAGGATACAGCCGGAAAACGGGTGCGGGAAGGAGCAAAACCATGCGGAAAATACAGATTTTTGACACCACTTTGCGGGACGGCGAGCAGTCGCCGGGGTGCAGCATGAACATCCACGAAAAGCTGGAGCTGGCCCGCCAGCTGGAGCGGCTGGGGGTGGACGTGATCGAGGCGGGGTTCCCCATCGCCTCGCCGGAGGATTTTGAATCGGTAAAAATCATCGCCCAGGAGGTGCGCTCCTGCCGGATTGCCGGGCTTTGCCGCGCAGTGAAGGGGGATATCGACTGCGCGTGGCAGGCGCTTCAAGGCCATCCGGACCCGCTTTTGCACGTGTTTTTGGCCACCAGCGACATCCACCTGGAGGCCAAGCTGCACAAAACCAGAGAGGAGGTTTTAGCCCAGGTCAAGGAGATGGTGGCCTACGCCAGGGCGCTTTGCCCCAACGTGGAATTTTCCGCCGAGGATGCGTCCCGCAGCGACCGGGATTATCTGGTGCAGGTGTTCGAGGCTGCCCAGGAAGCGGGCGCCGGCGTTTTGAACATTCCGGATACGGTGGGCTACGCCGCCCCCGCCGAGATGGAGGAGCTGGTGCGCTATGTCAAAGCCCATCTGAAAAATCCGGATAAGGTGGTGCTTTCGGTCCATTGCCATAACGACCTGGGCATGGCGGTGGCCAACAGCCTGGCCGGAATGCAGGGCGGCGCCGGCCAGATCGAATGTACCGTCAACGGCATCGGCGAGCGGGCGGGCAACGCCGCGCTGGAGGAAATCGTAATGGCCATCCGCACCCGCAGCCAGCTGTACGGCTGCCAAACCGGCGTTCAGACCCGCCAGATTTACCGGACCAGCAAGCTGCTTTCCACCATCACCGGCGTATCGGTGCCGCCCAACAAGGCGATTGTGGGGGATAACGCCTTTGCCCACGAATCGGGGATCCATCAGCATGGGGTGATGAACAACCGGCTGACCTATGAGATCCTGCCGCCGGAGTCGGTGGGCATTTACCAAAACCGGATGGTGCTGGGCAAGCATTCGGGCCGCCACGCCTTTGAGGAGCGGCTGGATCAGCTGGGATATCGGCTGCCGGAAGCGGTTTTGGAAAAAAGCTTTGAAAAGTTTAAGGCGCTGGCGGACCGAAAAAAAATCGTCACCGACCGGGATTTGGAGGCGCTGGTCAGCTCCAGCCGCTACCAAATTGCCGAAACCTATACGCTGGAAAGCTTTGTGATCAACAGCGGAACGGTGATCTCCGCCACCGCGGTGGTCAAGCTTTTAAAGGACGGCGAAAGCAAGGAGCATGTGGCCCGGGGAGAGGGCCCCATCGACGCGGCCTTTAAGGCCATCGACCGCATTGTCAAGCAGAGCTTTCCGCTCAAGAATTACGCCATCCAGTCGGTTACCGAGGGGGAGGACGCGCTGGGCGAGGTGGTGGTCAAAATCCTTAGAGGGGATGAGATCATCACCGGCCGGGGCCTTTCCACCGATATTATCGAGGCCAGCATCCGCGCCTATTTAAACGCGATTAACAAAGCGGTGATGCAGTCTTAAAAAAAGCGCCCGGACCTTTCGTCCGGGCGCTTTTTTTTAAACGCTTGTCAAGAATCAGAAACAAGGCGGCTTTTCTTTTCGCCCGACAAGGATGACATGGTTGCTCGCGCCCAAAAGCGACCTTTCCCGACAGATGCTGTAGTGATAATCGCACCAGATCTTAAACTGCGCGTTGTTTAATCGGTCGACCTTCTGTGAAAAGTGGGCGGTCGCCCCATCCTGCGCGAAATGGTCGATTATAGTGACGCCGTATTGCCGATAAAGCTGTTCCATTTCCTCCCAGCGCCTCCAATCGTCTGGATAGATTGGTTTCATCTTATCACAGCGATCGGGAAAACACAAGCGCATGGCCCTTTCCTCCTTTTTGCCGGGATGGACATATCCTGTCCTAAAAGATCATAGAATGCAGTAATACGAAAATGGAGGGAAAAAACATGGCAGAAGAAAAAAACCGGACCAAATCCCCGCACCACCTGATTTTAGAGGAGCGCAACTTTCTCACCGTGTCCGCCGTATCGGATATCGACAGCTTTAACGAGGAAACGGCGGTGCTTTTTACCGAGATGGGGGAGCTGACCATCCGGGGCAGCGGCCTGCATATGAATAAGCTCAACGTCGATACAGGCGAGGTGACCATCGAGGGGGAAATTCACACCATGGTCTATACCGACGACCGGCCCAAAAAGCTGTTTGCGCGGCTGTTCCAATAGCAGCAGGGCGTAAAGGGGGAGAAGGGCTTTGATTGCGGTCAACACCCAGACGATGATTTTTTTCCAGTCGCTTTTGCTGGGAGCGGCCTTAGGCATGGTTTACGATCTGTTCCGGATTTTTCGGGTCGCGGTTCCGCTGCCGTCCGGCATAATTGTGGCCGAGGACGTTTTGTATTTTGTCTTCAGCGGCTTTGTATCCTTTTTTTTCGCCATGACGGTCAATTTCGGGCAGATCCGCTTTTTTATCCTTTTAGGTGAAACGCTGGGTTTTTTATTGTATTATCTTACGCTGGGCTCTTTGGTCATGCGCTGCGCCCAGCGAATCATCGCCGCGGCGCGGTGGCTTCTGCGCCTGGTGGCAAGGCTTTTTTCGCCGGTGGTCTGGCTGTTTTGCTGGCTGGGCAGAAAGGGGAAAAGAATCCTTGGAAAATGGAACCAGAATTTGAAAAAAGCTGCGCAAAAAAATAGAAAACACTTGCAAAGGAAACGGATATTATTGTATAATTACTTTCATAAAAGAAAGAGTATATCCCCAAAAAAGAGAGAGAAGATAAAACGGGGTAAATAAAGCCAATGGCTTGCCGGGGGACAGTCCATGGAAAAAGGAAAAAAGACTTCAAAAAGCAGGCTGCTGAAAATTGCGGTGTGCCTTTTTATGGTGTACATCGTGTATTCCATCGTGGCGCAGCAGCTGGAAATACGCGAGCGCAGGCTGCTGCTGGAATCGGTGCAGCGGCAGTGTCAGACGCAAAGTGAGGATAACAAAGAGGTAGAGCGGCTGCTGGCCATGAGCGCTAATAAGGATTATATTGAGCGGATCGCAAGAGAAAAGCTGGGCTACGCCTATCCGGACGAAAGGGTCTATATCGACAGTTCCAAAAATTGATCCCGTATGGGGTTTATTTTACGATTTATTTTTTAAGGGAGGCTTTGCTTTTAATGCAGCTTGCGGTTGGAAACATTGTGGAAGGTAAGGTAACAGGGATTACAAAATTCGGCGCTTTTGTCGAGCTGCCCGGGGGAAAAACCGGCATGGTACATATCTCAGAGGTGGCGCCGACCTATGTGAATGAAATTCGCGACCATGTAAGCGAAAATCAGGTGGTCAAGGTCAAAATCCTGAATATCACGGAGGAAGGGAAGATCAGCTTATCCATCAAACGGGCAATGGACAGGCCCGCCCCTGCTGCAAGGCGGTCGTCCGGCGGGATAGGCCGGCTGGAGCGTCCGGACCAGTACGATTGGAACAGCAAAAAGAAAAACGAGAATCTTTCCTTTGAGGATATGCTCAGCAAATTTAAGCAGACCAGCGACGACAAAATATCCGACCTAAAAAAATATAACGAGGGCAGGCGGCCTTCCGGGCGGAGAGGCTTTTCCAAATAAGCTTGTGTTCTTTGGCGTCAGTGCCGGAGGGGGAGGCGCCCTTCGGCGCTTTTGTTTTATATGACAAATGATGGAGAAAGAGGGTTTTTCGAATGTTTTTTATTCACGGCGTACTGCATACAATGGCCGGACCGGTTTTGGAGGATGGCTTTTTTGAGATCCAGGATGGGAAAATCGCCAAGGTTGGCCCCATGTCCCAGCTGGTTGGCGTACCGTCGGACGCGGTGGACCTAAAGGGCGCGGTGGTCACCCCCGGCTTTATCGACGCCCACTGCCACATCGGCATTGAGGAGGATTCCATCGGGCCCATGGGTTCGGACTGCAACGAGATGACCGACCCGAGCACCCCGCACCTGCGGGTGATCGACGCGGTCAACCCCAGAGAGCGCTGCTATAGCGAGGCGGTGGACGCGGGGGTCACCTCGGTGGTCACCTGTCCGGGCAGCGCCAACCCCATCGGCGGCACGATTCTGGCCATGAAAACGGTGGGAGGCCGGGTAGACGATATGGCGATTTTGGAAAACGCCGGCATTAAGTTTGCCCTGGGCGAAAATCCCAAGCGGGTGTATCAGGGCAAAAAGCAGCTGCCCTCCACCCGGATGGGCACCGCCGCCGTCATCCGCGAGCAGCTGATTAAGGCGCAGAAATATCTGGAGAAAAAAGAGGCCGCGGCGGCGGATTCCTCCAAATCGGAGCCGGAATTCAACATGAAGTGCGAGGCGCTGATCCCGCTTTTAAAGCGGGAGGTAAAGGCCCATTTCCACTGCCATCGGGCGGACGATATCTATACGGCCATCCGCTTGGGACGGGAGTTTTCGCTGGATTATATCCTGGTCCACTGCACCGAAGGGCATTTGATCGCCGAGGATATTGCTAAGGAAGGGGTCCCGGCCATCTGCGGACCGCTTTTGACCACCCGATCCAAGCCGGAGCTTTCCAATTCCACCCAGGCAAACCCGGGCGCGCTGGCTAAGGCGGGGGTGCTGACCGCCATCTGCACCGATCACGACGTGATTCCCATGCCGCTTTTGCCCACCAGCGCCGGATTTGCGGTAGGGGCCGGCATGGATTACGAGCAAGCGCTGCGCGCCATTACCATCAACCCGGCGAAAATCTGCAAGCTGGACGGACGGGTCGGCTCGCTGGAGGAGGGAAAGGATGCGGATATCCTGGTGTTTGAGGGGGATCCGCTGGCGGTGGCCAACAAGCCGAAAATGGTTTTTGTAAACGGCGTGCAGGTAAAATAACAAGGATGGAAGGATGTTTTCGGTGAGAGAAGTCGACGTTAAAAGGATTACGCAGCTGGTAAAGGAGCATTGCATTCGGGCCAACAAAATTCTCCCCTGCGACGTGGAGTGCCGGATGCGGCAGGCCTGTAAAACAGAAACCAGCCCCTTGGGCCAGGAGATTTTAAAGGATCTGGTCACCAATTTTGAAGAGGCGAAAAAGATCGATGTGCCCATCTGCCAGGATACGGGCATGGCGGTGATCTTTGTGGAGCTGGGGCAGGAGGTGCACCTGGTGGGCGGCAGCTTAAACGACGCCATCCACGAAGGGGTGGCCCAAGGCTATGTGGAGGGTCTTTTGCGCTGCTCGGTGGTCAGCGACCCCATCCGCCGGGTGAATACCAACAACAATACGCCGGCCATCATCCACCTAAAGCTGGTGGAGGGGGACGGCTTAAAGATTACTGTTGCGCCCAAGGGCTTTGGCAGCGAGAACATGAGCCGGATTAAAATGTTTACCCCGGCGGCCACCAAAGAGATGATCATGGATTTTGTCATTGATACCATCCAGCAGGCGGGGGCGAATCCCTGTCCGCCGATGGTGGTCGGCGTAGGCATTGGCGGGGACTTTGAGGAGTGCGCGCTGCTGGCCAAAACCGCTTTGTGCCGCAGCTCGGATCTGCGCAATCCAGACCCCCTTTACGCCGAGATGGAGGAGGAGCTGCTGCGCCGGGCAAACCAGACCGACGTAGGTCCTCAGGGCTTTGGCGGCAGCACCACGGCGCTGTGTGTGAACATTGAAACCTATGGCACCCATATTGCCGGCCTTCCGGTGGCGGTAAACATCGGATGCCATGTGACCCGCCACAGCTCGTTTACCCTGTAAGAGATCTTACCCACAAGGAAAAACAGCCGTCCTTTTAAAAAGGGCGGCTGTTTTGCTGCGGATGCAATAAATCAGCGAAAATACATAAACAGCTGGCATTTCATCATGCCGTTGTAAAGCTTGCGCCGCCGGTCGGCCGTCCGGCCGAAAATCGGCTCAAAATCCTCGTGGGGGCTGATGATATAGTACTTTTTGTCCCGACTCGGGACAAAAACCTGGCCCATTTTCTGGTAGAGCGCTTCCGCCTCCTTAATCTCCAAAAGCCGCTTTCCATAGGGCGGGTTACAGACCACAATCGCCCGGTCCGGCAGGGGGGCGAACTGGGAAATATCCTGCGCCTTGGCGCGGATGTGGGCGGAAACCCCCGCCTTTTTGGCGTTGGCCAAGGTCAGCTCTGCCGCCTGCGGGTCGATGTCATAGCCGTAGGCGCGGATCTTCGCGTCCCGCTTCACCAGGTCCAGCGCCTCGCTTCGCGCCTGCTTCCAAACGTCGGCGGGAATGCAGTCCCACCTTTCGGCGGCAAAGCGCCGGTTAATGCCGGGCGCGATGTTCATCCCCTTTAAAAGCGCCTCGATTAACAGGGTGCCGGAGCCGCAGAAGGGGTCGTACAGCACCGAATCGTCATACAGCCGGGTAAAATCGACGATGCCGGCGGCCAGCGTCTCTTTAATCGGCGCCAGCAAAGAGGTCTGCCGGTACCCGCGCTTGTGCAGGCCCGGGCCGGAGGTATCCAGAAAGATGGTGACAATATTTTTGCGGATGGAAAATTGAATTTGGTGCTGGGGACCGGTTTCGGTAAACCAGCTTTGATGATACTGCCGCTCCAGCCGCTTGACCACCGCCCGCTTGACGATGGACTGGCAGTCCGGAACGCTGGCAAGCTGAGAGTTGAGAGACCAGCCCTTTACGGGAAAAGCGTCGTCCTTGCCCAGATACGCCTCGAAGGGGATGTTCAAAACCCCCTGGAACAGCTCCTCAAAGGTTTCGGCGCGAAAGGAATCCAGTACCACCAGCACCCGCTCCGCCGTGCGCAGCCAAAGGTTGGTTTTGGCCAGCATTTGCCAGTCGCCGGTGTAGGTGACCTTGCCGTCGGAAACCTCGATATTTTTTGCGCCGATTTTTTTTAACTCGCCGGACAAAACGCTCTCTAAGCCAAATAAACAGGGGGCCGCCATTTTAATCGTGTGCATCATACACCCTTTATCCTTCATTTTTCTGCGGATTTGCCGTGAATCCGGCAACTTTATTATACCAGCTTTTTGGGAAAAATGTAAGCGGAAATTTTCTGGATCCGTCCTGTAACGCCGCCGCAAAATCCCCCCATATGGGCCGCTGTTTAAAAAAGAACCTTGTACCGCAGGCGCAGATAGGACCCCTCCAGCTGCCGAACGCTTTCCAGGCGCAATACGCCCAGCCCGGAAAGTCCGCCGGGGCTGGTGATGGACCGGCCGTCTATAAGGGTGGAGGTATCCTTTCCGCCCACCAGCACCGGCGCCACCACCAGGTCAATGTAATCCAGCAGCTTTTCCCGCAAAAACAGCTCGTTCAGCGTTCCGCCGCTTTGGATGGTGATCCGCTGGCAGCCAAACTCCTTTTTTAAGGATTCCAGCGCACCGGTCAGATCCAGCTCCGGCTGAAGGAGGATATGCAGGTTTTCCGACGCGACGTCAAAGGCCGGATGCGTTTGATTGGAGGTCACCAGGACAAACTGCTGGGAGCGGGCGCAGAAATACCGAACGCCATGCTCGGTAAGATGGTGGTTGTCAATCAAAACAAAGGAAACCGGCGTTTTCTCCGGCATTTCCTTTTGGTTTACCCCCATTTTTTCCTGCACTCTTCCGGAATTCAGCGACCACAAATCGGTGGTCTGTTCTATGTCGTAATATTGCCGGAGCCCCTCCCGAACCCCGGGGATGCGGGGAAGATCCCGGTCGAAATCCAGGCGGTCTGTTGCGCCGGTGGTGATCTTTCCATCCACCGACATCAGCAAAAACAGGGTCGTTACAGGGCGCTGTATCGCGTTCGATCGTTTTTGCAGCTGGCTCACTTCCTTTCTTTATAAACGACGAGTGCGGGCAGTGTGAACCTTCCACACTGCCCGCACAGGGTTTGCAGGCTTATTCGGTTTCCGGCACCAGCAGGCCGTAGTCACCGCTGCGGCGGGAATAGACGACGTTGATCTCACCCGAATCCGCGTTGCGGAACATAAAGAATGTGTGTCCCAAAAGATTCATCTGCAAGATCGCCTCCTCCTCGGTCATCGGCTTTACCGGGAAGGTTTTGACCTTTACGACATGGACGTTTTCCTCTTCGTAGGCCGGTTCGTCGGCTACCGGCTCCACAAAGGCGTTGGAGCGCAGCCGCTTTTGCAGCTTGGATTTGTTGCGGATGATCTGCTTCATCAAGGAATCGGTAACCGATTCCAGCGAATCAATTCGGTCGCCGGTGGTTTTTTCCGCCCGGAAGAACATGCCCATAGACTGGATGGTGATTTCCACCGTCTCCCGGTCCCGTTCGTTGGTGACGACGACTATTGCAGAGGCATCGTCGAAAAAGCGGTCGAATTTGGCCAGCTTTTTCTCAACCCGTTCTTTAAAAGAATCCTTTACCGTTGTTTTTCTGGCGGTAATTACAATATGCATACATTCAACCCCTTTGATTTAATCGTCCCATAAAGCCGCCGCAAAAAAGAGCCATGCGGATACTTTATATACTTATTATACCATTTTATTTGGAAAAATCAAATCTTTTTTAGGAAAAAGATACATTCTGGGGCGCGGGAAAGGATTGCGCAAAAAAACCGCTGGTTCAAAACCGCGGCTGCTTGATTGCGCTTTGACTTAGAGGTCGCTGCTTTTCTTGCGTTTTTCGGCCCTTTCTGCTAAGATGGCTGTGGCGCTGTCGCATTCGGCAGGCGGTTTGTCACTCCCCTTTTGAAAGGGGGTGATGCCTATGGTTACATACGAAGGGCCTTTTTGCGTTCTCTCTTGTGATCCTGAGCGTTGTAACGCTGGTTTACCAGATTTGCAAAAGAAAATGACCGCCCCACGCCTCAAGTGTAGCGGTCAGATTCTTTTGATCCATCTCTGAGGACAAACCGTCTGCCGACAGCGCCTCTTTGTGCTCTTAGTATACGCCGTTTGCGCACAATTGTCAACTGCGAAAAGACTGGGAAAGGCCAGTCTTTTGTTTTTCTCGTGAAAAACCCTTTAGGAAAAGGATGTTAGAAAATAGCCGCCCAAATTCTCTGCAAGGGCTTGGAGCGTTTCCTCGCGGAAAATGTTCTCCAGTCCGGCAAGGGCCAGCGAATCGGGCAGGTTCACGTCGTTGGGAATATCCACAAACCGGATGTAGGAGGCGAAGGCTTGGTCCCAATCCTCCTGGGAATCCTGCCAGAAGCCCAGCGCTACCACGCCGCTTAAAGCGTATTCAATATAGTACATGGGCTGCTCAAACAGATGGTGGATATCCACCCAATCCAGGCCGTTTTCTAAAAAGGAAAGGCCCAGATAATCCACCTCGCCGAAATACGCCTGCTCCAGCTGGGCGTATAAAGCGTTGCGCTCCTCGTGAGTCATGGCCGGCTGCTCGTAGATTTTGTGCTGGAATTCGTCTACCATGGTAGCGGACAGGATGGTATGAAACATCTGGAACACATTGGATTTTTCCGCCGCGTCCGGGTCGGTGTAAATGCGGTCCAGCCAGGGACTGGCCAAAAGCTCCAGCGTTTGGGAATGAATCTCCGAAATGTCGGACCCCTGCAGATCCTGCTCCAGTACCCGCAGGTCTCCGGTGCGGAAAAAGTTAAGCGCGTGGCCCATTTCGTGGATATAGGTGCCGGCGTCGTCGTAATTCGAGAGGACATAGGGCTCCTGCCAGCCGTAGAAATAGGTGGTGAACGCGCCGGAGGCTTTATTGGGCGCACTGGTCAGATCATATAAATGGTTGCGGGTCATGTAGTCGATCATCTCGCGGGTTTCGGGCGAAAGGTCCTGCAATATGCCCACAGCGATCTGTACAAGCTGCTGCGCACTGATGATGGTCTGCAGATAAGAGACGTTGACCTGCTCCGGCAAAGGGGAGGCGTACTCAAACAGATTCAGCGTCCGACCCAAGCGCTGGGCCGCCCGGTCCTTCAGCTGCCGGTAGACGGGGACAAGATACGCCTTGACCCATTGGCGGAAGTCTTCGATCTGCCTCTGGCTGTAGCCCCGGTAGGACCGGTTAAAATAATAGTAGTCCAGATAGCTGTCAAAGCCGGCGGCCTTGGCTATTTGGACCCGCAGCTCCACCAGCTGGGAATAAATTTCGCCGCACTGCCGGTTGAACTGGCTGTAATAGCGGTCCAGCAGCTGCTTGGCGATCTGCTGGTCCTCCGCCTGGCCAAAGCGCAGAAAATAATACATGTCGCTGACGGTGAGGGACCGCTGTTCGGTTTCAAACACCGTAGCCTGCGACAAAAGCTGGGTGTATTGGGTGGTCAGGCGGTTTTCCTCCAGCTCCAGCTCCAGCTGCTGCTCCGAATAATTTTTTGCGCTGGTGTCCATGGCTTCCAAAACGTGGGGGCCCACCATGCTTTCCAGCTGACCGCGGTAGGGCGACGAAACAATCGACCGGGTCAGCTCGATGGAGGCGGGGCGCAGCCGGGACATAAAATCCTGCATATATTGGTAATTGGCGGCGTTGTCTTCATTGGTGGTGTCGAGACTGAAAAGGACGTTGGAGAGGGTGAACATGTTGTAATATTCCCGGCACAGCTGGGTCTCCTCCTCCCAAACGGACATCACCTCTTCGGCGGATTGGGCCTTTTGCACCCGTTCGGCAAAATCCTTGTACCGGGCGATGGTTTCATCCAGGTCAGGCTGGACGTATTCCATCTGTTCAAAGGGGACCTCGGTCCGGTTTGCCGGCGGCTGGTCAAAGCCCAGCGGACGGGAATATTCGGCCAAAGAGGACGGCTGGTCCGAATTGGTCCGGGCGCAGCCGCTGAAAAGCAAAAGCAGCGCCAGAAAAATGGAAAGCATTCGTTTCATTCCAATCATCACCTCCAGAAAATTGGGAAAAAGGGCCGGCCGGCAGAAAGAACCGGTCAGCGGCGGATTCGCCCCTACCGAACGGTTTGCGGCTTATTTTTTTGCCGTCCGCTGTTCGTTTTTTTGCGGACCGAGCAGCCGAAGCTGCCAAGCCGGCGGCCCTGGGCAAAGTATTCGCCGTGGGAATAGGATAAAAGGCCGCACCGGGAAAGATGCAGCTTTCCCTTTTCGTCTAACAGGGTCTCGTCCACATCCACCGCCTCGATTTTCGCTAGGAACATATGGTGGGAGCCCAGAGGAAGAATCTGGGTTACACGGCATTCCAGCGAAAGGGGGCTTTCGGCGATCATCGGGCAGGAAAGGGCCGAGGCCGGCTCCGGCGTCAGCCCGGCCAGGGCGAACTTGTCGGTATCCCGCCCGGATTTGACGCCGCACAGGTCGGTGGCGCGGATTAGGGCGGCGGTGGTCAGGTTGATGACAAATTCCCCGCTTTGTTCAATCAGGCTGTGGGAAAACCGCTCCTTTCGCACCGAAATGTAGGTCATGGCCGGGTCGGAATTGACAATCCCCGTCCACGCGATGGTGAGGACGTTGGGCTTCTCCATGGTCCCGCAGGATACTAAAACCGCCGGCAAGGGGGACAGAAGGGTACCGGGCTTCCAAACAATTTTAGACATAATCGAAACTCCTTTATCTCGTGCCGCAGGGCCGGCCGCCGCCTGCCCTGCGCTGTTTTGCCGGGACGACAGGTCCGCAGCCGATGCAATCCATCTTATTATAATCGTTCCCCAAATGCAATACAATTGTACAAAAAACTTGTTTTTTTGCCGCCGCGTTGCTATACTGTGGGAGGAAACCGAGAATGCAGCGATCCAAAACGGAGGAATCACAATGAAATGTCCATTCTGCGGGTATCACGACAGCAAGGTAATCGACTCCAGGGCAGTGGACGACCGGATTCGCAGACGGCGCGAATGCCTGCAGTGCGCCAAACGGTTCACCACCTATGAGTCGGTGGAGACCACGCCCCTTATCGTCATCAAAAAGGACCAGTCCCGGGAAGGGTTTGACCGGACCAAGCTGTTAAACGGCTTGCTGCGCGCCTGCGAAAAGCGCTCGGTCCCGCTGGAGACCATTGAGCGGGTCGCAGACGAGATCGAGGCGGACCTGCTGAACGCACTGGACCGGGAGGTCACCTCCTACCGCATTGGCGAGCTGGCCATGGAAAAGCTTAAAAGGGTGGACGAGGTGGCGTATGTGCGGTTCGCCTCGGTTTACCGGCAGTTTGCCGACGTGCAGACCTTTATGGCGGAGTTAAAAAATCTTTTAAAGGAAAAATAGGCCGGTTTCACGCCAGGATGGCAGGCCGCCGTCCGCCGGGCCTATTGAGTGTATGATGCGGACACGCGCTCCCATTCCCCGCCCGGCCGGAATTTGCCGGACCCAAAAGGGGATATCCCGCAAAAAACCGGCAGAGCGCTTTGGAGGGCTTTTTGTACGCCCTTCCAAGCGTCCGCCGGTTTTTTTAGGGGGTCCATTCTATTTTATTGGGCCATGGGCAATGGGGCCTTTTGGGGTGCTGCTTCCTGCCCGGCCGTTTGGGCCATCATTTTTTCCGCCGCCGCGATTTTCACGCACAGACAAAGGATCTTCGCGGCGCTTTCCAGCTCCTCCAGCGAAGGGTAGGTGGGCGCGATGCGGATATTGGTATCGTCCGGGTCAATGCCGCAGGGGAAGGTGGAGCCCGCCGGGGTCATGACAACGCCGGCCTCCCGGCAGAGGGAGACGACTCGCTTTGCGCAGCCGGGCTGGGTATCTAACGAAATAAAGTATCCTCCCTTGGGGCGGGTCCAGCGGGCGATGCCGCAGCAGCCCAGCTCCTCCTCCAGAATCCGCTCCACCAGCTGGAATTTGGGATAGATCAGCTGCGCGTGCTTTTCCATGTGGGCCAAAACGCCCGCCTCGTCCCGGAAAAAGCGCACGTGCCGCAGCTGGTTCATCTTGTCGTTGCCGATGGTCTGAACGGTCATATGCATTTTGATATTCTGGATGTTGTGGAACGAAGCGCCCATGGCCGCCAGTCCCGAACCGGGATAGCTGATTTTTGAGGTGGAGCAGAAGATAAAGACCATATCCTCCCTGCCGTTTTTCCGGGCCTCTAAAAAAAGGTTCAAGAGCGGGACCTGTTCCTCGGTCAGCTCGTGGATAAAATAGGCGTTATCCCAAAAGATGCGAAAATCCGGCGCCTTGGGGGAAAGCCTGGCGAACCGCCGCACCACCTGGTCCGAATAGGTAAGCCCCGAGGGGTTGGAGAATTTCGGCACGCACCAAATGCCCTTAATGCTGTCGTCCTCCCGGACCAGCCGCTCCACCAGGTCCATGTCCGGACCGTCCTCGTTCATGGGGATATTGATCATCTCAATGCCGAAATGCTGGCAGATGGCAAAGTGACGGTCGTAGCCGGGAACCGGGCAGAGAAATTTCACCTTTTTAAGGCGGCACCAGGGCTCAGGGGACCCATACACCCCATGGAGCATGGCCCGGGCGACGGTATCGTACATCATACTAAGGCTGGAGTTGCCGCCTACGATCATGTTTTCCGCCGGCAGGCCCAAAAGCCCGCCCATCAGCTGCTTGGCCTCCGGAATGCCGTCCAGACAGCCGTAGTTGCGGCAGTCGGTGCCGTCGGCGGTGGCCAGGTCGCTTTGACTGCTTAAAACGTCCAGCATAGGTGCCGAAAGGGCCAGCTGGTCCGGCCCCGGCTTTCCGCGGGACATATCCAGCCTTTTACCCTTGCGTTTATAAGCCTCGTATTCCTTTTTATAATGGTTCATCCATGCAGCAAGCCCATCGGCAGACGCCGGAGAGCCCGGCCGGTCCTCCTGGGCTTCGGCCAGATAATGCGTTGCAAGAAACATCGAAATATCCTTCCTATTCTGCATGATCAATACCACCTAAATTCAAATTATGGCTTTATTATAGCGCATATAATAGAAATTTGCAAGAGTGTTTCTTTTAATCCTGCATAATTTGCCGCTTCTACAGAGGGGAGAAGCTTTTTGAGGGCGTTTTTGTGAAAATTGCAGGACGGCGCGGGCAAAAAAACAGGAAGATGCAAGACGTGCTGCATCTTCCTGCATATTTTGCGGGGAATCCTGCTTTTCGGCGGCTAAAACTCGGCGGAGCCGGTGACCCGCGGAAAGGGCAGAACATCCCGGATGTTGGAAATGCCGGTCATGTACATGATCAGCCGTTCAAAGCCCAGGCCGTAGCCCGCATGCTTGCAGCCGCCGAACCGGCGCAGGTCCAGATACCAGGAATAGTCCTCTTTTTTAAGACCCAGCTCGTCCATCCGGGCGGTCAAAACGTCCAGCCGCTCCTCGCGCTGGCTGCCGCCGATGATCTCCCCTACGCCGGGGACCAGCAGATCCATGGCGGCCACGGTTTTGCCGTCGTCGTTTAAGCGCATGTAAAAGGCCTTGATCTCTTTGGGATAGTCGATGACAAACACCGGCTTTTGGAAGATTTTTTCGGTCAGGTACCGCTCATGCTCGGTTTGCAGGTCGCACCCCCAGTACACCGGATATTCAAATTCGTCCTTGTGCGCCTCTAAAAGCTTTACCGCCTCGGTGTAGGTTACCTGGCCGAAATCCGCCTCGATCAGGCTTTCCAGCCGCCGGATCAGCTCTTTATCATAAAAATCGTTAAAGAACTGCATCTCCTGGGGGCACTGCTCCAGCACATACCGCAGCACATATTTGATCATGTCCTGGGCCAGGTCCATGTCGTCCTGCAAATCTGCGAAGGCGATTTCCGGCTCGATCATCCAAAATTCGGCGGCGTGCCGGGGGGTGTTGGATTTTTCCGCCCGGAAGGTGGGGCCAAAGGTGTAGATGTTTCCGAAGGCCATGGCCATGCATTCGCCCTCCAGCTGGCCGGATACGGTTAAGCTGGTCATTTTGCCGAAGAAGTCCTGGCTGTAGTCTACCTGCCCGTCCTCGGTGAGCGGGGGCCGGCCTGGATCGAAGGTGGTCACGTGGAACATCTCGCCGGCGCCCTCGCAGTCGCTGCCGGTAATCAGTGGGGTATGGGCGTAGACAAAGCCCCGCTCGTTAAAAAAGCGGTGGATGGCAAAGGCCGCTACCGAGCGGACGCGAAACGCCGCGCTGAAGGTGTTGGTCCTGGGCCGCAGATGGGCGACGGTGCGCAGATACTCCAGGGTATGGCGCTTTTTTTGCAGCGGATACTCCGGCGCGGAGGCGCCCTCCACCTCGATTCCCTCGGCGTGCAGCTCGCAGGGCTGCTTGGCGCCGGGGGTCAGTACCAGCGTACCGGTAACCCGCAGGGCGGCGCCTACATTTAATTTGGCGATCTCTTTAAAATTGGAGATTTTGGCGTCCTCAAAAACCACCTGCAAATTCGAAAAGCAGCTGCCGTCGTTTAACGCAATAAAGCCCAGGGCCTTGGAGTCCCGGATGGTTTTGACCCAGCCGCAGACCGTTATTGTCTTTCCCTCCAGCTGCGAGGACTGCTGGAATACTTTTTTCAATTCCATTCTTGCCATGAAAAAGACCTCCGTCCGATAAAATAGGAAAATACAAAACCAAGCGTATAATTTTAGTTGGCATTATACTATATTTTACCCAGGATGGCAAGCGGGATCAGGTGTCTGTCTCCTGTTTTTTGTGACGGACAGCTGAAAATTCCGGGCCTTACTTGGCAACAGAGGCTTTTTTTGCTATAATATTATGCCGAAGAAAGATTTGCCTTGGATTTTTTTTCGAGGCGCAGACAGGAAATATGCAAACGGAGTAATATGATGAAGCGATACGCCTGCTTTTTTTTTCTATGGATTTTCATCGGCGCGCTGCTTTGGCCCTCCATAGCCTGGGCGGCTTATGGGGAAACGCCGCCGGCCACCGCCAGCCAGACCTCGGTGGTGATGGACGCCGCCACCGGTCAGGTGCTGGTGGAAAAGGGGATGGATCATATGATGTATCCGGCCAGCATCACCAAAATCATGACGGTGCTGCTGGCGCTGGAAAACGGCGACCCGGACAAAATCCATACCATGAGCTATGAAGCGACCCATTCCATCGACCCCAACAGCACCCACATCGCCCTGACCGAGGGGGAGCAGCTCTCTCTTCGGGACCTGATGTTCGCGACCATGATCGCCTCGGCCAACGACGCGGCCAACGGCGTGGCCGAATGCGTTGCCGGCAGCATTGACCAGTTTGTGGTGATGATGAATGAAAAGGCCAAGGAGATCGGCGCGGTCAACACCCATTTCGCCAACGCCAACGGCCTGCACAACACGGACCATTATACCACCGCCTACGATATGGCGCTGATCACCCGATACGCCCTGGGGGTCAAGGGCTTTCGGGAATACTGGCGCGCAGAGGAATATACCATCCAGCCCACCAACAAGCAGGCAAAGGCCCGGCAGATGGGCACCCAGCACAGCATGTTTGTGGAGTCCCAGTTCACCTACGAGGGGTGCACCGGCGGCAAGCTGGGCTATACCGGCGAGGCGCGGCACACCTCGGCAACCAGCGCCAAGCGCGGGGATATAGAGTTGATCTGCGTGACCATGGGCAGTCAGAAATACGAAAAGTACGAGGATACGGCGGCGCTGTTTGATTACTGCTTTGACTCCTTTGACAAGCTGACCCTTTCCAAGCTTCACCTAAAGGGCTTTGTGATCCCGGTGATGGAGGGGGATACCCAGGTGCAGGAGGTGCGCATCTATCCGGACAACAGTATTGACCTGCTTTTGCACCGGCAGTACAGCGCCGACGATCTTTCCTTAGAATACCAGGTGCCCGAATCCTACCGGGTGGGCGAGGACGTAATCCCCTCGGTAAAGGTTTCGCTGAAAGCGCAAAGCGGCAGCATGTACGCGGACCTGGGCAGCTTTCCGCTGCAGTTTTCGCTGGCCGACACGGCAGAACAGAAGCTGGACGAGGCCACCGGGCTTCCGGTAAAGGACAACAGCCTTTTTTGGAAAAATCTGCTGGGGGTGCTCAAATGGGTGGGCGTCACCCTGGCGGCGGTGGCCGGTTGTGCGGTTTTAGTCCTTTTGCTCGCGTGGGTCCGCCGCTTTTTGCACCGCAGAAAAAGAAGGCGCCACCAGCGCCGCCGGGAAAGGCTGGAGGCCAAACGGGCGGCAGAGCTTCGGGCGCGGCAGGTGGCGATTCTGCGCGCCCGCAAGCGAATCGAAGAGGAAAGGGCGCGCGGTGTCCGGCAGTCGGGGCCGGTACGGATTTCTATACAGTCCGGCACGCAGCAGCGGTATTCCCAAACAGGGCGGACCGCCACCGCCGTCCGGAAGGGCAGACGTTAACAGGATGGGAGAAACAGGATGAGAACCTTTTTGATTTCCCAAAACGACGCCGGGCAGCGTCTGGATAAATTTTTGACCAAGGCGGTGCCGCTTCTTCCCACGGCGCTTTTGTACAAATACATTCGCCTAAAACGGATTAAACGCAACCATCAGCGCTGCCAGAGCGCCGACCGCCTGCGGGAGGGGGATCTGCTGGAGCTGTATATAAGCGACGAATTCTTTTCCTCGCCCAGAACCGACGAGGCTTTTTTTCACGCGCCCGCCCAGCTGGATGTTTTGTACGAGGACGAGAATATCCTCGTGGTCAATAAGCCTGCCGGTCTGATCGTCCACGAGGACGGCAGGGAGGCTTGGGATACGCTGATCAACCGGATTTTAAAATATCTGTACGAAAAAAAGGAATACGACCCCGCGCGGGAAAATTCCTTTGTACCGGCGCTTTGCAACCGCATTGACCGCAACACCTCCGGCATTGTGCTGGCGGCGAAAAACGCCCCGGCGCTGCGGGAATTAAATCAGCGGATCCGGGATCGGAAGCTTGTGAAGCGCTATGTGTGCGTTGTACACGGCAGAATGCCCCGGCGGGAGGATACCCTGCGCGCCTATTTAAAAAAGGACGCGGACAAAAACCAGGTGCGGGTATATCCGCAGCCGGTTCCCGGCGGCAGAACCATCCAGACCGCATACCGGGTATTGGCGGAAAAGGAGGACCTGTCTTTGCTGCAGATCGGCCTGCTCACCGGCAGGACCCATCAGATCCGCGCCCACATGGCGTATCTGGGCCATCCGCTGCTGGGAGACGGCAAGTACGGCAAAAGCGACGGCCGGCAGCGGGGCTGGCGCTTTCAGGCGCTGTGCGCCTATCAGGTGCGCTTTGCCTTTTCGGATTCCGGCGGGCCCTTGGACTATTTAAACGGAAAAACCGTCGCCGTCCCCCAGGTGGATTTTGTACAGGCGCTCTTTCCCGAGGCGGCGGCCCTGCTGCTGCGGCAGGAGGAAAAAGATGGAGCATAATCACCAGGGACATCGCCGCCGGTTAAAGGAGCGCTTTCGCCGGACAGGCTTAGACGGCTTTGGACAGCACGAGATGCTGGAGCTGCTGCTTTTTTACGGCATTCCCCAAAGGGATACCAACAGCTTGGCGCACAGCCTGATGAAACGGTTTGGCTCCCTGTCCGGCGTGTTCGACGCTTCCTACGAGGATCTTTTAGACGTTCCGGGAATCAGTGACAATTCCGCAACGCTCATAAAAATGATCCCGCAGCTGGCAGGCGCCTACTTAGCCGACCGCAACGATCCGGGCATGATTTTAGACACGACCGAAAAGGCCGGCGCTTTTTTGCTGTCTAAATATATCGGCGTTACCAACGAGCGGTTTTACCTTTTGTGCTTGGATAACAAGCGCAAGCTTTTAAACTGCGCACTGGTGAGCGAGGGGAGCCTGAGCCGGGTGAATTTTCGTCCGCGCCAGATTTTGCAGCAGGCGCTGCAATGCTCGGCCTCCTCCATCATTTTAGGGCACAATCATCCGTATGGCACGGCGCTGCCCTCCGACACGGATATTCTAATGACCCGGCAGCTTTGCGAAATGGCGCAGGTGCTGGAAATTACCCTGCGGGACCACATCATTGTGGCGGGGGACGATTTCGTTTCGCTGGCCGAATCGGGGCTTTTACATTTCCTCTAGTTTTTCCGGAAGGAACGGTATGTTTGGCGGCAGAAGACGGCATACTACCTTTGAAAAAGCAAAGGAGGGTCCGCCGTATGCTGTACGTGAAAAACGGACGCATTTTTACCATGGCCGGTCCGGTGTGGGAAAACGGGCAGGTGCTGATCGAAAACGGAAAAATCCGCGAGGTGGGGGAAAGGGTCGCCTGCCCGAAAAACGCGCAGGTGATCGACGCAAAGGGCGGCTGGGTACTGCCCGGTCTTATCGAGGCGCACTGCCATATCGGCATCACCGAGGAAAAAAAGGGCTTTGAGGGGGACGACTGCAACGAGGTCAATCAGCCGCTGACCCCCTACCTCAAGGCGCTGGATGCGGTAAATCCCATGGATTCGGCCTTTCACAACGCCCTGAGCGCCGGGATTACAACAGTCATGGCCGGGCCGGGCAGCTCCAACATTGTGGGCGGCCAGTTTTTGGCCATGAAGACCTATGGCCGGGTAATCGACCGGATGGTCGTGAAGGAGCCGGCGGCCATGAAGGCGGCGTTCGGCGAAAACCCCAAAACCAATTACAGCGGCCAGGGCAAAATGCCCTCTACCCGTATGTCCGCCGGCGCAATGCTGCGCCAGGAGCTGGCCAGGGCCAAAAACTATCAGGCGCGCAAGGAGAAGGCGGCCCAAAACGGCGAGAGCTTTGAGACGGATTTTCAGCTGGAGTGCTGGCTGCCGGTTTTAGAGGGAAAAATCCCCCTAAAGGCCCATGTACACCGGGCGGACGATATTTTGACCGCCATCCGCATTGCAAAGGAATGGGGCCTGGGCCTGACGCTGGACCACTGCACCGAGGGGCACCTGATCGCCGGGGAAATCCAGGAATCGGGTTTTCCGGCCATTGTGGGGCCGACCTTATCCTCCCGCAATAAAATCGAGGTGCAGAACATGGACTTTAAAACGCCGGGGATTTTGCAAAAGGCGGGGGTGCTGGTGGCCATTACCACCGACCATCCGGTAACGCGGATTCAATACTTGCCCATCTGCGCGGGCTTTGCCGCCAAGGAGGGGCTGGGCGTGGACCACGCGCTGGAGGCGATTACCTGCAATCCGGCCCGAATCTGCGGGATCGAGGACCGGGTGGGGACCCTGGAGCCGGGCAAGGACGGGGATCTGGCGATTTTTGACGGAAACCCGATGGAGGTTTTTACCCAAACCCTGTATACGATTGTGGAAGGGCAGATCGCCTACCGGCAGGACGAGCAGGCGGAGGAGAAGGGATGAGCGTTTGTGCTCATCCCTTTTCGTTTGGGTTTTTCGCCCTGTTGGGATAATGGGTGCGGATTAGGTATTCACGAGCGCGGACGGCGGAGGTCATGAGGACCTTGGCGCAGTCGGCATTGTGGGTGGGTGGGGTGGCGATCAGCGCCAGCAGGAAAGCGTAGGTATCGAGGCTTTCCTGCTCGGTTTGGTCCTGGGTTACGGTCAGGATATATTCGCAGATCTGCATGGCCATCTGTTTGGGGTTGTGCGGATCTATGTACCGGATTTCTTCCACTTGCTGTCCCTCCTTTCGTTTTCATAGGCGAAAAAAATCACAGCATGGGGATTATATCCCCTTAATAAGTTGGAATATAACCCCCATACTAATTTTACAAGTTGGGGGTTTTAAAATGATAATATTTGATAAATTATGGATAACGATTGAGAAAAAAGGAATGTCTACCTATCAGCTTAGAGAAAAATGCGGCATTGACAGTAAAACCATTCGGCGGCTTCGTGCAAATGAAAACATGGAAACAAAGACCTTGGATAAGTTATGCAAAGCTTTGTCCTGTAGATTAGAGGATATTGCCACGTACAAAGCAGATAAATAGCTTTATGCATGATATGGGGATTATATCCCCTTAATAAAATAGATTATAACCCCCATACTGTTTTATGTCAATATGGGGGTTATAATATGATTGTGTTTGATAAGTTGTGGAAAACGATTCAAAAAAAAGGAATGACCATTTA
Organism: uncultured Oscillospiraceae bacterium; assembly: GCA_910583935.1. Taxonomy (GTDB): domain Bacteria; phylum Bacillota; class Clostridia; order Oscillospirales; family Ruminococcaceae; genus UBA3818. The sequence continues at coordinate 22,531 of CAJTZM010000020.1, forward strand.
TCAGCTGAGAGAGCAGAGCGGTATTGATAGAAAGACAGTTCGACGGCTTGAGGAAAATGAAAATATCGAAACAAAAACGTTAGATAAATTATGTGCCGCTTTGGCATGTAGACTGGAGGATATAGCCGAATATAAAAAGGATATATAAGCAAGATTATCTTGACAATAATAAGGAAACGGTATATACTAAAAGCATAAAGAGGCGCTGTCAGCAGACGGTTTGTCCCTCAAGTTTTAGCAGAAATAACCGCTAACTTTCGAAGGTTGGGGCGGTTATTTCTTTTTGTAAGCCTGTAAAAACAGGCCACAAATGCCAATGATGACAAGACAAAGTTGAAAAACTTCGGATGTACTCATGAGCAGCCCCCCTTTCCTTATTGGGCAAGGGGGCAAGAATGACCCCCTTTTTAGTAAGAGGGACAAACCGCCTGCCGAATGCGACAGCGCCAAAATTATTTTAGCAGAATATGGAGAAAAAAGCAAGAAGGGCATCGGCTAAAAATCCGGTGTAACCCAGTTGACAATTGTGTAAAAACGGTATATACTAAAAACATAAAGAGGCGCTGTCAGCAGACGGTTTGTCCCTCATATGTTGGTTAAGAAATAACCGCTATACTTGGAGGGTAGGGCGGTTATTTCTTTTTGTAGGCCTGTAAAAACAGGCCACAAATGCCAATGATGACAAGACAAAGTTGAAAAACTTCGGATGTACTCATGAGCAGCCCCCCTTTCCTTATTGGGCAAGGGGGCAAGAATGACCCCCTTTTTAGTAAGAGGGACAAACCGCCTGCCGAATGCGACAGCGCCAAGAATATTTTAGCAGAATATGGAGAAAAAAGCAAGAATACAAGTACAAAGCCAGAAACCCTGGAAGCCGAGGCTTTCGAGATTTCTGGCTTTGCTTGCATTGCAGTCGCAAAATCAACTGCGAAACAGTTTATCCTGCGGACAGTATGATAAGGGTGTTATCTGTTTTGCTCTTTGTTTTGGTTCTGCTGATTTTGCTTCTGCTGTTGGTTTTGCTGGTTTTGTTGGTTCTGCTTATTGTTTTTAGACTCTTGCATGAATGGTCACCTCCTAAAATTTCGGACGAGGAGATATCAAAATCCCTCGATACAAGTATGGCCCGGCGGCGTCCGGAATATACACGTCTTATCCATAAATCATTCTCATTTTATTTCTAATTTGGGATTTTTTATCATTTCCCTATAGATTTCCTTTGATTTTATCCAGCGCGCCCTTTTCCAGCCGGCTGACCTGCGCCTGGCTGATGCCGATTTCGCCGGCCACCTCCATCTGGGTTTTTCCGGTGAAGAAGCGCAGGGAAAGAATCTTTTTTTCCCTGGGCGTCAGGTTGGAGATGGCTTCTCGGATAGAGAGCTCCTCCAGCCAGTTGCTGTCGTCGTTTTTATCTCCCAGCTGGTCCATTACATAGATGGCGTCGCCGGAGTCGGAATAGATTGGCTCGTACAGAGAAACCGGCTCGACGATGGACTCCAGCGCCAGCACAACGTCCCGCTTGCGCATCCCCATTTCCTGGGCGATTTCCTCCACTGTTGGCTCCTCAGCATTTTTACCGGTCAGCCGCTCCTTGGTCTGCATGGCCTTGTAGGCGATGTCGCGCATAGAGCGGCTGACACGTACACTGTTGTTGTCCCGCAGGTAACGGCGGATTTCCCCTACGATCATAGGCACGCCGTAGGTGGAGAAGCGAACGCCCTGTTCCGGATCAAAGTGATCGATTGCCTTAATCAGCCCGATGCAGCCCACCTGGAACAGGTCGTCAAGATTTTCCCCGCGGTTGGCAAATTTTTGGACCACGCTCAAAACCAGCCGCAGATTTCCGCTGATCAGCTCCTCCCGAGCCTGCTGATCGCCCTGGCGCACCCGCTTGAGCAGCTCTGTCTTTTCCTTTTCCTTAAGCACCTTTAATTTTGTCGTATTTACGCCGCAGATTTCCACTTTGCCGTAATACATGCCATCACGCCCGCTTCCCTCCCGATTTTGCCGCCGTTTTCTAGGGCGGCCGTGTTTTTATCATGGACGGCGTTCTGGTTGGACATACAAAAATTTTCTTTGGCAATTTTTGTTAGGCTCACGCCGCTTTTTGTCAAAAATTTCTGGGCGAATTTTGGTATAAACGGACGGGCGCAGGCCATAAGCATACAAAAAGGAGGGGTGCGGATGATCTACCGGATTTCCGATTTTAAGTACAAGGATGTGATCAACATCAAGGACGGGAACTGCCTGGGGGCCATCTGCGACGTGGAAATTGAGCGCGAAAAAGCACAGGTCATCGCGGTGGTGGTGCGGGGACGGTTCCGCTTTTTCGGGTTTTTTGGCAGATCGGAGGAGATTGTCATTTCATGGGATCAGGTAAAGGTGATCGGGGAGGACGCGGTGCTGGTCTGCTTTGACCGGCGGCCGGAGCCGAAGCATCCCAGGCACGACCGGAATTTTGATGATTGACAATCAGCGAAAAGCTTGGAAAAAAATCCGGAAGCCTCGGGAAAAAAGCTTGCTTTTTATAGGAGGTTGTGCTACAATTATACGGCAAAACGCACGTCCAGGTTGGATTTCAGTAGGTGCCGGCGCTGCCGGTTGGCTGAAAATTGCCCGGACGGAGGAAAAACCTGAGGAGGAACGAAAAAATGGGCGTTATTTCAATGAAACAGCTGTTGGAGGCCGGCGTTCACTTCGGCCATCAGACCAGAAGATGGAACCCGAAAATGGCGCAGTACATCTTCACCGAAAGAAATGGGATTTATATCATCGACCTGCAAAAGACGGTGAAGAAGCTGGAAGAGGCCTACATGTTTGTAAGAGACGTGGCCGCCAACGGCGACGCGGTGCTGTTTGTCGGCACCAAAAAGCAGGCCGCCGAATCGGTGAAGGAAGAGGCGCTGCGCGCCGGCGTGCACTTTGTCAACGCCAGATGGCTCGGCGGCATGATGACCAACTTTAAAACCATCCAGCGCCGGATCCAGAGACTGGCCCAGCTGCGGAAGATGGAAGAGGACGGAACCTTTGAGCGTCTGCCTAAGAAGGAAGTGATTAAGCTTCGGCTGGAGATTGAAAAGCTGGAGAAATTCTTAGGCGGCATTAAGGATATGAAGAAGCTGCCCGGCGCTTTGTTTGTTGTCGATCCCCGCAAGGAAAAGATCGCGGTTGCCGAGGCCAAAAAGCTGGGCATTCCGGTTGTGGCGATTGTGGATACCAACTGCGACCCGGACGAGGTGGATTACGTCATCCCCGGCAATGACGACGCTATTCGTGCTGTTAAGCTGATTTCTTCCGTTATGGCCGACGCGATTATCGAAGGCCGGCAGGGAAGCGCCGAAGAGGCTGCCGTAGAGGAAAAGGCGGAGGCCGAAGAGGCTGAGGAAGAGAACAAATAAGAAGAAAATCCCTTAAAATGCCCGAGCCTGTCCCGGGCATTTTGAGACAGACGATACATGATGTAGGAGGAATTACTATGGCTTTTACTGCCAAAGATGTACAAAATCTTCGTGAAAGAACAGGCTGCGGCATGATGGACTGCAAAAAGGCGCTGACCGAGTCCGGCGGCGATATGGAAAAAGCGATTGAGCTGCTGCGCGAAAAGGGCCTGGCCGCTCAGGCGAAGAAGTCCGGACGAATTGCCGCAGAGGGCATTGTATATACCTATGTGGATGAGGAAAAGAAGGTCGGCGTTGTAATCGAGGTAAACGCAGAGACCGACTTTGTGGCGAAAAACGAAAGCTTCCAGGGCTTTGTGGCTTCCTGCGCGAAAGCGGTAGCGGACCAGAATCCGGCCACCGTCGAGGCGCTGCTGGCCTGCAAGGCGGACGATCAGTTTACGGTGGAAGAGGCACTGCGCGACAAGATTCTGACCATTGGTGAGAATATGAAGATCCGCCGCTTTGAGAGATACGAAGGCGAGGTTGTCACCTATAGCCATGGCGGCGGCCGAATCGGCGTTATGGTCAAGTTTGACGCGGCGAAGGACGTTGCGGCGAAGGACGGCTTTAAGGCGATGGCAAAGGACGTTGCGATGCAGATTGCCGCGGCGAACCCCGCCTATCTGGACAAGACTGCCGTACCGGCGGATGAAATCGCCAAGGAAAAGGAGATCCTGACCCAGCAGGCGATCAATGAAGGAAAGCCCGCCAATATCGCTGAGAAGATGGTCATGGGCAGAATCAACAAGTACTACAAAGAGGTGTGCTTGATGGAGCAGCCCTTTATTAAGGACGGCGACATTTCCGTTTCCCAATATATCGAAAACTGCTCCAAGGAATTGGGCGGCGAGATCAAGGCGGTTGCCTTTGTCCGCTTTGAGAAGGGCGAAGGCCTGGAAAAGAGAGAGGACAATTTCGCGGACGAAGTTGCCGGCATGATGAAATAAGCCAAAGAGCAATAAGCAAGTAAGGGATGTTCAGACGCGCTGAAGCGTTTGAACATCCCTTTTTATCTGGGAAAAATTTGTTTTTTCGGTTTTGCGGCAGAAGCCTTTCCAATCCCCATTCTTTGTGGTAAGATAGGAGGGGAAAATTGCGGCGGAAAACGGCGCGGTAGATCACCCATATTTTTTGCGATAGCGGAAGGGAGTTTTTTCATGTTTTCCATCTTCGAGGTCATACCCGTGGGGGTAATAGTCGGCGCATTGGCCGTTCTTTTGCTTCTTGCCATCATTTTAACAGGATATCTCAAGGCGCCGCCGGATACGGCGTATATTGTTTCCGGCTTGCGGCGCAAGGTGGTGATCGGGAAATCCTGCATTAAAATCCCGCTTTTGGAACGATTGGATAAGCTGAGCCTAAAGCTGATCCCCATTGACGTAAAGACCTCCAGCGCGGTTCCCACCGCCGATTATATTAATATCAACGTGGATGCGGCGGTCAATGTGAAAATTTCCGACAGCGCGGAAAAGCTGAAGCTGGCGGCTCAAAACTTTCTCAACCAGCCCACCGAATATATCGGACGGATTGCCAGAGAGGTTTTGGAAGGGAACATGCGCGAGATTGTCGGGCGCATGGAGCTCAAGGAGATGGTTTCCGACCGGCAGAAATTCGCGGAGCTGGTCAAAGAGAACGCGGCGCCGGATCTGGCGGCCATGGGACTGGATATCATCAGCTTTAATGTGCAGAATTTTACCGACGGCAACGGCGTTATTGACGATCTGGGTATCGATAACATCAGCCAGATTAAAAAGGGCGCGGCAATTGCCAAGGCAACGGCGGATAAGGAGGTGGCCATCGCCCAGGCGGCGGCAGACCGGCAGGCCAACGACGCCCGGGTAGAAGCGCAGATGATCATTTCCCAGCGCAATACCGAGTTATCCATGCGCCAATCGGAACTGAAAAAGCAGGAGGATACCAAGAAAGCCGAGGCAGACGCCGCCTATCAGATCCAGAAGGAGGAGCAGCGTAAATCCATTGAGGTGGCCGCCGCCAATGCGGACATTGCCGCCCAGGAAAAGGCGGTTGAACTGAAAGCCAAGGCAGCCGAGGTTCAGGAGCAAGAGCTGAATGCCGCCATCCGCAAAAGGGCGGATGCAGATCTGTACCAGCGGCAGAAGGAAGCGGAGGCCAAGAAATTCGAGATGGAGCGGGACGCCGAGGCCAAGAAATTCGCCAAGCAGCAGGAGGCGGAGGGAATCCGGCTGGTGGGCGAGGCCGAGGCGGACGCCATTCGCCAGAAGGGTATTGCGGAAGGCGAGGCCATGGAGAAAAAGGCGGAGGCCTATCAAAAATACAACAGCGCCGCCATGGCCGAAATGCTCATCCGGATTCTGCCGGAGCTGGCAGGCAAGATTGCCGAGCCCTTGGCGGCGATTGACAAGGTCACGATTATCGGCGGGGACTCCAACGGCGTAAGCGGCGTGGCCGACGGCGTGCCGGTTGTGATGAGCAAGCTTTTTGAGAGCGTGAAGGCGGCGACCGGCATTGACCTTTCAGACATTGTCCGCGCCGACGGATACGACGCTAAGGTCACCCGGAACATCCATTTAAAAAGCGATCTCCCGATTCCCTCCGGACTGACGCACGAATCGGTCCGGGAGGACGAATACATGAGCGGCGCGGTCCCCACCGGGGAAGAATAGATTTTCCGGACGCAAATGATGATACGGCTGCAAGAGCGCAAAAAGGACGGAAAGCTTCCGTCCTTTTTGCGTGAAAGGAATACAAAAAAACAGACAGGAGCGACACAATACGACTCCTGCCTGTTTTCCACATTGTTTAAAAAGAAGAAAAATTAACGCCTGGTATTTAAATAACGGATGATTTCCGAGCCGATTTCCCCTAAAGGAAGCTGTTTTTGCACGGCGCCGATATTAAACGCCACCATAGGCATTCCGTATACAACACAGGTTTCTTTATCCTGGCCAACGGTATAAGCGCCTGCCTGCCGCATCTTTAAAAGTCCGTTGGCGCCGTCGGCTCCCATGCCGGTCAATTCAATCCCCATGGCGTTTTGCTTTGCAACCGCTGCCACCGAGTCGAATAATACATCCACGGACGGGCAGTGGCCGCTGACCTTTGCGCCGGGCTCACTGCGGACATAGTAGCCTCTGGAATCTTTCGCTAAGCGAAGATGGAATTCCCCTGCGCCAATGATGATTTTTCCCGTTTCGACCCGGTCACCGTGTGCCGCTTCCTTGACCGACATTTTGCAGATGCGGTCAAGCCGCTGGGCGTACATATTGGTAAAGACAGGCGGCATATGCTGGACGATGACAATGCCTGGCGTGGTAGCCGGCAGATCCTTAACAACCTCCAAAATCGCTTCGGTTCCGCCGGTAGAAGCGCCGATGGCGATGACAATGTCCTTTTGGGCAGGGCCTGAAAGGGTAAGAGACTGGGGCGCCTTAAAGGCAGGCGCCAGCGGGGGAGACGGCTTTTTTCCCACGCGGGCGGTCGAGGCGATTTTGACCTTTACAATCAGTTCAGACATGAAGGATTTCATGCCGTCGGGTCCTTTGATTTCCGGCTTGCGGACAAAATCCACCGCTCCGGCACCCAAAGCGTCCAGCACACGAATGGGCGCGGAGCTGACCACGACCACCGGTACCGGGTGAACCGGCATAAGCTTTTTGAGAAAGTCAATCCCATTAAGCTTTGGCATCTCCACATCCAGCGTAACAACGTCGGGCCGGATCGCCTTAATTTTGTCCATGGCGTCCATGGCGTCTACCGCCGTGCCGACCACCTCAATACGCGGGTCGGAGGAAAAGCCTTTTTCCAGCGCCTGCCGGAAAAAAATCGAATCGTCTACAATCAGCAGCCGGATTTTTTTAGTGATAGGTAAAGCGGGCATGTTCATATCTCCCTTCAGGCAAAGCCATTGTTCCAAACGCACCCGTCCCCTTTGAAGAGCACAACAAAAACAGCTGACACAGAGGATTGGGTTCTTCTAAAACAGCCCGCCTTGTCGAATGTGCAGAAGTGACAACTGACATATGCTTTCACAAGCTTATTCGCTGCGCTGGTAGATGGCAGGCTGTACATAGTTATAGCGGGACATACCGTTGATACTTTCGGAATGGCCGATAAACAGAAAGCCGCCGGGCGCCGTCCAGTCGTAAAATTTATTGACCAGCTTTGTCTTTGTATCCGTGTCGAAATAAATCATGACGTTGCGGCAGAAAATCAAATCAAACGGCTTTTTAAACTGGAATGGTTCCATCAGATTGCCAGGACGGAAAATAACCTCTTTGCGCAAATTATCGGAAATCTGAAAGGTTCCGTCGGGAAGAGACTTCAGGTATTTAGTCTTCCACTTAGGCGGCAGATCCTTTAGATCCGACGCGTTGTAGATCCCCTGCTGTGCCTTGGACAGAACGCGCATAGAAATATCCGTTGCCAAAATGGTAGTATCCCACATGGATTTGCGGCTGCCAAAATATTCGTCGATTACCATCGCGGTGTTGTAGGCCTCCTGGCCGGTAGAGCATCCGGCGCTCCAGATGCGCATTTCGCGGTTGTGGCACCGCTGCTCAAGATATGGCAGCACATGCTTGAACAAATAATTAAAATGCTCGTTTTCCCGCATGAAATAAGAAAGATTGGTGGTCAGCTTATTTAAAAGGGTAGCCACTTCATTTCCGGATTTATCCTTGAATACCAGATCCATATACTGCTGGAAATTGGAGCAGCCCTTCATCTGCAACTCCTGGGCGAGGCGGCTTTCAATCAAAACACGCTTTTTGCTCAGATCAATTCCGTATTTGCTTTTAACAAAATTCACAAGGGTTGTGAATTCCTTATCAGTCATACGAATCAGACGCGACTGAGCGTCTTTCGCATTTTTTTGCTGCGTAATCACGATACTGACTCCTTTTCTTACTAATATAACTGAAGATCGTTTTGAAAGAATTTATTGCAGTCAATATTCAGGATGCTTCTGTCCCCGATTTTTGAAATGGAGGACAGGTAGCGCTCTCCCTGACGGCCCAGATCCGGCAGCGTGTTCGACTGCCCGTCGTGAATGGAAACCACCTCGGCCACGCTGTCCACAATCAGGCCTACCTGCATATCCTCGACCAGCACCACAATAATGCAGGTCTTATCGTCGTAAGGGCGCTCCTCCTGGCCGAATTTCAGCCGTACGTCGATAACCGGAACGACCTTGCCGCGCAGGTTGATGATCCCCTTGATGTAAGCGGGCAGAGAAGGAACAAAGGTAATCGGCAGAATGCTGATAATCTCCGTAACATGGAACAGCTCAATTCCATAAAATGTATCGTCGATATAAAATGACAGGTATCTTCCGTTTAAATCGTCGAGATTTTTCTCGTCGGTCATAATCTGATTCTCGCTCATTGTAAAACACCCCTTCTCTTATAACAGATTCAGCAGATTGTTGGCGTCCAGAATCAGGCTGATACTGCCGTCGCCCAGAATCGTGCAGCCGGAAAGCCCCAGCTTTTTCAGTTCATACTTATTTAAAAACGGAGGGAACGGCTTTACAACCACCTGCTGCTCGCCGAGCAGCTCGTCGGCAAAAATGCAGGCAATTTTATCGTTGTTTTCAATCTGGATGACGATTCCGTCGTTAAGCTCGGTAATCTCGGTGGAAACGCCGAACAGACGATGCAGCCGAATGAGCGGGAAGCATTCGCCGCGCAGCATGATCATCTCGGTGCCGTCGGTATCCAAAATCACCTGCCGGTCCTCGGCCACCTGCTCGTCGGAAATCTTGAAGGACTGTTTAATGGAATTGATCGGCAGCGTATAGATCGAATCGCCAACCGCCAGCTCCATACCGTCGACAATCGCAAGCGTCAGCGGGATCTTAATGGTAAAGGTGGTTCCCTGCCCGCGCTTGCTGTCAATCGAAAGGGTGCCGCCCACTTTTTCAATGTTTTTGCGGACGACGTCCATCCCAACGCCACGGCCGGAAAATTCCGTGACCTCTTTGTTGGTGGAAAAGCCGGGAAGCATTATGAGGCCAAAAATTTCCTTATCCGTATATTCGCTTTCAGGCTTGGTCAGAATCCCGTTTTCCCGCGCCTTTTTCAAAAGCTTTTCGGTATCCAGTCCGCTTCCGTCGTCGGCAATGGTGATGACGATTTCGCCGCCCACGTTGTTGGCGGACAAGGTGATCTTGCCCCGCTCTGGCTTGCCCGCCGCCAGACGCTCCTCCGGCGTTTCGATGGCGTGGTCCATAGAGTTGCGGACCATGTGCATAAACGGGTCGCCAATGGCCTCGTTGATGGTTTTATCAATCTCGGTATCGCCGCCCTCGGTGACCAGGTCCGCCTGCTTATTGAGCTTTTTGCACATATCGCGCACAATGCGGTTCATCCGCTGGAACAGGCCGGAAATCGGCACCATCCGCATGGACATGACCACATCCTGCAGCTCATCGGTCAGCTTGCGCAGCTCCCGGGCGGATTTCTGGAAATTGTCCAGCTGAAGGCCCCGAAGATCCGGGTTGCCGACCACCATAGATTCGGTGGTGACCAGTTCGCCCACCAGGTCCATCAGCTGGTCGATTTTGGCCTGGTTTACGCTGATAAGGCTCTGCTTCGCCTTTCCGGCGGAGGCCGGCGCGGCCGCCGCCGCTTTGGG
>CAJTZM010000021.1 GCA_910583935.1 uncultured Oscillospiraceae bacterium
CTGCTGGCGGCGCTGCGGGGGTTGGACCGCACCTTTTTAGGCTGTGATCTGCTGCAAACGCCGGGCCTTCACGGGGCGATCCTTTTGTATCCCATCCTCGCCGTTGCCAGCACCTGGCTATTGTGTGTGCTGCAGAACCGCTCGAATGTTCTGCAGCGCGAGCAGGAGGGCTTTGGCCACTGGGGAACCTCGCTTATTATGATTTTGCTGGCGGCCTATTTGTCGTTTGCCGTTCCGGCAGCCGCGGTGCTGTATTGGACGGCGGGGAATCTTTTGTCGATCGCCGTTATGTATTTGATGAATGCGGTAATCGACCCGCGCAGACACATTGATTACGCGGCGCTGGAGCAAAGCAAGAAAATGCTTGCCGATGCGGCAAGGCACAAAAAATCCAAAAAGGAAATAAAGGAAGAGGCGCGGCTGAGCAAGGCGGATTACAAGCGCTTTTTCGCGGAAAGCGCCGAAAAAAAGGAGCTTGTATTCTATTCTGTGCGAGGTGGCTTTTACCGTTATTACAAGGGCCTGATCGAGCACATTCTGTCAAACAGTGATATTGTGATCCACTATGTGACAAGCGATCTGCACGACGAGATATTTTCGATGCAGAGCGAAAGGTTCAAGGCTTATTACATAGACGGCAACGAGCTGATCTATTGGTTTATGAAGCTGGATACGGACGTTATGGTAATGACGATGCCGGAGCTGGAAAAATACTATTACAAGCGGTCGCTGGTGCGCAAGGACATTGACTATATTTATGTATTTCACGCGATGGTGAGCACCCACATGATTTACCGGACGGGCGCTTTCGACTGCTACGACACCATCTTCTGTGTGGGGCCGCACCACGTTCGGGAGATCCGGGAAACGGAAAGGCTGTGCGGTCTGCCCCCGAAACGGCTGATTGAATTCGGATACCCGCTGCTGGATGATTTGATCGGCCATTACCAGAGCTTTGCCCATGAAAAAAATGAGCGGTTCCAGGTGCTGATCGCGCCTTCTCATCATGAGGGCAATATTATGGACAGCTGCCTGGACGCGCTGCTTGCCTCTTTGACAGGCCATGGCTGGCGCATCATCGTGCGCCCGCACCCCCAGTACGTTAAGCGAAACTCCGCAAGAATGACCGAGCTGAAAAACCGGTACAAAGCGGCGGGGGATATTGCATTCGAGACGGATTTTTCCACCAACGAAAGCCAATACCGCTCGGATGTGATGATCACAGACTGGTCGGGTATTTCGATGGAGTTTTCCTTTACAACGTTAAAGCCGTGCATTTACATTGATACGCCCATGAAGGTATTGAACCCGGATTGGGAAAAATATGAGAGCCGCCCGGCGCTGCTTGAAATACGCAGCCAGATCGGACAATCCTTCCGGGTGGATGAGGTGGACAGGATCGGCCAAACCATCGCCGACATCCAGCAGGGAAAGATCCTGGACCAGGCGTCCATCTCAAAAATGATTGGGCGATATGTCTACCATGTAGGCGATTACGGCGCGGCGGGCGCAAACTATATCATACAGGAAATTGAGGAAAATAGGGCCAAAAATCCAAAAGACGGGAGGGCACAGAATACTTGAATGAGAAAAAAAAGACCGTATATCTTTGCATGAGCACCGATGTGCTGCATGGAGGACACATCGAGGTGATCCGAAAAGCGGCGGAGCTTGGGGATTTGACTGTCGGCGTACTGACCGACGAGGTGGTCGCTACATACAAAAGATACCCGATGCTTTCGTGTGAAGAAAGAATGAAGATCGTTTCGGGGATCAAGGGCGTCTGCCGTGTTGTGAAACAGGATGAGATCAGCTATCAAAAGCCCCTGAAGGAATTTCAGCCGGACTACATTGTACACGGGGACGATTGGCGCACCGGGTTTCAGGCGCCGGTGCGGGAGGAGTGTATCCGTCTTTTAAAGACGTACGGCGGGGAATTGATAGAGTTTCCCTACTCGCAGAACAGCGAATACGAAGCGCTGGAGGCTGCGGTGCGGGCGCGGCTGTCCATTCCGGATTATCGCCGGGGCCGGCTAAAGCATCTGCTGGAGGAAAAGGGGTTTGTCACCTGTATTGAGGCGCACAACGGCATAACGGGCCTGATTGCGGAAACAGCGTGCGTTCCGGAACAGGGAAAGGTGCGCCAATTCGACGGGATGTGGGTGTCGAGTCTCTGCGATTCAACGGCAAAGGGCAAGCCGGACATTGAGCTGGTGGATTTCTCCAGCCGTATGGCGACGATCAACGACATCATGGAGGTCACAACCAAGCCGATCATTTTGGACGGAGATACCGGCGGACTGACGGAGCATTTTGTCTATACGGTGCGCAGCCTGGAGCGGATTGGCGTTTCGGCCATCATCATCGAGGACAAGGTAGGACTCAAGAAAAATTCGCTGTTCGGCACAGATGTGGAGCAGACGCAGGACGGAATCGAAAATTTCTGCGAAAAGATCCGTGCCGGAAAGGCGGCGCAGAAGACAAAGGACTTTTTGATTATCGCGCGCATTGAAAGCCTGATTCTTGAAAAAGGAATCGATGACGCGCTGGACCGCGCGCGAGCCTATGTAAAAGCGGGCGCGGACGGGATTATGATCCACAGCAGGAGGAAATCGCCCGAGGAGATTTTTGCGTTTGTGGACTGTTTTCGCAGCGAAAACAGGCACTCCAACCTTGTTGTAGTGCCTACATCCTTTAACAGCGTGACGGAGGAGGAGTTTAAGGCGCGAGGCGTTAACGTGGTGATTTACGCGAATCATCTGATCCGCAGCAGCTTTCCGGCCATGAAGAAAACGGCGGAGGCGATCTTAAAAAACCACCGCGCAAAGGAGGCAGACGAGACATACTGTATGCCGATTAAAGAAATTTTATCGTTGATTCCAGAAGAATAAGGAGGAGAAAAATGGATTTACAGGAGAGGGTACGTCTGAAAAAAGCGAATCGCAGCGAGCTGTACAGCTTGGAGCCGCCGTTTCCCTATACGAATTTTCTGATTGAGCTTTCCAACGCGTGCAATCATGCATGTCTGTTCTGCGCGCACCAAAAAATGAAGCGCAAGGTGGGGAAAATCGACCCCAAGATGGCGGAGCGTGCGCTGCGGCAGGCGTATGAGCTGGGCACGCGGGAGGTGGGGCTGTACGCGACGGGCGAGCCGTTTATCGTACCGGAGTTAGCGGATTATGTCAAGCTTGCCAAGGACATCGGCTACGAGTATGTCTATATCACCTCGAACGGTGCGCTGGCCACGCCGGAGCGCATCCGCGCGGTTGTGGACGCGGGGGTAGACAGCGTGAAATTTTCCATCAACGCGCCGGAGCGCAGGATGTACGCATTCATTCATGGCAAAGACGATTTTGACACGGTGATGGAGAACCTAAAATATTTGAACCAATACCGAAAAGAGAGCGGACGCTCGTTTAAGATTTATGTTACGGGAATCCTCACCCGCTTTACGGAAGCGATGCGGGACGACTACTTTACGGTGTTCGAGGGGCTTGCCGATCAGATCGTGTTCAAGGATGTGTACAACCAGGGCGGCTATATGCCGGAGATTGATTATCTGCTGCGGTGCACCCATGATAAGGAGGTTTACCGGCGCTGTAATCTGCCGTTTGACGCGCTGTGCGTGACATGCGAGGGATATTTGTCGGTGGAAAACGCCGACTTCGAGAATATGCTGATTGTGGCTGATCTGAACAAGGTGTCTTTAAAGGACGGCTGGTACGGCGAGAAGATGAAGGAGGTACGCTGGATGTTTTTGCAGGACAAGCTGTGCGGAACGCTGTGCGACGGATGCGTCCACCACAAGCAGCTTCCGGCCCAGCCGCTGATGCCCGAATACGCCACGCCCAACGATGACATCTATGTAGATTATCCGGTGCGCAAGAGAATTAAGGACGCGGGCTTTGACTACCAAAAGCTTGTTTACGTGCCGATGGCGGCGGATATCATTCACCCGGGGCACATTCATATTCTGCGCACCGCCAGCAGTCTGGGCCGCGTGGTGGTTGGTCTTTTCAGCGACGAGGCGATTCGGTCGTACAAGCCGGAGCCGTACATGTGTTACGAGCAGCGGAAAACGGTGGTGGAAAGCATCCAGGGGGTCGCTCTTGTAGTGGAGCAGTCGAGCAAGGATTACGAGCAGAACCTGCGGAAATTTAAGCCGGACTATATGGTACATGGAACCGATTGGCGGGAGGGCCCGCTGGCAGCCGTTCGCCAAAAGGCGTTTGATATTATGGCGGAATGGGGCGGCGAAATCGTGGAGCCGGAATATACACAGGGTATTTCATCCACGGAACTGAAGAAGAAAGCGAAAGAGGCACTGCAATGAGAGCGGAGGAATTTACCGCGGCGCTGGGGGCGGATTTTTACGCCGGTGTTCCAGATTCGCAGCTGAAGGCGCTGTGCGACTATCTGATGGAGCGCTATAAAACCGACCCGAAGCACCACGTTATTGCGGCGAACGAGGGGAACTGCGCCGCGCTGGCGGCGGGATATTTCCTCGCGACCGGGAAAACGCCGGTTGTATACCTGCAGAATTCGGGTATTGGCAACATCGTCAACCCGGTGGCCTCGCTGCTGCATGAAAAGGTTTATGCGGTCCCGATGATTTTTGTGGTCGGCTGGCGCGGCGAGCCGGGCGTGTACGACGAGCCGCAGCACATTTATCAGGGCGAGGTCACGCTGCAGCTGCTGGAGGACATGGGAATGGCGACGTTTGTGTTGCACCAAAGCACAACTAAGGAGGAGCTGGCGGCAGCGATGGAGCGGTTTCGGCCGTTGCTTGCGGCAGGCGGACAGGCGGCAATCGTGGTGCGCAAGGGCTCGCTGACAGGCGGTCGGCCGGTGGCATATCAAAACGATGCGGTCATCGTGCGGGAGGAAGCGATCCGCCGCATTGCGGCTGCGGCGGGAACAGACCCGGTCGTATCCACAACCGGGAAGGCCAGCCGGGAGCTGTTCGAGCTCCGCGAGGCAAACGGACAGGGCCACCAATTCGATTTTCTGACGGTCGGCTCCATGGGCCATGCCTCCTCCATTGCGCTTGGCATCGCACTGCAAAGGCCGGAAAAACAGGTCTGGTGCATCGACGGGGACGGCGCGGCGCTGATGCACATGGGCGCGATGGCCGTGATTGGCGCCGCACATCCGGCGAACCTGATCCATATAATCCTCAACAACGGTGCGCACGAGACGGTAGGCGGCATGCCGACGGCCGCCCAAACGATTGATTTGCCCGCCATCGCGCGCGCCTGCGGCTATGAGAGCGCTGTGCGCGTGGATACGCTTTGCGGGTTGGACGCGGCGCTCGCCGCAGTAAAAGGGGGCAAATGCCCCGCCCTGCTTGAAATACGCTGTGCCATCGCTTCCCGCAAGGATCTCGGCAGGCCGACCGTCTCGCCCCAAAAAAACAAGCAGGCATTTATGGGAATGCTGAGGAATATGGGGGAAAACGAATCAGAAGCAGGATGCTCTGGCAGCTTTGGCTGCGGGGAATAAAGCGCCCCTGCGCCTTGCGCGATGCTGAGCCGATTGCCGGGGACGGGCCCTTCTGCAAGCCGCATTCACATAAGCTGGGCGAAAATTCCGGCACGCGTTATGTTCATGAGACGGAATAGGAAACCATGAGAACAGCAGAAGAACGAAAAAACGAATACACACCGCCCGGGGTGCAGATTACGCCGGAGGCGGTGGAGCGGTTTTTGGAGCATCGGCGGCAAAAGCTGCTGGCGGAGGATACCATCGGCCGCTACACGCTTGGGCTGCAAAAGCTGCAAATCTACCTCGAGCCCACAGGCGTGCTTGAGCTGGGAACGCTGGAGGACTGGAAAAAGGAGCTTCAGCGCGCCGGCTATTCGGTGGGCACAATCAATCTGAATCTTTCGGTCGCGAACAATCTGCTGGATTTTCTGCGCAGGGGCGATTTGAAGGCGGAGCCCCTGCCGGCGGACGTACAGACCGGCCCGGAGATTACGCGTGGGGAATATCTGCGGCTGCTGCAAACGGCGCGGCTGGTAGGGAATGAGCGCGCGTATCTGTTCATCAAGCTGTTCGGCGCTGTGCCGCTTTCCGCGAATGATTTGGGAGCGGTGACGGTGGAGGCGGTGCGGGCCGGACATTTGCAGGTATTCTGCGGGAAAACGCCGCAGATGCTGTATATCCCCGCTGCGCTTGCGAAGGAGCTGCTTTCATACGCACGGGAGCACGGCATCCGCGCCGGGGCGATTTTCCGTTCGCGTGCGGATACGCTTTATTCCCGCAGCCGAGTGACGGTGGAGATGCAGAAAATCGCTGCAGACGCCCGCATTTCACCTGAAAAGGCGACGCCCCGCGCACTGAAGAAGCTGTGCCGCAGGACGATGGATGAGATCGATGAAAAGCTGCGCATTCTCGCGCTCCAAAACTATGAGGCGCTTCTCAATTCCGAGCAGAAGGCCATTGGCTGGGAGGAAAAAGAGGGATAGCAAAAACGTAAGGGAAAGCCGGCAAGGGGCGATGGAGGATGGCTTGCCATGCTCCACATTCCTCATTCGTTACGAACAAATATAAAAGACCAAAGAAAAATCCCCTGAATCCGCATGAATTCAGGGGATTTTTATGGTGGACGCGCCGGGGCTCGAACCCGGGACCTCCTGCGTGTGAAGCAGGCACTCTAACCAGCTGAGCTACGCCTCCGGAACGGATGGTACCAGAATGGAAAAACCTACGGATACCCATCCGATACCGCAGGTTTTGGTGGAGACGATGAGACTCGAACTCACGACTTCCACACTGCCAGTGTGACACTCTACCAACTGAGTTACGCCCCCATTGCTATCGCGAAATTTATAATAGCATATTTTTTACCGGGATGCAAGAGTTTTTCAAAAAAATCCAAAAGAAAACGAAAAAGCTATGGCGTTTTTACAAAAATATGTTATAATACGTATTAAGAATCAACGAAAAGGGCGGTGCAGGATGAAACATACTTTCGAAAAAGAATGCAGGGATTTTGGCAGATGCGACGTGTATATCATCGCGGTGAACAGCGGTGAAAATGCCGAGCAAAAATACCGGTTCGTCGGTGAGCTGCTGGAGGCGGCAGGTCCCAAGCGCTTCAGCGGCAAGGTGGGGGAGCTGCTGGAGGCAAATCTGGTGCAGGACAGAAAGCTGGTCTCTTGTATTTTTGCCGGGTTGGGTGAAAAGACAACGGCCAGATCGGTGCAGACTGCGTTTGGCAGCGCGATGAAGGATGCGAAAAAGCACAAGCCGGAAATGGTCGGCGTTTTTGTAAACGGAGATTTTCCGGAAAAGTCGGTGGAAGCGGTGCTGCTGGCTGCCGACGGCTTTAACGCGCACAAATCCCAGGAGGACGAGGAGATCTCCTTTGTATTCTACGGCACAGAAGAAGAGCGGGTCAAAGAGGGAATTGTGCTGGGAGAAACGGTGAAAATGGCCCGCCGCCTGGTCAACGAGCCCTCCAACGTCATGACGCCCGCGCAGCTTGCCACCGAGGCGCTGCTGGCCGGCGCGGACAGCGGCTTTGACGTAAGGGTGTACGATCTGCCGGAAATTGAGCGCCTGGGCATGAAGGCCTTTTTGGAGGTAGCCCGGGGCAGCGACCGGGAGCCGAAGGTCATCGCCATGTCCTACTGCGGGGACCCGTCGAGCGACAAGCGGCTGGGACTGGTAGGCAAAGGCCTTTGCTACGACAGCGGCGGTTATTCCTTAAAGCCCTCTGCCGGCATGGAGACCATGCACACCGATATGGGCGGCGCCGGCGCGGTGATCGGGGCGATCAGCGCCATTGCCAAGATGAAGCTGAAGGTCAATGTTACGGCGGTGGTGGCGGCCTGTGAGAATATCCTTTCGGCCCACGCGTACCATCCGGGCGACATCATCGGCTCCATGGCGGGCAAGACCATCGAGATCAACAACACCGACGCGGAAGGCCGCGTGACCCTGGCCGACGCGGTGACCTTTGCCATAAAACAGCAGAAGGCCACCCATCTCATCGATGTGGCAACGCTGACCGGCGCGGCGATTACGGCGCTGGGCAATGAGATCACGGCGGTTGTAAGCGACAGTGACGAGCTGTGGGAGAAAACCCAAAAGGCGGCGGAGCCTTCCTGCGAAAAGGTGTGGCGTCTGCCGGTGGACGAGGTGCTGGGCAAGGCGCTGGATTCCAAAATCGCCGATATGCGCAACAGCAGCGGCCGCGGGGCCGGGACCATCTGCGGCGGCATGTTCATTCAGAAGTTTACCCAGGGCCTGCCATGGCTGCATCTGGATATCGCCGGCACCAGCTACACCGACGGGACCGATATCTGTCCCTTTGGGGCCACCGGCGTTGGCGTACGGCTTTTGTATCATGTGGCCAAAAGCTGCGGGAAATAGTTTTTTTCAGGGAACCGAACCGGTTCCCTGAAAAAAAGATCGAGGGTAAGCAAAAACTAACCATATGCAGACATTTGAAAGGGGACAAAACGATGAAAAAGGTTTTGAAAATCGGCGGACTGTCCGCGGCGGCAGGGGAGAAGGTCCATGGTTTTTATCAGGTGGAGGGAACCGATCTGACCATGCCAGTGACCCTGATTAACGGGACCGGCGAGGGCAAGGTGCTGCTTTTGACCGCCGGGGTGCATCCGGACGAATATCCGGGGATTGCGGCGGCCATCCAGCTGTCCGAGCAGCTGAAGCCGGAGCAGCTCGACGGCGGCATGGTCATTGTGCCCATGACCAATTACAGCGGCTTTCTGGCCAAAAAGGGCTCCAGCGTGCCGGCGGACGGGAAAAATCTCAACCGGCTGTTCCCGGGCGACCCCAACGGGACCGAGGGGGATCGGCTGGCATACGCCATCACCAGGGATTTTCACAGCGCTTGCGATTACAACATTGACCTGCATTCCGGCGGGGTGGACGAGCAGATGAAGCCGCTGATTTTCTTCTCGGTGATGGGCGGCCCCAAAATCGAGGAGGAATCCCGGCAGATGGCCCTTTCCTGCGGCGTCAGCTATATTGTCCGCTCCACCGCCACCAATGGGGAATACAGCTCGGCGGTGCTGCAGGGCCTGCCCTCGCTGCTGCTGGAGCGCGGCGGAAACGGCTATTGGTGCCGGGAGGAAACCGACGCCGACAAGCGGGATGTTCTGGCGGTGTTAAAAACGCTGGGCATCTTCCGCGGGGAGGTGGCGCCGGCCCCAAAGCCGGTGGAAATCGCCGTGGCCAAATACTACGAGGCTGGCGACACCGGCTGCTGGTACCCTTGCTTCAGGCCGGGGGACAAGGTGAAAAAGGGCGAGCTGCTGGGGGAAATCCGCGACCATCGGGATCGGGTCCTCTCCAGCTATTACGCGGAGTTTGACGGCGTGGTGCTCTACCAGACCTCCTCTTTGTCCATCCTAAAAAACAAAGCGCTGGTGGCGTTTGGAAAGCTGGACTGACGGTCTGGGCCTTCCGGGGAAGAGAAAGGAAAAAGGCAGGGCGGTTTTTAAACCTTCCCTGCCTTTTTTGCATCAGCCGTCCGCCGTCTTTTCCGGTCAAAGGGAAAAAGCGGCGGGACGGACAGGAGGATGAAAGAAATACGGAAGTGAAAAAATGGAACTGCGAAGGATTGACAAAGCGAACCTGTGGAAAATCCTCGACCTGTCCGCCAAAGAGGAGCAGACGGACTTTGTGGCGGCCAATACCCAAAGCATTCTCGAGGCATACGCGGCCATTGCCTCCGGGGATGTGGCACTGCCCTTTGGCATCTACCGCGACGGCCGCCCGGTGCATCTGGCGGTTTATGATCGACCGGTCCTGCCGGCGCCAGGGTCTTGGCAGAAGGGCGCTGTACCGTTCGGCAGGCTTTGCGGAAAACGGGGAGCGGTGCGGGAAAGAGATCGTAGCGGAAAAAAGGCTGTAAGGCGGACGGCCCTATTTCCTGATCATCCCCGATTTGCCCTCCATGGCCTTGCGGTACACGCTAAAGGTGTAATTGGCCAGGGCTTGTGCGCCGGACCGGCGGACCGACTCGATTACCGAGGCCTTTAGGATGCTCAGCTGCTCCGGCGACAGATTTTTGATCCGGCGCAGCTGGGCGGCCATCTCCTCGGGAGAATCGAAGATATATCCGTTTACGCCGTTTCGCACCTGGTCGACGTTTTCGTTTAAAGCGTCGTACCGGCGCAGGACCGGCAGGCCGGTGGCCATGCCCTCCAGCATGGAGATGGAATTGGTGTCGGACAGGGAGGCGGTAATGTACACATCGCACGAGGCGTAGTAGGGCGGCATCTGATCATGAGCCACCGCGCCTGTGAAAACAACCATCGAGTCGATGCCAAGGGCTTTGGCCTGCTGCTCCAGCTCCTGCTGCACCGGGCCGCCGCCGATGACGCAAAGCATGATTTTGTCCTTTGGCCGGATGGTTTTGGCCCAGTAATCCAGCAAAACGTCCACGCTTTTTTCGTGGCCCAGCCGCCCCACAAAGCAGGCGAGCATCACATCGTCGGGGATGTTGTACCGGCGGCGGAAGGCGGCTTTGTTTTCCGGCGAGATTTTTTCGGGGCTGAAATCGTCCAGCTCCACCGCGTTGGGGATGACGTTGACATCCTTTTTCACGCCGATCTGCTGAAAATACTCCTGGCATTTGGGCGAGGGACCCGTAAGCTCGGTGGCGGCGTTGCCCAAAAGCCGGAAATAGTCGTGGCTGAGCTTTTTCACCGCCCGCAGCAGGTGCCGGGGTGCCACGTAATACAAATAGTCGTCGTACATGGTGTGCAGGGTATAGACCAGCGGGACATGCAGCTGCTTGGCGGCGAAGATCCCGGAAAGCCCGATGCCGAACTCGTTGTGGATATGGATGATGTCCGGCCGAAATTCCCCAATGAGCTTTAACCGCCGCCGGCTGAAGGGCGAGGCGACGCCGTAGCCGTAAAAGCGCTTGCTTTTAATGGCGGGGCAGTGGAGGATTCCCCCCTCGGTATAATGGTGGTGGGTATTGTAATCGGCGGTGACCACCAACACCTCGTGGCCCTGCTGCAAGAGCCCGTCCCGCAGGATTTTTACATGGGTGACTACCCCGTTGATGTGGGGCAGATAGGTTTCCGTGAATAACGCAATTCTCATAACCGTTCCTCCGTTTAAACAAAAGAAATGGAAAGCTGTTTCATATCGCCTGAACCCGGACATATTATAAACAGGACCCGGCTTTTTGGCGTTGGGAAGAAAAACGCAAAAGGAATCTCCGGCGGAAAAAGCCGCTGCGCTTCTTTTAGGGCGCAGGGCAAGGCCTTTTCCGGGCCGGCGCTTTAGGGACGGCTTGTCATAAAAAAGACAAGCGCTTTTTCCACCATTATAGCACATCCCTTTAAAATTAAAAAGAGCCAGGGAGCCAAAATCCTTCAATTTTGCCGGGTGCTCTTTGGGTTTGTTTTGCACAAAGCTTGTTGCAAGGCTGGCGGCTGTGGGGTATAATAACCATAGGTTGAAAAATTTTTTATGGCCGTCTGAACGAATTTGACCGATGATTCTGCGGCGGCGCCAGCAAAAAAACCGTCCGGCAAGCTTTGCCGGCAAAAAAGACAGCGGGCCTGCGCCTTTTGCAGGGGAAAAAACGGCGGGGGGACCTCCTTTTGCCGGAATGGGAGAATCAGAATATGGAACACGGCTACTCGGTTAAACTTTCCAAAATTGTAAAGGATTTAAATGTGGAGATGATCTATTCTCCGTTTGATCTCAACGACGTAAAGATCAGCAGCATGGATGTAAACCGGCCCGGCCTGCAGCTGGGAGGATTTTTTGAATTTTTCGACAGCTCCCGCATCCAGTTAATCGGTATGTCGGAATACGCGTATTTAAAAAAATTTGACGACGGCATTCTCATGGAAAAGCTGGATTCTTTTTTTGCGCTGAAGCCGCCGGTGGTCATTGTCTCGCGGGATCTGGAGATTTTCCCCCAAATGCTCGAATGCGCCCAAAAGTATAAGGTGCCGCTTCTGCGCACCCCCGAATCCACCTCGGGCTTTTTCTCCAGCGTAGTGGGCATTCTGGCCACCGAGCTGGCCCCCCGGGTGACCCGTCACGGCGTTTTGGTAGAGGTTTACGGCGAGGGGATTTTGCTTTTAGGCGAAAGCGGCGTGGGCAAAAGCGAGACGGCGGTGGAGCTGGTTAAGCGCGGGCACCGGCTGATTGCCGACGACGCAGTGGAGATCCGCCGGGTTTCCAACCGGACGCTGGTGGGCACCTCGCCGGAAAACATCCGCCATTTTCTGGAGCTGCGGGGGGTGGGCATTATCAACGCCCGGCGGATCTTCGGCATGGGCTCGATTAAGGAGACCGAGAAGATCAATATGGTCATCCAGCTCGAGCCCTGGAACCCCGACCGGGTGTATGACCGGATGGGCATGGACAACGAGCAGATGGAGATTTTGGGCATTTCGGTTCCGTCCTTAACCATCCCCATTAAGCCGGGGCGGAACCTGGCGATTATCATCGAGGTGGCGGCCATGAACAACCGCCAGAAGAAGATGGGCTACAACGCCGCCCAGGAGCTTTTGGAAAAGCTGGGGATGATTGATCAGGGCGACGGGTCCACGGATTGGGACGCGTATTAATCGAATAAGGAGTAAAAAGATGGATTTTGTTCTGGGAATCGACCTGGGCGGCACCAACATCAAGGCCGGGGTGGTCGATGAGAATTTTCAGATTATCGGGCGGGCCAAGGCCAAAACCGGAATCCCCCGGCCGGCGGAGGAGATTATGGACGCCATGGACCAATGCGCCAGGCAGGCGGCGGCGGATGCAGGCGTTTCGTGGGAGAAAATCAGCCGGGTCGGCATTGGGGTGCCGGGCACCATCGACGAAAAGGCCGGGGTGGTGGAATACGCCAACAATCTGCCGTTTCAAAACATCCCCATGAGGGAATATCTGCAAAAAAAGCTGCATAAGCAAATAGATATCACCAACGACGCCAACGCCGCCGCTTTAGGCGAGGTGCTGGCCGGCGCGGCCAAGGGGGCCTTAAATGCGGTGGCCGTTACGCTGGGAACCGGCGTAGGCGGCGGCATTGTGCTGGACGGCCGGCTCTACACCGGGCTGCACTACGGCGGCGGAGAGCTAGGGCATATGGGCATCCAGCTGGGCGGCAGGCTGTGCACCTGCGGCCGCCGGGGATGCTTGGAGGCGTACACCTCCGCCACCGGGCTTATCCGCAGCACAAAGGAGATGATGCAAGCGCATCCCCAGTCGCTGATGTGGAAGCTGGCGGAGCAGAACGGCGGCAAGGTCTCGGGCCGAACGGCCTTTTTGGCGGCGGGCCAGAACGACGCCGCCGGCCAGGCGGTGGTGGACGCATATATTGAGCAGCTGGGCTACGGCATTGCCAGCATCATCAATATTCTGGCACCGGAGATTCTGGTCATCGGCGGCGGCGTCAGCCACGAGGGGGAAAATCTTCTGCGGCCGCTGGTGGAATGCGTGCGGCCGCAGCTGTATGTACGCACGCCCAAAAACCAGACCCGCATCGTGCTGGCGACCTTGGGAAACGACGCAGGGCTCATCGGCGCGGCCTTTTTGCACCGCGCCCGGTAACCAACCTTTGGAAATGGGGGGAGCGCAGAATGACCGATCTTTTGAAATTGACCTCTTTGTGCCAGAATATGGAGTGCGAATATGTGGTAAACGCGCCGATGAGAGAGTACACCACCTTTCAAATCGGCGGACCCTGCGATTTTTTGGCCCGGCCCTATGATGAGGGGCAGATCGCCGCGCTGATTCGATTTTGCACGGCGGGCGGCATCCGCTGGCAGATCATCGGCAACGGCTCCAACCTGCTGGCGCCGGACGCGGGCATTTCCGGGGTGGTGATCCAGCTCGGACCGAATTTTTCCTATATCCGCCCGTCGGCAAGGCCTGGAGAAATCCTCTGCGCGGCCGGCGCTTCGCTGAACGCGGCGGCGGCCTTTGCCCAAAAGCAGGGCCTGAGCGGCCTGGAATTTGCGTGGGGAATCCCCGGCAATGTGGGCGGGGCGGTGTACATGAACGCCGGCGCCTACGGCGGCGAGATGAAGGATGTACTGGTATCCGCCGATTATGTGGACCAGATGGGGAACGCCCGGTCGATTTCGGCCGCCGAAATGCAGCTGGGCTACCGGCACAGCGTTTTTTCCCAGCGGGACTGGTGCATTACCAAGGTAAAGCTACAGCTTCACCCCGACGATCCGGAAAAAATCCGGGAGCGGATGGAAGAGCATATGGACCAGCGCCGGGCAAAGCAGCCGCTGGAATATCCCAGCGCCGGATCGGTTTTTAAGCGGCCGGAGGGGAATTACGCCGGCGCTTTAATCGAGCAGTGCGGCTTAAAGGGCCGGCAGATCGGCGGCGCGCAGGTCAGCGAAAAGCACGCGGGCTTTATTGTGAATCGGGGCGGCGCCACCTCTCGGGACGTATCGGCCCTGATTCGGGAGATCCAAAGGACAGTGGAGGAAAAAACCGGATACCGGCTGGAGTGCGAGCTGCGCCAGCTGTAGAAAAGGGGGACTTTTCATGCGCTTTGTGGTGGTGACCGGCATGTCCGGCGCCGGGAAATCCCAGGCGGTCAACGCCCTGGAGGACATCGGCTTTTACTGCGTAGACAACATGCCGCCGAAGCTGCTGGTTCATTTTTTCGCGCTTCGCCAGGACCAGAAGGAGCAGTTCCCGAAAAAGATCGCCATTGTGGTCGATTCCCGCGGCGGGCGGATGTTCAGCGACCTGTTTCGGGGTCTTGCGCAGCTAAAGGAGCTGGGCTATTCCTACGATATTTTGTATCTGGACGCGCGGGACGACGTCATTGTCACCCGCTATAAAGAGACCCGGCGCAAGCACCCGCTTTTGGACGAGGGGCACCCGAGCATGCAGGAGGCGCTGGAGCTGGAGCGGCAGCTGCTGCGCCCGGCGAGAGACCAGGCCACCTATGTGATCGATACCTCCCTTTTGGGCGCCGGTCAGCTAAAGGAGCAGGTAGCGGCCCTCTTTTTAAAGGAAAAGAAGGAGAAAATGCTCATCACCTGCACCTCCTTTGGCTTTAAATACGGCATTCCCTTTGACGCGGATCTGGTTTTCGACGTGCGGTGTCTGCCGAATCCGTTTTATATCCCAGCGCTTAAAGCCAAGACCGGCTTGGACCCGGAGGTCCGAGACTATGTATTTTCCCATCAGGAGGCCATCCGGCTGTACCGGAAAATCCAGGAGCTTTTGGATTTGACCATCCCCTTGTACGAGCGGGAGGGAAAGCGCCAGCTGGTGGTGGCGTTCGGCTGCACGGGGGGCAAGCACCGTTCGGTTTCCTTTGCGTGGAAGGCGGCCCAGACGATGAAGGAGCAGGGGGAAAATGTTTTCCTCACCCATCGGGATATCCGCAAGGTTTAAACGCTTAAAAAAGGGGGAGGCCGCCATGTCCTTTTCAAACGAGCTCAAACGGCTGCTTTTGCACCTGGAATACGAGGACGCGCCGACGCTGCGGGCCAGAACCCACGGACTGCTGCGCTTTTCCAAAGCCTTCGGCCGCCAGGGGATGCTTTTGCAGACGGAAAACAAGAGTGTAGCCCGGCTGTACGCCGACAGCATCTTTGACCTAATCGGCCTGGACGCGACGATTTCGGTTACCGAATACAAAAATCAAAAGGGAAAAAGCTTTTTCTGCGCCACGGTGGACGATGAAAACGACCGGGAAAAAATCCTGCGCTTTTTTGGCTACGACAGTACGCCCGCACCGGTGTTGAATTTGGACCAGCTGCAAAGCGAGGAGGAATGGGGCGCGTTTGTGGCCGGCGCTTTTTTGGCCTGCGGCAGCATGGTGGACCCGGGAAAAAGCTATCATCTGGAGTTTGTCATGCCGGACCAGCCGCTGTGCGAGGCTTTGATCCAGATGCTTTCCGCCGTTCGGGTGTTCCCCAGAAGCTTTCTGCGCAGGGGCAGCTTTGTGGCGTATTTAAAGGACAGCGGCGAAATCGAGGACCTTTTGGGCTTTATGGGCGCGGGGTCCATGGGCGCTGAGGTCATGAACGTGAAAATTTACAAAAGCATCCGCAACCGGGTCAACCGGGTTCAAAACTGTGAGATCGCCAACATGGAGAAGACCATTAACGCTTCGGCGGTACAGGTGCGGGAAATTGAGGCGATTTTGTCCCAAAAGGGGATGGCCTTTTTGCCGGAGGATCTGCGGGAGATTGCCCAGCTGCGGGTGGAAAATCCCGAAATGTCGTTGCGGGAGCTGGGGGAGGCGCTGTCCGAGCCGCTGACCCGCTCGGGGGTGAACCACCGGCTGAAGCGGCTTTCTAAGCTTTATGAGCAGCTGTTCCGGTCGCAGCGGCCGCTGGACAAGCAGGCCGGGCCGGCGGAAAAACAAATCTGAACGCGGCCATCGCCGATAGAAAGGACAGGCTATGGAAGAATTTGTTCATCTGCACGTACATACAGAATACAGCCTGCTGGACGGTGCATGCCGGATTCCGGCACTGGTCGCCCGCGCCAAAGAGCTGGGGCAGAAGGCCCTTGCCATCACCGATCACGGCGTTATGTACGGCGTGATCGATTTTTATAAGGAATGCAAAAAGCAGGGAATTCATCCGGTGATCGGCTGCGAGGTCTATGTGGCGCCCAGGACCCGATTTGACAAGGTCCATCGGATCGACACAAGCCCGTATCATCTGGTTTTGCTGTGCAAAAACCAGACAGGCTACCAAAATCTCATCGCCATGGTTTCCAAAGCGTCGGTGGAGGGGTTTTACTCCAAGCCCCGGGTGGATTTGGAGCTGCTGCGGGCCCATCACGAGGGGCTCATCTGCCTGTCCGCCTGTTTGGCCGGGCAGATTCCGCGCCGGCTGCTGGAAAAGGATTACGCCGCCGCCCGGGAAACGGCCCTTTTGTACCGGGAGATTTTCGGACCGGAAAATTATTTCCTGGAAATACAGGACCATGGGATTTTAGAGCAAAAGCAGATCCTGCCCGATTTGTACCGTCTGTCGGAGGAAACGGGCATTGGGCTGGTAGCCACCAACGACGTGCATTATGTCCGGCAGGAGGACCACCGGATGCAAAGCGTGCTGGTCTGCATTCAGACCAACCACACGGTTAACGACAAATCGGACATGGAGTTCCAGACCCAGGAGTTTTACCTAAAGTCCCGGCAGGAGATGGAGGCCCTTTTTGCCGGTCACCGGCAGGCGCTGGACAACACGGCGGAAATCGCGCGGCGCTGCCAGCTGGACTTTACCTTCGGCGTGACCAAGCTTCCCTTTTTCAAAGCGCCTACCGACGAGGACAACGCCGCGTATTTTAAGCGGATGTGCTACGAGGGCTTAAAGGAGCATTACGGTCCCCAGCCGGCAGATGAAATCCGGCAGCGGCTGGAATACGAGCTGGACGTGATTATCAAAATGGGGTATGTGGATTACTACCTGATCGTCCATGATTTTATCCGCTACGCCAAAACCCACGACGTTCCGGTAGGGCCGGGCCGCGGCTCCGGCGCCGGGAGCTTATGCGCTTACTGCATTGGCATTACGGGAATTGACCCCTTGCGCTACCAGCTTCTGTTCGAGCGGTTTTTAAATCCGGAGCGGGTATCCATGCCGGATTTTGACATCGACTTCTGCTACGAAAAGCGCCAGCAGGTCATCGACTATGTGGTGGAAAAATACGGTGCGGACCATGTGGCGCAGATCATTACCTTCGGCACCATGGCGGCCCGGGGGGCCATCCGGGACGTGGGGCGGGCGCTGGCCATCCCCTACGCGCAGGTGGACGCGGTGGCCAAGCTGGTGCCCAACGAGCTGCATATGACGCTGGACAAGGCACTGAAGGCCTCGAAGGATTTTAAACGCCAGTACGACGAGGACCCCGCCATTCATGAGCTGATTGATATGGCCCGCAAGCTGGAGGGGATGCCCCGGCACGCCTCGACCCACGCGGCGGGGGTGGTCATCACCCGGGACCCGGTGGACACCTATGTACCGGTGCAGAAAAACGAAGAGACGATCCTGACCCAATTCCCCATGACCACGCTGGAGGAGCTGGGCCTTTTGAAGATGGATTTTCTGGGCCTTCGCACCCTGACGGTGTTAAGCGATGCGGAACGGATGATCCGGCAGTACCAGCCGGATTTTTCGGTCAGCCGGATCCCGCCGGACGACGAGGCGGTATTCAAGATGCTGGCGGCCGGCCAGACCGAAGGAGTGTTCCAGTTTGAATCCGCCGGTATGCGCAACGTGCTGGTGGGATTAGGCCCCGAGTCTATCGAGGATCTCATCGCAGTCATTTCTCTGTACCGGCCCGGCCCCATGGATTCGATCCCCAAATACATCGAAAACCGGCACCATCCGGAAAGGGTGACCTACAAGCACCCGAAGCTGGCCCCGATTCTGGACGTGACCTACGGCTGCATTGTCTACCAGGAGCAGGTCATGCAGATCTGCCGGGAGCTGGCGGGGTTTTCCTACGGCCGGGCGGACCTGGTCCGGCGGGCCATGAGCAAGAAAAAGGCCGACGTTATGGAAAAGGAACGGCAGAATTTTATCTACGGGCTGTATGACGAGGACGGAACCTGCCAGGTCAAGGGCTGTGTACACAACGGCGTCAGTGAAAAAATCGCCAGCGAGATTTTCGGCGAGATGTCCAGCTTTGCCTCCTACGCGTTTAACAAAAGCCACGCGGCGGCCTACGCGGTGGTGGCGTACCAGACCGCCTACCTCAAGTGCCATTACCCCAAGGAGTTTATGGCGGCGCTTTTGACCAGCGTTTTGGATTCCACCTCTAAGGTGACCGCTTATATCGAGGAGTGCAGCCGCCTGAAAATTCCGGTGCTTGCGCCGGACATCGCCGAAAGCGGCATGGGCTTTACCGTATCGGAAGAGGGGATCCGCTTTGGGCTTTTGGCCGTCAAGAACCTGGGGCGCAGCGTGATCGCGGATATTTTAAGGCAGCGGCAGGAAAGTCCGTTTGTAAGCTTCAGCGATTTCTGCCAGCGCATGCACGGCCGGGAGCTCAACCGCCGGGCTATGGAAAGCCTGATCAAATGCGGCGCCTTCGACCGCATGAATCCCAACCGCCGCCAGCTGCTGATCGGCTATGAGTCGATTTCCAGCGGGCTGGACGCCGTCCGGCAGAAGAATCTGGAGGGGCAGCTGGGCTTTTTCGATACGATGGGGGAGGCTGTTCAAGAGGAATACGATCTTCCGGATTTAGAGGATTTTCCCTTTATGGAGCGGCTGAACCTGGAAAAAGAGGTTACGGGCATGTATCTGTCCGGCCATCCGCTGGGGGAATACGCCCCGCTGATCCCCCGGCTGGGGACGGCGAAAATCGCCCATGTGGCGCTGGAGGAATACGACAACCGGCGGGTAGATATTCTGTGCATTGTCAGCGCCCGCCAGTCCAAGGCCACCCGCACCGGCGACACCATGGCTTTTTTAACGGTGGAGGACACCACCGGTCCCATCGAGGTGCTGGTTTTTCCCAAGACCCTGCAGCAGTACGGGCAGCTTTTGAGCGTTGGATCGGTGGTGGTGCTTTCCGGGCGCATCAGCGTGCGGGAAGAGGAGGACCCCAAGCTTTTGTGCGAGCGGGTGTGGACCGTGGAGGAGCGGCAGGCACAGAAGGCGCGGCCCAATCCGGCAGCAGGCGGTGCGCCGGTCCAGGCCCAAAAGGGGAAACGGCCTGGATTATATCTGAAGGTTCCGTCCCGGCAGGGCAGGCAGATGGAAAGGGCCCAGAATCTGCTGGAGATTTTTGAGGGGCCGACCCCGGTGTATGTGTTCTTTCAGGATACCCAAAAGGTAAGCCTTGCGCCGCGGTCTCTCTGGATTTTTGTCAACGATGTGCTGCTGCGCCAGCTGGCGGAGCTTTTAGGCGAGGAAAACGTGCGGCTGGTGGAATAAGAGCGTCCGGCGCACAGAAAAAGGACGGATGGATTTTTTGGGGGGCCGGCCCGCCGGACGCCCCTTTGCCTTTTTGGGCCGCAGACAATGGGAAAAATCCCATTTTCCCGGCATAAAACAGTTGAAATTCGGTTTAAATTATACTATAATGAAATTGAGTTTGGTTTTATAATACAGCAAAATTGGTTATAAATATCTTCCGACGAAAATGAATCAGGAGGTTAAAAATATGAATCAGGTAAAAACCATCGGCGTTTTAACAAGCGGCGGCGACGCGCCTGGCATGAACGCGGCGATTCGTGCGGTCGTCCGCGCGGGTATTGGAAAGGGAATGCGCGTGCTTGGCATTCGCCGCGGCTACAACGGTTTGATTAACGGCGATATGGTCGAGATGAATCTGCGCTCGGTTTCCGATATTCTGCAAAAGGGCGGCACTGTTTTGTACACCGCCCGCTGTCTGGAATTTAAGGAGGAGGCCGGCATTGAAAGGGCGAAGCAGACCTGTGTGGAGAGCGGGCTGGACGGCGTAGTTGTCATCGGCGGCGACGGTTCCTTCCGCGGCGCGCGGGATCTGTCTTTGCGGGGAATCCCCTGCGTGGGCATTCCCGGGACGATTGACAACGACATCGCCTCCTCCGATTACACCATTGGATACGATACGGCCATGAACACGGTTGTGCAGAACGTGGACCGCCTGCGGGATACCTCTCAATCCCACGACCGGTGCTCGGTGGTGGAGGTGATGGGCCGCGGCGCCGGACACATCGCGGTCAACACCGGCCTGGCCTGCGGCGCCATCGCCATTTTGATCCCGGAAATCCCCTTTGATGTGGACCGGGACATTGTGGCGAAGATCAAGGCTTCTCAGAAAACCGGCAAGCAGCATTTTATTGTCATGGTGGCCGAGGGGGTTGGACATTCCCACGAGCTGGCAAAGGAGATTGAGGAAAAAACCGGCGTGGAGTCCCGCGCTACGGTGCTGGGTCATATTCAGCGGGGCGGCTCCCCCACTCTGCGGGATCGGGTTGTTGCCAGCGAGATGGGCTATTACGCGGTGGAGCTGCTGGAAAAGGGCATTGGCAACCGGGTTGTGGTGACCAGAGACGGCAAGGTGACGGATTACGATATTCTCGAGGCGCTGAGCATGAAGAAAACAGCGGATCAGAACCTGTTGAAAATTGCGCAGGAGATTGCTTTATAAGATTTTTATCCGGATAAAAGGGACGGAACGCTTCTTCCGTCCCTTTTGCTATGAGAAAGGGGCGCAGAGGATGGACGATTTGTTTTTAGCGGAGCCGGACCCTTCCTGGAAAGCGGCGGCCGAGGAATATGTGCAGGCGTATCGGACTGCCGGGGAGCCGCACATCGGCGGCAGCAGCTCCATGGAGCAAAGCGGGTCCTACGAGGAATGGCTGGAGAAAATCCGTGGGATGCACAATCCTCCGGCTGATTCGGCGTTAAGCCCGGCTACCACCTTTTTCGCGGTGCGAAAGGAGGACCGCCGGATTGTGGGGACCATCCAGGTGCGCCACCGGCTGACCGACGCGCTGCGGGAAAGCGGCGGGAATATCGGGTACAGCGTCCGGCCCGACCAGCGGAAAAGGGGCTACGCCACCCAGATGCTTTTTTTGGCGCTGGATTTCTGCCGGGGCTTGGGGCTTAATCGGGTGCTGCTGGACTGCCTGGCGGAGAATGCCGGCTCGGAAAAAACCATCCGCCGGTGCGGCGGCGTTTTGGCAGAAGAGGCGCTGGTCCCCGGCGACGACGGGCAGCCGGAGCGGATTAAGCGATTTTGGATTGCGCTATAGGGGCGTTATCCCGCAAAGAAAAAAGCGGATTTCCCGCTTCAAGATTCGTATAATTGTTGGCTGTTTGTCAAAATACCGAAAGCGGACAGTCCTCTTTGAATGGAATGACGATGGTCCGACAATCTGGAATTTGAAAACCATAAAATTATGAGTGATTATTGCTCTTTGCAGGAACACAAAAAGTCGTTTTACACCACTCTACTAATAGGCGGCAGGGAGAAATCTCTGCCGCATTTTTTTGAAAGGGATCTTGCTTGTGACGCAGCGTAATGATGTAAAATAAATTCTAGGAGGTAGGCAATTATGGCAAAACACAGAGCAATACCGCTTGGGTTTATGACAGTTGGAGAGGTTGCAAAGAAAATAGGAGTTACTGTGCGTACATTGCAATACTATGACAAAGAAGGCTTGTTATCTCCTTCAGCAGAAAGTGAAGGTGGACGCAGGCTTTATACAGATAAAGACTTAGTTATGCTTCATCAAATTGTATCTTTGAAGTCATTGGGTTTTTCTTTGGATACCATAAAGCATCGCTTGATATCTTTAGAAACACCGACTGATGTGGCAAACGCCCTCACCGAGCAGGCAGATAGCATACGAGAGAGGATAGAACGGTTAACCGCTTCTTTGACAGCAATCGAACAGTTAAAGGAAGAGGTGTTACAAATGCAGACAGTCAATTTCAAGAAGTATGCAGATATTATTGTCAATCTGCAAATGAAAAACGACTCTTACTATCTCATTAAGCGCTTTGATGATGATACGCTTGACCATATCCGCAATCGGTTTGATAAGGAAAGCGGTTTGAATTTTATAGATAGATTTAATCGTTTGAGCGATAAAATGATAGAACTTCAAAAGGCAGGTGTGTCCCCTAAAAGTGAGAAATGCCAGCAAATTGTAAAAGAGTATTGGGGATTGATTACGGAATTTACGAACGGTGATATGAGTATGCTTACGAAATTAATGGAGGTCGGCAATATTGAAACCGCTACAAATGCTTGGGAAGAAAGACAAAAAATGGTGAACGACTATTTAGAGCCAGCTTTGCAGGTCTACTTTTCAGGACTTGGAGAAAATCCGTTTGAGGGGATGGAATGATGAATCGTGCAATACAAGTTTGCGGATTAAAGAAAAGCTATGACAGCAACATTGTTCTCAATGGACTTGATTTTGAAATTGAAAAGGGAGAAACGTTCGCTCTGCTCGGTGTAAATGGTGCAGGAAAAACGACAGCCCTTGAATGCATTGAGGGTTTGAAAAAATATGATAGCGGTACAATTACGGTAAACGGGAAAATGGGTATTCAGCTGCAATCATCCTCATTACCTGCCCATATCAAACCGATGGAGGCTGTAAGATTATTTGCAAAATGGAACAGGGCAAAGATTGATTTCACTATGCTTAACGCTCTTGGCATTCAAGAAATAGAAAAGAAACAGTACATCCAACTATCCACAGGACAAAAAAGGCGATTGCATCTTGCCCTTGCACTTATCGGGAATCCAGATATTATTTTTCTCGATGAGCCGACGGCGGGGCTTGATACCCTGAGCAGGGTTTCACTTCACGAACAAATTCGCAAACGCAGGTCACAAGGAAAAACGATTGTTTTGGCAAGCCATGATATGGCAGAGGTGGAAAACTTATGTGACCGCATTGCAATTTTGAATAATGGGAATATTGCCTTTTGTGGCACAGCGACAGAACTGACAGATGAGATTGGGGAAAAGTATTTTATCCATATCAAAACGAGGCAGGGAAACAGCACTTTTGAAACAGATAATATTGAAGATACTTTGGTTCTCCTGCTTAATGATTTGAAGCAAAAAGAAATTCATATATTGGATATTAAAGTTGACCGTGGTACGCTGGAACAACATTTTATCGAAATAGCAAGGAGCAAAACAGAATGAACGGTTTTTTCTATGGTGTAGCGTTACAGTGGAAATTGGATATACGAAGTAAGTCCCTCTTCGTTACCTGCTATATCGTTCCGCTTATTTTCTTTCTTCTGATGGGTGGTATTTTTACTTCCGTTATGCCCGAAATGGGAAGTACACTAATACAATCCATGATTGTAATGAGTGTTTCAATGGGGGCATTTATCGGATTGCCGCCATCGTTGATTGAAACTTACGCAAGCGACATAAAAAAAGCTTATAAAGCAAACGGAGTACCTATCTGTTTGGGACTTGTTACAATGTTCCTTTCGGCATATGTTCATTTGATGATTACCTGCGTTGTGATAGTGCTGCTTGCCCCGATTCTATTTAAAGCAACCTTGCCGGCACAGCTTCCGTTTTTCTTTCTTGCACTTGCTATATACATTATTGTGTCGTTAAGCATTGGAAGTGTTTTAGGGTTGACGATAAAAAATCAAGCGAAACTGACGATGATAGCACAATTGGTGTTTTTGCCCTCCATTATGCTTTCGGGGATTATGTTTCCCATTGAGCTTCTGCCTGATTTTTTGGAAACGATAGGACAAATTTTCCCAGCCTCTTGGGGATACCGCTTGATGTTGGATAATGGATTTTGCCTTGAAAACCTATGGTATTTAATCTTTATCTTTTTTACAGCGGTAATGGTATGTGGGATAATATTGAAAAAACAAAAAGCAAAATAGTTTATGATAAAAGTTTTGTGCAAAACACAATGGATATTTTGCCCTATCTGCGATGAGGGGCGCACCGCTGTAAAGATGGGCGACCTGTTCGGGACGCAGCTATGGTTGGTCTGCTGCTTGATTTGTGGGGGAGGAAGAACTGCAACCCGGCAATTTAAGCAACGGTACGGCAATGCCCTATTAGGGAACGGTCAGCCTTAATTCCTATTTTTTTGTCCGTCCGTTTTTTTGGGATGAACGGTTTTTGCCGAAAAATCAGTCTCCGGTTTTTTGGATACCCTGATACCGCAGAAAGGTCCGCCCGCCCTCGGTGACGGCCTGGTAGGTGATTCGATAGGCGCCGTAACGCCGCTCGCCGGGAAAGTCCGGCGTGTCAATCAGAGAAAAGTCGGCGGTTACGGTATCGTCCTCCTTGCTCCAGGTTAGGCGCAGATCCTCGTAGGAATAAACAGAGCCAAGGCCAAAGCCGGTGGGGATCAGATAGGCGTTTTGCTGCGCGTCAAAGGCAGGATCCGCCAAAAACCAGCCGCCTTGGCCGAATATATCGCCCACCAGCTGCTGGACCGATTCCAGCGGGAAGACCGCGACGCCGTCTTCGCCAACCGAAACGCAGTCCGGGTAAAAGGCGGACAGGCTGTTTTCCTCCTGTACCAGCAAAGAAATCATCAATCGGAAGATGTCGGCATCCCCAAGCGGCTGGGCCTTTTCAATATGATCCCGGGTAAAAACCAGGCAGACCAAATGGCGGGTCAGCGCCTGAGCCTCGGGGAAAAGCTGGTCCTCCGGGTTGGACAGAAGGGGCTTTTCCGGGGAGGATGGGAGGGTCGAGTCCCCCGGCCCGGCGGTGCTTTCCGAGGAGGACGAGGCATTCGAATCCTCCGGCAGACCGGCGTTTTTTGAGGAGGACAGGCGGGAGGACAGAGCGTTTGCGCCGGGTTTTTCCGCCTGCGTGCAGGCACAGAAAACCCCGGCGGACAAAAGGGCCAAAAGCAAAAGCGGGAAAAGGGTCCGAAAATATTTTTTCAAAGCAATCGCTCCTCATAATGGTGTTAAAAAGAAAACCCGACATGTGTAGGAAAAATTACACATGCCGGACGCAAAAGGATTTTCGCTTATCTTACATGGGACAGGGCGGACAGGTCGAACGGCGTTGCCTGATACACAAAATAGTTGAGCCAATTGGAAAACAATAGGCTTGCATGGCCGCGCCAGCGGTAGAGAATTTCCTGGGCGGGATCGTCGTTTTTGAAATAATGCCGGGGAATCTCGATGGGAAGGTTTTTCTTTACATCCCGAAAATACTCGCCGGCCAGCGTGTCCCGGTCGTATTCCGAATGGCCGGTGACAAAAAACTGCCGGCCCGATTCGCCGGCGATCAGATAAGCGCCCGCTTCCGCCGAGGCGGCCAGCAGCTTGAGCTGCGGGCAGGCGGCAATATCCTCCTGCCGGACGGTTGTATGCCGGGAATGGGGGGCGAAAAACAGCTCGTCAAAGCCGCGGACCAGCGGATGCTTGGGCTCCAGCGTTTGGTGCTCAAACACGCCGAACATCTTCTGCGGGAGCGGGTATTTGGGAATGCCGTAATGATAGTACAAGGCGGCCTGCGCTCCCCAGCAGATATGCAGGGTCGAGTAGACGTGCTTTTTGCTCCACTCCAAAAAGGCGCACAGCTCCGGCCAATAGTCCACCTCCTCAAAGGGCAGCTGCTCCACCGGCGCGCCGGTGATGATGAAGCCGTCAAAGCGCTCGTTTTGTATTTCGTCGAAGGTTTTATAAAATTTCAGCAGATGCTCCGCCGCCGTGTTTTTTGAAATGTGGGTGGCGGTTTGAATCAGCTCAATTTCCACCTGCAGAGGGGTATTGCTCAAAAGGCGCAGCAGCTGTGTTTCGGTTGCGATTTTGGTAGGCATTAAATTGAGTATGCCGATTTTTAACGGACGGATATCCTGATGGGAAGCCCGCTCTTCGGCCATGACAAAAATATTTTCCGAGTCCAGGACCTGGGCTGCGGGCAGAGAATTGGGGATGCAGATGGGCATAGGAAAGGCCTCCTGTAGGATGAAAATAGAATTCCTTTTTATTCTACAAAATTTTCGAAAAAAAATCAAGGAAAGGTATTGACATAGGCAGTAGGGATGTGATAT
>CAJTZM010000022.1 GCA_910583935.1 uncultured Oscillospiraceae bacterium
CTCCCTTGCGGGTCCCCGTCAATGAGCACCACTTTCTTTCCGGCCTGTGCCAGTCCAATCCCTAAGTTGGCACAGGTTGTGGTCTTGCCCACACCTCCCTTTTGGTTGGCGATGGCGATGATTTGCGTGTTCAAGATAATCACCTCGTTTCTTGGTATGAAAAAAGGGAGAATGTGACCGGAATCAACATTCTCCCTTAGAAACGATATGTGATTGTGCAATAATCTGTCTTTTGTGAGGTTAGCTTTTGAGAGCCATCTCGCCGCAAACCCGCATGAATACTGGGTTTTTGCCTGTTTGCTTTCCCTTTCCCCAATAACCTGTGTTCAACGAATGGTATGCGGCGCAGACCTCTAAGAAAATCCGTGCGGTGTGGCGTCCAAAGCGGAACACGGCGAGCGTATCGCTTCTATCGTGCCCTATGGGTACAGAAAATCGGAAGATAACCCGAAACAATGGGTAATCGACGAACCTGCGGCGCAGACCATAAGGAAGATTTTTGCCCTGTGCCTTGCGGGGAAAGGCCCGATGCAGATTGCAAGGCAGCTTGAGGAAAAACAGATACTCTCCCCCGCCGCCTATTTTGAATTCATCGGCAGGAAACATGCACAGAAAGTCCCCAAAAACCCTTATGGTTGGGAACAGGCGACCGTCGGCTATATTCTTGAAAACAGGCAGTACACCGGCTGCGCCGTCAATTTTAAAAGCACTACCGTCAGTTACAAAGTCCATAAGAGAATCCAGCACAGCGAGGAAGATTACCAAATCATACCCGAGGAACAATGACTGAGGGTGCAGGAGCTTCGGAAACACAAGCGCAGACCGACGAAAACCGGCAGGACGAGCCTTTTTTCGGGATTGCTCTACTGCTACGACTGCAAATCGAAAATGCACTTTGTAGCCGCCAAGAGCATGAAACGGAAACAGGAGCATTTCCGCTGTTCCCAATATAAATCCGGCAGAGGGGAATGTACTATGCACTATATCCGCGATATTGTCCTTGAAAGGCTTGTGCTGGAAGCTGTTAGCGACTTATCCGATTTTGTGCGCTGCTATGAGCCGGTATTCCTGTATCTGCTGGCAAAGAAAAACAACGCCATGCGGCAGAAAGAATACCAACAGCTTCAGCAGGCGGTTGAGAACGGCACAAGGCGGATAGCAGAAATCGACAGGCTGATTGAAAAAGTATTTGAGCAGAACGCAGGCGGCATACTCTCCGACGAACGCTTTGCTAAAATGCTTCAGAACTACGAAAAGGAGCAGAAATCATTGACACAGGAAGTAGAGGAAAACCGCCAGACCTTGCAGAACGCCGAACAGCGGGAAATGGATTTAAGGCTTGTCTTGCGCACTTTGCGGGAAATAACCGACATTAAGGAGCTTACCCCTACGCTTGTCAATTCGCTGATTGAGCGTATCGAAGTCCACAACAGCGACAAATCCAGCGGTCACAGCCATGTGAAGGTAGACATTTATTTTACGGCGGTGGGTATGATAGATATTCCTACCAAAAAAGAAATCCTTGCCACGATGGAAGAAATACGAAACAATCCGCAAGACTTCAAATTTGTGGCGTAACAAACGGATACGGAGCAGCCCTTCAAAGGAAGCTGCACCGCATCCTACATAAAAGTATCCTTATCTGGCGACAGCAAAGGCTGTTTTTCTTTTTCCAAAAACGCAGGGAAAGCCGTTAGGCTTCCCCTGCGTTTTTGTTTATTTCTTTTTCTTCTTGCCCAGAACGCCCAAAACAACCACCGCAACGATTAAAACGCCGGAGCCGATCAAAAGCCAAAGCACCGGTCCTGCAATGCTGCTATCCCCTGCGTAGGCGGTTACAAGGCTTGCCGCCAATCCAAAAACAGCCGCAAAAAGCGCGGCCAATCTCTTCATGAACATGGTCTTTCCCCTTTTTCGTCTAATATTTTATGTAAAAAACATCCTTCGGCCTACCGCGCTTTTCAGCTTGTCCTCTTACGGGGCGTCAGCAAAAAGCTGCGGCGGTCTCGCTATTTTTTATTATAAGGAAGCATCCGACAAGTGTCAAGGGCGAAGACGAAAAAACGCTGATTGAACCGAAAAAAAACGGATATGCTATAAAATAGGAAAAAGATTTGAAAATTTAACGAGAAAGGATTTTGTCCTGTGGTATCTGTTTTTATTGTTGGCGGCGGAAAGCCAAAATGGATTTCGTCCCTACAGGATATTTTGAAAAGAAATTTTGCGGCGGCTTTGATGGGAGAACAGTATTTTTTTTCCCAAAGCGAGCATCCGGAGCTCTTCATTCTGGAAATGGAAAAGCTCTGCCACATTACCGCTCCCAGATCCATCGTTTTATGCAAGGAGCCTTTCTCCGCGCCGGCGCATATTGATCTTCCGCCGGACGCCGTTGGCCTTTTAGCGTCCAGCAATCTGGCCGCCGCCGAATTTCTTCACCGCTGCGGTGTCCGCACGATTACGCTGGGAATGTCCAGCAAGGACACGCTCACCCTTTCCAGCATTACATCAGACAGCGCCGTTTTATGCCTGCAGCGAGCCATCTGCGATCTTGCCGGCAATACGCTGGAGCCGGTGGAAATCCCCCTGGCCCTATCTCACCAATACGATGCCTTTTCCATTTTATGCGCCTGCGCCATTTTGATGCTCAGCGAGCGGATTGACAGTTTAAAACAAATTCTTTTCTAAAAAATTGGCAGGTATCTTTTTTATAGCGCTGGAAGATACTAATACCACAAACGCAACAAAATATTTTGAAATAGAAAAACCAAAGGAGTGTTCACACTATGACCAGCAACAACAAAATCGTTGTTCCCGAGGCGAAAGCCGCTATGAACAAATTTAAGATGGAAGCTGCCAACGAGGTTGGCGTTAACCTGAAGGAAGGCTATAACGGCAACCTGACCTCCAGAGAGGCCGGTTCTGTTGGCGGACAAATGGTGAAAAAAATGATCGAGGCGTACGAAAACTCTATCAAATAGGTTTTCTCGATGCAAAAAAGGGGGATATGCCGGTTCTGGCATATCCCCTTTTCTCTTTTGTGTTTGCCTTTTTGGGAAAAGCGGCCTTACTGCTTCTTTTTAAACAGATTCCCGCCGCTGCAGTCAATGCCCACAATCAGTGGAAAATCCTCAAACTCCAGCCGTTTGACCGATTCACAGCCCAAATCCTCAAAGGCGATTACATCGCATTTTTTGATACATTTGGCCGCCAGCGCCCCGGCGCCTCCCAATGCGCAGAAGTAAACCGCCCGGTTGCGGACAATCGCCTGGCAGACTTCGTCACTGCGCTGGCCCTTCCCGATCATGCACTTAAGCCCCATATCCAAAAGCCGCGGCGCATACGGATCCATCCGGCCGGCCGTCGTCGGTCCGCAGGCCCCAATGGCCAGATGCGGCGGCGTTCCGGTAGGACCTGCATAATAAATAGCAGCGCCTTTTAAATCAAAGGGAAGCGCCTTCCCCTCATCCAGCAGGGCAAAATAGCGCTTGTGGGCCGCGTCGCGGGAGGTATGTACCGTGCCCGACAAAAGCACCCGATCCCCTGCGTGAAGCTTAGGGGCCCATTCCTCCAGTTGATTTACGTTAATTTTGATCGCTTCCATTTTTGAAAACCCTTCCTTTTTTCGGATCCCGCGCAAAAAGATTTCTGGCATGATCCATTAAAATGCAGCCATCTGTTACTCTATCGGGACTCAGCGGAACTTCTGACCCAAATGGAACGGCGCAAAGGTGTGCTTTTCCACCTGAGGCTGCAGTGGCTGCTTCGGCTGCGGCGAAACGCCCAATTTTTCCAGCTTGCCGTCCAACAGCTCCAGCGTCTCCCGCAGTTCACCGCGAAGCTGTTCCACATTCTGCTTAAACTGCAAAAAGTCTTCGTTCATCTTTTCCAGCCGTTCCTCTTTTTCGCGGGTTATGGCCTGCGCTTCTTCCCTCGCCTGCTCGACGATACGCTCCGCCTGCTGCTTTGCGTCGACCACCAACGTCCCAACCTTCATGGCAACCTCGTCGTATTTCTGCGCCTTAAACAGATTGGTCTCCGCCTGAAACTGGAATTTCCGCGCCTGCTCGGCCAGCTGCCTGCCTTCTTCCTCTTTCTCCGCCAACCGCTTTTGCTGACGGGCGATCTCCAGGTTCAGCCGGTCGGTCAGTTCGGTCAGTTCCCGGGATTTTTGCTGCTGCTGTTTGGACGCCTCTTCTGCGGCGGCCTTTTCCTCCTCGGAGGGAATCTGCTCCTTTAACTGAGCCACCTGCGCCTCCAGCGCGGCAACCTTTTCGTCCAATTCAACTTTCAGCTTTTGATTATCCGTATTCAGCTGGTCAATATAGCTTAAAACAGCCGCCTTCTGAAAACCACCGAAAGCCGTCGTTTTAAAAATCACCGGATCGCTCATATCCGTTCCTCCCTGTCCTAATCCGCCCGGAAACCGTCAAGGTCCTGTCCGCGCGTTAATCCTGCTGCCGGCGCCTCATCCTTTTAAGCCCCGGCATATGATGAATGGTTCTTCTCGGCCCTCTTCACCGTTTGTTAACCGGCTTTTCCAAGTTTTCTGTCCATTCTGCGTTTATTATAGCATAATGCAGACAAAAATAAAAGAAAAAGCGGCGAAAAAGGCCGATTTTTCGGCTGGCGGTCATGACTGCCTCCCCTCAGCTCGCCTCAATAGCGGGGAAGCGGCTATTTCTCTTTCTTTTTCTCCTTGTCCGATAAGGGGAAGGACCGCTCCACCAGCACGTCGCACATACGCTTGGTCATATAGGAAATCCACGAAAGCTGCAAAAGCAGCTGAGCCGTATCGGGGACGCAATTTTCCATATTCTGCGCCAAAAGCTTGTCGAGCATTTCGGTCAGCAGCCGTCCATTGACTTCCCTGCTGTCCAGATAGCCACTGTAAAGCTTTTCCCAAACCCCCACCGAAGACGCTTCCTCCAACTGGGCCTCTTCGTTCAGCTGCTGCATCACCCCTTTGATCTGCTGGATGGAAAGGGTTTGCTTCAGCCGGTAAATTAAAAGCATCTGCAAAACGTGCTCTTTCGAATATTTTTTCCCTTTGATGGGCTTTAGCAGACCCTCTTTGCTATAATTATTGATCATCGTTTTGGTCAAAAGGCCGTCCTGCGCCTGGGTTTTATCCGCAAATAGGGTGATGATCTGGTCCATATATAAGCTCAAATCGGGCAGATCGTCCAACTCGACCTCCTTTTGCTCCAACGGCCTTTGCAGTACTTCCAACAGCTTTTCCATTCTCCACGCACCTTTCCCAGCCTGTACCGGGTTTGGTCCCAAACGCGCGCCGGCAGGCAGGCGGCGCTCAGTCCCGATTTAAACAAATTAACCTTATTATATCTCATAGCAAATAAAAATACAATATACCATTGCAATTCTTATTTAAACGTGTTATTATAAGTGTATAATATAGTTTTAAATACTACATAATATATTTTACGAGGTGATATCATGCCGTATTTCATGAAAAAAGCGAGAGAACCAATCAGCAGCTATACCCATTTTCTCGGGGCTATTTTATTCGGAGCCGGCGCAGTGCTGTTGTTTTTCAAGGCCTTTGCCGAAGGAAGCGACAGCCGCACCCTGCTTTCGCTGCTGGCCTTTGGCAGTTCCATAACCGCCTTGTACAGCGCCAGCGCCATCTACCATTTCAGCAATCGGACTCCCAAGGTGATCTACCATCTGCGCAAGCTGGATCATTCCATGATTTATGTTCTGATCGCTGGAACCTATACACCGATCCTCATGACCTATTTGGAACCGCCAAAAGGCGCCTTGTTCACGGCCGCCATGTGGATCATCGCCGCGTTGGGCATTTTGATG
Source organism: uncultured Oscillospiraceae bacterium (assembly GCA_910583935.1). Classification (GTDB taxonomy): domain Bacteria; phylum Bacillota; class Clostridia; order Oscillospirales; family Ruminococcaceae; genus UBA3818. The sequence goes on from CAJTZM010000022.1 coordinate 5,827, forward strand.
AAGCTTTGCTGGTTCCACGCGCCCAGGTGGCTGACCACGGCCTTATACCTTTTGATGGGCTGGGCCATTCTGGCGGACGTAACCATTTTTTCCCGCATGAGCGCCGGGGCCTTGTGGCTGCTGGTATTAGGGGGCGTATCCTACACCATCGGCGGGGTGATCTACGGCGTAAAAAAGCCAAATTTGTCTGTCAAGCTGGGATTTCACGAGCTGTTCCATTTATTTGTTCTGGGCGGCAGCCTGTTCCATTATTTGCTGGTACTATTTTATATCGCCTGACATGCATGTTCAAAGGTTTACCTTCCATACTAACCATACGGATTTTTTCCGTATTCTCTATTGGGAGGGCTTAGCATGAGCGAACGTCCCGCGCAAAAAAACGAATTGAAGGACGCACCGCTGCCGACCATCACCGACGACCCGCTGGCGGCAGGGTCCCCGCATCCGCCCTTCGGCAAAAAGCCGGAGCCGAGGGATTCGTTGAAACAGGGTTAAAAAAGGAAAGGGTATACCCTTTCCTTTTTTGTATCCAGCGAAGTTTTGGTCAACATCCTGTCAAGCAGGGCGGAATGGGACGCCAAAGCACATTCACTGGGGCAATGTAATTTCTCCGGCGATATCCTGGGCAAAAATAGCCCGGACTTCCTCCAGGCTGCCGGTCTGGCCCAAGGCCCACATGAGCTTGGTCACCGCCGCCTCACTGGTCATGTCGTAGCCCTGGATGACGCCCTTCTCCAGCGCCAGCCGTCCGGTCTGATAGATGGAAAAGTCGCTTCGCTCATACAGGCACTGGCTGCATACCACCACCGCGATCCCGTTGGAAACCAGGTTTTGCAGCTGGGATACCAGATCCCGGCGGATGAAATGCAGCCCTCCGGCGCCGAACGCCTCCACCACGATCCCTTTGTAATTCATGTGCAAAAGCATATCGAAAATTTCCGGATTGAGCCCCGGAGTCAGCTTGACCAGCACTACGTCGCTGCAAAGCCGCCGGTCCGGCCGGAAGGGGCCGGTCAGCGGCGGAAGGGCCGCCCGATTCAGACAAAGACCGGTGGAATCCACCGTCGCCGCGTAGGGCCCGTTGACGCTTTCGAACGCGTCGAAGCCGGTGGTACGGACCTTGACCGCGCGGGCGCCTAAAATCACCTTGCGGTTAAAAGCGACGAACACACCCGGCGCACCGCTGGCGGCCATGGCAAAGGCGCAGCGCAGGTTCTCCACCCCGTCGGTCAGCGGGTGCAGAATCGGCAGCTGAGAGCCGGTAAGCACCACCGGTATGGGGATGTTGCGCAGCATAAACGAAAGCACCGACGCGGTGTAGGCCATGGTGTCGGTTCCATGGGTGACAACGATCCCGTCGTACCCGCTCTGGAGCTCTTCGATCTGCCCGGCAATAAATTGCCATTCCTCCGGCTGGATGTTAGAGCTGTCCAGGTTTAAGATATCCTTAAAATCTACCTGATAATTGGAGGTGATCCCCTCGATCCGAGATGCCAGACCGCCGCTTTGCAGCGACGGCTCCAGTCCGTCCTCCCCCGGCGCCGAGGCGATGGTTCCTCCGGTAGTCAGCAGCAAAATTTTTTTCAAAGCGATCGTTCCTTTCCCTTCCTTCTCTGCTTTTACTATAATCTATCGACCGTTTTTTTGCAAGAAATTTTTCAAAAAAACGGTTTTTCTCTCAAGGACAAAATGCGGGTACTTAGATCCGACGTGCTTTTTGATTGTAGGGATGGCGATTTCTTTTTTCTGGGAAAAACATTGCCGTTTTCCCGCAGCATGTGGTAAACTGGTGATAAACCTTTCACCGCAAAAGGAACAAAAATCCCTCTGTCGCTTATATTTGCGAAAAAGCTTCCCATACTAACAAAAAATGAAAAGGAGGCTTGCCCATATGAAAGCAACCATCGATCGAGAGGGCTGCATCGGCTGCACACTGTGCGCCACCACCTGCCCGGATGTGTTTTTTATGGCGGACGACGGTAAGGCGGACGTAAGCCAGACGCCGATTTCTGCGGCGCTTTTGACCAGCGCTCAGAATGCCCGCAGTCAGTGTCCCGTATCGGTTATCAACATCGAGGACTAACAGACCGAAAGGATTTTACCATGAGACAGCTTTTAGAGAACCATTTGAAAAAATACCCGCTGATGCAGATACAAGACTGCGTTAAGCTGCTTTTTCAAAGCCGTTTTGGCTGCGGTCATTTTGTTGATGATCCCCAAAAGGCCCTGGAGCGGCTGCAAAAGGAACTGGGCGACTGCGTCTTCCAGAAAAACGCGCCGCTGTTCGAGCCGCTGGGCGGCGGCTTCTGCCGCCTGCATCTGTCCGCCTTAGCGCCGGGCCAGCTTTCGCTGAATACGCTCAACCGGCTGTTTGTTTTCTCTTCCGCTCAGACGGCGGAAGGTACGGATGCCTTTGAGACGGATCTTTCCCTGCTGGGAGAGATGATCCGTGAGAGGGCGCTGCCCTTTTCCATGGCGGATTGGGAGGATTTTCTCGCCCGCTACCGGGCCGAAGGATATCCCGCCGTCAGCCACAGCGGTGCTTACCGGGAAGCATATCGCCCCGCCTACCGAGTGCTGTGCCAAAGTTTTTGGCATTACTGGCCGGTTTTTGCCGCCGTCGACCAGCTTTTGCAGGAGCAGGGCGGCGGGATTGTGGCTATCGACGGTGGTAGTGGAACCGGAAAAAGCCGTCTTGCCCAGCTGCTGACCGCCATTTTTCCTGCGGCGGCAGTACATATGGATGATTTCTTCCTTCAGAGCTTTCAAAGAACGCCCCAGCGGCTGGCCGAGCCCGGCGGCAATCTGGATTACGAGCGTTTTCTCGCGCAGGTGGTCCCTCCTCTGCGGGACAAAAAGGCGTTTTCCTACGAAGTTTTCGACTGCTCCTGCGGCCGTCTCTCCGGCTGCCGGACGGTGGAAGACCGGCCCCTTCGCATTGTGGAAGGGGTTTACAGCCTTCACCCCAAATGGAACAATCTGTTTGACCGGAAGATTTTTCTCACCGGCAGCCTGCCGATCCGTCTAAGGCGGATCGAGTCCCGAAACGGCGCTGCCATGCGTCGGCGGTTTCAACAGGAGTGGATCCCCAAGGAGGATCTTTACTTTTCCCGTTTTTCCCTGCCCGACCGGCAGACGCTGGTAGTAGACACCGATCGATTTTTCTGATTGGGTTTTTACCACAAATCCACGTTCTGGGGAAAAAGGGGGAGGCTTTATGAAAAAAAAACCGCTGATCCTGGCCTTGGCCGTCTTGTCCATTGTCTGCATCACAGTGGTCCTGTACGATTTTAACGTCATTCCGCATAAAAAATATCCGGGCAGTGATTTCGGCATCCCGGCATATCAAAGCCCCTGCGATCTGGACGGTGACGGTGTGGACGACCAGACAGACCTTCTGCAAAGCGTCCGCCAATACATCTCCCAAAGGCCCCGATACAAAAGCCGGTACTACGCTGTCAGCGGCTATCCGGACGACGGGTACGGGGTCTGCACTGATGTGGTGGCCTTTGGGATGCGGGGCGCAGGCTACGATTTGATGGAACTGGTGGCCGAGGACATCGCCGCCGCGCCGGACTGCTACACGGTAGAAACGCCGGACCGGCAGATCGACTTTCGCCGGGTGCGGAATCTAAAGGTCTATTTTCGCCGGCACGCCCAGTCTTTGACCACTGACATCCGGGACATCACCCAATGGCAGGGCGGCGACATTGTCATCTGGGACGGGCACATCGGCGTTGTGTCGGACAGCCGCAACCGAAAAGGGGTCCCGTTTGTCATCCACCACGCCAACCCCTTTCAGCTGCAATATGAAGAGGACATTCTGGAAAGCTGGGGGCCGGTGATCGGCCATTACCGGCTGCTGCCGCCGGACGATTAGGATTTGCACCTTACAAAAAAACAGGACGGGAAAAGCCCGCCCTGTTTTTTCGTGTTACGGAATCTTGTACAGGTCCTCCTGGGGGATGGTCACGATAAACTGTCTGTCGTCCAATCCCAGATCGGACAGGCGAAAGGGGGTCAGGCTCCCGTCCCGCACATCGAAAAAGGCGTAATCGTACTGGATGCCGGTAAAATCGATACTGGCATCGCCCTTTTCCATGTAAGCCTTCCATTCTTCACTGGGAAAACAGATCACCGTGACGAAATTGGTCACCGGCAAAAAAAGCTGAAATTCCTCGCCAAACTCCCCGATTTTCTCCGGCTCGATGTTGGGATAATCCGGGATAAACGCCCGGTACAGCGCGCCGCCGGTAGAATAGTACAGCAGATACCGGCTTTCCCAAAATACGTGATCCATCTTTTCCCTGACCGCTAAAATCGGGACTTTTTTATAGCTGATCTTTCCGGAAATCAATTGAAATTCGTCTGTTTCTAAATAGAACTGATTGTTGTACCCGCTCATGGATTCCCAATCGATTCTGGCCCGGTCCCCACGCAGACCGCCCGTTGTAAAATCCCAGTCTATATACCGCTCCTGAGAGAAATACGCTTCCCTGTCCTGGGTGATTCCGTAGTCCGACAGCCGCAGTTCCCGGGTCGGTTCTTCTTCCGGCGCGCTGGAAACTACCGGCGGTTCTTCCTTCTGCGCCTGGGATAAGCTTATCTCTTCGCTGTCAGACTTTGAATCTATGCCGCTGGGCGCCGGATCCGCGCACCCGCTCAGGAAAAGGCAGACCGAAAAGATCAAGTAAATCCACGATACTTTTTTATACATGGTTGTCATCTCGGATCTTGTACACTTTGGAAAGTTTGAAAATATGAGAAAAATTGTTCTTTGTTAAACTTGGTTACAGAAACTTTATCGGGGGCAGACCAGTTGGCGTGATAAACATATATCTCGCCGTTATATACTTGCGTAATAATCATAGAGTGATTCTCTTCTCCACTAAAGTTAAACCTACTCCCTTTTCCATATAAAGCGGCATAACTATAAAGCGTATCTTCGGAACGTACAGTCACATTTGATAGCCTTGTGATGCCGTGCGAATAAGTTCCCCAACATTCGCGGTAAACCATCCAAGAAAATCCTCTACATTGTATAGAACCATTGTGGCTTCCTGTATAATAACTCCCAATGGGATAAGAAGATAAGGGAATACCTGTTCCATTGATCTCAACAGAATAACGGCTCAAATCAGTATATCCGCCTCCTCGCGTTAAAGACAATCTCCAAGCAGGGTCGGGATCTTTGGTAGAAAAACCATCACGAATATCATATGTATAATACTGGCCTTTTTCCGCAGAACTATTATTCATTAACTTTGACACCGCAACAGATTGGCTTTCTGCTTTTTTCCACAAAATTACATGGCTTGAGATCGGATAGAAACTTTCCATCGTCGATTCTGTAAAAATCCTATCAATTTTTTTAGATTTCACATGATATCTATAAACCGTGTTATTCATCGCAAAAAACACCATTTCCGAATTACCAATAATTCCAGTTATCTCCTGCCCATCGCGGGTAATTCTTCCATTGGCTTCTTTTTTTACTAAACTGCTAAACAGGCCAGTCCTCATATTCAGATACTGTTTTGATTTGGTAACTGTATCAGAATAAAAACCATGAATATTTTCAAAGTATTCCCCATATGTAAGATCTTTATCAGGTTTGATCGTTTCTTCCGCAAAAGTCGGAATTGGGCAAATTAAAACTGCCATTGTTAACGCTAAAACAAAACTTAACAATTTTCTACCTAACTTTTGCATATTCATCCCTCGCTTTTTATTCTTGTGCATAGGTTTAAAATCACTTTTTTGATTTTCCCTCCTTTTTATTTTATTAAGATTAGCTAATTTATATTTAATACGAAAAAAATCCAATTTCATTACATATTATATAAAATTTGTAATTCCAAAATTTGCTTCTTTCTTTTTACCCCACGGCGCAGGCCGCTTCTTTTTTAGGCTTGGAAAAGGCCGCCGGAAGAAAAAGCAGCACCGACAGTATCGCCGCGGCCATGGCGGACAGGGACAAGGGAGCCAACCCCCACAGGTCCAGGATAAGGCCTGCCGCGTAATTGCCGACGATGCCGCCCAAAGCGGAGGTCAGGGCCGTTCCCAGGGAAATAGCCGTTATATTCAGCTGCTTGGGGGTATTGCGGCAGATATATTCCACAAAGATATAGACGTAGGCGCCGTAGCTTATCCCCTGGGCCAGCTGCCCGATAATCAACAGAGGCATGGAGGAGGCCAGCAGGAAAAACAGGCTCTTCACCGCAATGCCCGACAAGGCGAACAAATGCAGAATCCCCAAGGGATACCGCCGCATAATCCGACCCATGATCATCATGGAGGGAAATTCCACCAGGGCGGAAAAGAACATAAGCAGCCCCAGGCCGCCGCTGTCGCCGCCGATATTGACCACGTAGTTGCTGATAAAACAGCCGGTGGACTTATTGGCAATATGGTACAACAGGCAGCTGAGCACAAAAAACACATAGGTCTTGTTTTTCAAGAGGATTTTTACTGCCTCCCAGCCGGAAATCTGGGAGGAACCCTCCTCCCCTTCGGCGTTGTCTTTTTTCCGGTTCTTGCACGGGGTCTCCTCCAAAAAGAAAACACACAAAAACATCAGCGCGGCAAACAAAAGAAAGCTTGGCGCGATGACCTTGTCCCCCAAAGCTGCGATGACATTGCCGAAGATCAGGGCCGTCAACGCATACAGCACCGACCCGGCGCTGCGGGTCAGCGGATACTGGATCTGGGGATCCTCCTCCCGCAAAGCCATGGTCCAGGAATCAATCAAAGAAGCGGACGGGTAAAACAGAATGGATTGCAGCGAAATTGCGGCAAAGCACAAAATGGTATTGGACATCGCCATCTGAAACAAAAAAGCCACAGGGACCGCCATCGCGGTGGTCAAAAGCAGGAATTTTTTACAGGTGAGAAAGGTATCGGTGCAGTAGCCAATCAGCGGCTGGACAATCAAGGTCACCACCGCGATGAGCACCTGGGCCTGGGCGCACTGCACGTTGCTGTAGCCGCGGTTTTGCATATACAAAACAATAAAGCCAAAAAATGTGCAGTAGGCGCACCAGTAAAACCCCTGTACACCCATTAAAAGAAGATTCTTACGCCCTACGGATGCAAACAGCCTGTGCATAACCATTCCTTCTTCCTGCCGGACCGGGTCCGCCGGGCCGGGCTATGTTGAAAACAGAATAGCATATTTCTTTAGGCCCGTAAAGGGAAATCTAAAGTTTTTCCAATTACATTCCTGTCAAAGAATCGTGACAATTATTCTAAATTATGTTCACAAAAATAATAGTTAAGTGGATGAAGCAATCATTTGGAAAAAATCAAACCGGAAAATGAATGATTACTTAGAGCAATATGAGAAAAAGCCCCCGATTTCGGGGGCTTTTTTGACTCGATCCTATTTTTTCCCTTTCATGAAATCGCGCCAGCTTCCCTGGGGCAGCTCAATTACCGGATTATCCGGCCCGCCCAGATCATCCGGGACATAATAGTACACATAAGCCTCCTCCATACCGCCGGTTTCCAGGTTTTCCACCGGGCAGAGGATCCGGACATATTCATTGCGGGTGTCCGCCGGACCATAATATCCTTCGATATCGTCCATCAGATCAATAACTGCGGCGAAATCCTTTAATTCCACCAGTTCGCCGTAAACCCAGCCGTCCCCTTCCTTAATGGCGGGGTAACCTCGGTTGGACATATGCCAAACCCGGCCGCGGGTCCGGGCAGGGACTATCGATACCTCCTGCCCGACCAACGCTTTGTCATAATTGTAAAAGCCCTTCATCAACGTTCCGTAAACGAACATTTTCTTGGGTGCCGTCGGCTCTCTCATCAGTGAATTTCGCCTCCCACGGCCCGGATATCCGTTTCATTTTTCACAATCGCCTCTACCGCCGCTTCCAGTGCTTCGGTGATATCCGCCAGCGCCATCGAGGGTGTATTGGGCTTGGCGACCACCTGATTGGTGATAAACGGCACGTGAATAAAGCCGCCGCGCACGCCGGGAAATTCTTTATGGATATAGTAGAGCACGCCGTACATCACATGATTGCAGACAAAGGTTCCCGCCGAATTGGAAAGAGAGGCCGGCAGTCCTTTGGCCTTAATCGCCTCGACCATCGCCTTCACCGGCAAGGTGGAAAAATAAGCGGGTGCACCGTCGGCAAAAATCGGCGTATCTACCGGCTGATTTCCCTCGTTATCCTTTATCCGCGCGTCGTCAACGTTGATGGCCACCCGCTCCGGCGTTACACCGAAGCGCCCGCCAGCCTGGCCGATGCTGAGCACCACATCCGGCTTTTCCGCCTTCATCGTCTCATGAATTTTTTCCACTGACTTATGGAATACGGTGGGAATTTCCAGCTTGACAATCGAAGCGCCGGCAATTTCATCCTTCATCCGTTTAACCGCTTCCAGCGCCGGATTGACCGATTCGCCGCCAAAGGGATCAAAGCCTGTAATCAGAATTTTCATGTGTTTCTCCTTTCTCCACAGCGATAACCGCACAGCCTAAAACCGCGCGGTTATCGAATGAATCAGACTGTATTGGGTGGGAATTAAAACGCCCAAAAATACATCAGGAAAATATGGATGATGAGCATCACTACAGCGGTCGGGGCCTGGGCCTTGATGATCGCGTATTTGCTCTTGGTCTCCAGCAAGGCGGCGGGCATAATGTTGAAGTTGGCCGCCATAGGGGTCAAGAGTGTGCCGCAGTATCCGGCAGTGAGGCCCAAAGCGCCGACAACCACCGGATTCGCGCCCTGCATAATCAAAAACGGAATGCCAATGCCCACGGTGATAACCGAAAACGCGGCGAAGCCGTTGCCCATAATCATGGTAAACAGCGCCATACCGATACAATAAACCGCTGTCGCGATAAAGCGGCTGCCGTCCGGAATGATGCTGGCCACGCCGCTGGAGATAACGTCTCCGACGCCGCAGGCGGTGAACAGAACGCCCAGCGCAGCCAGAAGCTGCGGCAGGAACGCCACCGGTCCCATATTGTCCAGAAGACGGCTGCCCTCGGTTACAATGCTCTTGGCAGGGGCTTTGGTAATGGCAAATACTGCGATGGCGCCAAAGATCGCCGAAACGCCGATGGCGTTATTGCCGGATACCAGTCCCAGCCAGGCGGCAACCACCGATACCAGCGCCAGCATCAAAGCGGGGATAAAGATTTTATAGCCGATGCGGTCCGCGTTGGCGCGGGTTTCCTCTTTAGTAGGAACGTCGTTTTTGGTCTGTACCACACCGCCGATAGCAGTAATCACGGCGCTGGCCACAATCAATACACCCACAATCCAGGATGGAATATATTTGCCAATGATAAAGCAAACGCCCATAATCACCCAGAAAATTCCGGTGGTCAAATGCTTTGCCGTAGCGGTATCGCGAAACGCCTTTACGCCGGTGGCAACAAACGCCAGACCGATAATCGCAAAGAAAATCTCTGCCAAAATCGGATTATAAACCGCGCTGATTTCAGCGGGAACAAGCATTGGGATCATACTGAATACGCCTCCTCACAATTTTTCACTTTAGTTCGCGGCGGGAGTCTTCTTTGCGTAGCGAGCCACCAGGCGGCGGTCTACAAAGAAGTTCATCGCGATGCCGACTACCATGATCACAATCGCAATCGGCCAGGAAGCCATCGCGATTTGCAGCGCGTCCACCTCATAGCCCTGGGCGGTCAGCGTAGAGACGATCAAAAGGGTACCGGAAGCGCCCATAAAGCAGTTCTGCCCATAGAAGTTTCCGTAGTTTTCGGTTGCGGCTGCAGCGCCCTTGATTTCGTCCTCGCCCTTTTCGTCGATCTCGCCGAATTTGACGTAGGCAGCGCCTTCCGCCATCGGCAGGATAATCGGGCGGATAAACTGAACGTGGCCGCCTAAACGCAGCGAAAAGGCGGCGGACAGGGTGCGGATAATCAGCCAGACGGAAAGCAGGCCGCCGGTGGTGAGCTTGCTGAGCTTTTTAATAAAGTCCACCGCTTTGTCTTTGAGTCCGTAACGCTCACAAATGCCGATGATCCCAACGGTCAGACCGAACAGGGTCGCCGTTCGCTGCGAGATAAAAGACGATCCCAAGGTTTCAAAGATCTCCATGAAGGTCATGGTACCGTTCATCATCGCCACCAGGCCGGTGATAATCCCTGCGGCAACAACGGTAGCAATCGTGTCCCATTTGAGGATAAACCCTATCACAACAAACAGAACGCCTATGAGCTTAAATAGTTCCATATCGGTTCCTCCTTTTTATACGCAAACCCCAAAACATTTTGCGCATTACTATGCCCTTTATTATATCGAATATTTAAATAGAATTCAAGATATTTGTTTATATTTTCTATACAATTTGTTCATTTTTTGTTCTTTCTGATTCTCTCCGCCGCCGGTAGGGCGATTTTCCAAACAGCTTCCTCCCTTGCAGGATCCCGGCAGGAAGGGTATAATCATCTTTGCCATATGATTTTCCAGGAGGCGGACAGCCATGCAGCTTATTTTTCCCGTTTTGCCGGATCAGCTTGCCAGCGGTCGGCTGGAGCAATCCTTTTTTCCCGATGCGGACGATATCCGCGGCATGCAGTTTTCCAGCCAGACCGTCCAGGGACTGGCGCTGCGGGGCTTTGACGTGGAGGGCTGTCGGTTTTCCGGTTGCCGCTTTGTCGGGTGCCGTCTGGAAGGCTTCCGCTTTCGGGACGTTCTGTTTGAATCCTGCGACCTTTGCAATGCGCAGCTGCCGGACAGCTCCTTTTACCGGGTTGCCTTTCGAAACTGCAAAATTTCCGGCGCGGCTTTTTCCGGCGCCTTGTTCCGGGATACGGCGTTTGTCCATACAATTTCGCCTTACGCTAATTTTTTGAACAGCCGCTGGAAAAACTGTCTGTGGCAATCCAGCGATTTTTCCGAAGCGTTTTTTGCCGAGGCCCGCTTTTCTTCTATGGCGCTGGAGGAATGCCGTCTGACCAAGGCGGACTTCTCCCGCGCCAGGCTGGACCCCGCGGATTTTCGGTCCAGCGATATCCGCGGCATCCGGTGGGACCCTTCTCAGCTGCGCGGCTCCACCATTTCCTATGAGCAGGCCGTTGAGTTGGCGCTGGCGGCGGGGATCCGGGTAGAATATTGAGCGTTCAGAAGGCTTTTCTTACAAAAACCAATACATAATCAAAAATAGAGCGGAGAACTGACATTTTCGGTTCCCTGCTCTATTTTTATCGGTTCGTTTCATTTTTTCAAATTTTCTGTGCAATCCAGCAAAAATATGCTTTAAAATCCAAATATTTTATTCAAAAGCGATGAAAACAAAAAATTTATGGACTTTCCCTTAACATCATTGCATCATTATGCTACTATAGTAAAGTAATATTGTATTAAATAATTAAATCGGAGGTTTCTTCTAATGAAAAAGCTGTTTTCCTTTCTGTTCGTATTTTCCCTGTTCCTCACCCTCGCCGGATGCGGCGGCCAGCCCAGCCCTGACACTTCTGTGAGCGGTTCCTCTGATGGCAATGCTTCCGGCGCCGGCTCCCAAACGGTCAATAACAGCGATCTGGCGTATATCCAGGACAAGGGTACCTTAATCATCGGCATTACAGAATTTGAGCCGATGGACTATCAGGACGAAAATGGTCAATGGATCGGCTTTGACGCCGACATGGCCAAGGCCTTTGCAAAAAGCCTGGGCGTTGAGCCGAAATTCCAGCTGATCGCGGACTGGGACAGCAAAGTGATGGAACTGGAAAGCAAAACCGTGGATGTGGTGTGGAACGGTATGACCCTTACCGAAGAGGTACTGGCCTCCATGTCCTGCTCCAACCCCTACTATTATAATGCGCAGGTGGTGGTCGCCGCCGCCGACAAGGCCGAGCTGTATCAAACCGAAGAGAGTCTTGCCAGCCTGCGGTTCGCAGTGGAAAACGGTTCAGCCGGCCAGGCGGTCGCAGAGGAAAAAAGCTTTGAAGTCACCCCGGTACAGGATCAGGCCACCGCACTGCTGGAGGTAGCTTCCGGCAACGCCGACGCCGCCATTATCGACTACCTGATGGCCCGAGCCATGACCGGAGAGGGCACAAGCTACGCCGAGCTTGCCTGCACGATCCGTCTCTGCGAGGAGCAGTACGGTGTAGGCTTCCGCAAGGGCTCCGATCTGACCGGACTGCTCAACCATTTCTTTGTGGAGCAGTACGCCGCCGGCGAGATGCAGAAGCTGGCCGAGACTTATGACATTGCCGACAGCCTCATGGAGCAAAAGTAACGGCCTTTTTGCCATCACCTGTCAAAAGGGGGATCCATCTTATGTTTCTGACCGTCGTCAAGGCCCTGAACGAAGGGTTTGTGCCAACCTTAAAGCTGTTCGCCGTTACCCTGGCGGGGGCGCTGCCCTTGGGACTGCTTGTCGCTTTCGGCTCCATGAGCCGCTTAGCGCCGCTTAAATGGCTGACCCGAACGGTTGTGTGGATCATTCGCGGTACGCCCTTAATGCTTCAGCTGATGCTTTTATTTTACGTGCCGGGAATGGTGCTGAAGAGCGGAAGTCCCTGGCCAGGCGGAGAGACCGGCCGCTTCTGGGCCGCCTCCATCGCCTTTATCATCAATTATTCCTGTTACTTTTCCGAGATCTACCGGGGCGGCATTCAGGGGGTCCCGGCAGGACAGCAGGAGGCCGGCATGGTATTGGGCCTGAGCAAAAGCCAGATTTTTTTCCGCGTCACCCTTCTGCAGATGCTCAAGCGTATCGTCCCTCCTATGTCCAATGAGATCATCACGCTGGTGAAGGACACCTCAATCGCCCGGGTCATCTCTTTGCAGGAGATCATCTGGGCGGGCTACGCCTTCATGAAGGGCTCCCACGGATATAAGGGGCTGATCTGGCCCTTGTTTTTCACCGGCGTCTACTATCTGGCGTTTAACGGCCTGCTCACCCTTTTATTCGGCTGGATCGAACAAAAGCTCAACTATTTTCGGTAAGGAGGCGGCGGACATGTCTATTTTAGAGGTACGGAACCTGAAAAAACAATTTGGCTCCACCAGTGTTTTACAGGACATCAGCTTTTCCCTGGAGCAGGGGCAGATACTCGCAGTCATCGGCTCCTCCGGCAGCGGAAAGAGCACCCTGCTGCGCTGCCTCAATTCTTTGGAAACGCCCGACCAGGGGATGATCCGGGTCAAGGGAGAAACCCTGTTCGACGCGGACGATCCTGCCGCCCGGAGGGAGAAAGAAGTGCGCCAAAAACGGCGGCACTTTGGGCTGGTGTTCCAATCCTTCAACCTGTTTCCCCAGTACACAGCTTTAAAGAATATTACGCTGGGCTGCGAGCTACTGGCCAAAAAACAGCCGGGCTTTCGAAAAAACAGGGCGAAAATATTCCAAGAAATCCGGTCCGACGCGCAGGAGCTGCTGGCCCAGATGGGGCTTGGCGATCGGGCGGAATACTATCCCCATCAGCTGTCCGGCGGGCAGCAGCAGCGGGTGGCCATCGCCCGGGCACTGGCGCTTCGTCCGGACATTCTTTGCTTTGACGAGCCCACCTCCGCTTTAGACCCGGAGCTGACTACAGAGGTACTGAAGGTCATCCGGACGCTGGCAAAGCAAAGGATCACCATGGTCATCGTTACCCATGAGATGGCCTTTGCCCGGGATGTAGCCGACCAGATCATCTTTATGGACCAAGGGTCTATTGTGGAACAGGGCGGCGCCCGGCAGGTCATCGAATATCCAAAGGAGGAGCGGACCAGGCAGTTTCTCTCCCGATACGCGTAAACAACGCCGCAAAAAGCGAAGGACAAGGCAAACCGAATGAGGTTTGCCTTGTCCTTTTTCCCTTTTATAACCCGCCAGAAGCCTTTTTGAAAAACGCCTATAAAAAAGCGAGGGATGGCTACAGCTCTCGGCGATACTGTAAAAAGCAATGCGGGCAGCCGTCCTTACCCGACACCTGAACCTCCGAGGAAACCAGCGAGAAGCCCAAAGATTTTGCCAGATGGTTCGAGGCGCTGTTTTCCTCCCTCGCCATGTAGAGAAATTCCTTTGCGCCGAATGTTTCCTTGCAATATTCCATCAGACCCTGAAGAATCTGCTTGCCAAACCCTTTTCGCACATAATCCGGCCCCAAACAAATCCCGGTCTCTTGATAGACGCAGGGTCCGACCCTTTCTACGCCGGCAAACCCGATTGCTCTGCCGCTGGCCTTTTCATAAACCAGATAGGTATCGTGCTCTTTTTGAAACGCGATGGTTTTCATCATCCGGATTTTGGCCTCCTCTTCACCTGTTGTAAGGCTCCAGGCCATATATTCCGCGCTTTCCGGCCGCGACCAAACGTTATGATACATCGCTTCCCAGTCCGAAAACCTTGCCTTGTCAAGAAACAGATTCTCGGTTTCAATCATTTTCCTTTATCCCTCCCGCCGGTGCCGGACTTTCCCAGTCCCATTTTTTATGCGGTTACTTTTTCCTCTGGTCGGTGACGATATGAACAATCCCCGGATGCTCCCCGGCAAAATACTCCTTTAGAAAACTGGGGAACGCCTTATACCGGTCCAGTTCCCGGATGGGAATCCAGTGCATCTGCTCCCGCACGCCATTTACATAGCTGTTGCTGCAAAGCTCTTTGGTGCCTCTGGGCTTCATCAAAAAATACAGGGAGATTTCGTGGCAGTCCAGTCCCTTTAGGGTTCCGGTATTGTCGTTAAAGAAATTTTCGTGAATCACTGCGAGCCGGTCGATTTCATAACGCACGCCCGTCTCCTCATACACCTCGCGTCTTACCGCATCCTCCGCCGTCTCCCCCAGATGAACGCCGCCGCCGATGGAATAGTAATAATCCTCCCGCTCGTTTCCCGCGAACAGCATACAGCCGTCCTCTACAATAATCGCGCCGGCCCGATACCGAAACCAGCGGTTTTCCTTGGTAAATCCACAGTCAAAGGCCATTTTTCTTTCCTCCAAACGATTTGACTTTTTTCTTCATCTGCCGGCAGAAAGAGGGCGACTTTCATTTTACACAATTCTTTTTTGGTTGGCAAGCGGTGAAACCCGCTTTTCTTTGGCCTGGTTTTGCGGTATAATAGCGACAGCGCCGCTATTATACTTCATTTTTTATGGCCGTCCTACGGGCATGGCCTATTATACCATGTACGGCTCTCGCCTTCATGGTATAATACTGTATATATCGTTCTTGTAGATTTTTGGTTCAAGGAGGTTTTTCTATGGATTCCAAAATCACCATCACCTGGCATGGGCATTCCTGTTTTTCCCTGTCTGCTGATGGCTATACGCTGGTGCTGGACCCGTATGACGACAGCCTGGAGGGATACGCGCCGCTGTGTCTTTTTGCCAACGAGGTTTTGTGCAGCCACGGCCACCACGATCACGCATGGCTTCCCGCGGTGTCTTTGGAAAAGGCCGACGCTTCTCCGTTTGCTCTTCGCGCGGTAAAGACCTGGCACGACGACTGCCAGGGAAAAAAGCGTGGGGAAAACCTGGTCCACGTCGTGAATTTCTCCGGCAAAAAGCTGGTCCACTGCGGGGATTTGGGACACCTGCTCACCCCTGAGCAGATCGCGCAGATCGGCCCCTGCGACGTTTTAATGGTGCCGGTGGGCGGGTTTTATACCATCGACGCGGTCCAGGCCCGGCAGGTGGCCGATCAGCTTCGCGCTTCTGTCGTCATCCCCATGCATTACCGGTTCGGCCAATACGGCATACCGGTTATCGGCGAGGTAGAGGATTTTCTTGCGCTGGCCGGCGATCTGCCGGTGCGCCGCTATCCGGGCAGCCAGCTGATTTTAGAGGAGGATACCCCCCGGCAGATCGCCGTGCTGCGCTATCAGGAAGATAAAATAGAAGGGACGGTTAAAAAATGAATCGAATCGAACAGTTTATCAAAGAGCACCAGGTCATGATCCTCGACGGGGCCATGGCCACCGAATTGGAGGGCAAGGGCCTGGACCTAAACGATGCGCTGTGGTCCGCCAAGGTTTTGGCCCAGCGCCCGGAGGTAATCGAGCAGGTCCACTACGAGTACTTTCTTGCCGGGGCGGACTGCGCCATGACCGCCAGCTATCAGGCCACTATCGACGGCTTTTTGAAAAAAGGCTACACCCTTTCCCAGGCGGAGAGCTTTATCATCGATTCGGTGAAGATCGCCGCCAAGGCCCGGGACCGGTTCTGGCAGGATCCCAAGAATCGGGAGGGGCGGCCTTATCCGCTGATTGTGGCGGCGGTGGGTCCCTATGGCGCCTATCTGGCCGACGGCAGCGAATACCGGGGGGATTACCAAATCTCCGAGCCGGCGCTGATGGATTTTCATCGCCGCCGGATGCAGCTTTTGCTGGAGGCGGGAGCGGATATCCTGGCCTGCGAAACGGTTCCCTGCCTGTTTGAGGCCCAGGCCATGGCCAAAACCGTCGGGGAATTTCCGGGAGCCTTGTGCTGGATCAGCTTCAGCTGCAACAGTGAGGATACCATCTGCGACGGCACCTCCATCGCCGTTTGCGCCGCCGCTATGGACGTGTTTGACCAGGTGGCGGCGGTTGGGATCAACTGCACGCCGCCGCAGCTGCTGCCCTCCTTGATCCGGAATATCCGCACCGCCACCCAAAAGCCCATCGCCGTTTACCCCAATTCGGGAGAGGTGTACGATCCTTCTATCAAAACCTGGCGGGGCACCTCGGAGGAGGGGGGCTTCGCCCTTGCATCCCAAAGCTGGTACGAAGCGGGCGCCCGCTTAATCGGCGGCTGCTGCCGGACCACGCCGGCGGACATCGCCCAGGTTTTCGACTGGGTGAAGCGGCTGCGGTAGTGTCAACCAATCCCGGCGGAAAATTTACTGATCATTCATTTTTTCCGGTTGTTCCGCCGCTTGCTTTGTGGTAAAGTGGAGATACATGATTTCGGCTCGCTGTCCGCCGGAAAGGACAGCCATCGCTTTGGCCTTTCGCCAACGCTGTTTTTAGGAGTTTGCCCATGGAAAAACGCAAATCTGTTTTCGCCCTGTTGCTTGTTTTTGTCCTGACCGCCGCTTTTCTCACCGGCTGCGGCAATAAAAAGGAGGATTCTCTGGTGAAAAGGATCACCGGCCTGGATCCCAAGACTACCGTGATGACCATCAACGGCTCCGAGATTTCTGCCGAGCTGTATTACTATTGGCTGTCCATCGTCTGCGAGGACACCGCCGCCTACTATACCAACGGGGTCGCGTGGGACGAGGTCCTCTACGAAGGCGTAACCGTTTCGGATTATGTGAAGAACACAACCCTCGACACGCTGATTCAATACCAGATTGTCACCGATCTGGACCGGGAATACAGCCTGCAGGACCAGAAGGAGGTGCAGTCCTATTTGGATCAGATGATTGCCAACAACGTAGAAAATTTCGGAAGCGAAGAGGAATTTGAAAAAAGCCTGGCCAATGCCGGCGTCACCCGGGAAACGATCCTTTACCTGTACAAAACCCAATACCTTTACAGCGACTTGCAAAATAAGCTTTATGCGGCAGGCGGGCCCTTAGAGGTAAGCGACGCGGAAATTCAGCAATATATCGACCAGCATTACGGCGCAGAAAACGGCGTCTACTCGGCAAAGCATATCCTGTTTAAGACGGTTGACGATGCGGGAGCCGCGCTGTCCGATGAAGAAATCGCCAGCCAAAAGCAGAAGGCCCAAGAGGTTTTGGCCCAGCTGCGCGCCAGCGAAAATCCGCAGGAGCTGTTCGACCAGCTGATGGCGGAGTACAACGAGGACACCGGCGAGCCTGCCGGGGGCTACAGCTTTGGCCCTGGGGAAATGGTGGACGAGTTTTATGACGGAACCGCAGCGCTGGAGGAGTATGAGATCAGCGACCTGGTACAAAGCCAGTTCGGCTATCACATTATCCTGCGGCTTCCCAGTGAAATTCCCTCTGTCGACGAAACCCGGGAGGGCTATATGCTGGATCAGTTCAGCACCATGTTCCAAGAGCGGGTAACCAGTGCAAAGGTGGAATACGCCGGCAATGTCACGCTGATGGAGCCCAAGGACTACTACGCCCAATACAGTAAAGGCGCGTAAGCCTTTCAAGCGCATAAAAAAGGAGCGTTTTTACGCTCCTTTTTTATTGCTTTTTCCATCGATAATTAAGCTGTTTCTTCCGTTTTCTGCATCTCTTTTGCCTCCACCTTTAGGCGGCGCATAAACCGCGCCAGGAAGATCGCGCTGACCACAACGGTCAAGGCATCGGACAGGGGTTGGGCCAGCTGAATGCCCAAAAGGCCCACCGCCTGGGGCAGAATCAGAATGATCGGCAGGTAAAAAATCCCCTGGCGGGCGCAGGACAAAATCGTCGCTTCCAGGGACTTTCCGGTAGACTGCATCAGCATATTGGTGGGGATAGACAAGGACATCAAGGGAAGCGCCGCACATTGGGCCCGAAACGCCAAAGCGCCGATGGCGATTACGTCCAGATCGTCTTTGCGGAACAGAGCGATGATTTGCGGCGCGAACAGAAAGCCGATAACGCACAGTGAGGTCATAAGCGTAAAGCCTGCCTTAACGGTGAACCAATAGGATTTTCGCACCCGGTCGTACTTGGCCGCGCCGTAATTGTATCCGGCCACCGGCTGAAAGCCCTGGCCTATTCCCAGCATCACCGATTGGATGAACATAAAAACCCGCCCCACAATGGACATGGCCGCCACCGCCGCGTCACCATAAACCGCCGCATTGACGTTTAGGGCCACGTTGGCGATGCTGGCCAATCCCTGTCGGCACAAAGAGGGAAAACCAATTTTAATGATCTGCACATAGGGTCCGATTTGCCGGGATACGCTTCGGACCGAAAGCTTGGTGATGCTTTTTCCGCTTAAAAAGCAGAACAGCAAAATAGAAAAGCTGACGCACTGGCTGATCAAAGTGGCAATAGCTGCGCCGGAAATCCCTAAGTCCAGCACGAAAATAAAAACTGGGTCCAGGGCCATATTCAGCACACCGCCCAAGGTTAGACCGATCATGGATAGGGCCGCTTTTCCCTCGGCGCGCAGCAGGTTATTAAGCACAAAGGACGCGCACATTACCGGCGCGCCGAACAAAATATACTGGGCGTAGCCCCGGGCATAAGGCAGGATGGTCGCGGTCGCGCCCAAAAGATCCATCAGCCCGTCCACAAAGAAAAGACCGAATACTGTAAGCAGCAGCCCAAACGCCAGGGCGCTAAAAAAAGCGGTGGAGCCGATGACATTGGCCTCCTTCTGCTTTTGCTGGCCCAATAAGCGGGAAATCGTGCTGCCGGCGCCCATTCCCAGAGTGAAGCCTACCGCCTGAATAATGGCCATCAGCGAAAAAACAATTCCCACGGCGCCGGTGGCGCTGGTCCCCAGCTTGGATACGAAAAAGGTATCCGCCATGTTGTAAATCGACGTGACCAGCATGCTGATGGTCGTGGGGATTGCCAGTGAAATAATCAGCTTGGACACCGGCGTCTGGGTCATTTTTTCATACTGCGCCTGGTCCCTTGTTTTTTGTTCCATCCTTTTGCTCCTTTTCTTTTTTATTCCAGTTCTTTTCCAGTGAGATTTTGATAAAGCCGCTGCAAAAACGCCCGCAGCAGCGCTTGCTCTTCCTCAGAAAAGCCCTCCAGCTCCCGGCGCTCCACCTCTTTGAAATGGACCTGCATCCGAGCAAAAATCCGCTTTCCCTCATCGGTGATCGCCACCGTAGCGGCCCGTTTTTCCCCCGGCCGGCTCTCCCGGCGGATCAGGCCCTTTTCCTCCATATTAGACAAAATCCGGGAAACGGTGGCCGCCTCAATATTATAATAATCGGCTAAATCCCGCTGCTTACACTGGTCGTGCTGGATTAAATAGGCTAGAATTTTCGGCTGCCCTGGGGAAAGCCCCTCTTTGGCAAGATAGGGCGAAACGGCGTTTCGCTGCGCCAAAAGCGCTTTGGTAACCATCACATGAAACGGGATCTGCACACTGCTCCCTCCCATCTGCTAACCGTTAGCTTTACAACTATTAGCATTGCAACGATATAAATTATAACGCGGCAAAAACTTTTTGTCAATCGCAGTAAGGCAGTTGGTCTTCATTCGATTTTAGGCGAGAAAAAAGCGGGAAATCCCCGCTTTTTTCTTCTATATTTTGGGAATCATCCCATTTTTTCAGTCAAAATTCACGTCATAGCTGCACACCCAGGCAGGACAGTACCCGGCCCGCCACGCCGTCCGCTGGGAGGCAAGATTGCTGCTGGAGGTTCCGTAATAGGGGATTTTTCCTCGCTCCAGCACCGCCTGCGACAGTTCGCCGACCAGCGCCGCCGCCAAGCCGCG
>CAJTZM010000023.1 GCA_910583935.1 uncultured Oscillospiraceae bacterium
TCCCGCCGGCCGCCGCAGTCCACCAAAAAGGGAGCGCGCCGCCGGTCGTACATTGTCCGAAAGCCGCGGCAGCCCTTGCAGCCCGATTCAGCGGACACCGGACAGCAGCGCACCGTCATCAGCGGCAGGCGCCCATAGGCGAAAATCCCCCGGGGAAGCACCGGCGGCATGGCGGTACAGTCGGTCAGGGGCGTTTCGATAGACAGAACCGCCGCTGAAAGGCCCGCCTCCTTGAGCTTTAATAGGGACTGGGCGTTGACGGCATTAAGTCCAAAATCGCCGATGGCCTGCATTCCGGCTTCCTGAATGGGCAGGATCCCGCCCAGGTTCCCGGTGATGGCTGCCCGAATCCCCTTTTCCCGGCAGCGGATCAGATCCCTGGCGATCCCCGATTCGTCAAAAAGCATGGGGGGAAGCTGCGCGACCAGCTTTTCCTCCTGCCCGCAAAGGGGCATTGCCGCCAGCTGCTCCAGCGGCAGAATGACCTGTGCCGCGTACCGCCAAAGGGCTTGGTCCAGCTGGCCGGGATGTTGAAGCCGCACCCACAACGCCGGCTCCCGGCCAGGATCGGCCTTGGGAAGATCGGCGGCGTCCGGCAGGTGAAAGGGAACAGGCCTTCGAAGGCTTCGTTTGCCGCTTAACACCTCTGCGGCCGCCCGCCGCAGCCGGTTTATTTCCGACACCGGGACAGCCAGTCCCCGATCCAGCGAAAGGTCAAGCTCCTGTAGATGATATGGAGTACCGCCAAGCTTTTCCAGGCTTTGGCGGACCATCTCCCCGGTGGTTTCCTTAGATCGGGCCGCCTCCGGCACCGGTCCTTTGGCCGTGGCCTGGTTTTTGCCGTCGGACAAGGTCAGCCGCACCGGCTCGCCGGCGTGGGCCTCGAATCGGGCACGGATTCCCACAAGCCCGGTTTCTTTAGCGTATAAGCGGGACAGATTTTTAAGCAGCGCGGGGGAGGCGGCGGTCACGTCCTCCTTTTGGCGGATACCGAACATGCCGGGCCCCATTCTTCCGGTAAAATACCCGTCGGTAAAGCCGGAGCGGGAGAAAACCGCCTGCAGGGCCGCAAGATCCGGCTTTTCCCCGGCCAGCGCCGCCCGCCCGGCACAGACCGCTGCGGCCACATATTCCGGCCGCTTCATCCGGCCCTCGATTTTTAAAGAACGGACGCCGGCTTTTCGCAGGGCGTCCAGATGGGAAAACAGGCTCATATCCTTTAAGGACAAGCCGCAGCGCCGCGAGTCCTTTTCATAAAAGGGAAGGCGGCAGGGCTGGGCGCACAGGCCCCGATTACCCGACCGTTCCCCCGCCACGGCGCTGAGGTAGCACTGGCCGGAAAGGCACATGCAAAGGGCCCCGTGAACAAAGACCTCGATTTCCAGATTGGTTTTTTGGCACACTGCCTCGATTTCGCCGACGCTCATCTCCCGGGCAAGAACCGCCCGGCTGTAGCCCCATTCTTCCACCAGGCGCACGCCGCCTAAATTGTGCAGGCTCATCTGGGTAGAGGCGTGGACCGGCATGTCCGGCGCCGCTTGCCTGATGAGACGCCCAAGGCCCAGATCCTGTACGATCAGCGCATCTACCCCGGCTTCGCAGGCGGCCTTGACTGTTTCCATCGCCTCGGCAAGCTCCTGGTCAAACACCAGGGTATTGACCGTCAGATGGACGGCGACACCATGCAGATGGCAGAAGGCAACCGCTTCTCCCAGAGCGTCCAGCGGAAAATTTTTGGCGTTGCGGCGGGCGTTAAAGCTCCCCGCGCCGAAATAGACGGCGTCGGCCCCGCAAAGGACCGCTGCGGCCAGCTGCTCCGGCCCGCCGGCGGGAGCCAGCAGCTCTACCGTGTCAGACCTTTGCTGCGTTTGCTTTTGCATGGTCAAGCTCCTGCTGCAATTTTTCCATTTCCCGGTGCAGACGCTCAATTTCTCGCTTGGCCTCGTCCGCCTCAATGCGGTATTTGGCCGCGTCCTCCAGATAGCCGGTCAGCTGGCTGCGCATATTGTCGGTATTTTCTTCCACCTTGCGGTAGTTATCCATATAGTTTAAAAGGCATAAAATCAGCGCGTCGGTAACCGAAAGAGAGCTGTTTTGGGAAAGCATGTCGGAAATCTGCGCGTTTAGCTGCGCGCCCAGCTCTTTAACATACTCTTCCGGCTCACTGCTGGTAATGTTGTACCGTGCGCCGCAAACTTCGATTTTTACCCGGCTGGTTGGATTCATGGATATGCCGCCTTTCTGCGGGCGTCCCCGCGGATTTCTTTTTTGCGCGCCCTGGCCGATTGGGATACTTTGCGGCAGGGCGCGGCGTACAGATATTTATAGTATAATACTTTTTTCTTCATTCGAAAAGGGGGGACAACGGAAAAATAGGCGTTTTGCGTTTTGCACCGCCGGAAATTCTGCGGGAGGGGGAGAAGGCTGAGCGTGGGAGGACTGGACGGGCGATTTTGTCCCAGCGGGGGCTATAAAACAGGTGGTTTTTACCGGGATACAGGCCGGATAGACGCAAAAAAGCGGAAAAATCTACAAAAAATATAAAAAATTTGGCCTCTTCTTTGTTGCGTTTTTTGGTTGACGCCGGTATAATAAAAGAATAGAAAAAGCAAATACAGCGTAAAACTGTGTGACCTAAAACCGGAAAGGGGTTTTTCTATTTATGTATCGTTTTTCAAAGGCAGAGTTAAAGGATAAGATTGAAAAGAATCTGGCGCTTTTGTTTTCGGTAGAGCCGGAGCAGGCGTCGGACGATCAGTTTTATAAAGCCACCTCCTTGCTGGTGCGAAATTTCCTAATGGAAAAACAGAAGGATTTTTCCGCCTATACCCATTCCAATGGGAACAAGGAGGTTTACTATCTGTCCATGGAATTTTTAATGGGCCGGTCGTTAAAAAACAGCCTGCACAATCTGGGCGTTGTGGGACTGATCGGCTCTGCCTTGGAGGAGATGGGCGTAAAGCTGGAAAACCTGTATGAGTACGAGCCGGACCCTGGCCTTGGAAACGGCGGTCTGGGGCGGCTGGCCGCCTGCTATCTGGATGGGCTGGCCTCTCAGGACTACACTGCCACCGGCTACTGCATCTTATATGAATACGGCATTTTCAAGCAGAAGATTATCGACGGCTGGCAGACCGAGCTGCCCGATTACTGGCTGCCCGGCGGCGAGATCTGGCTGTCGCCCAACCCGGACCAGGCCATCGACGTCCACTTCGGCGGCGAGGTCGAGGAATCGTGGGATTACGGTTACCACCATGTGGATTATAAAAATTACAGCACGGTCAAGGCGGTGCCCTACGATTTGCCGGTTTCCGGCTACCAGAGCAACGGCGTGAGCAATCTGCGTTTGTGGAAGGCGGTTTCCGCCGGCATTGACATGGACTCGTTTAACCGGGGAGATTATCTGTCTGCCCTGCGCCAAAACTCCATGACCGAGGTCATCAGCAAGGTGCTGTATCCTAACGACAGCCATCTGGAGGGAAAGCTTCTGCGGCTGCGCCAGCAGTACTTTTTGGTGGCCGCCTCGGTAGGCGATATTATCAACCGCCACATGTCCACCTACGGGACGCTGGACAATCTGGCGGATAAAATCGCCATCCATATTAACGATACCCATCCCACGCTGGCCATTCCGGAGCTGATGCGGATTTTGCTGGATGAGTGCGGCTACACCTGGGAAAAGGCCTGGGAGCTGACCCAGGGGGTATTTGCCTACACCAACCACACCGTCATGTCCGAGGCGCTGGAAATTTGGAACGAGGATCTGTTCCGGAACCTTCTGCCTCGCATTTACCAGATTATCTGTGAGATTAACCGCCGGTTTTGCCTGGAATTGGAGCAGAAATACCATCAGCCCCCCCATGCGGTTTCCGCCATGTCGATTGTTCAGAATCGTGGAATCAAAATGGCCAATCTGTGCGTGGTGGGGTCCCACAGCGTCAACGGAGTGTCTCGGCTCCATTCCCAGATTATCAAGGATGATCTTTTCAATCTGTTTTACAATGTCTGGCCAGAAAAGTTTACCAATGTGACCAACGGCATCGCCTCCCGCCGGTGGCTTTTGCAGGCGAACCCAAACCTGACCAAATTCATTTCCCGCCGTATTGGAGAGGGCTTTCTCAAGGACTTTTCTCAGCTTTCCCGCTTAAAGGAATTTGCGTCCGATCCAGCATCTTTACAGGAGCTGGCCCAGGTGAAGCGAAAGAACAAGCTGGAATTTTCTCAATTTGTCAAAAAACAGTACGGAATCGAGCTGGATCCGGATTCGATTTTCGACGCGCAGATCAAGCGGCTGCACGAGTATAAGCGCCAGCACTTAAATGCGCTGCATATTTTGTACCTGATGAAAAAGCTGCGGGAAAATCCCGATCTGGACCTGACGCCCCGCACCTTTATTTTCGGCGCTAAGGCCGCGCCGGGATATTATCTGGCCAAACAGATCATCCGGCTGATCTGCGTACTGCAAAAGGAGATTGAAAACGACCCGGTGCTGCGCAAAAAACTGCGGATCGTCTATTTGGAGGATTATCGGGTTACCCTGTCGGAGATTCTGACGCCGGCCTGCGACGTATCCGAGCAGATTTCCCTGGCGGGCACCGAGGCCTCCGGTACCGGCAATATGAAGCTGATGCTGGGCGGCGCCATCACCCTGGGAACCTACGATGGGGCCAATGTGGAAATCCATGAGCAGGTGGGGGATGAAAACATTCTCATTTTCGGGATGCGGACCGAAGAGGTCACCTCGCTGCGCCATTGGGGCTATATACCAGAGGACCTTTATCAAAAGGACCCGATCTTAAAGGATTTGATCGACACACTGTATGCGGGAATTGGCGGGAATAAATTCCCGGAGATTGCCGGTTCGTTGAAAAACAGCGATCCTTACATGGTTCTGGCCGATTTCCACAGCTATGTGAAGGCGCAGGAACGGCTTCAGCAGCTGTACCGCCAGCCGGAGGTCTGGAGCCGGATGAGCTTAATGAACATCGCCGGATCCGGGATTTTCTGTGCGGACCGGGCGGTAGAGGAATATGCCAAACGCATCTGGCATTTGACAAAATAAGCAAAAGAGGACGGATAAAATGACCGTTTCGGTAAAAAAACTGGATCCGGCGGCAAAGCTTCCCCAACGGGCGACCGCCTATAGCGCTGGATACGACCTATGCGCCTGTATCCGGCAGGAGCTGAGCGTGTCTCCTGGCCAGACGGTTTTGGTCCCCACCGGGCTGGCCCTGGCGCTGCCGGAGGGATACGGCGGCTTTATCTTCGCCCGCAGCGGCCTAGGGCTTCGCCACGGCATTGTGCCGGGCAACTGCGTAGGGGTGATCGACGCCGACTATCGGGGCGAGGTGCTGGTAGGGCTTCACAATCATTCGTCCGCTCCCTATACCATCCAGCCTGGGGAACGGATTGCTCAGCTGGTGGTGCTGGCCTGCCCCTCCTGGGAGGCGGTGGAGACCCAAAGCCTGGACGATACGGCCCGAGGGACCGGCGGGTTCGGTTCCACCGGAACCCGATAGGAGGAAGACATTTTGCGGATGAAGAAAAATCTGATCCTTTTGTTTTTGCTGCTGGCCGGGGTGATGTTCGGCTCCCTGTTGGCGGCGGCCACCCGGGGAATTTCGTGGCTGAGCTGGCTTTGCTATGGGCAGTCGGTAGGAATTGCCGTGCAAAATCCTATGATTTTGGACCTGGCGGTGATTCGCTTGGCCTTCGGCTTTGAGCTGGAGGTCAACATCGCCCAGATCATCTGTGTACTGATTGCCATTTTTGCCTATAAGGGCCTGGCGGCCCGAATCTAGGAGGGTATTTTTCAATGCAGCAGCTGATTTTGGCCTCCCAATCCCCCCGGCGGCGGGAGCTTTTGGGACGAATTGTCAAAAATTTTTCGGTTGATGCCGCCCAAGCGGAGGAAAAACGGGATCCGGCCTGGACGGTGCAGGAGCTTCCCCGGATGCTGGCGCAGCAAAAGGCATTAGAGGTATCCGGCCGCCATCCGGCGGCGTTGGTCGTGGGGGCGGATACCATTGTGGCGCTGGACGGTCAGGCGCTGGGCAAGCCCCGGAACGAGACGGATGCCGGCCGGATGCTGCGGGCCCTGTCCGGCCGGACCCATCAGGTATATACCGGCGTGGCCTTTTGCCGGGGCGGGCAGGTTCGCTCCTCCTTTGTCCAGTGTACGGAGGTGGATTTTTATCCCCTGGAGGAGGAGCGGATTCGCTGGTATTTGGCCAGCGGCGAACCCTTTGACAAAGCGGGCGCCTACGGGATCCAGGGCTTGGGGGGCCTGCTTGTAAAGGGGATCCGCGGAGATTACTGCAATGTGGTGGGGCTTCCGCTGGCCCGATTCGTCCGGGAGCTGGAGCGGCTGATGAAAGAGGACCGGTAAAAGCTTCGGCCTATGGTGCGCCAAGGCACTGTCAGGAGAGAAAAAAGCACGCGAAGGAAATTCGCGTGCTTTTTGTTTGAAAAGAGTTTGCCGCCCTACCGATCCCATTTTTCGATGAGCGCCTTGATCTGGTCGGCGAATTTTGCCAAATCCTTGTTGGCGCCGCCCCGATTGTGGCGGATAACCTCCAAAAGCTGCTGGCCGATGGTCCAAAGCCGCTGGTAAACCGGAGAATCCTTGCCGGAGGCCTTTTTCTTTTCCACAAAGGGGATTCCCGCCTGGACCAGCGCGTTGGCCGCCAGGTCGTATACCTCGGTATAATCCGGAGCGTGGGCGGAAAAGCCCGCCTGGCGCAGTGTTTCCCCAAATTCCGTGGCCACTGCCGCTTCGCCGTGAACTAAGAAGACGTGCTGCGGCTTGGGGGAATAGGTGTTAATCCACCGCAGAAGCGCCGTTCGGTCGGCGTGGGAGGAAAGACCATGCAGCCGCTTGATTTTTGCCCGGACGGCAATTTCCTCGCCGAACAGTTTGACCCGGTCGATTCCGTCCAGAAGGATGCGCCCAAGGCTGCCCACCGCTTGAAAGCCCACAAACACGATGGTGCATTCCGGCCGCCACAGGTTGTGCTTCAGATGGTGGCGGATCCGGCCGGCGTCGCACATGCCGCTGGCGGATAGAATGACCTTGGGCGTTGGGTCCTGGTTGAGAAATTTGGATTCCTCGATGGTCTGGGTCAGATGCAGCCCGTCAAACTTCAGGATGTTGACCCCCTGCTGGGCCAGGGCGCTGGTTTCCTCGTCGGTGTAGCCCCGCAGATCGCCGCTGAAGATATCGGTGGCCTCCCGGGCCAAGGGACTGTCCACATAAACAGGGAAATCTGGCACCGACCGGACGAGGCTTTTCTCCTTAATCTCCCGAATGTGGAACAGAATCTCCTGAGTCCGCCCTACCGCAAAGGCGGGGATTACTACGTTTCCGCCCTGGGACAGGGTTTCGTCGATCATATGGGCGAGCTCCTCGGTATAATCCTTTTCCTGCTGATGATCCCGGTCTCCATAGGTGGTTTCCATCACCACATAGTCGGCGGCGTTTAAATAGGTAGGATCCCGGATAATTGGATGGTTGATATTGCCGATGTCGCCGGAGAAAACAATGGTCTTTTCGACGCCGTCCTCCCGTAGCGTCATCCGGATCATGGCGGAGCCCAGCAGATGCCCGGCGTCAAAAAATTCTGCCGTCACGCCGGGAAAAATCTCAAAGGTCTCGTTGTAGTCGTAATACTGAAGAAGGGAAATAGCACTTTCCGCATCCGCCAGCGTATATAAGGGCTCCAGCAGCGGCAGACCGGCCCGGCGTCCCTTTTGGTTTCCCCAAGCGGCGTCGCTTTCCTGGATGTGGGCGCTGTCGCGCAGCATAACGGCCAAAAGCTGAGCGGTCAGCCGCGTGGCGATAATCGGCCCGGAATACCCCTGCTTTACCAGCAGCGGCAGGCGGCCCGAATGGTCGATGTGGGCGTGGGTTACCAGTACATAGTCGATCGAGCCCGGCGAAAAGGGAAGAAGGCTGTTGTCCTTATCCCCGGCCCCCTGCTGCAGGCCGCAGTCAATTAGGATGCGCTTTCCGCCGATTTCCAGACAATGACAGCTGCCGGTAACCGTTTTATCCGCGCCGAAAAAAGAAAGTTTCATCTGTTACCCTCCCACTTTTTTGAAATAAAGGTGCGACTTTCAAAGGTCGGCCGGTTCTCCAGACGTTCCTTTCCTTTGAAAACCGCCTTTGATTCACCGCTGTTTTATGCTTTTTGACCAGTA
This sequence comes from uncultured Oscillospiraceae bacterium, assembly GCA_910583935.1. Classification (GTDB taxonomy): domain Bacteria; phylum Bacillota; class Clostridia; order Oscillospirales; family Ruminococcaceae; genus UBA3818. The sequence continues at coordinate 8,200 of CAJTZM010000023.1, forward strand.
AAGGCCAGCGGTTTATTTCCAATCTAGTATAATTATAATACAAAATGAACCGGTTGCCAATTTTTTCTTTGCAATTTTACCAAAAAAGTTTTCAGCTTTTTTTTGACAACTTCTTGACAAGTGAAAAGGGGTATAGTAGAATAAAAACGCGATAAAATTGTATCATTTGATACAAAAATGAGGAAACAGATGAAAACAGATTCTAAGCTTCCCAAATACCAGGAGATTCTGCTGCAATGCTTTTTGTTCAGTGGATTTGACAAAGAGCGGCTTAGCCGCGCTTTATCCGGCCGGGGGGAGGCGGTGGTATTCGCTGCAGGCGAGACGATTTTCTCCCCCGGCCGCTTCCGGCGGGCGGTGGGGATTCTTTTGCAGGGCAGGGCCCAAGCGGAGAAGAAGGCCGACGGCCGTACCGTGGTGCTCAATCGGTTCCAGCCGCCCATGATGTTCGGCGCCGCCGCGGTATTCCGCCCCGCGCGGGAATATGTGGCCTGCGTCACGGCGAAAACCCGGTGCCGGGTACTGTTTCTGACCGACTGGGAGCTGGACGCGATTTTTCAGGAGGACTTTCTGGCGGCCAGAAATTATATTTCGTTTTTATCCGAGCGGATCGCTTTTTTAAATCGCAAGATTGACAGCTTCACTCAAGGCTCGGCAGAGGAAAAAATGGCGCTGTACCTGCACGATCAGTGTGTGGGCAGGAAGGGGCCGTTCTTAATCGAATGTTCCCCCACCCGCCTTTCCCGGGAGCTGAGCGTCAGCCGCGCTACCATCTATCGGGTGCTGGACCGGTTCTGCCAGCTGGGCTATATCCGGCGGATGGGCTCGCAGCTGCAGATTCTCGACGTTCAGGGCCTTTTGGACTGGCGGGAGACGGGAGGATAAATTTTTGTTTGGAAAAAAGGAGAAGAAAAGCATGAAAAAAACAGTCAAGGTATGGTCGTTGCTTTTAGCGGCACTGTTGGTGGTTTTGCCTTTGGCCGGATGCGGCGGTGCCGGATCTTCTGCACCGGAGCTGTCTTTGGGGGGATCCTCCCAGCAGAGCCAGGCTGCCAGCCAGCCGCAGGCGTCTTTGCCGGAGGCGGAGAAGACGAAGGTCAGTATCATCGGCCTGAAGGGGCCCACCGCTTTGGGAATGCTTCAGATGATGGAAAAAAATGAAGCGGAAGAGGCCGCCAACGATTATACGGTTTCGCTGGCCGGCGCGCCGGACGAAATCACTGGAAAGCTTATTAGCGGCGAGGTGGATATCGCCGCCGTTCCTACCAACCTGGCTTCGGTTTTATACAACAAAACCGAGGGCGGCGTGAAGCTTTTGGCCCTCAATACCCTGGGTGTGCTGTACATGGTGACCAAAAATGAGCAAATCGCTTCGGTCGCCGACCTGAAGGGCAAGACAGTCTACGCCACTGGCGAAGGCTCTACCCCCCAATACGCGCTGGAATATATTCTGCGCCAGAACGGGCTGGAGCCGGGCCGCGATGTGGATATCGTCTACAAGTCGGAGCATGCCGAAATTCTGCCGCTTATGTTAAACGGCGAGGCGACGGTGGCGCTGCTGCCGCAGCCCTTTGTCACCCAGGCGCTGGCCAAGGACGAAGGCATCCAGGTGGCTTTGGACATGACCGAGGAATGGGACAGATGCGTAAACGGCCAAAGCCAGCTGACCATGGGCTGTGTTGTGGTTCGTACCGCGTTTTTAGAGGAAAACAAGGAGGCAGTGGACCGTTTTCTGGAGGAATACGCCGCGTCGGTGGAATTTGTCAACAGCCATGTGGAGGAGGCTGCCGCTTTGTCTGGAAAGTTTGAGGTAATTGCCCAGGAGGTCGCGGCCAAAGCCATCCCCGCCTGCAATATTGTTTTTTGGGAAGGCGAGCAGATGAAAAAGGCGGCTGAAGGTTTTTTGAACGTTTTGTTCCAAGCGAACCCCCAGTCTGTTGGAGGAAAACTGCCGGATGAAGGATTTTACTACGAAAAGTAAGATTGGAAAAGGATGGATCAGAGGCGGCGTTGTGGCGGCGCTGTGGCTTCTTTTGTGGCAGGCCGCCGCAAGGGTCGTAGGGCAGGAACTTCTGCTGGTATCCCCCTTGACGGTACTTCGCCGTCTGCTCCAGTTGGTGGGACAGCCTGTTTTCTGGCAGGCTGTCCTTTCTTCCTGCGGGCGGATTATGTCGGGCGTTTTGCTGGCGCTGGCGGCGGGAACCGTCCTGGCTGCGCTGATGAGCCGGTTTTCCTTTCTCTACGCGTTTTTCCGGCCCGCTTTGCAGGTGATTAAGGCCACGCCGGTGGCCTCCTTCATCATTCTGGCGCTGGTCTGGATCCGGTCGGGCGCGCTGGGCGCCTTCGCCGCTTTTCTAATGGTCCTTCCCATGGCGTGGGCCAATTTATACGAGGGGCTCGGCGCGGTGGACAAGGAGCTTTTAGAAATGGCGAAGGCGTATGAGCTTTCGCCGGGCAAGAAGCTGCGGTATCTGTACCTGCCAAGCCTGCTGCCTTATTTCGCCGCCGCTTGCAGCGCCGGCATCGGCATCGGCTGGAAGGCAGGTGTCGCCGCCGAGGTGCTGGGGCTGCCCCAAAATTCCATTGGAAAGGCCTTGTATAACGCGAAAATCTATCTGGAAATGCCGGATCTTTTCTGCTGGACGGCGGTGATCATTCTGCTGAGCCTTTTTTTTGAAAAGCTGGCGGCGTATTTGCTGCGGGCGGTCACCGCGCGGCTGGCAAGGGGAGGAAAACCGGATGATTCACATTGAAAATCTGCAAAAGGCCTATGAGGGCAGACCGGTGCTGGACCGGTTTTCCATGACCCTGCCGGACAGGGGCGTCGTTTGTGTCACCGGCGCGTCCGGCCGGGGGAAAACCACCTTGCTGCGGATTTTGTCTGGGCTGGAGCCGGCGGACGGCGGCAGAATCCGAGGAGCGGACGGCCGGAAGATCGCCTATGTCTTTCAAGAGGACCGGCTGATCCCATGGATTACGGCAGCCCAGAATATTCGGCTGGTTCAGCCCCAGGGAGGGATAAACCCATCGCCTGGAACGCTTTTGGCGCAGGTGGGGCTGGAGCCGGAGGTGGCCGACCGGTATCCGGGGCAGCTTTCCGGCGGGCAGCGGCGGCGGGTGGCGTTTTTGCGCGGCATCGCCTTTTTATCGGACGCGCCGAACGGTATCCTGCTGCTGGACGAGCCGTTTAACGGGCTGGACGGCGCTGCAGCCCAAAGGCTCTGCGCGATCATCGGATCACTTTCGCCCAGGGTGCTGACGGTGCTGGTCAGCCACCAGACGGCGCCGTTGCGGGATTTGCAGGTCTCTTATTTTTCCATGGACGAAAACGGATAGAAAAAAGCGGAGAGAACCTTGTTCCCTTCGCTTTTTGATGTTTTCCTATAGGATAGAGAAATGGTAAACGAAATAGACGATTACCGGCATCAGGTAAACGACGGCGGCGGTGATGACGGTGAGCAGAGAAAGACAAAACACGGCCAGCCTTTCCAAAAGCCGCAGACGCAATCCTCTTCGGAAAAGAAACTGCCCTGAAAGCAGAAGAAGGCCTAGTCCGGCGGCGCTGAGTAAGCCCCCGGCGGCCAATCCCGGCGGCCGGTACCGCAGCTCGATCTGATTTTCCCCCTGGGAAAGGGGAACCGCCATCCAGCAGTCGAACACGCGCAGGACAGGGACCTTCTGTCCGTTGACCCGAGCAGTATACCCCTCGTCGTAGGGCAGGGATAAAAACAGGGATTCCCCCTCCTCCTGGGCGAAGGCCGTGCCGAAGATTCGATCTCGGCTTGTTGTTATTTGGGCGGTGCGTACAGACGAAAGGACCTCCTCCAGCGCCGGGTGAGAGACGCTGAATACGCCCAGAGAGCGGACCGATACATTTTTGTGTACCATCAGGGTGATGCGAACCGGCTGGTTTTGCCCAACGGTCAGCCGAAAAACGCCGTTTAGGCTTTGGGTCGGGTATTCTTTGGCCAAAAGCTCTCCGTCCACATAGATGGAAAAGGCCTTGTAGTAAGGCTCGGACAGGTTATTTTTTAAAGAATCAAAGCAGTCGAAATAATAGGTGCGGGCCTGGTCCGACGGGGGAAGCTGGTATTCGATGATTGAATCGCCGGAGCCTTGGCGGGTGATGTTGTAAAAATCTCCGTCCCGGGAAAGGGAGACGTTGTGCAGAAAGGTAGGGACGTGCTCCTGTACGAGACTTTGACCGCTGCCGGACAGGACCTGCAGCAGCCGCTCGCTGGTCCTGGGCCGGGCGGTGAGAGGAAGGGTCTGTTCGCCGGAAAGGTCCGCGCCGGTGATTAGACCTAAGGGCAGAGAATATTCGTTTTGTGCAATGCAGAAGACGCCGTCTGCATAAAAAGGCGCGTCCGGCGCTGTTCCCTGCCGGTAGATGGTGTATTTCTGGTTGAGCAGCGCGTCGCTGATTAAGGTTCCGCCCACCGAGCTGACCTCCATCCAATAAGAAGAGTAGCCCAGCTTGCGGATTCCGTGCATGTAGTCCTCCCGGGTCAGGGAGGTATAATGGTTCAGGGTGTTGTAGCCGACAGCGCCGGTCAGGTTGACGTCGTAATTTTTCCGGTTGTTTTTCACACGGAAAAAGCCGTTGTCCTCAATCTGGTTTTCCAATTGGGTTACATGAAGAAAGGCTTGATCGGTTTTGCTGGAAAAAAAGCAGGCGCCGTAAAAGAGGGCCTCGGTTATAACCAGCACGCCCAGACAAAGCGCGATCGGGCGCCAGGTGAAAATTTGCCGCCGGTATAAAATCAGTCCCAGACCCGCACAGGCCGCTGCCGGCAAAAAGAAAAGCAAAAAGGCGCGCAGAGACTGGTCATTCCCCCAAAGAGTCCGGGTGTAGACAGACAGGGCCTTAAATTTGTTTTTCAGCAGGAAGCAGCTGAGAAAGACGGCAAGTCCTGCCAGAAGGAATGGCCCTGCCGCCAGCAACCGTCGAAAAAGAGGGGGGAGAGAGCGGCGGGCAGGAACTTCTGGCTCCCGCAAAAGCCCAGCTGTAAGGCAAAGGCCCAGAAACACTAAAATGTAACCATATCGGCCGGGGAACGCCTGGTAGCTGCCGGTATGCCAGATTTTATTGATCGGTTCGATCGCCGTTGGGATCAGCATCAGCAGAAAAAGAAGCAGCAGGTAAACTTCCCGGGGATTGTCCATTTCCTGGTTGATACAGCGGACCGTTTGGAGGATAAAGGCCGGCAACAGCACTGCGCTGCACAAAAGGAGCATGCCGATGGTGCTGAAGGAGGTAAAAAAGTTGCCGCTGCCAAGGCTTTGAAACAAATTGCCGCCCCGGGCTGACCGCAGATATTCCAGCAGGGCAGGCAGCCAAACGGCGGCGGATAAAAGCGCCGCGCCAATAGTGCCGGCAGCCAGCTGCACCGTTCGCGGCCCGCGGCTTTTCGCTGGCGCAAAGAACACAATCCAAAGACCGGCCGCCAGAATTAAAAACAGGACCAGCATATAGCTAAGATAAAAGTTCACGGTGATCATGGCCGCCAGGCAAAGTCCGTATGGGACAAAGGACCCGGTCTTTTCCAGCCGCAGAAGGGACAGCAAAAACAAAGGAAACAGATACATCTCGTCCAGCCAGACGACATTTTGGTAAAACAGCATGGTATAGCCGCAAAAGCTGTAGCTCACCGACAGAAGGAGCCCGAAAACCGAATGAAGCCGGGGAAATGCCCGGTCGAAAAAGACCGACGCGCATCCGGCGCAGGTCATCATCTTTAAAAGGACTAAGATATTTACAAAGCGAAGCAGCTGCCACTTCTCCACAAAGGCGACCAAAAAGGAAAAAGGGCTGGAAATAAAAAATAAAAACACGCCCCAGAAATTCATTCCCCCGGCGTTTTGCAGATTGAGAAAAAGGCTTCCCCTTCCGGCGAGGATATCCTTAAATTCGCATAAAAGCGGGACCACCTGCTGGTTCATATCACACCAGGAAACCGTATTTTCCCCAAAAGGGAACAGGCCTTTTAAACTGTATAAAGCAAGCAGAAGTCCGCCGGTTGCCAAAGCTGCCGCAGAATGCTTGATGACTTTATTCATACCAGCTTTCTCTCCCATCAGTCTTGATATTCTTTTTATTTTAAAGGGAAGGACGGCAAAAGGCAAGCCTTTCGTCCCAACCAGCAAAAGGATGAAAATCCAAATGAAGCTTTACCTAGAAACAAAACTCCTTGACAAGGCAGTTTGTTTCCGATAATATATAGTTTGTTGGGTTAGACCTGTATAAATTCATAATTGGATGAATGTTTCTACCAGCTACCGGAAATAGTTGACTATAGGGAAGTGCCTGAAAACGGGCGGCCTATCGTTTTTTCGGGATGGCTGGTTTTTTGTTGGGTGAAAACCGTCTGAGGGGACTTGTAGAAAAGCCGCTCGACAGTTTTTTAGGGGGCCCACAGCAAGCACCTGCCGGGCAAAAGGGCAAGCAGGTACAGAGCGCTTTGGCGAAAGAAAGGGAGCGAGAGGTATGGAATGCAACGTGGTGATTGTGGGAGCGGGTCCCGCCGGAATCTTTACGGCGCTGGAGCTGGTGCGCAAAAAAAGCCGCCAAAAAATTGTCATGGTGGAAAAGGGTCAGCCGGTGGGGCAGCGCCGCTGCCCGAAAAACGACGCGGGACAATGCGTACATTGTAAGCCCTACTGCCACATTACCACCGGATTTTCCGGCGCGGGCGCTTTTTCTGACGGCAAGCTTTCCTTAAGCTACGAGGTCGGCGGAGAGCTGCCCGCGTTAGTAGGAGAGCAGCTGGTCCAAAAGACCATTGAATATACCGATAGCATCTATCTGGAATTTGGCGCAGATGCCCATGTAGAGGGGATCGGCGCTTCGGAAAAGGTCAAGGAAATCCGGTCCCGGGCCATTCAGGCGGGGCTAAAGCTGGTGGACTGCCCCATCCGCCATCTGGGCACCGAAAAGGCGCAGGAGATTTATCTGGCCATCCAGGAGTATTTGCAGGCCAATGGGGTGCAGATCCTGTTCGGCTGGAGTTGTACCGACCTGCTGCTGGAGGAGGGAGAATGCCGCGGGGTTTTGCTGCAGAAGGCCGGCGCGCCTGACCGGACAATGGAGGTTTTGGCAGGCGCTACGATCATCGCCGCCGGCCGCCGCGGCGCCGATTGGCTGGAGCGGCGATGCGCCAAGCACGGGATTGCCCACGAGCCGGGAACGGTGGATATCGGCGTGCGGGTAGAGGTTCGAAACGAGATCATGGAGGATGTGAACAACGTTTTATATGAATCGAAGCTCATCGGCTACCCGCAGCCGTTTAAAAATAAAGTGCGCACCTTCTGCCAGAATCCCGGCGGCTTTGTCAGCCAGGAAAACTATGACAACGACCTGGCGGTGGTCAACGGCCATTCCTATAAGGGCCAAAAATCCGACAATACCAACCTGGCAATTTTGTGCTCCCATCATTTTACCGAACCGTTTAACCAGCCCATTGCTTACGCCCAGAAGATCGGGGAGCTGACCAATATGCTGGGCGCCGGGCGGATTCTGGTCCAGCGCTTCGGGGATATTTTAGACGGTAAGCGCACCTGGCAGAAGGAGCTGGCCCGCTCCAACGTGCGGCCTACCCTGCCGGACGCGGTGGCTGGGGACATCACCGCCGCCATGCCCTACCGGGCGATGGTCAACATTATTGGCTTTATCCAGGCGGTGGACCATGTGGTGCCGGGCTTTGCCTCGGTTGAAACGCTTTTGTATTCGCCGGAGTTAAAGTTTTACAGCAACCGGATAAAAATGGACCGGCATTTGGATACCAGTGTGCGGGGTCTGTACTGCCTGGGAGACGCCAGCGGCTGGACCCGCGGGCTGATGATGGCCTCGGTCATGGGGGTACTGATGGGGAGGCGGCTGCTGGAAAAGGAAGAAGACGCAGGGGAATAATGCTTCCTTTGCCAAAAAAGCGGCGCTTTTTTGGCGGTCGCCTTTTCATTTGTGGAAAAACTGGTATAATAGAAAAAAGACAAAAACGCTTAAGGGGAAAAGGAGGAAAATCTATGGACTTTAAGATCAGCATTATTGAGGGCCAGCCGGTTTGGGATGCGCTGCCGGTGGGGAAAATCATCCACTATCCGCTGGAAAAAAGGGACTACCGCCCTTTTGCGCAGGCGCGTATCTGTGTGAATCAGGCCGACCTTTTTTTGCGGATGTGGGCGTTTGAGACCCGGCCTTCCCCCGAAAGCGTGCTCGTGGCGCGGCTAAACTTCGACCCGGCGCACAGCGAGACCTATCTGGAGATGACGGTGGACAGCGTTGGCGGAATGCGCTGCTTTGTCCGGGAAGGAGAGGAGCAGACCCCTCTTGCCTTATATGGAATTTTGCCCCAGCTGCACAGCTACCGGGGAGAAGACCTGGAAGGGGAATACTGGGGAGTCGTGATGCAGATTCCCCGCGCCGCCATACAAAAGATCTACAAAGAGGACCCCATCCGGCCGGGCTATGAGATCCGGGGGAACCTGTATAAGCAGGACGATGCACCTGGCAGCCGGCATATGGGCAGCCTGTTTCCTGTCGACCTAAAGCGGGAGAATCCCTTTGGTCCCGCCTGCTTTGGCCCGATGGTCTTTGTCAATTACTGACGTGGGAAGGGAAAAAAAGATGGATACCAAAGAACAGATTCAGAACAACCGAAATTTTTGTAAAAGTCTGTTTGGAGAGGAGGGGGAGCCCTCCGATCAGCAAAAGCGCCTGCCGCAGCCGCCCTTGTGCAAGCCGGCCCAATCCCAGGAGCGGATTCCCTTAGACCGGGATTTTCGGTCGGTGATTACCGAGCCGGATTTTTTGACGGTTTTGCAGCGGCGGGTGAGCCAGCGCTTTTACCGGGATGCGCCCATAAGCCTTGGGCAGCTTTCGTTTTTGCTTTGGGCCACCCAGGGGGTCAAATCCATTCGGGGGAACCATTACGCCACCCTGCGGACCGTGCCCTCTGGCGGCGCGCGCCACGCCTTTGAAACCTATCTGGCCGTAAGACTGGTGGAGGGGCTGGCCCCCGGCGTGTACCACTACCTGCCGCTGGAACACGCGCTGGAGCCGGTGGGGCCTCTGGAAAATCCGGCGGGACAGATCATCGCCGCAATGGACGGGCAGGGCTGGACAGGCGGCTGTGCCGCCGCCTTTTTCTACAGCTTTGTGCCTTATCGAGCCGAATGGCGGTACAGCGTCAGTGCGCATCGGGTGGCGCTGCTGGACGCGGGTCATGTGGTGCAGAACCTGTATCTGGCCTGTGAGGCCGTGGGCTGCGGTACCTGTGCGGTGGCGGCCATCGACCAGAAGGAGGCGGACGGTCTTTGCCGTTTGGACGGCGAAGAGGAGTTTATCGTTTACGCCGCGCCGGTGGGCCTTTCGGATCCACAGAAAAATATCGAGGGAAATCAGCAGATGTACACCCAGACCATTTTACAGAGCAATGCGATAAAGCCCTTGGAAAAATAAAAATAGAGCGTCCGTTCTGAATTCGGGCGCTCCTTTTTTATGCGGCTTTATCCCACAATGGACTTGTTTAATACAAAGTGCTGCGGCATTCCATTTTGGGTAGGATAGGGAACCTCCCCTTCGATTAGAGGAAGAAGATACTCAAACATTTCCTCGGTGATGTCGTTGCCCTGCTTATTGATCCAGGCACGGGGGACCAGCTGTTCCCGGTTGGCGATTTCGGATACCGGCCGGCAGCCGATACGGACCATATACGGCCGGTTGGAAACCCGTTCAAACACCATCATCACCCCGGTCTGGCCCTGCAGGGCAAAGCGGATGGCATAGCTGCCGATCTTCCGGGCCTCCCGTACGTCGGTGGCGGAGAGAAGATGGGAGGAGCAGCGCTGCAATACGTTCAGCTCAATGGAGCGGACCTTGCAGCCGACCTTTTCCCGCACCAGCGCTTCCAGATACTTTCCGACCCCGGACAGATACCGGTGGCCGAACGCGTCGACCACGCCGCTTTGAAAGCTCTCCGCGGCAAAGGTCCCGTCCGACAGACGAACCCCTTCGGATACCGCCACAATACAGCTGCGGGTCAGGGACTGAATCTCCCTTACGTCTCGGATAAACTGCTCTGGGTCAAAGGCGGCCTCCGGCAGGTAGATCAGATGAGGAGCACGGGCGCCCACTGTGCGGGGAAGGGCCGCGGCGGCGGCAAGCCAGCCGGCGTGCCGGCCCATAATTTCCACAATGGCCACCGAATCCGTATCGTATACATAGCAGTCGCGGATAATTTCCAGCACGGAGGTGGCGATGAATTTTGCCGCCGAACCAAAGCCCGGGGAATGATCGGTACCGGGTAGGTCGTTGTCAATCGTTTTGGGGATCCCAATAATCCGAATGTCCCGCCCGATGCGGGTAAAGTGACGGGAAAGCTTGTCCACTGTATCCATGGAATCATTTCCGCCGATATAGAAAAAATATCCGATATCGTAACGGCGGAAGATCCCGTCGATTTTTTGGTAGAGGGCCGGGTCCTCCTCCTCTTCCGGCAGGCGGAACCGGCAGGAGCCCAGGGCCATGGCGGGGGTGCATTCTAAAATAGTAAAATCCTCCTGTCGGGAAATCTGGGCGCGCAGGTCGATAATCGTACCGGCCAGCATACCCTCGACACCGTTGAGCGCCCCGTAGACCTCGCCGATTTCTTTGCTGCGGATCGCCTCCTGAATCGCGCCGGACAGCGACGCGTTGATGGCGGCAGTCGGTCCGCCGGATTGCGCAATCAGCATATTGCTCATGAAAAAAGCCCTCCTGATTTTTCTCAAAAAACATACGGCTTACAGACCTGAGTATACCATATTCCCCAAGGGAAAACAATCCAAAAGCGCCTGCTTCGCCTTTTTCTTCCTTTATTCGGACAAAAGCGCCAGCGGCGCGTGGGGCAAACGGCCCCACAGGTTAATATCGTGGGAAAAAATTACCTGGGCGCCCAGTGCGTCCGCCGTTTCCCGGACCCGGCGGATGCTTTGCAAAAGCTGTTCCCGATTATAGGAACTGCGGGGAGGTACGGGCGGCGGGCCGTAGTTATCCGCCGTATAAACCGAGTCGGAGGGAAACAGGAGCGTTTGCTCCCCGACTGAAACGGACATCCCCAAAAGGTCTGGGGTGTGGCCGGGCAGAGACAAAAGCCGGATGCCAGGGAAAAGCGTTTGGTCCTGCGAAAGACCAGTCAGATTTGCCGGAAGCTCCTCAATATCCCGGCAGATGTACCCGCCCCGGCGGGCGGGGTCCTGTTCCCGGACCAGGGAGCGGGCCAGCTCCAGGTCCCCTGCGGGGACAATGCATCTGGCGCGGGGAAAAAGAGCCGTATTCCCGGCGTGGTCTAAATGCAGGTGGGAGAGGACCACGGTGCCAATCTGATCCGGGGATACGCCGCACAGCGCCAGCTGGCGGGTCAGATCCTGCTGGGGCGATCGGGTCAGCGGAAAGGCCTCCTGCATGTTCTGGGGCCAGCCGTCCTCCATAGCGTCAGGCCGGCAGCCGGTATCGTAAAGCAAAAAGCCGCCTGTATGCCGGACCAGCACCGCCATCACCGGCAGATGGATCCGGCTTTTGTCCTCGGGCCGTCCCCGGCAGACGATGCCCTCCCGTTTGGCGTACAAAGTTCCCAGATCCAAAAGCCAGACAGCCAATTTTTCCGCCATTTTTTATTCCTCCGTTTCTTTTGTGTCCAATTCGTCCAGCGCCAGCGAGAAAGCGGGCAGGAATTCCTCTAAAAAAACCGAAACCTCCGGCAGCTGCATCGAATACAGGGCCTTTAAGGTCGATTCCTTGGCGGGCAGAAACTCCCGATTCCCTGCCTTTTCCTCCTCGATACACTTAATCAGCGCCGCCAGCCGGTCCGCCGCCTTCACCAGCCTTTGAGAAGCGCCGTCCAGCCCGTCGCCGGTAAGATACAAGGCGAAATCCTCCCGAAGATCCGCAGGAAGCAGCGCCGCCAGCCGCCGGCAGGCCGCCTGCTCCACCGCTTTATAGGAGCCCTGCAGAGCGGGACTGCCGTACTTGACCGGGGTGGGCAGATCTCCGGTGAGGATTTCGGAGCAGTCGTGATACAAAGCGTGCAGGACGATTTTTTCCAAAGGATACCGCCGTCCCATCCGCTTATTGCCGATAACTGCCAGCGCGTGGGAAAGCATGGCAGTTTCCATACTGTGCTCGCTGAGATTTTCCCATCGGGTGTTGCGCATCAATCCCCAGCGGTTGATGTATTTCATGCGAAAAAGCATGGCGAAAAAGGAGCTGTGTTCCATTCATATCCCCCCGAAAGAATAAAATTGGAAGAAAAATTGCATAAATTGCGCCAAAATTTAGCACTATAAGGATGGATTGTGGTATAATAGCGGCAGAAGCCGCTATTATACGGGATTTTATGGCCGCCCAACGGGCATGGCCGATTATACCATGAACGGCTTCGCCTTCTGGTATAATAACGGCAGAAGCCGCCATTATACGGGATTTTATGGCCGCCCAACGGGCATGGCCGATTATACCATGAACGGCTTCGCCTTCTGGTATAATAACGGCAGAAGCCGCCATTATACGGGGTTTTATGGCCGCCCGGCAGGTTTGTCCCATGCTGCCATAAAAGGCTTATACCCTTCTGTCCGCTCTGGCGAGCAGGTAGATGCTCCCAGCTTTTTTGATTGATTCACTGCTATGGTAGCCCAAACCGGTAACGAATGCAAGGCCTAAGGGAGTTCTTATAAGGAAAAACATCAATGGAGTTGAAGCTATGACCGCGCAAAAAAGTCTGCACTGGAAAGCGTTTTGCCTGGCGTTGGGGATTTCCGCCGCCGTATTTGTGCCGTTTGTCCTTTACAATGGCGGCTATTTTATTTTTATCGGGGATTTTAACGCCCAGCAGATCCCGTTTTACAAGCTAGTCCATCAGGCGGTGCGGGAGGGCAATTTCGGCTGGAGCTGGACCACCGATCTGGGGGCGAACTTTATCGCGTCCTACAGCTTTTACAATCTGACCAGTCCGTTTTTCTGGCTGACCATCCCCTTTCCCACCGACTGGGTGCCGTTTTTGATGGCGCCGCTTCTGATCCTAAAAAATGCCTGTGCGGCCCTGACCGCCTATTTTTATATTGAACGGTTTGTGCGCCGAAAAGAATTCGCCCTCCTGGGCTCTTTGCTGTACGCCTTTTCGGGATTTATGTTTTACAACACCTTTTTTAACCATTTCCACGAGGTGGCGGTATTTTTTCCGCTTTTGTTAATCGGAATGGAAGAACTGGTGAAAAACAACCGCCGGGGGCTCTTTGCGGCGGCGGTGGCGGTCAACGCGGTAGTCAACTACTGGTTTTTTATTGGAAGTGCCGTATTCTGCGTGCTGTACTTCTTTTTTCGCTGCACCGATAAAAAATGGGGCGCAAGCTTGAAGAAATTCTGTTGGGTCGCCTTTGAGGCCGTATTGGGAATGGGGCTTTCCCTGTTCGTCTTTCTGCCTGCTGTATTGGGGATTTTGGGAAATCCCCGAACCACCTCGGAGAACCTTTTGTCCGGCTGGAGCTTTTGGCTGTACTGGCACGAGGAACGGCTGCCCGCCATCGCGGGGAGCTTTTTATTCCCGCCCCATGTGCCCTCCCGGCCGGTGATGTTCCCCAACCATGGGGCCAAATGGTCCAGCCTCAGCGCCTGGCTTCCACTATTTGGCGCCACCGGTATGCTGGCCTATCTGACCTCGGCCCGGCGCTCCTGGCTCAAAAAGCTGATTGCCGCCTGTCTTCTGATTGCGGTGATTCCGGGGCTTAACAGTATTTTTATCCTGCTTAACAACTCCTATTATACTCGCTGGTTTTACATGCTGATCCTGTTGATGTGCTTAGCAACGGTGCTGGCCATGGAGCGGCGGGGGATCGACTATCTGCGCGGCGTAAGGTGGGCGGCGGGGATTACGGCCGGTATGGTGCTGGCGGTCGGGTTTACTCCCATAAAGGAAGAGGAAGAGTGGAAAATCGGTCTCGCCTCCGACATGCCGACCTTCTGGCTGTATGCCGCTTTCACCGGCGCGTGTCTTGTGGGCACCTGGCTTTTGATCCGGCGGTTTCAAAATACTCGGCAGATGCCGCGGGTGGCCGTCGCCGGGGTATGCGCTGTCAGCGTGCTGTTTGGTTGGATTTATTTTATCGACGGGAAAAATGCCCGCAGCTCGGATCAGTGGCTGATTGACAACGGAATCAACGGCAGGGAGATGGTTCAGTTTCCGGAGGACGAAAGCTTTGTCCGGACCGATTTTTACAGCACGATCGAAAATCTGGGTATGTATTGGGACCGGCCCAACATCCAGGCGTTCCACTCCATCGTCCCGGTGTCTCTGATGGAGTTTTATCCCGAGGTGGGGGTGACCCGAGACGTATCTTCCAAGCCGGATACGAAGCTGTACGCTCTGCGCAGCCTGCTTTCGGTGCGCTGGCTGATCATCGAAGAGCGAAATGAGGAGCAGGCCCCCATGCCGGGCTACTCCTATGTTCGAACCGACGGGAACTTTAACCTTTACGAAAACGACAATTTTGTCCCTATGGGGTTTGCCTTTGACCATTATATTACCCGGGAGATGTTTGACACAGCGGCCAAGGATTACCGCTGCCGGCTGTTGATGAAGGGGATTTTGCTGGATGAGGAGACCATCGGCCGCCACGGCGATATTTTGACTAAGCTTTCGGACCAAAAGGCGGACACGCTCAGTGAAGACGCCTTTGTGGCCGACTGCGCCGACCGCCGCCGGCAGGCCGCTTACGCATTTACGACGGATACCCAGGGCTTTACCTGTAAGATCCTGCTGCCAAAAGAAAATCTGGTGTTTTTAAGCGTCCCCTTTGACGAGGGTTGGAGCGCCACCGTCAACGGGGAGCCGGTGCAGATTGAAAAGGCGGATATCGGCTTTATGGCGGTGCGGGTCCCGGCGGGGGACAGCGAGATCCGCTTTACCTACCGCACACCCGGTTTGACGGCGGGACTGGCGGTCAGCGGCGTTTCCCTGTTGGTTTTGGCAGGTTATCTGCTTCTTTCCCGTCAATTGCGGCGCAAAGCTCCCTCCATCAGCTATGGGGTGCTGCAGGCGCCGGAGGAGGAGCGGCAGCTTTCCTTTGAGGATTTATTAAACCAAAATCAATCGCAGGATTGCGAGCGGGAGGATAAATAAGTATGGATCGATTGTATTTGGTGGTTCCCTGTTACAACGAAGAGGAGGTTTTGCCCGAAACGGTCCGGCGGCTGACCGATAAGCTTAAAAGGATGACCGAAAAAGGGCTGGTATCGAAGGACAGCCGCATCCTTTTGGTGGACGACGGCAGCCGAGACCGAACCTGGGAGCTGATCTGCGGCTTTCACCAAGACAGCCCGACGGTGTCGGGCCTTAAGCTTTCCCGCAATCGGGGCCATCAAAACGCGCTGGTCGCCGGGCTGATGACCGCCCGGGAGCTGTGCGACATCACCATATCTCTGGACGCGGATTTGCAGGACGATATTGAGGTGCTGGACCAGTTTGTAGAGGAATATCACAAGGGCGCGCAGATTGTTTACGGGGTGCGTAGCGCCCGAGATACGGATACGGCCTTTAAGCGCTCCACCGCCATGGGCTTTTACGGGCTGATGAAAAAGATGGGGGTGGATATTGTCGGCAATCACGCCGATTACCGGCTGATGAGCCGCCGGGCGCTGGACTGCTTTTCCGATTACCGGGAGGTCAACCTGTTTTTGCGGGGGATTGTCCCCCTCATCGGCTTTAAAACGGCGGTGGTGACCTATGAGCGCAGCGAACGGTTTGCGGGAGAATCTAAGTACCCCTTGAAAAAGATGCTCTCCTTTGCCTGGGATGGTATTACCTCCTTCAGCACAAAGCCGCTGTCGCTGATTACCGGCGTGGGTATAGCCGTCGGCTTTCTGTCCGGTCTGGGGCTTTTGGCGGGGCTGATCTGCCTTTTGTGCGGCGTTTTAGTGCCTGGGTGGATCTGGGTGCTGATTTCGGTCTGGCTGGGCCTGGGGATTCAGCTGGTGGCGCTGGGGCTGGTCGGCGCGTATGTGGGCAAGACCTATGCAGAGGTCAAGGCCCGTCCCCGGTATCATATTGAGATGCTATTGGACGAGGGGAAAAGCCCGAACGGTCCAAAAGCATAGGTGTTTCTCTGTCGGAGGTTATTTCAGAAAAAAGGTAAAATTATAGGAAAAACGGTCCAAAATGCCTCTTTGGACCGTTTTTTGTGACTTTTTTGTTACCAATCTTTGATATAAAAGAAGCAGATCAATAAAGGAGGGGACTAAAATGAAACTTATCAGCATTCTTTTTGCAGGTGCGGCTAAGACCACAACCGGGATCGTTGCAACTGTGGCAGCAGCGGCGACGGTTATAACAGCCGCTACAGTGGTGCATTCGCCTGCTTTACCCGTTGAGGAGGTACAATCGGCCCCCAGCGTATATATGGAAAATCTTCCGGAGAAAACCTCCAAAAATGGGGCACAGGACATTATAGAGGATACGGACAGGACACAAGCCCAGGAGCCTGCCGAATCAGAGACACAGCAGTCGGATCCAGAGCCGCAGGTCCAAAAGCAGGCGTCCAAGGCGGATGCGATAGCTTCTGCACCGGTCCAATCAGTACCGGCGTCTGCGCCGGAGTCCCCCACACAGACGTCTCAGATGGCTTCCGGCGCGGATATGAACAGCACCCCACCGCAGAAGGAGGTCTCGGAGGATCCAGCGCAGACTATTCTGAAGAATACGGACCAGGCACAGGCCCCGACACCTGCCGAACCAA
>CAJTZM010000024.1 GCA_910583935.1 uncultured Oscillospiraceae bacterium
GTAAGGTTGACAGCCCATTAAATTGTTGTGCTTTTGTATGCTCTTGTTAAGGGAAGATAGGAAAATCCCTTAAAGAATTGCAGAAAATAAAATTGACAAAACAACTAGTAAACATAGAAAAATCGACTGGGAAGATGATTTTGACACAGTCATTCTTAGGCACACCCAGGAATTATCTAATTTGACTAAAATCAAATGGGATTCTTATATATTAGATAGATGTAAAAAATATCAAAAAAATGTATACTCTTTTTCGGATATATATTCCTTAGCAGAAGAAATATATACTGAACCTGCCCATCATTAAATTGAGCGACAAAAAGATGGCATCTAAAATAGCAGATACATGCTTAGCCCATTTTCAAGGTTAGCAAAATTTGTATTTATTACAGGATGACAAGAACCTTTTTATAGAAATAATATCATAGTAATTTAAGTAGCTGCATATTAAAATCTATATCTAAAAATTTTATTGTTTTTAAAGATGTTGTCCATTCCTCTACCAATTCCGCTTTCCATTCATTTTGATATCTAATGTTATTTTTAATGGTTTTATTCCTCAACATAATTAATTTTTTTAGCATCGTATCATTAAGTTCAAATAAATTTCTTAGATCATGCTCTTTGATATACCCTTCTTCCTTAAAAAAAAACAATCTGTTTTTCATCAGTATTTTTTGATCCACTAAGTTATGAACTAATCTCATATCTTGCATTTTACTTAAAAATTGCTCTAAAATTTTATCATAATATGATATACCAAACCAATATTTTTTATCATCTATCAAATCAAATCGCTTATCACTATCCTGGGAAGATAGGTAATCGATTACTTTTTTCTTAAATTTTTTAACATCGAATTTATATTTATAGTCTATATCATATTTTATTAAACTGATATTTTTTGCATATTTATTCATCTCGACTTCAGATGCTATCGCTTTTTCAAAATCACAAAAATTTATTTCTATTTTTCTATAAAAACTATCAATAAAGCCAGCGGCAAAAAATTTACGACTCGACATATTATAACCATAAATTAAAATGACATCATCATAATGCTTATTGTTATATTTTTTGCTGTTTGGAATATAATAATGATCTGCCCATCCGATAAAATAATAATTTAAATCTATAAGTTGAATGATATATTTTAGGACATCTGTTTCTTGAAGCAGGATTTCCTTGTTAATACATCTAACATAAAAAAAGGGACAATAAATATATAATGGCAGGAATCTTAGGCCTACCTCCAAATCATACATAGATCCTGTCATTTCGTGAAGGACATCGCTTTCGTTAATATTTTGATAATAGATCATCTGAAAAAAATTGGAATAGATAAAATCTGCAGTATTGGGGTAGGACTCTAAAATACCTAATGTATTTGCAATTCCTGCGTATGATGTAATCTGTGGGTCTGAGAAGGGTAAAATTTTTTGCATTTAAATCCATCCTTATTGTAGAGTAGTAGTTTTCATAGCCCTTCGCTAAAGGCGTATTATTCTAAAAGATATTGTAAACCTCCCAGAAGCCAGTCTTTCCGTTACAGGTCTTTTAGAGGGACTCTGTTCAATCCATTAAAGTACTTTATTTCTCCATCCGATGCTGCTTAATTGCATCTAAATATAACTTATCCCTTTTACTACTTGGATGATACGGATAATATATTTCATATTAAAGTCAACGATATATTGGCTAATAAAAATCGGAGATGGCAAAAATAGGAAAATGGGATCCTAAAGATTATACTTTGGTAGAGCAGCTGAAAGACATGACGAAAGGTTGGAATGTTTCTGCGGATGATATGAGTGTAACATTATTTTGAAGAAATATCAACATTTTACTTGATTTTCATTTTGAGGATACTTGAAATAAGTGCTAAGATTGGGTCAGTTATCCCGCCAGGAGTTGGAAATCTTGGGATGTTTCTTGTCTTAGAGTTCTGCAAACATCTCCAGGGTATCCAGAGCGGCATTCTCATCCACTTGCTGCATACCTGCCTTGAGATCTGCCACAAGCGCCTCCAGATTCTTGTATGATACCGCAGAGGTCAGTTCTTTCTCTATCCATCGTTCTCCTTTCGGTGGGAGGTTCCGCTTCTCAGTTCACCAAGACCCATACCACAGGCCACCCGAGGGCGCAGTTTCCCCTTGGCGCGGCCTGTGGTTTTTTGCTGCCGCCGGTCATTTCAAAAGCTCAAAAAGCAAGCTGCTTTTGCCGCCGTTTCGCCGCCAACGCTGCTCCGTTTTCAAATATCCCGCTGCCTTGAGATCCTCAATTGCCCGCTTGACGGTGGATTTGGAGAGTGCCAGATCCTTGGCGATGGTGCCAAGGGCAGGCCAACTTTTTCCCTCCTTGTCTGACCGGTCGTGCAGATAGATGTAGACCGTTCTCGCCCGGTGGGGCAGAAAGTCATCTGTATAAATTTGTTCCAGCTTACGCAATGAATCCCTCCTTGTATTATAGATCAGTAGTTTTTATAGCCCCTCTCCAAGGGCTGTGCTACACTGAAAGGGATGCTGTGGATTGGTTTATCCCTCCTACCACAAGATGGTTTTTGAGAGGCTCCAACCACAGCCCCTTGCAGTTTTGTTGATCAGTTAGATACCGCCAGACGGTTGATGTAGAACAAGGTTACAAGGCAAGGTGTTTGTGGATACAGCATCAAATCTTACATCTGGAGGTTCTGCTTATGGTTTGTGTTGGTATTGATGTGGCGAAGGACAAGCACGACTGCTTTATCCAATCCTCGGAGGGAGAGGTATTGGCAGACGTATTCACCATCCCCAACAGTATGGAAGGATTTCATCTCCTTCTGGAGAAGATCCAAAGCTGTGCGTCACCTCAAGAGAGCATAAAAGTAGGGCTTGAGACTACCGGGCATTACAGCTATAACCTACTGGGATTCCTTCTTGACAACGGCCTACCAACCTACGTCTTGAATCCCCTGCACACCAACCTGTACCGAAAAAGCCTCTCCTTGCGGAAAACCAAGACCGATAAAGTTGATGCACGTACCATTGCGGCTATGCTCTTGTCCGATCTGGGCCTCAAGCCCTACACGGATACAGCATACCACAACGAGGAGCTAAAGTCACTCACAAGATACAGATTTGATAAAGTTCGGGAGCGAGCCAAGCTAAAGCAGTCAGTTTCCCGCCTGGTCTGTATCCTGTTTCCTGAGCTGGAGAAGTTTGTGCCTACCCTCCACATGAACTCTGTCTATGCACTCCTGGAGGAGTTCCCTGGAGCCAAGCAGATCGCCGAAACAAACCTTACCCGGCTCAAGTTCCTACTGGCTGGTGCATCCAAGGGCCGGTACGGACGGGATACTGCGGTGAACTTCCGGAATGCGCCAGAGCTTCTGTTGGCTCTGTTATGCCTGCCAAGTCTCTGGAACTCCGACACACTATCCGTCTCATCCGGGAGCTGGATGCCGAGATAGCAGACATTGAAGCCTCTATCCTGTCCATTATGGACCAACTGCACTCTCCCATTCCACCATCCCCGGCATGGGAGTGAGAATGGGAGCTATGATCCTGGCCGAGGTGGGTGACTTCTCCCGTTTTGATTCTCCCGACAAACTCCTGGCTTACGCTGGGATGTCTCCTTCTACCTACCAGTCCGGACAACTCAACAACTGCTATGCCCACATGGAAAAACGAGGCTCCAGATACCTGCGCTTTGCCATTTACAACGCTACCAAGTACGTTTGCCTTTGGGACCCCACCTTTGCTGCCTACCTTGCCAAGAAGCGAGCTGAGGGCAAGCGCTATCTCTCATGCCGCCAAGAAGCTGGTGCGGCTCATCTATGCGATGGAGAACTCAGGGCTTCCTTACCAGCCGATAGTGGCTGCGTAACTCGTTCCAATACCTCTTGCCTTGGCATCCTTATGGATGCCTGCCTCTTTGCGCCTTTTTTGCCGTCTTGTGGCTCCTTATCCCTTCTTTCAATTTCTCTCATTTTGGGGCTTGAATTTTAATAGTTAGTCTTTCGTAAATAAAATTACATTGAATCATATAGGTCCCGGTGTTTCCGTCCTCCGACAGGTCAAAAAATGCGCCGTTTCCCGCAGTCAGGGAGATGGGCTCCATTCCTTCCCCCATCTCCGGAAGGCTGCGGCTGATTTGGTTAGCCCAATGGCAAAAGCGCTCCGCAAACGCCGCATTGGATACCCGCTCAAAATCTTCCCGGCTAAACTGCACTGCCTGCAGGGAAAAGTTGTATTGCCAAGTGGTATTTCCCGCCATATCCTGAGATACAATCGTCTGCCCTGTGGGGAAAATCCCACATTCTCCGGCGTTTTCCTGATCCGTGTAATCCACCGATGGACTTGAAAGAAATTCCCCGATAAACGGGCAGGATTCCACCAGCGTTTTTACATAGTCTATGACACTCACTTCTTGATCTCCTTTATGTAAAAGAACAATTCATCCTCCATTTCCTCCATTTTGTCCTCCTTAAGCCGTGTATCCCAGGAAGGACCGGCAAGCTTGTGATGGGTTGTGGTGTAAACCAAATCCTTATCAATGGGCTTTTTGGGTTTTCCCGCCATGACCTTACCGTAAAAAAGGTATTTCATCTGCGGGCCCTTAACCGTTACGATCCCTTTTTCCGCCGCAGCGCCGCCCATTTTCAGCGCCGTTTCCGGCTGCCCCGCGGCCAGCTTGGGAAGATAAGGAATCATTTTAGGGATTACGATATCGTTTATCCAGTGCTTTTGCACCTTTCCCATCTCTTCCAACCCGAGACTTCTTAAAAGCTTTTGTTTTTCTATTTTGGTAAATGCGGCCTTTATTTTCCCGACACCTCCCAATGGCGCATATCCTCTGATCCAAAATCAGCGGTTTGTACGGATGTAATAGCATATACCCCATCAAATTGGCTGGTCAGTGCGCTGATCGGGCTTTCTGGGCCGTACATATAGGGACAATCACCCTTCACAATCAGGTCCCCCGGCTTTAAGGTCCAGCTTTTTTTGGCGTCTTCCAGGTTCATTTGCTCCCACTCCTTCGAAAGCGCATAGGTTTTTTCCGTTTTTACTGAAAATGGAATCGCACAGAAAAGCCCGTCCTGGCTGTGGCGCCCGTCCTGGCTGTATCGGGTTCCTTGGGATTCGTTCCAGAAAACAGCGTCCAATACCGTCCGAAGATATTCACCTGTCTTTCTTTTTATATAGATAGTTGCCGAGGTGTTAGTAAACAAGCAAAGCCCCCCTATACAAAAGCCCTGTTGCGGCAAGGCTGACGTATAACGCCTGGTTCACTGTTTTTTGGATGTTTTCATAGGATAGGGATTGGGACATATCCCGATAGGAAACCGAATAGCTTTGCACCGTCTCGCTGGATTTTCCCGCGTTTTTGGCGGCGATATCCCGCTCTTGGTCAAACCGGTAGAAAATCTCTGCCCCTTCGCAGGCGGCATTTTTTATCAGGTCCGCTGCATCGTTGTAGGTGCGGGCCCGGCCGGCAGTGATCCGATCAATCTGCCGGCTCGCCTGCGCTGCATAGCGATCGAATTCCTCTTCAGGGATAAGGGATCCATAATATTTGTTTTTGTAGTATGCAAAATCCACATATACCATCCCTTATATCTCCACAAATCGTCTTGTTCGCCTAACACTTTTTTTGCGTTACCGGCTCGGCGTTATCCGATAACGCTGCTACCCCTGTGCGGGCGTAGCGTTGGGGCTGTAAGTTGGGGCTGTAAACGGCAAACGGATACCGGGTGGCCTCGGTCTCGTTGAGGCTGTTATGGGGGTTAAATACCTGCCAGCCCAGCCGTATAACCATTCGGATGGCTTTCATGTCGTTCTGCATCAGATTGTAAATGACTTTTCCGTCTGCGTCTGAAATAACGCCACTGTCAAACACTTTGAATGTAACATCCTGCCGAATGGCGTAAACTGCCCGAGTAAAGTCCCCGGCAATCAGATTTGCGGTTTCCGCGTTAAAAGAGCCGTTACGAGGAAATTCCATTGTAATTCCGCCCAGGGTATAGGGGGTCGCGTTGTGCATATCCTGTACAAACAGCGGACGGTCCTGCTTATCTCTTAAGTCTCGGAGTTTTGCCCGCATGTTCATGGCAGAAACCATTCCGTCCACAAAATAGCCGTCCTCTTCCACTTTGGCGATAACGCCGCCAACGCCGAAAATCTCCTTGTACATATCCGCACCGGATGCCGGTGTATATACAACGTTACCAGCAGCGATTGCCGCCGTTACGATGGCCGTAGGCCAGCTGTCCGGTTTATTGGTCCCGAAAAATGCCGCCTTATCCACAACTTTTCCGGCTGCTGCCTCTAATTGCGGACGAAGCTGGGCGAAGATATCAAATTTGCTGTCCGCCGCTACATTGTCCGGGACCGGAATGATGGCGGCAATCTCCTCTGCCGTGATTACGCTATTTTTCCAATCCATCCCGGTTGTGGGCTTTAACCCTGTGTCTCCCGACACAAATCCCGCAATAGGCTCGCTTGCCTGTACGGGATACTCTCTTGTCATGCTGGACATGTTGGGCAGCTTGGTGGCCATTTTCAAAAAGGCCGACTTCTCAATTATATTGGAAATAATCTGATCGCTTTCCTCCTTCGGGATCAATACCTCGGCGGAGGTTCTGTCAACAATGTTTGCCATTAGCTTTCACCTCGTAGTTTTCTGTTGATGATTTCGTTCAATGTTTGGGGGTTGGGAGTGTTCCCGCCCTCTGCGTTCAGCTTGACCGAAGCGCGAGAAACCGGATGCGCAGCGAAATAAGATTTCGCTGCGGACGCAAAGTCCTGATCTTCTGTCACCTGCTTACCGATTTTAAACGCGAAAAACTCCTGTTCATCCTGATCGGTTACGCCATATCCGGCCAGTATGTTTTTTTGCGCCAGCGCAGCATAATCTGCACTGGCTTTTTCAAACTTTTCTTTATACCGGTCTCTTTCTGCTGTAACCGTATCTAAAGAGCCTTTTGTCGTTTCGGCGGCGGACAGCTTTTCAAGCGCTGTCTGAATTTCTCCTTTGTCCTTCAGTCCAAAAGCTTTTAAGATCGCCCGTTCTGCCCTTCCTGCCTCTTTGGCGCAAAGAGCTGTTACCTCCTCCTGGGAAAAAGTCCTCGGTTCCGCCGGGTCGGTTGTGTTCTGGTTGAGAATCTCTTCTGGCATGTTATTTTCCTCCTTGTCCGGTTTAGGACCGGTATCCTTTCCCGGCTCCGCCGGGTCGCTATATTTTAACCTTTGTGGTTAACCGGATTGATTTGCCTTTTTTGCGGCTCGGTTTGCCCTGGCCGCCTGTCCTCTTCCCCATCCATATATTTGCATTCGCTGCGGCTGGGCACGAAGCTTCGATTTTTGGCTAAACGCCTTATATTCATTTTTTACCAGTTGCAGACGGATGGCCGTGTTTTGGTAGTCTTTGTCCTCTGTTCCCAGCCCCAGCCCTTCAAAGGCGATGATCTCCCGTTCGTACCTTCTCGCCTTTACCTCCAGCGCCCGTTGATATTGCGTAGCCTCGTAGGTGGTATATTTTTTCCCCTTCCACATAAAATCCGGCGGATCGATGTTTTTAAGCTGCTTGTCCGTATATTCTCTTTTGGAAATGCCATCGATAAAAACTCGTTTGGAATGCCGGCAGTTGGCTCCTTCCATACCTGCTACGTTTCCGTATCCGGTAGAGCGCACAAAATCCGGATACTTTTTTGCAAGGTCTTTTCTTCCCCATTTGTCTCGCTCCTTCCAGTAATATACCTTTCCCTGCCAGGACTTGTGATTGACAAAGCCTGTTCCCTTGTCTCTGGCCCCTCCGTGGGCTGAAACCTCTACGAGCGGACTTTCCATTTCCTCCATCCGCCAATCGTTTACCTTCTCAGATATCTGATTAAGGCCCGTTATGGTTGCCCTTCTCACTGCAACCTCCAGACTGTCTTTTCTTCCGCTGGCATAATCAATTGTCTTTAAGCCGCTGTCGGCCAATTCCTTTACCGCTCTTTTTATGGCTGTTCTTACGTCAAACGCGCCCGACTGGATTTCCAGGCTCGCCCGGTCAAGCGCGTGCTGATATGCTCTGGCCGCTGGCAGAAACACCGTTTTCCCGTTTTGGCGAATGCTGAATCCTAAAGAACTGGTCAGGTTTTTAAATTCCTCATTGGTCTGCCTGGACACCCGGTCTACCTGACTTTTTAAAAACTCGTTTTCCTGGTATGGTTTAGGGTCTTTCCCCATTTTTTCATAGACTTCTTTTTCAAACCGGTCACTTTCGCTGGCGGCTTTTTTGTACATCTCCTCAATCACGCTCTGGCTGAGATTGGTGATCCTGGCGATCTCTCGCTGTACTTCCTGCGCGCTGTACCCAAGATCAATCATTGCCGATATCTGTATTTCAGCCGTTGCGGTTATGTACCCTTCCTGCCGAATCCTCCTGCAAATGTCCAAAAGGATGTTTTCCTCCATCTCTCTTGTCAATTTGATCAAAGGATCTGGATAGGTGTCATATTCCTCTGGGCGGATCATACATTCTCAACTCCGATTTCTTCCTCTCTATCAAAATCCGGCATCATACCTTTTGCCTCCTCCTCTGTTACACCGTATTTTTTGGACAGATAGTATTCGGGCTTTAAGATTCCCGACGCCACGTCCATGCGCATATCGTTAAGCGTTGCTTGGGTGTCCTCTATGATGCTATCATCGAAATCAATCACGATTTCCGCATCCGGATTGAGCGGTTTTTTCAAATAATCCCTTCCCATCAAAAGGATCAGCTTGCACAAATGTTTTAAGGCTGCTTCCAAAACAATTTCATGCTTTTTCAGTGTACGAAACATCTTGCTGTTTTGACTAATGACCTCTGTTGCGGTCGCTGCAGTACTGGTTCCATCAAACCGGAAATGCTTTTCTCCAAACCCACATTTGATGGAATACAGATTGAGGTTGTCATTGATTCCGATCTGCATTTGCTGTGCACGGATATCCGGCTGGATTTCCTTAATAAACGGTGTTTCCGGGTCCCCTGGAAGCTGATAGAACACAAGGTCGTTTGCGTCAAATGCAGGCTGCTCGAGCCTGTCCAATTTGCCTTTATTTTTGTTAAATTCTGACTGCATCAGCGTCTGGGCAGAAACTGCAACCCTTGTTTTTCCTAAAGCAAATTCATTTACATAGGCGTCGTAAATGATATCGATCCCCTCGCATACGCTGATAGCGTCGGAAAATACCGCCATGCCAAAGGGAGAGTTGGGGGAGATAGAATTAACTTTGTTTGGCCGGATAAATACCCATGGGATTTCGGTGCTGTCCGTGTTCCATTCATCAGCGATATTTTCAAAACCCTTGACCGAACAAATGGAATTTACCTCACCGATCGATCCATTCTCATTTTCAAACAGTCGATTTTTGCAAATGTATTTTCCGTCTTTTCCTTTGATAAACATCCGCAAAAAAGAATAGACTTTTTTTTCTCTCGTGTGATCGGTTAAAAACGCGCATTCCGTGCATAGATTGTTGTGAATGGTCAGCGGAATAATCTCTCTTCCGCACATGTAAGAAAGCCGGATTTTCTCCGCACCGAGGATTTCCCCGCTCTCTTTTTGTACCTGTATGCCGTCCGGATAGGGGACGATAGCCGCAAGCCCACTCCAAAACGCGTTTTCTACGCACTCATTGCCTCTTACCCAAAAGTTATTTTTATCCAGTACGTCAATAAGAAGGGCCTGCGCCGACTGTTCCTCACAGCTGATTTTAACTTTTTCATTTAGTAAAAGATCAGCCCAGTCGGCGCAAGCCTGCTGCGGCATGTTAAGGGTTTTTCTTTTTTGCTGTATTTCCTTTCTTCCGTTAAAAACTGTATAATAGTGAAAGCTTTTTACATCCCCCGCCCACCAATCGTGCCACTCGTCTATCTTATTATAGAAGCTGGGGTCCGCCGCAGTATATCCCTCCTCCGCAAGCTTTTCAAATATATTCACGCGCTAAATCCCCTCCTTCTCCATATTTTTTCGGTTGCGTATCTCACCGCATCGATACAGTGATTATCTTTATCCGGGTATCCGCTGATGATCTCACCGGCTTTGTTTTTTTCGTATTCGTATTGGGTAAACTCTTCCGTCGCCTTAGGGGTTCTTTTCGGATCAATAACAATCTTTCTCCTTTGCAGCCATTTCATGGAATATTCCACGCTTCCCGGCCCTTTCTGGGCAGCTATTGCACGTACACCCCATCCCGTCAGGTCGGATATGCTTTTTGGCTCCGCGCTGTCGCATATGGTGTATACATCGTTGTATTGTCTTCTTATGATTTCCGTGGCGATCTGCTCATTACTCATTTTGTTTCCCACAATCTCGTCAATCAGATAGAGCGTTTCCTGAGAGGGATTATAATAAAGCCTTACAAACGCCGCTGGATCTGGATACCATCCAAAATCCTGCCCGTTGTATATTCGGTCAAATCGTAGGATTTCCTGATCCGTTATCGTTCGAATCTCAAGATTTTCAAATACCTCGCCGCCGGTCCCGTTGGCCTTTCCCAGGTATTCATGTTCATACGCCCTTTGGTTGGTATTTTTCAAATGCTCTGCATCGGACAAAAAACGCTCTCCCAGCCATTCTTTGGGCGTTGTGAGGTAAGTGCTGTGGTGGATCATCTGCCCTTTCTTTTCCCGCAGGCAATACTTGTTTGCCCAATTTGATGCTGTTTGCGGCGGGTTAAAGGTCCATATCTCCAAAGCCATCTCTCCGCCACGCAAAATAGATTGTTCCAGATTTCGGATTTCTTCCTCGCCTGCGAACTGGTCCACCTCTTCAAGATGCAGCATTCCGATATACCCAAAAGGCACTTTGATGGACTTGATTTTCCCCGGATCATCCGCCCCAAAAAACAAAATCTTTTGTCCTGTAGGTTTATATTCCATTTCCGGCGGGTTTTTTGTATATTTCCATTTGTTATATAGTCCTAACTCCGAGATCGCCCATATGTATTGCTGATAAACAGTCGTGCGCAACGTGTTGGCCACCTTACGCATAACCACCGCATGGACGCTAGGGTTTTTAAGCAGCTGCAGAATCACCTCGATAGAAGTGTAACTGGACTTTGCCGATCCCCGCCCGCCTTTTAGGATAAACTGTGTATACTCTTTGTTTTTAATCGCTTTATGCACCGGTTTGAATGCGGGAGATAAAACTCTATTCAAAGAAATCGTCAACGATTTTTACCTCCTCAATTTGATCCTTCAGATCCTTTGATCGACCAGTATACTTGTCGATCACAATGGCCATGGTGGTAGCAATCTGCTGTAACTTCGCCTTTTCCAGCTTTTCAGGGTTTCGCAGCTGTTCCATAGCCATCCCCAGAAAATCGCAGACGTCATTTCGCTGGCTTTCCATGTATTCTAAAATGTCAGCGGTGTTCTGCTCTTTTTTCTGGTTGCATTTTTGTGCAATCTCTGCATTTTCCTGCACAACTTTCTTTACTGTATTTAAAGAGACACCATGTAACTTCGCCGTGGCGTTATAGCTGCCTAGCTGCACATAGTCAGCAACAATTTTTTGTTTTTGCTTGTCCGTCAGCCTTGCGGCCACTACTCACCACCTCTCCTTAAAATGGGTCATTGCGCAAAGCGCAAGGATGTATTATAATCAGGCTACCAACTGCCGCCTGGTATTGTTTTTGCTGATGAAGTCCTTAATCTGAATGTACTCCCATCCGCAGTCCATAAGGCCACTGACAAGGCACTCCATAGGACTGCACCGCCCGAAGTTCCTCCTGCGTGAAGCCATCTCTGCCCATAACGTACATGGGATTTTTCTTCCCGTTACTTGCAGTGTAATCTGTCTCATAGAATAGCCCCATAAATTCGGGGCTACTGATATTTCCGTGAATAGACCTGTAGTTCTTGCGTATCCATTACATATATTTTAGCAACCCAGTAGAAAAAAGGTGCCAACTTTTAAATTTCCTTTAGATTTTTCGCCAAACGGACCAGGAAGTTTTTCCTGATCCGTTTCATGGCGCGAATGGAATAATAAACCGGTATATGCTGCATGGGCAAACCCTCAAAGAGATTCTTTTGGATAACTTCACGTTCCATAACGTTTTGGCAGTCCATCCACGCCTTTTCCACAGCTTCAATCCGTTCATCGTTTTTCTGCTGGACCGGTCCTTGGGGCAATATTCTTCTGCGCCTGAGCATGGCATAATATCCCTTTGCTGTCGCAAGCGTCCGGCTGTATATATCCCGCTCCATGTGCTCTGTTTGATTCAAGATATGAACGCTCCCTGCTCTTTTTTGACGTGCCTGATTTCTATTTACCAGAAAAGTTCAGTTACAATTTGGCCATATTCTTGTTGGATCGCGCTAAACGCAAAATCCCAAGCATCATCGTGCTCGTGATCTGGCCAAACCGCAACGTGCGCCAACTCGTGTGCTAAAATTTCCACCTGTTGATGTACGGGGTGATTTGAATAGATGAAAACTTGCGGGCAGCTACCATCGTCTGGGAATTCGGTCATTCCAAATGCCTGCTTATCTGCCTCTTGCGGAATATCCCACCATATTTCGCACGGCTTATCAGGATAGAGCCGCTTAAACGCCTGATAAATCATTGCGAATGGGTCATTTTTGAACGGACTTTCCATCATACCGCATCTGCCTCCTGCCATGCTTTCCAGATTTTTGGGCCTTGAATGGCAATCCAGTCCACAAGCTCCTCGTTTTTTGTCCATGCAACGTCAGGGCTTAACGCGCTGTCCTCAAGACCGCTTTCGCTGAAAAACGCATGGACAATTTCGTGACGCATGGCTTCTTTCTGCACGGCGTCAATGGTGTCGGGCAGCTCATGTTCCCAGCCCTGCCGGTCTCGATGCAGTAATGACAGGCCGAACAGGCCACATCGGCAAGGTATTTATGATATCTGCAGCTTTTACATTGTTCTGTCATTGGATTTTCCCTCTTCCATGAATTTTTCAAAATCTTCTGTACATTCCTGGCAAAAATCATAGCTTTTATCCAGATAATCAACTGGTCCAAATCCAAAAAGCTTTGTTACGACTTTTTTGCTTCTAACGTACAAGATTGGATATTTTCTTTCGGGTATTTCTTTCCCGCATCGGTCACATATTGTTTTATGTTCTGTCATTTTTGTCATCTCTTTCTGTCTTTCAGCGATGTCTTTCCGTACCGCGCCGTCGCAGATGAGGGCGTCGTACTTGGAATAGGGGAAAGCGAAGATTTTTTTGCTTTTGGCTAATCATTCTTTTGGTTACCGCTAAATATGGGTTTTACAAGAATGATAATTAGCCATATCGCAGTTGCATATTTCAAAGAAAAAGTTATCGGAAGTAATAGGCAAATCAGCCATATAACTCCAACACAAAATGCCCAGGAAAAAGAAATCGCAATCAAAATTATGGCTGTTGCCAAAATAGCTTTAATCATCACTCTCCAACCCCTCTCCCAATTCTTTAGGACTCTCAATCACCGTCTCAGCCCGCTTATTCCACGCAGATACGGCGGCTTCCTCCGTCTTGTATCCTCCTGTATTGCACCGGCATACAGTGCAATACACCCTCGGCGTATCTGTCGCAATATGGACTCTTGCTTCTCCCCCGCACAATGGGCAGGGGAGAAGATCTGTGTTCTCCATCATAATAATTCCCCCAACCTTTCCTGTAAGCGCTCCAGCTTTGCCTTTCGGTATGTTTGGACTTCCTCCTGGATGCCCAGCATCATTTTCAGCTGGTCCAGCATGATTTCTACATCCGCTGTCTCCTCGGCGATGGCGTCTCGGTTGTCCTTTCCCCGCCACCGCTTACAGATTTCCTTTTGCAGTTCGGACATTTCTTCCAGCACCATCTTGGTTTGTGCGTCCTCACCCCATCGGTCAATCGCTTTTTGTAGAATGTGCGTTTCGTTCATTGATTTTCCCCCAATCTATTTTCCGTCACCGCGATGCAGAACGGCTCGATTTCACTTGCCCATCGGGCCGTGCCTTTCCCGTGTATCCGCTCCCAGCACAGAGGGAACCCACCGATTCCGTCAAATAGACTGCCTATTGTCGCGCCTTCGGGCAGATACCCGCTCATCCGCTCAAACATCCACGCCCAGAACGGCAGCGCGATACTGTTTCCCAGCGCTCTGTACCGGGCGCTGTCGCTTGCCTTGATTTTCTTTCCGGATACGAAGGTATCCGGAATATCGGTCCATCCGTCCGGATATCCTTGGAGCCGCTCGCATTCCAACGGGGTGAGGCGTCGCGCCTTACCGCCTGTTACCGGGTATGTCGCTGCGTCCTCCCGTTGCGGATCATTCCCCTGCCCCCTTAACGTGTGCGCCACAATCGGCTGTTCATGGTTACAGTTTAACGTTGGGCAAGCATCCCGCATGGTTTCCGCCCCCGCCTGGCCGGTCGCCATCACAACCGCCGCATAGTCGCTCACTCGGTTCTGGTGGTCCCCTGTCAGTGTACAGACAGTTTTCCCGTCCCCGTTTCCTCTGGAATCGTATACTTGCATGATTCCCACCGCAATATATCCATGCCCGCCGCCCTCTCCTCCATACAGGGCGGGCCACGTCCCGCTGTCCGGGTGTATTCGCCTGGACTGCACATCCCACGGCGTCAGGCATCCAGTTGTTTCATCAGCGCCGTCTCCAACTCCGGCGGCAGCTTCTTCCCCCGCCGCTCCGCCCGGCGCAGGATTCCAGCCGCTGCTTTTGCGCTCAAAGAGTATTTCGGGTGCGGACATTCCTCCAAAATCTGCGACAAGCGCGATTCTACGGCGGCGCTGGGGGACTCCCCAAAACTGCGCGTCGTGTACCCGCCAAGCAACGGACCATCTTCCCATTTCATCATACAGGCATCCGGCTGTCGGCCATCCTTTTTCAGGCACAGGCAGATCGGGGGCTTGCGGTTCTTCAATCCGGATGGTTTCCTCAAGGACCCGCTCAAAATCTTTTCCTTTCGAACTGCTGAACGCGCCGGGGACGTTTTCCCACACCATGTATCTTGGCCGAACCATGACACCTGTCCTTCCAGCTGATTTGTCACGCTCTCTCATCTCCTTTATGATACGAATCTGCTCCATAAAAAGCCCGGATCGCTCTCCCAAAAGCCCCGCTCTTTTTCCCGCGGCAGACAGGTCCTGACACGGGCTTCCTCCGGTAACGCAGTCAACCGGCTCGATTTCCTCCCCGCGCACCGCGGCAATATCTCCTATGTGCTTCATGGATTGTCCACTCCTTGATCTAACCGCCTGAATTCTTCCGCACACTCCGCCAAGTCTGGCAGATTTACATTTCTAGGCATTGCAAGCATTTGGCGCAGATGATTGGTCACCGTTTGCCGGTGACAGCACAAAAACGCCGCCAGCTGTAAAACCGTATATCCTTCCCTGTATTTATCCGCCGCCCATTTCCACTGGGCCTGACTGTAGATGCTCTCCATCTTCTATTTCCTCCACTTCGATTTCTGTCCGGGGATTGTCCGGGTCACATTCCCCGCGTAAAACCAGTTGGATGCACCCAAAGCTGTCATCCTGGATCACTCCTACGGCCGTCAGTCCGTCCAGGATCATTTTGCCGCAATAGTTATCGGGATCGCGCCGTCTCCTGTCGGGAAAAAAGTAGGTGATCCGCACAATAGCCCGCACAAGCGGCGCTTTCGGCTTCGGACTGCATAACAAGGCGACCAGCCCCTTCCAGCGCTGCTTCTGCGCCCGGTACTCCCAAACATTCTGCCGCCCCGCAAATTGGTTCCCACTGGGGGGGATCTGTGGAATAACATACTTCATCCTTCCCCCTCCGGCAGGTCCGGCACCCGCCATTTGTGATCCCGTTCAAAAGCCTCCAGGTCGAAGGAGTAGTTCTTTTGCGGCTCCTCCTGCTTTTTGGCGGACGCGCCGGAAAACTGCCGTCTCTTCCAGTTTCGGACAACCGCTTTCCAATCCTTCATTGGGTTTTTGCCTACTCGCCATCCGTTGGACTCGTAGTAGTCCCAGATCTCCGATGCGTCTACCCCCTGCTCTTTGCAGTAAACTTCCAATTCCTCATAGGACGGCTTCCCCTCGTTTTTGGGACGGGAGGAGCGCGCAGCGCTTTTTTTGGATATCTCGCTAGAGATATCTTTTTTTAATTCTTCTTTTCCTTCTTCTTTTTCTTGGTAGCTTTCGTATACGCTCGTATTGTTCGTATTCGGTCGTATACGGCCGTACCGTTTCGATACGTTTTCACGGTTTTGGCTGCAAGTTTTTTCATAAGCTTCTGCGTCCCTGTCGATATTCGCTGCCATGAAATCAAACGCTACAGACTCCCTTCCGTTGAGTTCAGGGGCTGCGCCGGACGCGCTGTATTCCAAGAGCGCCCGGAATAGCCTCCCTAGTTCGCCATCTGAAAGTCCTTTGCATTGCTTTAGGTAGGAATGATACGCGCAGAAATATTCTCTTGCCATTCCCTCACCGCCTTAAAACGGC
Source organism: uncultured Oscillospiraceae bacterium (assembly GCA_910583935.1). Classification (GTDB taxonomy): domain Bacteria; phylum Bacillota; class Clostridia; order Oscillospirales; family Ruminococcaceae; genus UBA3818. Next base: position 16,443 of record CAJTZM010000024.1, read on the forward strand.
AGATCGTCTAATCCGTCAGTCTCTTGAAAATCATCCGCTAGCGGTGGGGCGGGGATACTGGCGCTTCTTGTCGGATCGCTGAGCGTAAATTCCCATTGGCCCACATTAACATCGGTTCGGGTCCGGTTGTTTCCGTACTTGTCCTTGTAGCTTTCTACCCGCAAGCTACCAGTGATCAAGATGGGACTTCCTTTTACAAAATAGCGGACAATGCTCTCTGCTCTCTCCCGCCATGCTGTACACGGGATAAAGTCGGTCCCACCGCTTTTCCCCGCCCGGTCTACCGCCACGGTGAAGGTCGAAACCGATATGCCTTCCGCCGTTTTCCGCAGTACCGGATCGGCGGTCAGCCGCCCAGATAGATGTACAATATTCATTTTGCATTCTCCTTTACTCCCAGGCAGGAGCACAAATATGCATCCAGCCTGATTCCGTAGATATGGTATTTCTTCTCAAACGCTTCCCGACCAATAGCGTGGGCTTCGGTGTGGTGCTTTTGACATAAGGCCATGGCCAGCATCCCCTCATGTACAATTTTCCCCCGGTCTCTTCCCATGCCTATCGCGTCCACATGGTGCAGCTGCGCCGTATCGTTGCACACGGCACATTTTTTGTGCTCCAGGCAGCTGTACAGATACTTTCCAATGTCGTCGGTCTGCAAAAGCAGCGTGTCCCTTGTGGGTACGTTCCAGGTAAAGCAAAAGTCAATCAGCCAGCTGATGAAGTCCCGCGCGACCGACTTTTCGCAGTTGGAAAGACTGAAAAAATCCTCTCCGCTGTCCTTGACAAACTCCAATGTCAAAAGCTTTCGTAGATATTCCGGCTCGTGGCCCGAGTACCAGGCAATATCCCCCACCAGCGCGAAAACCTTTCTTCTTTGCTCCGGCGTAATCTCCCGCCCGTCAAACAGCCGGATTTCCGCCGATCGGACCTGCTTTTGGCTTACCTCCCGATCAATTGGAAAGTCCGGTACAACCACCACCTTGCCTCCTGCTCTGGCCAGCTTCCCTGTTACGGTGATCATTGGGAATCAGCGCCCTTTCTTTTGCTCAGAACATTGATGCAGTATGTAATTAGGACAGACAGCTGCTCCTGCGTCGCTTCCTCCAGGCGTTGGATTTGGACTCCCGCCTTCTGCTCGATGATCAACAGTCCGTGACGGTCTTCATAGCCGCATTTTGCCAGCCATTCTCGGGCTGTGGTCAGCAGGGAGTCCAGATCATCCGATTTGGGTGTTTTGGTCTCGTTTAAGACGTACCGTATTTCTCCTTTTGCATCCATAAGAATCAGGCGGTCAATTTCCCGGCGGCTGTTGTATCCGATTTCTTCCACCTGAAATTTTACCCGTGGAGAAACGCGGACCTTGCCGGTTTTGTCCTTTTGGTACTCGTCAGACTTAAGCGAAATCCAGATAAAGGGGGCGGTGTACAGTTCCCGCCCGATCCCCCAGTTTACCCCGGCCCGCTTAAAGCTGTCTGAGGCGAGACCCTTTTGGGATTCCGTGTTGGATTCAGTCCCTGTATCCTCCTTTTCGATCCAGCAGCGCTTTTCTTCGTCCCACACAGAAATGACGCAGTTGGCGTTGTCTCTTGTGTGCCGTCGCTGCCAGTTTAACGGCCCGAAGGTGTCGTCTAAAATCCGCATATCCACCCGCGCGTCTTTGTACAGCAGAACAGAAACGCCCACCCCGTTTTTCGTTTCCTTTATCTGCTGCACCCGGCATTCAATATCCTTTGGCCCTAAAAGTGGTATTTCCTTCATTGCCCCACACCCCTTACAAAACATCAAAAGCCGATGGCTTCTCAACTGCTGACACGCAGTCCAGGACCTCGCCTGTATCGGTTCGCATTACCTGACCGTCTACAATGGTCAGGCACTTTTTGAATTCTCCCCACAACGCTTTGGGCTCCATTTTTACGTATTCCGGCGCGTTTTCCCCAAGATACATGAGCAGCTTTTCTTCGTCTTTTTGATAGTCGGTTTTGGCAAGCTTTCTCACCAGCTTTCCCGACGGCAGTTCCAGACTGTACTGGGTCTTTGTCTTTTTAGCCGGTGCCGTGTCAAGGTAGGTATTAAGCGCTTCTAATAGGGATGCTGTATGTTGATCGCATTTTTCTTTCTGCAAAAGAATCTTCTGTTCCAGCTCCTGTATTCTATTTCTGGCCGCCTGCTCAAACAGTTCTAGACGCTGCCGTTCCTCCTTAATTTTTTCAATCGCCCAATCCGCCTTATGCTCATTGTCGACCACAAAGCCCTGCTCAGGCGCGTCCTCTGTGTATTCGGTACGCAAAATTTCTTCCATTTTTAACCCTCCAACGGTTTTTCACAGATACTTTTCATCCATTCTGCATATGCGTCCAGGTCCCGGTATTCGATCCTTTTTCTTTTTCCGTTGACGGTAAACACCATTTCAAAGGACTGCGTTTCTGAGTAGTCTGTACAGCTTTTGACGCAATCCGCTCCAAACCGCTGCATGATATATGTAAGCATGTCTCCCATGCTAAGGTTTTTATTTGCCATTTGACTTTTCCCCTTTTCTGTGCCATACTTGGCTTGAACATTTTTTGCTGTGCGCCTTTGTGGGACCCCTATCCCCAAGGCGCTTTTTTCTTTGCCATGCATCCAGATGCCGAAGCTTGTCCACCCATGGCGCTATCGTCAGTCCCACCATGATGCTACATACCACCATTGTTATATGCAGGATCATGATGTCCTGCGCTATGCTGATTCTCGTCATGTTTCTTCCTCCGTGTTTCTAACGTGTTTCTAATTTTCCACATTCTTCCTTTCTGTGGAAGCGGTTGGCGAAATTCAAAATGGCATTTCTGGCCGAGATATATGCGGGGTCATCACAATCCAGTTGGCAAAAATGGTACGCCAGCTGCGCAGCGATTCTGGCGTCAACCCTTACATCAAGGGAGCCGCACCATAACGGCCAACAGGAATAATCTAGGTTGGCTCCGCTCAGGTCGGCTCCGCGCAGGTTGGCTCCGATCAGGTCGGCTCCGATCAGGTTGGCTCCGCGCAGGTTGGCTCCGCTCAGGTTGGCTTTGATCAGGTTGGTTTCGCTCAGGTCGGCAAAATTCCCCCTGTTTCCGTTTGTATCAATCCATTCTTTATGATTTTTTAAAATCTTTTCAATATCTTTTTGTTTCAAAGATATTCATCCTTTCTTGCTTTCTTATTCCAGCTGTGCCGCCTGCGACGTTCGTTTATCCGTCTGACATGATCCGCGTAATCGCAGTTGCCCCTATATATCCTTGCTTTGTACGCTCTGTATGCTTCCATTTCTTTTTCATAGGTTTTTTGTCTGGGGTAGCTGATGTGGCAGGTTTCCGATCTTTCCGGGCAACCCTTTGCGCATGGGCTTTTAGGATGCATCATCCAGCTTTCCTCCTTTTGGCTTCCTGCTGGGTGCGGGCGTTGCCTAATGTGTCCCCGCTGTACCACCGCAGCAGCTTGTCCCGCCTGTCCAGCTTGCCCACTGCCCATTCGACCATGCCGCACAAAAGCGCAAATCCCATCCCCGGCAAAAGCACCATGCACAGCGTGATGTATGCTTCTATCATGCGCTTTCCTCCTTTTTACGAAACCCCATCCTTTTGAAAGTATTCCAGTACTTTCTCCGGCGGGATTTTCAGGATTTCAATGATGGCGTAAATATCGCCCAGGTTAAAATCGTATTTGCCTTGCAGACGGGTGGAAAGATACGATTTTGACTTCCCGATTTTCTGCGCGATATATGCCTGATCCACATCCTTTTCGAACATCAAAGTTTTTAGCTTGCGAAAATATTTACGACTTGCATTCATGATCTGTCCTCCTTTCATATGTTTGTGAAGATCGCGCCAATGATGATTGCTGCCAGTGCGCCGACACAGGCTATGGCCAGTATTGCGATTGCCGCCACCGACAGGGCTGCGCTGATGTGCGCTTCCCGCTCGATCTCCCGCAGCTTTTCTTCCAGGTTGTACGGTTCTTTTGACATATGTATTCCTCCTTGCGTTCGGTCGCAGGAGGTGTTATACTTGTCCTGCGGCCTGGTTGATATGACCAATCAGGTTCGCCGCCCTTTCTGGTATTCGCGCTACCAGAAAGGGCATCTTATTGAGCAAAATAGGATGGTGTTTAAATGGATAAACTATCGCTTAAAATCCTAAAGTTCATAGCCCAAAAACAAGATAACGTTGCCAGGGACACAATTACATCATTATTTGGGGATTCTTCTGGCAAGTCATTAAGTTATCTTTTAAACGAAGGATTTATAAAATCCGGAAGATCTTTAGTTGGGGTTAACCCTGATATGAAAGCAATATATTTATCGAATGATATTTTTTCCATCACCAGCAAAGGGATAGACTTTCTGGAAAAAAGACCCGGAAAAATTTATGACATCTGGTCTACCCGTGTACTTGCTATTTATGGAGCAATAACCGGAACAATCGCAATAGTGATAGAACTAGTGCTACATTTCCTATAATGAAGCTATACATGCTTGCCCAAAATGTAACTGGGTCAGATTTTCTCTGACGATTTAAGCTTTTCAGCAATTCTTTTCCAAATTGTTTCACGTTGCCGTTTCTACCTCCTAATCGGGGAAATAAGTAAACTGAGAAAAATAATAAATAGTAAAATTATGACTGTGCCATAAACCAAATATGGGACCAGCAAATCCCGATTAAGTTTGTAAAACACAGCGCAGGAAAACAGCAATCCAAGAATTAAAGTACTATTGCAAATAATGTAGATCATTGTTTACCTCCATGAATGTGATATAATCTGGGTGAAAGGAGGTGAATAATGTTGGATTTTGAAAAAGTCAGGTACGAGGCGCTATCTTCAATCAGAATGGCTATTCGTGCGAAAGGACTAGATTCATTCGAGCCTATCGCTAGCATTTTGGCCGATGCAATTATGAAAGCCATTCAAGAGTATGATCGCCAAAAATCTGAATAGTTGGAATAAATCCCGCTCTACGCTCTACTGCAAGATTTTCTTGACCGGTTGAGAATTTCCGTAGTCCGGTTTGTAGGGCGCTTTATGCGCCTTGCTGGTTATCATTTAGCAGTTCTTCGATGGTGCATCCGTACAGCTTGGCAAGCTTCTTTTGATGCTTTTTTAGCGGTCGAGTTTTTCCGCTCTCCCAATAGCTGACCGCCGCTTGGTCAAGGTCGAGCAGCTTAGCAACATCCTCTTGTCGGAGGCCGGCCTTTAAGCGAAACTCTCTTAGCGTCAAACTATCACCTCACTTTCTTATATAAGAATTATTGACTGCGTCAGAAACACTTGGTAAAATTGGGGAATTAGCACACCTGTAATAACCTACTGGCGCGTTTGCTTATTCCTACTGCAGTCAAACACTCACAAATATGAGTTTTTATATTGACACCTTATATTGCAACGTGTTACAATGAAACCGCCAAGAAACATTGAAACAAGCTGCTCTATGAGGGGCTTGGATTTTTATACCCTTATATGAAAACTCATGGAGTGTCTTTATTATATTCTCTCAATTTAGATAAGTCAAGGATAATCTATCTAAATTGAGAGAATATACGTTTTGCATAAATTGGGGGTGCCTGTTTTGGATGAACCAAACAAAATTGCAGAACGAATTAAAATGATGTGTGAAACCCGCAATGTATCAATTAACAAAATGCTCCTTGACAGCGGGGCTGGAGCGCGGCTCTATCACAATATATTAAGAGGATCCTATCCATCGGTAGACAAGTTCGCAAAAATCGCAGACTATTTCGAGTGTTCTATAGATTATTTGGTTGGACGCTCTGATAATCTAAATTGAGACAATCCTCATAAAACAACAAATCCCCGCCGAAGCGGGTTAAGTTGCTTGTTTTAAACAAGCCGCTCTATGAGGGGCCAGGGTTTTGCGCTCTTTTGAATGCTTTCATATAATAACTCATGTTTTATGTATTTTTAAGCAAAAAATCACATATATTATGTATTTTGTCGCAATGCACAAAATAGAGGGGTGTAATTTTGGACAATACATTAAAGAGAATACTATCCCTTATCCCGCAAAAGCCTGACGGGAAATTTGTACACGGGGCAGTTAAAGAATTTGCGACCACCCTTGGGCTTAAAAGTGGAAATATCGTTTCAGACTGGATTGCCGGGAGAAGCAAGTCTTATGAAGGATATCTGTACCAAATATCCGCCCTCCACAACGTATCTGTCGAATGGCTACGTGGCGAAACCGACGATCCCACACCCGTAGGGCAAAAAGAAACGTTCCCCGTCGTTTCCGACGAGGAACGTTTGGACAAAGAACTTATTTCCCGTCTATGTCGGCTAACGCCGGAAGAACGGGAAAAGGTCGATGCGTTTGTTCAAGGGCTTTTAGCATCTCGTTAAGCTGCCGCTTTTCGTCAATGGAAAGCGCGCTGATATATTGTGCGGCCTCTTCTTCTGTCATGACTTTTTTCCCCTTTCTACTCTGGCGCCAGAATTTTAAATTTGCGCAGGTAAATTATAACATATTTGGGGGGAATGATGTGGAAAATCTATTATATTTCTATATAATCTAGATGTTGATCGGTATTTTTGATCGTGTAATTTTTTCATACCAATAAAACGATTTCGTTAATATCAACAAATTCGCGAAATCTTATTGCAAAAATCAAAAAAATTGCATATAATAATGGGGTAACGTAAGTTACCGTTTGAGTGTAAACTCAAATTGTTTTTAACAGGCCCCTTGTAGTAAGCCCCCCATTGATAAGGGGAAGGCTGAATCCTGGGGCCTTATTTTTTTGTAAAGGAGATTTTCTATGACGCGTACAGCAATTTTAGTTGACGGCGGCTTTTATCGAAAGCGTGCAACGCATCTTTGGGGTGCTAAATCCGCTGAAGGAAGAGCCAAAGAACTTCATTCATATTGTATGGCGCATATGAACGATAAGGACGGGTCAGAAAATCGTCAACTTTATCGGATTTTTTACTATGATTGCGCTCCGATTGGACGAAAAAGTGTCTTTCACCCTCTTACAAAAAAGAATGTTGATTTAGACAAATCTGATACATACACATGGTCGCTAGCTTTTTTAGCTGAATTGAAAAAACGCAGAAAATTTGCGCTTCGTTTGGGAGAAATGTCGAATCAAGCATATTATAACCTTCGTCCCGAAATTACACGTCAAATTGTAATGGGCAAAAAAAAGTTAGAGACCTTAACAGAAAATGATTTTCAATTTATTGCTCAACAAAAAGGCGTTGACATGAGAATCGGAATTGATATTGCATCTCTCGCGTATAAAAAACAAATCGACCAGATCATTTTAATATCTGGAGATAGCGATTTTGTACCTGCCGCTAAACTCGCTCGCAGAGAAGGAATAGATTTTATTTTAGATCCCATGTGGGCCGACATTAAGGATGATTTATTTGAACATATCGATGGATTAAAAAGCCAATGGAAAAAGAAAAAATAAAAATCCCCGCCGGTTGCAGCCGACAGGGATCTTTTTAAAATGGCTCACCCAAAGATGGACAAGCACAGTACGCAACTGTATTTTACCATCTTCGGGAAAGCTTTTCAAGTCATACCCGGAGGTGTATTTTTATGGGCAAACGAACCAACACCGCTAAATGGATGGAGAATCAAAAACGTTGGCAGGTCAACGTCCAGAAGGACGGGGTGCGCCGAAGCTTCACAAGTTCCAAACCCGGTAGAACCGGCCAAAGGGAAGCCAACGCAAAAGCAGACGCCTGGCTGGATGATGGGATCGATCCTTCAAAAAATCGCGTTGACGACTTGCTGGATGAATATTTAAAAATCATCGAAACCACCACTAGTTTTAGCAATTATAAAAAAGAAAGTTACTTCAATGTTTTTAGAAGATTTGACAATCCCTCAAGGTGCCCGTTTAAAAGGAACTTCCATATTGCAGCCAAAAGACT
>CAJTZM010000025.1 GCA_910583935.1 uncultured Oscillospiraceae bacterium
GAATATGGCAATCGCTTTTTTAAGATGAGGTTTTCCTCCTCCAGCTGGACATTACGCTTTTGAAGTTCTTTTACCTGTTTTGCGGTAAGAACTTCGCCGTCATCGATTTCAACTGTGGAGTACTGCTTTACCCACTTGCCGAGAGCGGATTGTGAAACGCTATACTCCTTACAAAGTTGCGCTTGGGTTTTGATGGAGTAAAACCAGGGATTTTTTAAAATCTTCATCGTGTTTGGGGTAGTTGCTTGCTGCCATGATAACCCTCCTCTTTTGTGTGTAATTTATTCTGCAGTTCTTCTGTCTTTGTGTCCTCTTCTATATGGTAGATCTAAATATCGGCCCCTGCAAGCATCATCAGGAGCATGACGAGATTTGCGGTTACCTGCCCTCCCCGTCCGAGGATGGGGAGGGCAGCCCATGCACCTATGAATACCATGTCTATCCGGTACAGTCTATGATAGATGCTCTGCCGGAGGAAGTGACAGAGGACAACGCAGACGAGGTGCGGGCGCAGTTTAATGAGATCCTTGCGTTTTTTGGGGCACTGACCGAGGAGGAGCAGCTGGGCCTGACCGCCGCTACGCGCTGCAAACGGCGCTGGACGGGGCCAATACGCCCATGCCGCTGGCAACAGTAACACTGGAAGGCGGCACCTTTACCAGAAAATCGGTGGGCGCTGTGGTAGGGGTCAATAATACAAATGCGACGCTATCTGTCATTGGCGAAAATGTGGTCATTCGGAATATAGGCGGCGGTTATGGGTTGTCCGTCAATGCGCCACAATCTGTCCAACTCTCCGCCGAGACTTATTCCGGGGGCACAAATGCGATTTCATGCAGCGGCTATATAATCACCATCCGCCAACTGTTGGCCACTGATTGCGCCTATTATGATAAGGACGGCAAATTGTTCACCGGGGGCTTGGTCAACACGAGCTTACACGCCGTCACCGTTACGGTGGACGGGGAGGAGCTGGGCGCGGCAAATTATGATGTAACCTACGCCAACAATACCAAAGCCGGCAACGCCACTGTGACGATTTCCAGCGCCAGGTTCGGCGGGAAATTTACAAAGACCTTCTCCATCGCCCCGGCCGCGCTGACCATCACCGCAACAACCAGACCATCCCCTACGGCGGGAGCATCGCCCAGGGTGTAGACCAGGTGACTCCCGCAGGGCTTTGCAGCGGCGATAACATAAACGGTATCACCCTCACCGCCAGCACCGGGAATATCCACGGCGGCACCATCACGCCCTCCGCCGTCGGGATCCAGAACAGCAACGGCGAGGATGTGCCCGGCTGCTACAACATCACCTACCAGCCGGGCAACCTCACCATCAACAAGGCACCGGCGCCCGCCATCACATGGCCCACTGCTGGCACCATCACCTACGGGCAAAAGCTGTCGGACAGCCACCTGACCGGCGTGCAGAACGGCGTGGCTCCTACCGGAGAAATTACTATCACGGGCAATGGGGAAACAAAAAACCTGCCATTAACAAACGGAACAGCCATCCACCAGTGGAACGGTCTGGCCGACCAGAAATACACCGTCACGGCGGAATACAGCGGCAATACCAACTATAAGGCTGCCAGCGGCTCCCTGACCTTCGATGCGGCAAAGCAGCAGCAAGCGGCCCTTTCCATCAAGGATGTGGGAACAAAAATCTACGGCGAGGGGCGTTTAACCTCGATATCAACGGCGGCAGCGGCGAAGGTGCGGTTACCTTTACAAGCTCCGACCCGACCGTCCTCAGCATCAGCGGGAATACCGCCACCATCCACAAGGCCGGGCCAGTCACCATCACCGTCATAAAGGCAGCAGACAACAGCTACAACGAGGCAGAGGCAGCCCTTTCCCTCACCATTGGGGAGAGGCCCATCACCGTAACAGCGGACAGCTTCACCGTGGTAACGGGCGGGGCGATGCCCACCTTTACCTACAAAGCAACAGGGCTGGTGAACGGCGATACCTTTACGGCGGCCCCCTCCATGACAACCAGTGCATCCGATACCCATACCCTTGGCGAATATGACATTGTCATCAGCGGCGGCGTGCTGACGAACGAAAACAACTATCAAATCACCTATGTGAACGGCAAACTGATCTTCACCGACAAAACCCCTGTGAACCTGACCATGACAGCCAACCCTGCCTCCCTCACCGGCAGCGGAACGGTAACGCTGACCATCGGCGGTCTGCCCTCCGGCGGGACGGCAACGGTAAGCTGTTCTGACAGCAGGATCTCCGTCACTGGCAGCGGGGCCACCTGGAAAGCTACCCTGCCCAATGAAACGGCCGCATATACCTTTACCGTCCATTACGCCGGCGACGCCCAGCACCTTGGTGGGACGGCGAGCTGCACAGTCAGCGTCACCAAGGGCGCCGACAGCGGCTCCGGCAACGGAGGAGGAAATTCCGGCGGTTCCGGCAGCTCCGGTGATTCCGATAGTTCCGACCGTGAGGACCGTTCCACTTCCCCGACCTATGATAAGGAAACCCTTTCCAAAGACGGCGTGACCCTTTCCGGCAATGGCATTCACCAAAATGCCCCCCTCACCGTTACGGAAAACCGCCTCCACGCCGATGGGAATTGCGACAAATGCAGGGAGATCCGCAGCTGGCGGGAGCAGGGCAGCGTTGTTGCCATCTATGATGTGTCCCTCAGCCGAGAATTCCGCGGCAGTGTGACCCTCACCTTCCCGGTGCCCAGCCGGTACAACGGCAAAACCATGACCGTTGTCCACTGCCTGCACAACAAGCTGGAGTACTACGAGGCCGTCGCCAAAAACGGCAAGGTAACAGTGACGGTGGAGAGCCTTTCCCCCCTTGCCATTCTGGAGGGGAGCCTGGCCAAGAAAAACCCGGAGACCGGTGGGATTCTCCCCATCGACACCCCTGCCACGGCGGAGATCCATACCCCCGCCGCCCAGCCAGAGGTTGTGGTACCCAATCAAACCCCTGCCGGATCAGGGTTCAAGGAAATGGCCCCTGTCGCCGGTGAGCCGGCTATCGACCCACCACAGACCGAGGATAGAGCTGTTTCCGGCGTCTTTGCCGCAGCCATTGCCGCTTTGCTCATCGCATTGGGCGGCGTCTGGTACTGGAAGAAACGCCACGCAGAGTAACCCGGATCGCCCAACCGAAAGAATTTTTGGATAGCAGCACTTCAAAAGCGGGGCTGGATCGTGAGATTCAGCCCCTTACATATTTCAGGAGGTCACTATGCAGGGACAAACCAATATCCGCATCATTGAACTGCTTCGCTTCCTTTGCCTGAAAACCGATGAAAACCATCCCGCCACCGTATCGGATATCATTGCCTATCTGAAAGAAAAAGGCATCCAGGCTGTCCGGCAAACCGTTTATGGGGATCTAAACGCTTTAACCGACGCCGGATTGGATATCGTCGTGACAAAAAGCACCCAGAACCAGTATTTCATCGGAAATCGCACCTTTGAATTTCCAGAGGTGAAGATGCTGGTTGACGCGGCAGCTTCCTCCAAGGTGATCTCTCCCCGAAAAACAGAGGAGCTGATCCAAAAACTGTGCCGCCTGACCAGCACATATCAAGCAGACCAGCTCTGCAGACTGGCCGCCCTGACCAGCCGGGTCAAGCCGCACAACGAAAAAATATACTACATCATCGACGGTATCCAAACCGCCATTTTGGAAAACCGGCAGCTCCAATTCCAGTATTATGAGTACACACGGGAGAAACAGAAGATCCTGAAGCACGATGGTTACCGGTACATATTGGACCCCTACGCGCTGGAATGGAAGAATGACCATTACTACCTGATTGGGTATTCCCATAAGCACCAGAGGATCGCCCACTTCCGGGTGGACCGTATAGCAGGCGCGAAAGCTCTGGAAACCGGATTTGTGCCGCCGGAAGAATTTGACGTCGCCGCATATACCAACAAAATCGTGGATATGTTCGCAACGGGGCGGCTTGTCCGTCTGGAGCTTCAGTGTGAAAACGATCTGATGCGGGTGATCATCGACCGATACGGAGAGGACGTCCCGACCCGAATCTATGATGCAGAGCATTTTGTGGCGGAAATCGAGGCGGACCTCAGCGGGAGCTTTTTCGGCTGGGTGTTTTAGTTCATGGGAAAAATCAAGATCTTGTCCCCGCAGGAATGTGTGGAAGAGATGCGCCGGATCGCCCAGCTCTTTCTGTGATGATATGGGGCAAGGTGTTATTGTTTTTTAACACCTTGCCCCATATTTCTTTTTTACTCCTGTGAAGAACAAATATTTCCATATATAATAAATACAACAGTTCTCATTACAGCGAACTCCCTTTGGACAGGAGACTGAGAAAAGATGTCTTTCGGAGCCTTTATCAGTACCAGAAGAAAAGAACGGAAGGTAAACCTGCGGGAAACGGCCAAATCTCTCCATATCGCTTACGGATATCTAAGCGACATTGAACAGGGCCGCCGTCCGGCGCCGGAAGGGGATTTTGTCGAACGGGTATCCCGTTTTCTGGAGCTGGACAAGCAGGAATATGAGCTGCTGCTGGATCTGGCCGCCAAGTCCCGGAAAACAGTGTCCGCTGACCTGCCGGAGTATATCATGGAGCACGATGTGGTCCGCGCCGCATTGCGGGTGGCAAAAGAGGTGGACGCCACCGACGAGGAATGGCAGGTATTTATGGAAGTTCTGAAAAAGCGTCAGCATTAAGGAGGGTGCGTCTTGTCTTTTCCGTTGATTAGATTGGAAGCAATCGAGGCGATTGGGAGAAAAATCCTTCTGGAATATGACCGGACCCTCTTGGATGGGGAACCGCGCCCGATCCCGATTGAAACGATCATGGAAACCAAGTTTGATCTCATTTTGGAGTACCATGTGCTTCGTAAGAATGGGTGCGTTCTTGGTGAAACGATTTTTGATGACGGGGCTGCCATTCTGTACGACCAGGAACAGCGGCAGTACAAGCTGATTGCGGTCAAAGCCGGTACGGTTTTAATTGACGAACGGCTTTGTGAACCAAACCGGCTTGGCAGGCTCCGCTTTACCTGCGGGCATGAACTGGGGCATTGGGTGCTGCACAAAAAGCTCTATTCCGGCACAGGCGATGTAGCCGCCTATGACGGCAAGTCTTCCAGCGACGAGAGCTGCGGCCTGATTGAGAGGCAGGCCGATGCATTGGCCACCGCCCTGCTCACGCCGATGCCGCAGATCAAAAAATGCTTTTACCGTATCCGCCCCGGACATACCAATGAACAGATCGTCACAAAAATGGCGGAACTCTTTGAGGTGTCCAGGCAAGCAATGCGCATCCGTCTGGAATCCCGTCATTTGCTTTGAGATATACGCAGGGAGAACCCGGCAGAGCCCTCCCTGCAAAAATGAAATCTATGTCGTCTGCCCAAAGTGTTCGCAATATTGCGAACGCAGAGAGGAGGAACACCATGAGAAAGGAAAGCGCCGCACTCCGAAAATGCCGCAGCCAGATGTCTGCCATGGGGATGGACAGCAGCGCTGTTTTTCATAGAAGCAAGCTGATATTGAAGATCTACCGGGATGTTGTGTGGGTCCTCAATGAACGGACGGAGGAGCTTCATGAATACGCGCGGGAGATGGGCAACCGGGATATGGAAGCGGGCCTGTGCTATTTGGAGAATTTTGCCCCGGATACGGAGCTCCAGGCATTTGAGGAAAAGGTCTGCTGTGTGGTCCAAAGCAGGATGCTGGTGGATGTGATCGACAGGGCCCTGCTCCGCCTCAAGTGATACCCCGACCGCGGTGAGCTGTATTATGAGATCCTGACCAAGCAGTTTATCTATCGGTTCAACAGCACGGAAAAGGAGCTGCTGGAAGAGCTGAATATAGAACACAGCGTATTCTACGACCGCAAGAAGGAGGCTCTTTTTCTGTTTTCACTTTGCCTGTTTGGATACGCGATCCCGGAACTTCAGGAGAAACTCAAAATATCCCGACTTTTTCCCGATTGATTCCCGATGAAAAACCGACCCAATCCCTACTCCCAGCCGACTTTGCTTCTGCTATACTCAGTACAGTGGCAGGTATGCGCTAAATTGAATCATGCAAACCAAGGGTCCGGATGCGTGAAGCATTCGGGCCCTTGGTTTTTCCTGCCGTAATATGGCGGCAGGAACTGGCCGTAAGCGGATGAAACGCTTCCGGCTTTTTTCATGCCCGGTAATGGGAGGATCGGCATGGGCTGGCAGGCTTTCATCGCCAAGTACCCGTAATTTTAAGATTTTGAATCCTACATCAAAATCTTAAAATTACGGAGGAACGGCAAATGGAATCTAAAAAGTACATACTTACTGGATTTAACACAATGACTCGGAGGAATGAAGAAATCGAGGTAGATTGGGTATTTCTTTCCCTTTGATATAGCTATTGCATAGAAAACATGGTATTGTATGTTGCTGACAGGAGGTGAGCACTGTGAGCAGACAAAACACCGAGGGCAGCTTGGCGCTGCAGAAAAGAAAAGTCATCGTCATCGAAGCGGCTGAAAGACCGGAGACCCAAAAGCTGCGGGTGGCTGCCTACTGCCGGGTCAGCTCCGACTCCAGTGACCAGCTGGGCTCCTTCATGGCGCAGACCCACTACTACACCGACCTGATCACGCAAAACCCCAACTGGATCATGGCGGACATCTACGCCGATGAAGGCATAAGTGCAACTTCCACACGGCACCGCGAGGGATTCAACAAAATGGTGGAGGATGCCCTGGACGGGAAGATCGACCTCATCATTACCAAGAGCGTTTCGAGGTTTGCGAGGAACACGGTGGACAGCCTTTCCACCATCCGCAGGCTGAAGGACAACGGCACGGAGTGTTATTTTGAAAAAGAAAACATCTGGACATTCGATTCCAAAGGCGAGCTGCTGATCACCATCATGTCCTCGCTGGCGCAGGAGGAAAGCCGGAGCATTTCGGAAAACTGCACATGGGGCATGAGGAAGCGGTTCGCAGACGGCAAGGTCACGGTGCCATTCGGAAGGTTCCTCGGCTATGACCGGGGCGAGGACGGGAACCTTGTCGTCAACGAGGAACAGGCGAAAATCGTGCGGGAAATCTACGGGCTTTTCCTGCAGGGCAGGTCGCCATACCAGATAGCCAAAATCCTGACGGAAAAAGGCATCCCCACGCCGGGCGGCAAAAAGGTATGGGGCAAGGCGGTTGTAGAATCCATCCTCACAAACGAGAAGTACAAAGGCGATGCACTCCTGCAGAAAGTGTACACCACGGATTTTCTCTCGAAAAAGAAAAAGAAGAACGAGGGAGAGGTTCCGCAGTATTATGTGGAAGGAAACCATGAAGCCATCATACCGCCCGCTGTCTTTGATAACGTGCAGGTGTTGATGCAGTCGCGGGGCAAAGGCAGCAGCCGGAATAGCTGCGTGAGTATTTTCTCCAGCAAAATTCGCTGCGGGGACTGCGGGAGCTGGTACGGTTCCAAGGTCTGGCATTCCAACGATAAATACCGGAAGGTGGTCTGGCAGTGCAACCACAAATTTGACGGTGGGGAGAAATGTACCACGCCGCATCTGGATGAGGAAACTATCCGGCAGCTTTTCATAAAGGCGCTGAATACCATCAACCGGGAGAAGACCCGCATCCTTGCAGGCTTTGAGGAAATCAGGGACACGGCATTTGAAACCGGGGAACTGGAGGCGGAGGAACGGCAGCTTAACGGGGAGATGAACGTGGCGGCAGAACTGATACAGAAATGCATCGGGGAAAACGCCCGCGTTGCACAGAACCAGGGCGAATATGCCAAACGCTACGATGCACTGGTAGGGCGGTTTGAAACGGCGAAAGCGCGGCTGGAGGAAGTGCAGGCAGCCATCACGGAGAAACAGGCACAGCGGAAAATGATGGAGAACTTCATGGAGGTGCTGCGGGGACTGCCAGAGCAGGTGGATTACTTTGACGAGGGCGCATGGTATGCCATGGTGGATTTTGTGACGGTCTATGGCAAGGAGGATGTGCGGTTCACCTTTAAGAACGGGATGGAGATTCCAGTAAAAACCAAATAGGAAATACAGATTGCACTTCACGGGAATGTGGAGTGTTTTCTTATTTTAAAGGCGTTTTTTACATTTGAACCCCCTTTGGAGGCAAAATAAAAAAGTATAGGGAAAATAAAATTGTATCAAAATGGGCTATTAGATAGACGAGGGCATTTCCGCAACGAATACCAAAAAGCGCGAAGGCTTTAACCGTATGGTGGCCGACGCGCTGGCAGGAAAAATTGACCTTATCATTACCAAGTCGATCAGCCGGTTTGCCCGCAATACAGTGGATACCTTAACCACAGTACGGAGGCTCAAAGAAAAAGGGGTTGAGGTATTGTTCGAGAAAGAAAATATTCATACTCTCGACGGCAAGGGTGAGCTGCTTATCACCATCATGTCCTCGCTGGCGCAGGAAGAAAGCCGCTCTATTTCCGAGAATGTGACGTGGGGCCAGCGCAAGCGCTTTGCAGACGGGAAAGTGAGCCTGCCCTATGGCCGGTTCCTCGGATATAAACGGGGCGAAAACGGCCTGCCGGAGATCATTGAAAAGAAAGCACAAATTGTACAGCTTATTTTCCGGCTGTTCCTTTATGGGAAATCTCCCTCTGCAATCGCTACCTATCTGACCGGCGAAGGTATCCCAACGCCGGGCGGAAAGACTATCTGGCGGAGCAAGACCGTGGAAAGTATTCTCACGAATGAAAAATACAAAGGCGACGCCCGCCTGCAGAAAAAATTCACGGTGGATTTTCTCAGTAAAAAGGTGAAAGTCAGTGAGGGCGAGGTGCCGCAGTATTATGTAGAGAACAGCCATCCGGCCATTATTCCGCCGGAAGTATTTGACCTTGTGCAGTATGAATGGAAACAGCGCAAGACCGACGGCCACTGGACGAGCAGCGCCCATCCTTTCAGCGGAAAAATTTTCTGCGGGGAATGTGGCGGCCAGTATGGCAGCAAAATATGGGATTCCAACACCGAATACCGCCGCCTGATCTGGCAATGCAACAACAAATATAAGGGCGGACATTGCCATACGCCCCATTTAACAGAAGCGGAAATCAAAGCGGCTTTCCTTTCCGCTTTCAATGCTATCCTGCATGACCGGGCGGAAATAATGGCGGCATATAACGAGGTGATCGAGGCCCTTACCGATACCTCCGACCTTGACGCAGAACGCAGGGGATTACAGAACGAGGCCGATGTGGTAACACAGCTGATAAAAAAGGCGATTTCCGAAAATGCGCATAAGGCGCAGGATCAGGAAGAATACCAGCGCAAATATGAAGGTTATTGCGCCCGCTTTGAAAAAGCCCGGAACCGGCTGGCGGAAATCGAGGACATCTGTTTGGAGCGCAATGCCAAGAAAGTCAAAATCCAGATGTTCATGGAGCGCATGGGCCAGTATGCCGAGCTGGTAACGGAATTTGACGAGGAGCTTTGGTATTCCACGGTGGATATGGTAACGGTATTTGAGGATAAGCGGATGGCCTTTACTTTCCGCGACGGGACGCAGGTAACAATTAAAAAGGAAGCATGGGAAGCGGCATAATAAACGGCCCGCAGGTTCTATTCCAGAGCCTGCGGGCTTTTCGTCGTTCACATGGTATTGATAAGAGCAAGCAGGGCTTTTTTCTGCTCATCGTTTAAGGTACTCCATTTTGAAAACAGGGTGCGCTGTTCCTCGGTAAATTCCGCCGGGCCATTCCCCTCGGAGAAGAATTGCGCTAAAGTTATACCAAACGCCCCGCATACCGCCTCTAAGGTCGGCAGTGTTGGCGCATTATTTCTGTTGAACATATTTGTAACGGTGGAATGGGAAAGGCCGGATTCCTTCGCCAAGCGGTAATCCGTCCAACCACGTTCCTCCATGAGTTGTTTTTTGCGTTTCTGCGCATCCATGCCATCACCTGCCTATCTGTATCTATTCTAATTCCCAAAAGGGTGATATAATAGTCACAATCGGTAGACAGACTATTTCCTAAAAGGGAATTACTCTGTTATAGCGTGGTAGACAGGCGAGTATACTATTCATAAAAAATCGGGAGGCTTGCTGCTATGGAAGAAGAAACTGTATTTGAAAGGCTGGCCCGTGAAAGGAATATCACGGTGGAGGAAATGCGGGCAATCATCTCGGCCCGCATTGAGGCCGGAATGAATGACCCTGACCCGGAGAAGCGGGCGCAATGGGAAAGGATACCCCGCGCCGGGAAGATACCCACGCCGGAGGAGTGGCTCCGGTATGCGGTGGAGCGGATCGAGGCCGAAGGGCGCGGCGATCTACTGCGCTGGTATCCGAACCTTTGAATATAGGTGCATAGGCAAGAAAAACAGCGGAAATGAACACCTTTGTTGGTGACTTTCCCGCTGTTTTTTCTTGCGCTAAATTCTATTAAAAACTGTTCCTTTAAACATATTTTGTAACACAGAATAAAATTTTGACCATTATGGATCATGCGTTATACCTTTACGAAATGGACTATCAGGAGGCGTCGATTGTCGGTCTGTGCACAAGCGATGAGAAAATGCTGCTTTTTTTGCGTGACAGCGATAACAAAGAGATAGAACTCTTTGGCGAAATCAGCAAAATACTTTCCAATCCGATTTCTGACCCAGAGGAAAAATTCAATCTGCGCGCAAAATGGCTTAGTATTGAATAAGCTGGCGGGAGAAAGCCGCAAGGTTTGAGCGCCCCGGCAAAAACGGTGACAAGAGACTGTCGTTTTTCACATTCGTCCCCAAAAGACAAAACGGCCAGGCAGGCCGCATAGAATGGGTAGCGGGGGGATGTATGTGAGACAGCGCTACCTGGTTGTGGGGAAAAGGAAATCGGTCTGGCTTTTGCTGGGCGCTTTGGTATACGCGGCGGTAGTTCTGCTGGGGCTTGGGAATATGGTTGTATCGCTGGTCTCCATCAGCGACAAGGAGCTTCCGGTCTACTCGGTCCAGCGCGAAGAGCCGCTGGCTGCGCTAACCTTTAATTGCGCCTGGGATGAAAACGATATCCCGCAGCTGTTAAGGCTATTGGAGCAGGAAAAAATCAAGGCGACCTTTTTCCTGGTGGGGCAGTGGATTGAGCAATATCCCGATTCGGTGCGGCAGATCGCAGCGGCCGGGCATGAAATCGGAAACCATTCCTATTCCCATGTGGATTTTGTAGGAGCCGGGGAGGAGACGATCCGCCAGCAGATGGAGAAAACGGATGCTCTGGTACAGGAGCTGACGGGGGTGAAGCCCACCCTTGCCCGGGTCCCGTCCGGCTCGTATGACAGCAGGGTGATCCGGCTTTTGCGGCAGCAGGGCTATGAGGTCATCCAATGGGATGTGGATTCGGTGGATTGGAAAAAGCCGCCTGCAAAAGAAATTGTTCGGAAGGTGGTGGGTAAGGCGCAAAACGGCAGTATTGTGCTGTTTCATTCCGGCGCCGCTACCACGATGGAGGCGCTGCCGGATGTAATCGCCGGCCTGCGGGAAAAGGGATTTCGATTTGCTAAGGTGGGAGAGCTGCTGCTGGAAGGTGAAACGGCAATTGATCACACCGGCCGACAAGTTCCGGTAGAAAAAGACGCTTCTTATCCGCAGAAGCCATAAATCCAATTAAAAAGCAGGGGATTCCCCCTGCTTTTTAATTGGATTGTTTATTTTGTGGGCTGATGGGCTAGGCACCAGCCCTTGGCGGATTCGGCCACCTCCCGAATGCATCCGTCGTCAAAGGGTGTTTTCAGCCCCGCCGCCTTTACCACATCCACAAAGGTGCCGGTGCCGGCCTGATTGACCAGTGTCAGATACCGGCTCCAGGCGTTTTTGGGATCCTTTAAATACAGCGCCCAGAACTGCAGCGCTACGGTCTGGGCCAGGCAGTAGTCGATGTAGTAAAAGGGATTGAGGTAGATGTGCATCTGCCGCTGCCAGCCTGCGCCGCGGCCGTAAAAGGGCAGATCGCCAAATTCCAGATACGGGCGGTATTTTTTCTCCAGCTCCATCCAGGCGTTGTTGCGCTGTTCGGGCGTCAGCTGCGGATTTTCGTATACAATATGCTGGAATTCGTCGACCATACAGCCATAGGGCAGGAAAAATACCGCGCTTTCCGCATGAAACAGCTGGTATTTATCCGTTGCGTCGGCAAAAAACAGCTGGTGATAGTCCGAGGTGAGAAATTCCATGCTCATCGAGTGGACCTCGCACGCTTCCAGCGTATTGTCCGCGTATTCCGGCAGCAGATTCTGCTTGGCCGCCTGATAAGCGGCGAAGGCGTGCCCTGCCTCGTGGGTCAGCACATCCACATCGCCGGCGGTCCCGTTGAAATTGGAAAAGATGAACGGGCTTTTCTGGCTGGGGATGTAGGTGCAGTATCCACCGGGGGCTTTGCCCTCCTTGGCCAGCACGTCGAACAGCTGCGAATCAAACATGAAGTCGATAAACTCGGCGGTCTCCGGGGAAAGCGCCCGGTACATCTGCTGGCCGGCAGCGAGGATTTCGTCGGAGGAGCCAAAGGGGATGGGGTTGCCGTCGGGGAATAGGAAGGTATCGTCGAAAAACTGCAGGGAATCCGCGCCGATTCTCTGCTGCTGCACCTTTTTCAGCTCGCAAACGGCGGGGACCATCTCCTCCACAATTTTTTGACGGTACGCCTTTACCTCGGGTATGCCGTATCCGTTGCGCTTCATCCGAATATAGCCTAAGGGAATAAAGTTTTCGTATCCCATGCGCTTGGCCTGTTCGGTTCGATTTTGGACCAGCTTGTCATAAATTTCATCGAATTGTTCCCGATTTTCATCAAAGAAGCGGCCCTCCGCCTCAAAAGCGGCCTTGCGGACCGACCGGTCCCGATCCTGCTTATAGGGGGTCAGCTGGGCGACGGTGAGCGTTTTGCCCTGAAAGGGGATCTGGGCGGAAGCGTATAAGCGTTGGTATTCAGTCTGCAGGCGGTTTTCCTCCTGCATCAGCGGGATGATGGAAGGATCGGCAGATTTGACCTCGATTTCCATTTTATCGAATAAAAGCTTCCCCAGATCCTTTTCCAGCTCTGCCCGGCACCCGCTGGCAAGCATGGCGCGGTAGATATCCAGCTGCTTGTCCATGAGCAGGGGGAGGTTTTCGTCCCAGAAGGTGTTTTCCTTTTCATAAAAGGGGTCGCGGGTGTCCACCGTATGGCGTACATAGCAGATGGAGGACATGCTCCCGATTTGTTCGGTGATTTTTTCAAAAGACAAAAAGGCCTCCTTCGCCTCCTTCGCCGTTCTGGCATGACCGATAGAATCAGACAGCTTGTCCAGCTGCGCCATGGCTGCCGCCAGATCCGGGCGCTCATAAGGAAATTCGGCAAACTTCATAATATCCCTCTTTTCCAGATTTTGATAAGTTTAGTATAACACAAAAAAAAGGCGGAGAAAAGAGAATTCTGTTTTTTCTTTATCCGGTAAAGCAATGGATGGAACAAAAGGCATATTTCCAATTTCCTCTTGCAATTTGCTCTTCTTTGGCGCATTATGGGAAAGGAATGAACGGTTTTTTCACCGATGACCCGTCAACGGTCCCGTTGGCACAAAATAGAGAGGAGCAAGAAAGATGTTTTCTCAAAAGCAGCTGGTGAGATTGATCCTGCCGCTGGTCGTGGAGCAGCTTTTGGCCATGACCATCGGCATAGCGGATACGCTGATGGTCGCCACCTGCGGGGAAGCGGCGGTATCGGGTATTTCCCTGGTTGACTCCATCAATATATTGCTGATCAATGTCTTTTCCGCCCTGGCCACCGGCGGCGCGATTATCTGTTCGCAGCTGATTGGAAAAGAACAGCCCCAGGACGCGAAAAAGGCGGCCAAGCAGCTGCTGCTCATCACGGCGGTTTTGTCCATAACGATTATGGCAGCCTGCCTGGTTTCCCAGCGGGGTCTGCTTCGGCTTTTGTTCGGATCCATTGAGGCTTCGGTGATGGACAATGCGGCGACCTACCTGTTTTTGTCAGCTCTTTCCTATCCGTTTATCGCCGTTTACAACGCGGGAGCCGCGCTGTTTCGCAGTATGGGAAACTCCAAAATCTCCATGTACGCTTCGGCCATGATGAATGTGGTCAATGTGAGCGGGAACGCACTTTTGATTTTCGGGTTTCGTATGGGGGTGGCCGGCGCTGGGCTGGCATCGCTGGCTTCCCGGATTTTGGCGGCGGTATTTGTACTGTATCTGCTCAAAAACAAGCGAAACCTGATTTATGTGGAACGCTGGCTGCACTGGAAGCCGGATTTCCCCACGATTCGAAACATCCTTCGAATCGGCGTTCCCACCGGGCTGGAGAATGGCATGTTCCAGATCGGAAAAATCCTGGTAGCAAGCCTGATTGCCTCCTTTGGCACCGCCAGCATCACCGCCAACGCGGTGGCCAACAGCGCCAATTCACTGGTTTTTGTACCGGCGCAGGCCATCGGCCTGGGGATGATTACGGTGGTAGGCCAGTGTGTTGGCGCGGGCAATTTTCAGCAGGCGAAAAGCTATATGCTGAAGCTGACCGGCACGGCATACCTGTTCATGATCGGTTTAAACGTGCTGATGTATTTCCTCATCAATCCGCTGCTGGCGTTGTACCACCTTTCGGAGGAAACCGCCGCCATCACCCGGACGATTATGGTATGGCACTGTCTGACGGCGGCGGTCCTATGGCCGGCGGCGTTCACCCTGCCAAACGGACTGCGGGCGGCGGGGGATGTGAAATTCACTATGCTGGTTTCCGTTTTTTCCATGTGGACCTTCCGGATCGGCTTCAGCTTTTTGCTCGGCAAATATGGGGGCTTCGGCGTATTGGGCGTGTGGACGGCTATGTACATCGACTGGGTTTTTCGAATCGCCCTGTTTGTCTGGCGGGTGGCCAGCGGGAAATGGAAAAACCATCAGATGGTGTGAAAAAACAAGCCTGCAAACGCTTTGCTGGAATCATGGAAAAAAGAGGAGCGCTTTCATAAAGCTTTTTGGCGGTTTCCTGCGCTTTTGCCGGGAAAAATCCTCTGCCGATCTTGCCTTTTGGCTTAAAAATGTTATAATCAGTCTTGCACCTGTTGCCAATTGATGATTCTGTAAATATTTTGGGGATAATGAAAAATGAATATCATTATTGTCGGAGACGGCAAGGTCGGGCTTACCCTGACCGAGCAGCTCTCCAAGGAAGAGCATGACATCGTTATTATCGACAAAAATCCCACTGTGCTGCAAAACTCTCAGGAAACCTTTGACGTGATGGTGGTACCGGGAAACGGGGCCAGCCGCCAGGTCCTTCTGGAGGCCGGCGCAGAAAAGGCGGATCTGGTTATCGCCGCCACCTCGGCGGATGAAATCAACCTCTTATGCTGTCTGACAGCCAAGAAGCTGGGCTGTACCCACACCATTGCCCGGGTGCGCAATCCCGAATATGCCGGGCAGCTGGTTTTTTTAAAGGACGAGCTGGGGCTGAGCATGGTAATCAATCCCGAGGCCACCGCCGCCCGGGAAATGTTCCAGATTTTGCAGTTTCCCTCTTTTCTCAACCGGGACCGTTTTGCCAAGGGGCGGGTAGAAATCGTTGAGTTGAAGGTGGAAAAAGGCTGTACGATTATCGGAAAACACCTGTACGAGCTGCATCAAAACGCTAAGGTCAAGGTTTTGGTCTGCGCAGTCGAGCGGGGAGATCAGGTCTATATCCCCTCCGGCAATTTTCAAATTGAGGAGGGGGATAAGATCCACGTTACCGCCGAGACCCAGGATCTGACCAAGCTGATCCACTATTTGGGGATTCCCCTTCCCAAAATGCGGGACGTGGTCATTGTGGGCGGCAGCCGCCTGGGCTACTATCTGGCGGAGATGCTTTTGCAGTCCGGCGTGAAGGTGAAGATCATCGAGATTGATTACGACCGATGCCTACAGCTTTCGGAGCTTCTTCCTAAGGCGTTGGTAATCAATGGGGACGGCTGCCAGCAAAAGCTTTTGAACGAGGAAATCTATGGAAAGGCCGACGCCGTTATCTCTCTTTTGAATATCGACGAGGTCAACCTCGTCATCTCCATGTATGCCAAAAAGCTGGGTGTGCCGAAGGTCATTGCCAAAATCGACCGGATCGAATACATGAATGTATTTAAGAATTTTGCGGAGGATTCTTTAATCAGCCCCAAAAATTTGATCTGCAACGATGTGCTGCGGTACGTTCGGGCGGTGAGCAACAGCGAGGAAGGGTCTATGCTCACCCTATACCGGCTGGTCAACAATCAGGTAGAGGCTATTGAATTCCTGGCTGGCCGGGAGACCCATTATCTGGATGTGCCGTTTTCGAAGGTTCCCATGCAGCCAAATCTGCTGATTGTATCCATCCGGCGTGACGACCGAACTATCTTTCCCACCGGCGACGATTGTATTCGGCTGGGCGACCGGGTAGTGGTGGTGACCACCGAAAACAACCGGTTTTACGAGCTAAACGATATTTTTCTTTGATGCACTCCGGCACAAATTTTCAAAAAGGATTTATGACGCGCTATGAATTTACGTATGGTTTCTCTGCTCATCGGCAAGATCCTGCTGATTGAGTTGATTACCCTGGCACCTCCCACCGCGATTTCCCTTTATTATCACGAGGCCGCGGCGGTAAAGGCTTTTGTCATCACCATGATTCTCCTGGCCTTGACCGGTTTTTCTTTGTGCTGCGCCCGGCCAAAGGTCAAGGCGTTTTACGCGGCGGAGGGGTTTGTGGTCACTGCCCTGTCCTGGCTGGTGATCTCGTTTTTTGGAGCGGTTCCCTTTTATCTCAGCGGCGCCATTGCCAATCCGGTCGACGCCTTTTTTGAGGTGGTTTCCGGCTTTACCACCACCGGCGCCAGCGTCCTGTCCAACGTGGAGGCGCTCCCCATGGGTCTTTTGTACTGGCGAAGCTTTACCCATTGGCTGGGCGGCATGGGAGTGCTGGTATTCCTGTTGGCCATTATCTCCTTTGGCGGCGGAGGCGGCTATTCGTTGCATCTGCTGCGTGCGGAAAGTCCCGGCCCAAACGTGGGCAAGATTATGCCAAAGCTTAGGCAGAGCGCCATGATGCTGTATATCATCTATATCGCGTTAAGCGTGATAGAGGTCCTTTTCCTTCTGTTGGGGGGAATGCCTTTATTCGACAGCTTATGCACCATGTTCGGCACCGCCGGCACCGGAGGGTTTTCCATCAAAAACGCCAGCATGGCGGCGTATCCCAGCGCCTATCTGCAAAATGTGGTCACCGTTTTTATGGCGTTGTTCGGCATCAATTTTTCCGTTTTCTTTTTGCTTTTGACCCGGGATTTTGCTCAGGTGCTGCACGACGAAGAGCTGCGCTGCTATCTGGGGATCATGGCGGTTTCGATTCTTTTGATCGCCGCTAACATTTACTCTTTGTATAGCTCCTGGGGAAAGGCGTTCCATCACGCGGCCTTTCAGGTATCCTCCATCATGACCACCACTGGTTTCGCGACGGCTGACTTTAATCTTTGGCCTGAATTTTCCCGGACCATTTTAATTCTGTTGATGTTTATCGGCGCGTCCGCCGGCTCTACCGGGGGCGGCATGAAGGTGTCCCGTTTGATTATCTGCTTGAAATCGGCGGCTAAGGAGATCAGCCGAATGCTCCATCCTAAGGCGGTGCGGGTGATCCGCATGAACCAAAAGGCGCTGGACACCCGGGTGGTCCGCGGCGTAAACGTGTTTATGACCATCTACTTTTTTACGGCGGCCCTTTCCTTTTTGTTGATTTCCTTAGATAATTTCGGCATGATTACCAATTTTACTGCCGTGATTTCCTGTTTAAACAATATCGGGCCTGGACTGGAATTTGTGGGACCTACCGGGAATTTCGGCCTTTTTTCCAACTTTAGCAAGCTGGTCCTTTCCGCTGACATGCTGTTGGGCCGGCTGGAGTTTTTCCCGCTTTTAATCCTATTCGGTCCCTCTACCTGGCGCAGGAAAAAGCAGCCGAAGGTCCGATAGCAAAGGCCCTCGTTTCCCAGACGGAAAACGAGGGCCTTTTAGTACAGAATGCCCGCCTCACAGGTAGGAAAGAAAACGGCCTTCGGGCGCGGCCGGAAAGGAGAAACCAGAATGGGACCCTATGATTATTTGCTGATTCGCATGGACGGAGATTATGCGCTTTTAAAAAGAGTCGATCAGCCGGCCGAGGAGCTTTTGCCGGTTGCCAGAGCTTTGCTTCCGCCAGAGGCGGAGGAGGGAAGCCGGCTGCACTAT
The DNA here is from genome assembly GCA_910583935.1 of uncultured Oscillospiraceae bacterium. GTDB lineage: Bacteria > Bacillota > Clostridia > Oscillospirales > Ruminococcaceae > UBA3818. The sequence continues at coordinate 18,225 of CAJTZM010000025.1, forward strand.
GAAAATCTTTGTTATACGATCTTGGAAGGATGAAACTCTGATTGTCAATAAAAATATAATGATATTCATTATATTTTTATTGACAATCTTGATTCTGCTCCTTATAATGAATATATGAAAGGAGTTGGAGACAAATGGAAAGAAAACTGCGTGCAATGCAAAAAAGCACCGAATTTCTCCGCCAGGTTTTTAAAGTGCTGACAATTGCCGCTTCCATCCTGTTTTTATGGATGCTGGCGGGATGGATTTTCGGTTTATTTTACCCCCAGCCGCAGATGCAGGCAGAGCCTGCCGCATCCGGCGGATGGTCGATTTCCGCTGGGCCGTTTTCCGTGCTGATCCGACAGGGATATTTTGCACCGGGAAGCGAGCTGGCTTCGGTGAAGGGAGCTTATCTGACCGAAGGCGGCATGAATCTAGTCGGCGGGGCCTGTCAATGGGCGGTGTTTCTGCTGGCCTTTTTGCTGTTTGACGCGGCGCAGGAAAATCCTTTTACAGAAAAAAGCGGCCGGTACCTGCGCTGGATGGGTGCGCTTTTGTGCCTGAGCGGGATTCTTCTCCAGGTGGGCAGAACCGTTTTGTTCGGCGCTTTTTTTGGTGGGATCTGGTCGTTTTTCCCGGCTGGGCTGCCGGTAAGCGCCCTTTTGTCCGGGATGGTATTCTGGGCGGCGGCAGAAATTTTTGACTACGGGACGCTTTTGCAAAAAGAGCATGACGAAACGCTGTGAGGTGTGGTAAAATGGCAATTATACTGCGTTTGGACCGGGTAATGGCCGACCGGAAAATCCTCTTAAACCAATTGGCGCGCCAGGTGGGGATCTCGCCGGTCAACCTGTCCAACCTGAAGACCGGGAAGGTAAAAGCCATCCGTTTTTCGACGCTGGACGCCATCTGTCACGCGCTGCACTGCCAGCCCGGCGACATTTTGGAGTACGAAGAAGAGGAAAATATTTGAAAATTATATCATTTGTGCTTGCAGCTGCAGAATGTTTATTTTATAATCAAATGGCAGAAAGCTGCTATCAAGATAGGAGAGGAATGCGATGGGAATTATCAAGGCGATTGCCGGGTCTGCCGGCGGTGCGCTGGCAGACCAATGGCTGGAGGTCATTGAGCCGGACGACATGGGGGAGCACACGGTATTTACCCGGGGTGTGGCGGTGCGGCCAAAAGACAAACGAGGCCAAAACCGCAAGGGAACGGCGGACACCATCAGCAACGGCTCGGTGGTGCATGTATATCCCAATCAGTTTATGATGCTTTTAGACGGCGGCAAGGTGGTGGATTATACGGCGGAAGAGGGCTATTATCAGGTGGAGAATACCGCCGCCCCGTCTCTGTTCAACGGCCAGTTTGGAGAGGCGCTGGAGGAGTCCTTCCGCCGGGTGCAGTTCGGCGGCGTGCCCTCCGGCGCACAGAAAATCTATTTTGTCAACCTGCAGGAGATCAAGGGGATTCGGTTTGGAACTAGGAATCCGATCAGTTATTTTGACGAGACTTATAACGCGGAGTTGTTTTTGCGCACCCACGGGACCTATTCCATCAAGATCACCGATCCGCTGCGCTTTTACGCCGAGGCGATCCCCCGCAATCGGGACAGGGTGCAGATTGAGGACATCAACGAGCAGTATTTTTCCGAGTTTATGGAGGCTTTGCAAGCGGCGATCAACCAGATGTCCGCCGACGGGGTTCGTATTTCCTACGTCCCCTCCAAGGGGCGGGAGCTCAGCCGCTACATGAGCACCATTTTAGATGAAGATTGGAGGCTGATGCGCGGCATTGAGGTGCAGTCGGTGGGAATTGCAAGCATTTCTTACGACGAGGAGTCGCAAAAGCTGATCCAGATGCGCAACCAGGGGGCGATGCTGTCCGACGCGGCGATCCGGGAGGGATACGTGCAGGGGGCGATGGCCCGGGGCGTTGAGGCGGCAGGCTCCAACGCCAACGGCGCGGCGGCCGGGTTTATGGGCGTTGGAATGGGTGTACAGTCCGGCGGCGGTATGGCGGCGGCCTTTTCTCAGACCAACCAGCAGCAGATGCGGCAGAAGGAGGCTTCGTCCGACAAATGGCAGTGCGCCTGCGGCGCCCAGAATGGAGAGGAAAGCCGTTTCTGTGCCCAATGCGGCGCCAAAAGGCCGGCTCCGGCAAACAGCTGGGAGTGCCCTGAGTGCCATACAGTCTGCCAGGGCAATTTCTGCACGCAGTGCGGCCGGCAAAGGCCGCAGCCAAAAACCAAGTGTCCCCAATGCGGCGCGGCAATTGAAGCCGATAAGGGGTCGGCGCCAAAATTCTGTCCTCAATGCGGGGAAAAGCTGTGATCAAATTCTTTTTTGAAAGGCGGGGTCAAACATGTCGGTTTTGACCTGTAAATGCCCGAATTGCGACGCGGAATTGACCTTTCGGCCTCAGTCGCAGAGCTTTGTATGCGATTACTGCGGCAGCAGCTTCACCCAGCGGGAGATTGAAAGGCTGGTCCCGGCGCAGGATGGCCAGCCGGCGGCAAAACCGCAGGAGGATGGGGAGGCCCGGTCCTACCAATGTCCTTCCTGCGGCGCGCAAATTTTGGCCACCGGGACCACTGCCGCCACCTATTGCTACTACTGCCACAATCCGGTAACGCTGCAGGGGCGGGTTTCCGGTCAATGGAAGCCGGATCTCATCATTCCCTTTGCCGTGGGAGAGGAGCAGGCGAAGGAACGGTTCCTTCGCTGGAGCCGGAAAAACCCTTTTGTGGACCGGCGCTTTTTTTCCCAATCCCAGCTGGAAAAGCTCAGCGGCGTTTATTTTCCCTTTTGGCTGGCCAGCAGCCAAAGCAGCCTGTCCGCCACAGTCACGGCCCGGCAGACCCGGGTTTGGCGCGTCGGGGATTTGGAGTACACCGAGACCAGCGTTTACCAGCTGTCCCGAGAGGGGGAACTACGGATAAACAACTACGATATGCCGGCGTTGCGGCGGGAGGAAACCTCTTTGCTGGAGGGAATCCTCACCTATGATTACGCAAAGGCGGTGCCTTTTTCTCCAGCGTATCTGTCCGGCTTTCAGGCGTTGCGGCGGGACCAGGAAAAGGAACAGCTGACCGCAAGGCTGCAGGACGAACAGCGCCAAAATGCTGAGCGGCTTGTGCGGGACACGGTCGGCGGCTTTCAGGGTGTAACGATACAAGGCTGTGAGCTGAGCCCTGTCAGCGAGGACTGGAAATATCTGCTGCTTCCCGCGTGGATTTTGACCTATCAATATCGGGGAAAGCAATATTATTTTGCCATGAATGGCCAAAACGGCGATATGAACGGCGCTTTGCCCATCAGTAAAGGAAGGCTGGCGGCGCTGTTTGGGGCGATCAGCGGGATTTGCCTGGTTCTATTGACGTTGGGGGGATATTTTCTATGGTAAAACGGCTGCTTTGCATCTGTGTTTGCGTGTCGCTGTTTTGGGGGATGGGGCTTCTTTCAGCAGCAGCCCAACAGCAGCGGGTGTACGACGGCGCGGGTATTTTGACAGAACAGGAAGAAAGCCGGCTGGAAAGCGCCGCCGCCCGGCTGCGGAAGGAAACGTCGTTGGATCTGGTGATCGTGACGGTCCAAAGCACCGATGGGAAAAGCGCCCAGGCTTATGCCGACGATTTTTATGATGCGGGCGGCTTTAGCAAGGGGGAGGATTACAGCGGCGTACTGCTGCTTATTGACATGGGTGCTTGTGAGGTGGCGGTTTCCACCTGCGGATATGGCATCCGGCTTTTGTCCGACACGAGAATCGACGCGATTTTGGACGAGGCGATCGGATACCTGTCCCAGGGGGATTTTGCCCAAGCCGCCGACGCGTTTTTAGAGAGGGTGGAAAGCTATGCCGCTCAGGATGTTTCTCATGTGAGCCCCGAAGGAGAAAGCTCCCATATGCCGGCCGGAACAAGGTCCTGGGGACGGGCGCTGGGAACAGCGCTTCCGATCAGCCTTGTTTTGGGCGGGCTGGCCGTACCCGCAATCTATTTTGGCGTGGGCGGTTCCGGAAAAAAACGGGCCCGGTCCAAATCCTATCGGGATTACAGCTTTTTAGAGCTGTCCCACAAAGAGGACCGGCTCATCGACAAGCATGTAGTCACCCGGCGGATTCCCCGGCAGCCCCCTGCCGGCAGCGGCGGCTTCGGCGGCTCGTCCACCCACAC
>CAJTZM010000026.1 GCA_910583935.1 uncultured Oscillospiraceae bacterium
CTGGATCCCATCGCGGACGAGGCGGCCATCCGCGCCGTCTCCCTCCCAGCCGCGGTGGAGGCAGCCAGTGTGGAGGATACACTCTACGCCTACCCCCTGACGGCGGATAACGGGTATTTCTTATACTATAATAAGGCGTTTTTTACTGAGGAGGATATCCAGAGCTTGGAGCGGATGCTGGAGGTGGCTGCCCAAGCTGAGAAGCTGATATCTATGGACTGGTCTTCCGCCTGGTACGTCTACGCGTTTTTCGGCAACACCGGGCTGGAGGTGGGCCTCAATGAGGACGGCCTGACCAATTACTGCACCTGGAACAGCTCCGATGGCCCCATCCAAGGGGTGGACGTGGCTCAGGCTATGCTGAACATCGCCGCCAGCCCCGCTTTCTCCAGCCTGACGGATGGGGAATTCCTCTCCGGCGTACGGAACGGCGACATCATCGCCGGCGTCAGCGGGGTTTGGAACGCGCTGGCCATAGAGGAGGCGTGGGGTGAGAACATGGGTGCCGCCAAGCTGCCTACCTATACCTGCGCGGGGCGGCAGGTGCAGATGGCCTCCTTCTCCGGCTGCAAGCTGATCGGCGTGAACGCCTACTCCCAGCATCCGGGCTGGGCCGCGCGGCTGGCAGAGTGGATCACCAGCGAGGAAAACCAGCGTCTGCGCTTCGAGATCCGGGGCCAAGGTCCGGCCAACGTCAACGCCACCAACTCCCCGGAGGTTCAGTCATCCCAGGCCATCGCCGCCCTATTGGAGCAGTCCAATTACTCCCAGCTCCAGCGGGTGGGCGGGAAATTTTGGGACCCCGTGACCGAGTTCGCCACCAGCATGGCCCAGGGAAATCCTTCCGGCGCGCCCCTCCAGAACCAGCTGGACCGAATGGTTGAGGGCGTGATCGCACGCTGAGTACATCATAATTGGGAGGAAATCGCATGAAAGGCAGATTGACACTTCAGCAGCGCTTAATCCTGCCCATTATCCTTCTGGGCTTGATTACCCTGTTGTCCAATATTTTGGCGGTATTTAGCATCAACAACGTCCACGCCAACGCGGGAACCATTGTGGACAGAAGCATGGCCAGTGAGGAGCGGTTAGAGGATATCAGGCGGTCCGTTATGGATATCCACCGTCTGGCCCTGTCCCACATCGTGGCGGCGGATCACGCCACCATGATCCGGCTGGTGCAGGAGATCAAGGCGGAGGAGGCCGCCCTGGATGAGAAACTGAGCGCTTATCAGGATTTTGTCTCCGAGAAGGATGGGGGGACCTATCAATCGCTGATCAACAGCTACGCTGAATTCAAGCATGCCCTGGTCTATCTGGTCAGCGCGAGCGCCGACAGCAAAACCCAGGAGGCCTATGCCACAGCCAACGGAGATGTGGCCCATTTGGGCGAGATGGCGGAAAGCGATATCGACGCCCTCTCTGCCGCCGTCAGCGTTCAGGCCGGGGAGGCCAAGGGAAGGCTCACGCTGGTTTACATTATCTCTCTTATCACCAGCGCGCTTACCTTGATCGTGGGTATTTTTCTGGTGGCGGCGGCCTTTCGGATCATCCGAAGGTATGTCCTCACCCCGATCCGGGACACCATGGACACGCTTCAAGACAGCTCAGAGCGGATCAGCGGCGTAGTAGGCGAGGTGCGCCAGCGGGCGAAACACTCCAACGACAGCGTTCATATCCTTTTCCAGCTCACGGAACAGCTCTCCGCCGCCTTGGAGGAAATCGCGGGCAGCGCTGCGGCCATCACCGCCAGCGCCGCCGGCACGCAAGGGGATACCCAAAGCATGGCGGAGGAGTGTTCCGCCATCACAATCTACTCCACCGGGATGCGGGAGCGCGCCGAGGAGATAGAGCGGGCCGCCCGTATGGAGACAAAGGTCATCCAGGACAAAATAGCGGACATCATGTCTATGCTGGATCAGGCCATTGAGAAAAGCCATAGTGTGGATCAGATTCGTGCTCTGACCGAGGATATCCTTAATATATCCTCCTCTACCAATCTCATAGCCGTCAACGCCTCCATTGAGGCCGCCCGAGCGGGCGCGGCGGGCGCTGGATTTTCTGTTGTGGCTCAGGAGGTTCACAAGCTGGCCGACTCCTGTGCTGAGACCGCCAGCCACATCCAAAAGGTCAGCGGGGTAGTCACGGGGGCGGTGGAATATCTGGCCGACAGTGCCCGGGAGCTGGCCAACTATTTGAGTCAGGTTATCGCGGAGCAGCTGGAGCGGTCTGTTCAGGCTGGGCGGCGCTACCGGGAGGATTCAGACTACATCGGGCAGGCCATGGAAGAGTACAACAGCCGGGTGGAACGGTTGAAAAACGCGATCGACCAGATTGCCGTCTCGATTTCCAGTATTTCCAGCTCTATTGACGGGGCGGCCTCCGGGATCAGCGGCGCCGCCGGCAGCACCCGTATCCTGGTGGACGACATGGAGGGGATCACCGGGCGGATGGATGCGAATCAGGAGATCGTGGGGGAGCTCCAACGGCAAATGGATATGTTCGCGAACTTGTAAATGGCGGACCATTCAATTTTGTGGTACATACCCCCCTGATGGACAATGTTCAAACAAGCCATAGGCGCTACATATAAAACCCACAACCTCAAAAACGCGGAGGACCGTCCCTGTGGGCGGTCCTCCGTCTCGTTTAAGGATGGCAATCAGGGCAAAAAGTGGTTCTGATGTGGCACGCAAAAGGGCAAGGGACGCCTTATAACCCCCCTGTTTTAAAAGGAGGAATGCGCGATGTTTATTCTGAGGGCAAGCAAGGCGCTGAAATACTATCCCCAAAAGATGGCCGAGACACGGCTGTTCATTGAGATGCCGGGAAAGGATCTGCCCATTGTGCAGGCCCATCCTGTCAAAGACGACGCTTTCACCATGACCGTCAAGGGACAGGTGTTTACCGAGCGCAAGGCGGCGGGCGAGACCATCAAGGCGTGTATGCCGATGAGCGGCCCGGGGAAGCCTCTTGATTTGGGCGAGTACCGGGGATTCCCCATGCAGCTTCATTGCGATGGCTCCAAGCTTAAGGTGACGATGAAGCGGTACCTCGCGGACTACTCGTTGCTGTGAACACCATGCCTGTGCGTCCACCGTATCCTTCCCGCGTGGATGTGCGGTAAGGAGCGACCAACGGGAGCGCAAAGCCATGCCGACATGCGTGTTTGACCGGGCGCGGAAGCGCCCGGTCCGGGGTTTGGGGGAATCCCAATAAGCGAGCGGCGATATCAAAACGATTTCGCCGCTCATTGCTTGCTACTGTGCAGCAAAGTGGGCTTTAATTGGGGGTAAGACAATGATAAATATTGATTTTTTGGCGGCAGGATGAAAAAAGAATCCTAAAATGCGCCGAAGAAAGCACAGTTGCCTTCGCCATAGAGAGGCTCAAATATGGTTTCGGCTTACGGGAGCTTTTTGCGCAGCCTCAAGATGAGCTGTATTTAAGCCTACACCAAGATTGCAGACTATATGTGGGAAATTCTGGAGTGAAAACCCAATGACTTGGTGATTTGCGAAGTATTGATTTAAAAGCGGCAGCAAGATTTCTTGAATCATTGCCGGGGAACCGGGATTATGGAGGGTTTTATGATACGGACATACTGTCTCCTATCGATGATTTAATAAAGGTGATGGAAAACTGCCGTCAGATGCCATTTATGGAAATTTTGAAAGTGCGGTTTCGGTTTATCGAGGGCTAACCGAATTGGGTACACCAACAAGGATTATGAATTAACACAAACCATAGAAAATTGCACAAGCAAATAATGCACTTCGTAAATGGAAAAAATTCTTTGTCTTGGGCTTACATATGGGTGGCGCAGATCGTGAAACCGGATGCGAGGCAGGCCGGCACTTTTGAGCAGAGTCTTCATGTGATTGTAGGCGCTGCCGGGACTGACCGGACTTTCTGGCCTCAACGGGTTGGGGAAGATCCATTGGGAACAGGAGCCTTTCCTCCTTTCCTGCAGCAGCTGGGCCATGCTGGGCGGCAAGGTGATGGTACGCCGATCCTTTCCCGTCTTGGTCTCGCCGGTGGTCAGCCCGCCGCCCTTGTGCTGATGGAGAGTCCGGCGCACTGTCAGCATTCCCTTCTTCCCGTCGAAGTCGAACCACATCAGCCCGCAGATCTCACCCCGCCGCATCCGGCTGTCCTCGCTCAGGTTCACATCCCGGTACTCCTCGATGCTCTGGTGCAGCTTTTTCATCAGGGCCTTCTGACTCTTGGCGGAGACATACCGGAAGGCCGAAAGCCCAGAACAAAATTCTCCAGAGCTGTTATGCTGTAAATCGAATGAGCTTTGTGAGGATTTCTTGCTCGGTTTCCTCCAGCCGTTCTATGAGCTGATTTTCATATTTGGCGACGCGATCTACTGCCCGCTTCAGTTCTGAGCCAGGTGTCATCTGCTGTTCGTTGGGTGTGCTGTTGCCGTAGTAGAGATCTTCCAGAATCGTTCTCATATCTACTACCTCCTTTGCAACACCAACACATACCACACTTTGCGGAATATAGCTACTACTTTTTTTCACAGCCTGCCGTTCTGGTAGCGGACTGCGTCGTCCAGTGTGACGCTGCCGCCGGTCTTTTTCACGTTCTGGACGCACCGTCCCCGGAGCGCCTTGAGCTGCTCATCGGGAATCTCCATCTCAGCCGCCAGCACATTCATCACTATATCCTGCTCCACTGCCAGCTTGAAGAGCAAACAGCAGATGCGGTTCTCCGTGTCCTGCACTGTTCCGCGAAGGACAGATGCCAGCGCGGGGGGATAAGCGGTGGCAATCTGACCGGAGACGTAGCCGGCGTAGAACAGCGCGGCCTTCTCCAGATACTCACTGCGGCTTTTGGAGTTCGCGATTTTCATCGCTCTGTCCATCACTTCCAGCGTGGAGGGGTACAGCCAGACGGGGATGCGCGTCTTGGCTTCTGTGGGTGTGTTTGGTTCCACCAAAATGTGGGTATTTTTGCTCATTGGGAATTTCTTCTATTTTGTTGGAAAACCACCTGCCACATCCACCTTGCAAAAGGTCGAAACAGAGCAGTTTTTCCTTTGTTTTTCTTCATTCAGACCACTTCTCTCTGTCCAAAATCAACACGGCATCCTGCGGGGCATTCGAGGGGTTGACGGCGGAGGCAGGACTCTCTCGGGGACTCTTGACAAATGGGTTGGTCAGAGTTTTAATAAGAGCAGAGGAAAAAAGGGATTCCGCACATGGCTGGCTCCTCCACCTTGGGGCAGGGTGTCCCTATTGTTTACAGCGTATCAAGTTTTGCGTGGGGCGGTATATATCTGCTTGGGGCTTGACCCACAACAGGAAAAGGCGCTGCGGAAACAGTGGGATAGAGAGGTTCAAATGTAAATTGATACCGAGCAAAAGCGCCCAAGAGGGTCGGAAACGTCTTGTTGGGTGCTTTTGACACACTTCGTAATCAGCAGGTCGTGTGTTCAAGTCACATCAGTAGCTCCCAAAAAAGCCCTAAACCACATGGTTTAGGGCTTTTTTGATATTAAAAAATCTATCGGTTCCTAACGTGTATGCAGACCGCTGGCCTTCACCGCTTTGACCAACTCTTTTGGGTCAGTTTGCGTGTGGATATTCCCTGTAATCTGCATGGCTCAGGATTTTATGAAAACTTCCGGGGTTATCCCGTTTTTCCTAGTCCAACTGGCGTAAGCGCGGCAGGACGTCAATGCAAAGGGCGCAATCGTAAGCCCGTCGCAGATAGATCATCCGGCTGGCAGAGGTACAATCCGGCCAATGGACGAGGCTGCGGCTTTCAGCGGTCCCGTTCTTTTACGTAGCGCGGGCAGCTGCACAAGAAAAAGCTGCGGACATCCTGTGTCCGCAGCTATGAGAAACATTTAAGCTTCTTCTTCAAACGAATCCTTGCCTACGCCGCAAAGCGGGCAGACAAAATCCTCTGGAACGTCTTCCCATTTTGTGCCGGGTGCAACGCCGTTGTCCGGCGCGCCCTGGGCTTCGTCATAAATATAGCCGCATACGGTACAGATGAATTTTTTCATGGTTCATTTCTCCTTTTTTGTTGTTGATTGCAGTATTCCACTTAAATGGTCGTATCATGCTTGACCCGGTCGGCTTCCTCCGCTTTTTTCGCGTTGTTCCACCGGTCCATGGTGCCAACCAGATAGCCGGTAATCCGGCGGATGCGCTCAAAGGGGATCGGTTCAAAGCGGTAATGCAGATCGACAAAGTCGCCGTCTACCGTAATATCCATGCTGCAAAGCTCCCGATCCGGATATTTTTCCCTCGCCCGGCGGATATATGCCTGCTGTTCCTCGAAAGAAAGCTCGCCGCCCTTTATTTGTATAGGAATCATATGGAAAACCTCCTTATAAAAGCATTTGCCTCGCTGTCTTTATGCGTTCGCTCCACAAGCCTCCCTGTGTTTAGGCTGCCGCACAAAAATAGTTGCAAAACGATTGTTTTTAGTATATCATAAAGAAAAATATATGGATGTTGCATATGCAACATCCTGTGGGTGATTTTATGAATTTTTCAAATATTTTTCTTTTTAAGGGAATTGGAGAAGGAGAATGCCGGGCGATGATGGACTGTTTTTACATTTCGCAGCGTCGTTTTCGCGCCGGTCAGACCGTTTTTGAATACGGCGCCGACGACAATTGGATCGGCATTCTGCAAAAGGGCAGAGCCAAGCTGATCCGGGTAGATCGAAACGGCGAGAGCGTTGTTTTGGAGCGCCTGGGTCCCGACGGCGTTTTTGGTCCGTTGCTGGCTTTTCCTTACACAGGGTCGGACAGTGTCTGGCTCCAGTGCGACGAGGATTGCGAAGCGGTTTTTATCCCCTACAGCCAGATTACCAAGCGCTGTGAAAAGGCGTGCCGTCACCACAGCATTCTGGTCGAAAACCTTTTTGGGATGATGCGTCAAAAGGCGATGGCGCTCAGCGAGCGGGTGGAGGTGCTCAGCCGCCGGACCATTCGGGAAAAGTTATGCGCTTATTTCCTCCTGCTGGCGGCCAAGTCGGGCCGGCGGGAATTTTGCCTGCCGTTTTCCTACAGCGCACTGGGGGATTTTATCTGCACCGACCGCAGCGCGATGATGCGTCAGCTGCGGCAGATGAAGGAGGATGGGCTGATCCAAACGGAAAAAAGGAAGATCTATTTAACCGAAGATTTTTTGCGCCAGATGGGCGTTGCGGGAAAAATCTGAATTTCCTGCGGGCTTTTCCTTCTGATCTGGGCGCAATTTATTGCTTTTTCGTTCACGATAGGTTCACAAAGCGACACTATAATTTAAATAGGTTTGCCAAAAAATCGGGACGGTCGGATTTTCGGGAAAGAAAAGAGCGGGAATGGACATCTTTTCCTGCGGCGGCAGCAAAAGGATTTGACGAATAAAACAAATCGGTATACAATGCTATGGCATAGCGATTGACTTGAAATCGCCGGGGAAAAGGCGTCTGCTAGACTGTCGGCGGCAGTTTTTGGGGAGGGTTCAAATGAGATGAGAATCGGGTTGGATGTGGGATCGACAACGCTCAAATGTGTGGTGTTGGATGAAAAGGATGCGATTGTCTACCAAGAATATGAGCGGCATTTTTCCCGGATTACCGAAAAGGCGGCCGGAATGCTTTGCCGTATTGCAGAGCGCTTTCCCCAAACCCCCCAAATGCAGATTGCGGTTTCCGGCTCCGCGGGAATGGGGCTGGCCCAAAGCCTGGAGCTTTCCTTTGTGCAGGAGGTCTACGCCACCCGCGTGGCGGTGAACCGCCTTAAGCCTGGCACCGATGTGGTGATTGAATTAGGCGGGGAGGACGCGAAAATTCTCTTTTTAAAAGGTGGCCTGGAGGTGCGGATGAACGGATCCTGCGCCGGCGGGACCGGCGCCTTTATCGACCAGATGGCGACCCTGCTGGGCCTGTCGCCGGATCAGATGAACGAGCTGGCAAAGGATTACGAAAAAATTTACACCATTGCTTCCCGCTGCGGCGTATTCGCCAAGTCGGACATCCAGCCGCTTTTAAACCAGGGTGCGCGGAAGAACGACGTGTCCGCCAGCATCTTTGCGGCGGTGGTTAACCAGACCATCGCCGGTCTTGCCCAGGGCAGGGCGATCGAGGGCAGGGTGGTCTATCTGGGCGGACCACTGACCTTTTTGTCCGAGCTGCGCGCCGCCTTTGACCGGACCTTGGACCTTCAGGGCTTCTGCCCGGAAAACTCCCTTTATTATGTGGCCATGGGCGCGGCAATGGCTCCGGGCGCCGGTCAGATTGATTTGCGGGAAGCGGCGGAAAAAATCAGTCTCTACACGGCGAACGAGGATTACAGAGCCTGCCCGCCGCTGTTTCAAAGCCAGGAGGAATATGAGAGCTTCTGCGCTCGCCATCAAAAGGATACGGTTCCCGAAGCGGAGCGATTTTTGGAGGGCGACGTCTATATCGGCGTCGACGCCGGCTCCACCACGGTGAAGGCGGTGGCCATTGACCAGGACGAGCAGATTGTCTGCTCGCGCTATCTGCCCAACGCGGGAAATCCGGTGCCCCTGGTTCGGGACTTTTTAACCGATTTTTACCAGAATTATCCCAAAGCTCGGGTGCGGGCCTGCGCTTCTACCGGATACGGGGAGGAAATTGTCAAAAACGCGTTCGGCGCGGATTTTGGGCTGGTGGAGACCATCGCCCACTACACGGCGGCCCAAAAATTCTGCCCCGACGTGGATTTTATCATCGACATCGGCGGCCAGGATATCAAATGCTTTAAAATCCGCAATCAGGTAATCGACAATATTTTTTTAAACGAGGCCTGCTCCTCCGGCTGCGGCTCATTTTTGCAGACCTTTGCCGGAGCGCTGGGCGACACCATTGCGGATTTTGCCCAAAGGGGCATTTTCGCCGATCGGCCGGTAGATCTGGGCTCCCGCTGTACGGTGTTTATGAATTCCTCGGTTAAGCAGGCCCAGAAGGATGGGGCCAGCATTGAAAATATTTCAGCAGGGCTTTCCATCAGTGTAGTGAAAAACGCCCTATATAAGGTGATCCGTGCCGCCAGCGCCGACGATTTGGGCCGGCGCATCGTGGTGCAGGGCGGCACCTTTTTAAACGACGCGGTGCTCAGAGCCTTTGAGCAGGAGATCGGCCGGGAGGTGATCCGGCCCAATATCGCCGGTCTGATGGGCGCTTACGGCGCTGCGCTGTTCGCTAAAAAGCATGCCAAAGACAAAAGCGGCCTGTTAAACGCCGAGCAGCTGCAAAGCTTTACCCATAAGGTGCAGGCGGTGACCTGCCGGGGCTGCTCCAACAATTGCCGGCTGACCATCAACACCTTTAACGACGGGCGGCGCTTTATCGGCGGCAACCGCTGCGAAAAGCCGCTGGCCAATTTCGCTGAGTCGGAGCGGTACAGCCTGTACGACTACAAACGGGAGCTGTTGGAGGCATATCGGCCCCAGGAGGGCGCCCGGGGAAAGATCGGCATCCCCATGGGGCTAAACCTGTTCGAGCTTCTGCCCTTCTGGCACACCTTTTTCACCAGGCTGGGCTTTTCGGTGGTCACCTCCCCCGCTTCTAATCGTAAGCTGTATTTAAAAGGCCAGGCAACTATTCCGTCGGATACGGTCTGCTTTCCGGCCAAGCTGATTCACGGGCATATCCAGGCCCTTTTAGATCAGGGGATCGACACCATATTTTATCCCTGTATGTCCTATAACCTGGATGAGGGGAAGGGCGACAACCATTACAACTGCCCGGTAGTGGCCTATTATCCGGAGGTCATCGGAGCCAACATACCCTTTGGGAAAGAGATCCGCTACATAAACGATTATGTTGGCCTGCATCGGAAAAAGGATTTCCCCGGCCATATGCACGCGATTCTGGGCCGGTATTTTGCGGATATCAGTCTGGCGCAGGTTAAGGAGGCAGCCAGGGTCGCCTACGGGGAGTACGAGGCGTATCTTGCGAGGGTCCGGACCAAGGGGGAGGAATATCTGACCCTTGCCAAGGAAAAGGGTCTGCCGGTGATTTTGCTGGCGGGCCGTCCCTACCATCTGGACCCGGAGGTCAACCACGGCATCGACACCCTGATCTGCGATTTGGGCGCGGTGGTCATTTCGGAAGATGCGGTGAGCCATTTGGCGGAAAAATTCCCCACACGGGTGCTCAACCAGTGGACCTACCATTCCCGGCTGTATGCTGCCGCGCAGCTGGTGGCCCAGTGGGAGGATCCCAATATCAACCTGGTACAGCTGGTCTCCTTTGGCTGCGGGGTGGACGCTATCACCACCGACGAGGTGCGGCGCATTTTAGAGGAGAAAAATCGGATCTATACCCAGATTAAAATTGACGAGATCACAAACCTGGGCGCGGTGAAAATTCGTCTGCGAAGCCTGTTCGCCGCCCTGGGACTTGGAAAGGAGTCGGCCCAATGAGCCAGCAGGTCCAACGGGTGGAATTTACCCGGGAGATGAAAAAGGACTATACCATTCTGGTGCCCAATATGCTGCCGGTCCACTTTGGCTTTCTTGTAAAGGTGTTCGAGGAATACGGCTACAAGCTGAAGATTTTGCAGAACGACGGCCGGTCGGTGGTGGACGCGGGATTGCGGTATGTGCACAACGACACCTGCTATCCGGCGCTTTTGGTCATCGGCCAGTTTATGGACGCACTGCAAAGCGGCGAATACGATCTTTCCAAAACAGCGCTTTTAATCACCCAGACCGGCGGAGGATGCAGGGCGTCCAATTACATCCATCTGCTGCGCAAAGCGCTGCAAAAGGCGGGTCTTGAGAAAATTCCGGTGATTTCTTTGAATCTGTCAGGGCTGGAGAAAAACAGCGGCTTTAAGCTGACCCTGCCGCTTTTGCGCAAGGCGCTGGCGGTTTTGGCCTATGGCGATCTGCTGATGCTTTTGCATAATCAGACCATGCCCTATGAAAAAGCGGCGGGCAGCAGCCAGCAGCTAATGGACCGCTGGATTGGGCGGCTCACCCGGCAGATGTCGGTAGGAAAGGGCTTGGGGCTAAAAGAGGTGCAGGCTAATTTAAACGCCATCAGCGACGAATACGCGGCTCTGCCGGTCCTGCCCCGCCAGATCACCAAGGTGGGGGTGGTGGGGGAGATCTATGTCAAGTATTCCCCTCTGGGCAACAACCATCTGGAGGATTTTCTGCATGAACAGGACTGCGAGGTGATGGTGCCGGGGGTCATCGGCTTTATGCTGTTTAAGGTGGACAACCGGCTGGAGGATATTAAGCTCTACGGCGGAAGCCGGGCGAAATTCGCGGTGATCAATGGGCTGCTGCAGTATCTGACCAAAATTGAAACAGCGGTGATCGACGCAGCCAGGCGCCATCCCCGGTTTACGGCGCCTTCCTCCTACAGCCAGGTAAAAAGGATGGTGGGCCCGGTCATTGGATACGGCTGCAAAATGGGCGAGGGATGGCTCTTGACCGCGGAGATGATTGAGCTGGTGGAAAGCGGCTATGGAAATATCGTCTGTGCCCAGCCCTTTGGATGCCTGCCCAACCACATTGTGGGTAAGGGGATGATCCGCAAGATGAAAGGCCTGTATCCAGAGGCGAACATTGTGCCGATCGACTACGATCCCGGCGCGACCCGCGTTAATCAGGAGAACCGCATCAAGCTGATGCTGGCGGTAGCGAGAGAGCAGATCCAGCCGTCCGGACAAGAAGCGCCTGCGCCGATGCCGGCAGCAGTGGCACAGGAATAAAGAGCAAGAAAAAACGCGGAGGGATTTTCCTCCGCGTTTTTGTTGAAATCTGCCGGATTTTACGGTATGATGAAAGAAAGGATCAAAAAGGAGGAAGTGTATGTTTTGCAGCCGTTGCGGCCAGATTTTGGAGGGAAACGACCGGTTTTGCCCCAAATGTGGCCAGAAAATAGAGGAATCCCAGCCGGCGGAATCGAGCGTGAATTTTGCACAGCCGCCGTTGTCCTATCCATACCAGCAGCCGGCGGGGCTTTTGCCGAAAAAGAAGAACTCTTGGCTGATCCCGATTATCGTGATCGTGGCCGTTTTGGTGCTGGCGCTGCTCATTGTGGGGGGGATACTGGTTTACACGGTCTACCGCACCATAGAGAATGACCAGACCAACGTTCCGGCTTCCTCGAAAAATACGGTCGTGGTGGGTGAGAAGGAGCTAAGCGGCTTTTTGGGCCAGACGGTGGATACATTAAAGAATCGGACCGGCGTTCCGCTGTTTGCAAACGACGGCGCTTATACCAATCTCGACGGTTCTGTCATGGCGACGGTGGACAGCGACGGAGCCATCGACATGCTGGTGATCAGCGACCGGGACGTGGGCTTTACCATCTGCGGCGTATCGGTGGATATGAGCCTGGAGGAGGCTGCGGCTGCGGCTTCGGCCAAGTTGCCCGGTCTGGAAAAGCATGAGGACATGATTGCGGGCCAGCAGGGCGACAGCCGCTTTGCCGCTTACTGCGACGAGTTCGGAAAAGTCAATTACGTGATGTATTTCACCGGCTTTGAAGAGGAATCCAGCGGGACCAACGCTAGTATTGGCACCGGCATCTGGTACCTGGGGGAAACCCTGCAAACGGTGTGGGATTATTTTGGAGAGGGCTACGAGCTGTTTCCCGCCGCAGAATCTACAGACTTTTTCTATGCGGACGAGGGCTTCTCTTTTATCACGCAGGACGCAAACTACACCGGCCAAAGCGTGGTTTCCGCAGTGTGGCTTTATCAGGATGCCTGGTTTTCCGATGAGATATTTATTGGTATGAATTATTATGAGATCAGCCGGTTTGTGGATTTAAGCGAAATTTATCAAAATCGCTTTACCGGCGCGTACCAGGCGGATTTTTCCATGCTTTTAGACGGATGGGAGTGCTACGGCTCCTTTACCTTTGAAGGGCCGGGCGAGCTGTCCAGCTCAACCGAGGCGTACATTACCCGCGGATAGAAAAGGTGTGGCTTAAGGGAGGAAAACGGATGGGACAAAAGCGATTGATACAAAGGTTTCGCGCTTTGGGGATCCCGGAGCTGGAGGGTCTGGAGCGCTTGGAGGAGCTGCCCGGCCATTTTATCAATCTGGACTATACCCTGTCAAACGGCCGAACCGTGCGTTTTTGGGAGGATGACAAAATGTACTGGGGCGGCCAGATTCACAAGGAAAACAGCGACCGCTGCTATGGACTAATCAGCGACGGGAACTTTCTTTTCGTCTGTGAATACGGCTGCGGCGGCTGCGATGCGCAGATCGTCTGTTTTCAAAGGCTGCCCGCCGCGGTGACGGACGAATAAAAAAAGTTTCCCATTTCTCATACAAAGTCCGCTTTATAGGACTGTGATTCTGGTAAGATAAAGCCAAACAAACAGAAGGGCAGGCTTTATCATGGAATATACGTTGAAATGGGTAAATGGGCATATTGAGGTTTTTGACGCATGGGGCCGGTTTGTGTTTTCTGCTGATACCGAGCAGGAGGCCCGCAGCGACCTGAAGCAAATTGCTTAACCGGATGGGTCAAGGGGGCGTTGTGCACAGTCAGCCCGTAAAAAACGACTTACAGGAGGAATTTTGATGCTGTTGATCGAATATCCTAAGTGCGGCACCTGCCAAAAGGCTGTCCGCTGGCTTGTGGAAAAGGGTTTTTCCTTTGACCGGCGGCATATAAAAGAGCAAAACCCCTCGGCTGAGGAATTAAAGCGGTGGCACCGCCAAAGCGGCCTGCCGCTCAAGAGGTTTTTCAACACCAGCGGGCTTTTATATAAAGAGCTGGGGCTGAAGGATAAGCTGCCTGGCATGAGCGAAGAAGAGCAGTATGCGTTGCTGGCCAGCGACGGGATGCTGGTCAAGCGGCCGATCCTGATTCATGGCGTACAGGTTCTGGTGGGCTTTCGGGAGAAAGAGTGGGAGGAGCTGAGTCGGTAAAATGCGTACCTCGCTGCAAAAAATCCCCGGCGTGGGGAAGAGCATGGCCGCCCACCTGGAGTCACTGG
This sequence comes from uncultured Oscillospiraceae bacterium, assembly GCA_910583935.1. Taxonomy (GTDB): domain Bacteria; phylum Bacillota; class Clostridia; order Oscillospirales; family Ruminococcaceae; genus UBA3818. Next base: position 13,958 of record CAJTZM010000026.1, read on the forward strand.
GCATCCATTGGGTGGAGGATCTTCGCGGGCAGGATCCTCAAAAACTGTATGAGCTGGACTGCGAACGGCACGGCTATCAGGACCGGTGCGTGCTGTACGTCTATCGCTGCGCCGTCTACTTTGCACAAACACCGGAGCCGGACCCGGCAAAGTGCAGGTGGTGGAGCTGGAAGGATGAAAACCTCTGTGAAAAAGGGTAGCCGCAAAGGAAACTGGCGTTGTTATTTGCCCTGGGCGCTGTCCTTTCTGTGGATGGGGATGATCTTTTGGTTTTCCGCCCAAAACGCGGCCGAATCCTCCCAGCTCAGCGGCCAAACCGCTTTTCGTTCGGCGCTTTGGTTTTGGCCGGGATTTTCCCGTTTGTCCCTCGAAGCGCAGACCGCCTGGGTGGAGGGGATGCAGTTTTGGGTGAGGAAGTCCGCTCATTTTCTGGTTTACACCGGACTGGGCTTTTGGCTGTGCTGGGGATTTTCCTCCTTTTCCTGGCGGCTGCGCAAAAAAATAGGCTGGGCATGGCTGGCTGGAACCTTTTATGCGGTGACCGACGAGCTTCATCAGCTGTTTGTGCCGGGGCGCAGCGGCCAGCTGCGGGACGTGCTGCTGGACAGTGCCGGCGTGTTGACAGGAGTCCTGGTTTTCTGTGCGCTGGCGTATTTTTGGAAAAAAGCAGCCGCATTTAGCGGCCGCAAAAAACGATTGGGATGAAGGGTAGACGGGCGCATGAAATCACAAAAGGCTGAGATCGGATTTTTTTCGTCCGAAAGTCCTTTTCTGTGCTTCGAAAAACGAAGCGACAGAAAGCCGCCTGCGACTATTTTTCACGCATCCATCCTAACAAGGCAAGACCGCCTATTGCGGGACTGCTGCCGCCATAGGAGACGGGACGGCTAAAGCTGCGCCCTCCGGCAGCCAGAAGGAAAGAGCGGCGGGCAGCAGGCGGATGGAGAACTCGCACCTTTTCCGAATTTCTCCATCCAGACAGATGATCAGCGGACGCTTGCCTTTGACTTTGAGAGAATGGCCGGTATGGTACAGAATTTTTGTCGCCAGCCGCTGGTCCTTTAGGTGCTCCCCTTTTTTGTAAACGGAGATAAACCGAGACATTTGCAGCCGAGACATTTTTCGAACGCCGCAAAATTCCATCTGTCCGTCTGCAGGGCAGGCGTCCGGCACGGGATAATAGCCGCCGCCGTAGCAAAAGCCGTTGGCGGCTACTGCCAGGATCAGCTGCTCTGCAACAGCCTCAGCGCCGTCAAAGGAAAGGGTTACGGCGCTGCCCACCGGTCCGGCCAGACAGAAGATTAACGACAGCGTATAGGCCAGCGGCCCGGAAACCAGTGGAATCCTTTTAAATTTGGACATATGATGGGCCACCCGCGCGTCGAATCCAATATTACATAGATTGATAGTATATTCGCCGGAGCAGTCCAGCAGGTCTACCGGGTATGGGCGGCCGTTTATCAGCCTTTTTAAATCGGTGAAGGCTTCGGCTCCGGAAAAATTTTTCACATAGTCGTTACCGGAGCCGCAGGGAATAACCGAAACGGTGCAGTCCTGGCGGCCCGCCGCGCCATTGACCACCTCATGGAGGGTTCCGTCGCCGCCGCAGGCCACGAAACACAGCTGCCGCTCCTGGCTTTGGGGATAGGCGCGGACAAAATCCAGCGCGTCCCCCGCGCCGGTTGTAAGGTGGATGGCAAAATTCTGCCCGCAGGCGGAAAAGTGGTCCTGAATCCGGGCGCAGAGGCTTTGCATATGTGCGCCCTTGCCAGCCGCCGGGTTGATGATAAAAATAAAATCGGGCATCGCTCGAAACCTTTTATCATAGCAAAAAGCAAAAGGCAAAGGCTTTGTCAGTAAAAGGAGGCGGCAAAATGATCAGTTGGAATCCCTGGCACGGCTGTCACCGAATCAGCGAAGGGTGCCGCCACTGCTATGTGTTCCGAATGGACGGCTGGTATGGCCGAAAGCCGGATGAGGTGCAGAAAAACAAGGATTTTGATCTGCCGGTGCGCAAAAAACAAGACGGCAGCTACAAAATCCCCGCCGGCGTAAGGCTGGATACCTGCTTTACCTCTGATTTTTTTCTGGAAGATGCGGACCCCTGGCGTCCACAGGCCTGGCAGATGATTGCCCAGCGGCAGGATCTGCGATTTTTTATGATTACCAAGCGGATTCACCGGCTGGATCAGTGTCTTCCGCCGGACTGGGGGAGCGGGTATCCTCATGTGAGTATCTGCTGTACAGTGGAAAACCAAGACCGGGCGGATTTTCGCATTCCCCTTTATCGGGCCGCGCCCATTTGCCATAAGCAGCTGGTCTGCTCCCCGCTTTTAGGGCCAATAGACCTGTCCGATTATCTGGGCGATTGGGTGGAATGCGTTACGGTGGGCGGCGAATCTGGCAGCAGGGCGCGGCTGTGCCGCTATGAATGGGTGCTGGACCTGCGCCGCCAATGCGCGCTGCGGGGCGTTCCCTTTCACTTTATGCAGACCGGCGCCTTATTTGAGCGGGATGGAAAAATCTACCGAATCCCGCGAAAATTCCAGCACAGCCAAGCCAAAAAGGCGGGGCTTGACTATCTTTACTAAAGGAGCGGGCCATGGAGTATATTCCCGCCAAAACCATCCTGTCCGGCTATCGGGAGCAGAAGGACTGGTTTGGCTGCCATTACAATATGAATCTGTATCGGGGCTGCTGTCACGGCTGCATTTATTGCGACAGCCGCAGTGAATGCTACCAGATCGAGGATTTTGACCAGGTGCGCGCCAAGGAGAACGCGCTGAACACGCTGGAGCGGGAGCTGCGGGCCAGAAGGAGGACTGGGATTATCCACACCGGTTCTATGAGCGACCCGTATAATCCGTTCGAGAAAACCGAATGTCTGACCCAGGGCGCACTGGAAAAAATCGCCCGGCATGGCTTTGGGGTAGTGATCGCTACAAAGTCTGACCTGGTGGTACGGGATATTCCGCTTTTACAGCGGATTCAAAAATTCAGTCCGGTGGCGGTGCATATCACAATTACAGCGGCACAGGACGCCGTTGCCGAAAAGGTAGAGCCCTCTGCACCTTCCTCCTCCCGGCGGTTTGCGGCGCTGCGGGCCCTGTCCGACGCGGGAATCACCGCCGGGGTACTGCTGATGCCGGTGCTGCCCTGGATTACCGACGATCCGGCCAACATCCGCGAAATTGTAAAGCAATCTGCCTTGTCCGGCGCCAAGTATTTGTACAACGGTGGAAAGAGGATGTTTGGCCTGACCATGCGGGACCGGCAGCGGGAATACTTCTATGCTCGTCTGGACGAGCGGTATCCGGGGCTTTGTGCCCGCTACAAAAAAACCTATGGACTGGATTACGGCTGCAATTCCCCGCTGGCAGGGCTTCTGTGGGAAGAATACGTTAAAGCCTGCCGGGAAAATGGGGTGGAGTACCGAATGTCCCAGATCATTTCCATTATTCGAAAAAACTATGAAGAGCCGCAGCTGTCGCTGCTTTAATACATTTTGTAATATTACGGAAGAATATATCGAAAGAAGGGGAAACGATGGAGATTCGGCATGCGGAGAAAAACCAGTGGAGGGAGGCGGCCGGATTGGCGCTGCTGCTTTGGCCCTCCCATCAGAAGGAGGAGCTGGAGCGGGAATTCCAGGCGCTTTTGCAGGACCCACAAGCAGCGGTGTTTCTGGCGTGGCAGGGGGAAGAGGCGGTGGGCTTTGCCCAATGCAGTCTGCGGCAGGATTATGTGGAAGGCTCTGCCTCCTCTCCGGTGGGTTATCTGGAGGGGATTTATGTGCGGCCGGATTACCGCCATCGAGGGCTAGCCCGGGCGCTGCTTTCCCGGTGCGAGGATTGGAGCCGAGAAAAAGGGTGCCGCGAGATGGGGTCCGACTGTTCGCTGGAGAATCTGGACAGCCAGCGATTTCACCTGCGCAGCGGCTTTGACGAGGCGGGGCAAATCCGCTGCTTTATCAAAGTCTTGGAGGGATAGCCGTTGGAGCCGCAAAGAATCTGCCATCCGCTAAAACCGGTGTTTGACAGCCGTTCCCAGGTGCTTTTGCTGGGAACGATGCCCTCTCCCCGGTCTCGGGCGGAGGGGTTTTACTATGCTCACCCGCGCAATCGGTTCTGGCTGGTCATGGGGCAGGTTTTTGGCGAGCCAGTGCCGGAAACCGCCGAGGGACGGCGCCGTTTTTGCCTAAAACATGGCGTCGCTTTGTGGGATGTGCTGTCTTCCTGCGTGATCTGCGGCGCCGGGGATGACAGCATCCGGGAGCCGTCGCCGAATCCGGTGGAAGCCGTCCTGCAGGCTGCGCCGGTCCGGGCGGTGTTTACCACCGGCCGAAAAGCCTTCACGCTTTACAATCGGTATTGCCTGTCCCGAACGGGGATGCAGGCGTTTTCGCTGCCGTCCACCAGCCCGGCCAACTGCGCCGTTTCCCCAGAGCAGCTGGAGACGGCTTATCGGGCGATTTTGCCCTATTGTCTGGAGGTGTAAGAATGAACCGACAAACGATTTGGGAGGAAGCCAAAAAGCAGCTGGCGGTAGACCTTGCCTGCGCGCCGTCGGATTTCGACCGGCCGGGGATCGTCCTTTGTCCGGCAGCGGACCTGCCGGGCCGCCGGCCCTTTCCCCGAAAAACGCCGGCCTTTGACATGGTCAGCTTTGGGCAGGGGACTGTGATCAGCGCGGAAACGACCCTTTTGTCCAGACTCCGGCGTCAGTTGTCCGGCCTTGAGCGGGACCGGCTGTGGTCCCAGCCCTTTTTGCGCAGCCTAGGCCATTATTTTTTGCCGGATCCTCAGAGGATGGAGCGTTTTTCCCAGCCGCCGGGCCTGCGGCTGGAATGGGTTTTGGCCCAGGATATGGAAAAACTGTACCGAATCCCCGGGTTTTCCAATGCTTTGGGGTACGATCTGTCCGCCGCGCGGCCGGATGTGCTGGCCCTTTGCGCCTGGGAGGGGAGCCGGCTGGTGGGAGCCGCCGGGGCCAGCGAAGACTGCCGGATGCTCTGGCAGGTGGGGGTGGATGT
>CAJTZM010000027.1 GCA_910583935.1 uncultured Oscillospiraceae bacterium
CGCGCCGCCTCCTGCATGCGGCCGGACCAGCGAACCCGCTCGCCCAGAATCCGGCCCGCCTCCGGCGGCTTTTCCTCGTCCGCCGCCGCCTGCATCCTCTTGATCCATTCTTTTTCCATCGCCTGTTTACCCGTTCCCCCTTCTCCCCCAGATCGGCTCGGTTGCGTAGCGCACCGCGTCGATGTGGTGGTTGTCCCTGTCCGGATACCCCGAAAGAATCTGTCCGTCTCTTCCCCGGTCGTACCGGTAGGTCAAAAATTCCCGGAGCGTGTCCGGGCACCGCGCCGGATCAATCCGGATTTTGTGCAGCCCCTGCAGCCAGTGAAAGGAATAGCCCACGCTCCCCGGACCCTTGGCCGCCCCGCGGCAGAAAAGCCCGTATTCCCGGTAGTCCTCCACGCTTTTGGGCTCGGCGCTGTCGGCGGTGATCTGCTCGCCGGCCCCCACCCCCAGCGCCTTGATGCGGCCGGCCGTCTCCCGGTTGACCTCCTTGTAGCAGGTCAGCTCGCAGAAAATGTACAAATCCCGCCGGGCCGCGTCGTAGTATACCCGGTTAAACGCCCACGGATCCGGATAAAAGCCCCAGTCCACCCCGGAGAGAATCCGGTCAAACCGCCGGATCCGCCCGTCCTCTATGGGCTGGGATACAACGTTGTCGAACACGCTGTCCCCCAGCCCCATGGGAATGCCCAGATATTCCTGCTTGTACGCCCGGGGATTCTCCCGCTCTAAAAAGCGGGCGTCGTCTAAAAACCTCTCGCCCAGCCATTGGGGCGGCAGCTGGGTGTAGTCCGAATGATGCACCCACCGCCCCGGGCGGGACCGGCGGGCCCACTGGTTGACCCAGTGGCTCTCCAGCGGCGGCGGGTTAAAGCTTTTAAAGCAGTAAAAGGGCCCCTCCCCCCGCAGAATCGACTGCTCCGCGCTGCGCACCTTCTCTTCCTCAAATTGGTCCAGCTCCTCGAACCACAGCGCCCCCGGATAGCCGAACGGGAACTTTAAGGACTTGAGCTTTCCCGGATCGTCCATGCCGAAAAACAGGATTTTTTGGCCGGTGGGCGCATACACCGCCTCCAGCGGCGACAGGGTAAACCGGCATAAATCCGCCATCCCCAGGGCCCTGGCCGCCCATTGCAGCTGAGCAAATACCGAGGACCGCAGCGTATTCCCCACCCGGCGGAATACCACCGCGTGCATGCTGGGATTTCGCAGCAGCGCCAGCCACAGCTCCACCGAGATAAAGCTGGATTTTCCCGAGCCCCGCCCGCCCTTGAGCACATATTCCCCGTGCTGGCTAAGCACCCTTTGGTGCAGCGCGAAAAACGAAGGCGCGATTACGCGGCTAAGGGAAATTTCCTCCTGTCCCGGCGCATGGGACAACGCCGCCGCGCGCTTGTCATCGCGCATCGTCCACAATCACCACCGGCGGCCTCGACTCCCGGTCCGGGCCCCGCCCCGTTCCCTTCGCCCCGGCGGACCCATCCTCCGCCAGAATGCTTCGCAGCTCCCGCACCGCGCCCAAGTCCCCCTCCAGCGCCTTTTGATACAAATTCCACGCGATCAGCTGCAAACGGTCCCGGTAGCGCACCGGCAGCCCCGCCTGCTTTAAAATCTCCTTCTGCTGCAGATCGGTCAGCGGCAGCTCCAATAAAAGCTGCATGCGCTGGCGAAGCTGGCAGCTTTTTTCCTGCGCCTGCCCTTCCCGGATCGCTTTGCCGTCCCTTTTGGTCTTCTCCTCAACCGTTTTGCCCAATGAAAATAGCCTCCCTTCCCAAAAGCCCTTGTCAGATCTCCGCAGCCGCCCGGCCCCGGCCGGCGCCGGTCCGGTCCTTTTTGCGCGGCCGGTAGCGAATGCACCCGTCCGGGTCGCACCCGCGCAGCCTTCCTTCCTCTATGGCGAAATGACACGCGGGAAAATCCGGATAGCCGAACAGCTCCCGCCTGTAATAGCAGCTTTTACAGCGCTTCATTTTTCTTCCCCCTTTTTTGTGCCGCCCCGGCCAAGGACCGGCCGCCCTCTTTCCCCCCAAACCGTTTGGGCGGCTTTTGGGGGCGGCTGTGCGGCTTTTACCCACTCGAAAAAGAACTTATGTTCTTCTCTGTTAAGACCATTATAGCCCTCTCATTCAAAAAATGCAATAGTTTTTTCGATTTTTTTGAAATCAATCTTTACAATCTTTTCTTTTTCTGTTATTCTTTTGTTGAGGTGATTTTCATGTCAGTTTTCGGCGACAATCTGAGAAAAGCACGAAAGCAGCTGGGCCTGACCCAGCGCCAGCTGGCGGCGCGAATCGGCGCGCGGCATAACTCTGTCAGCAACTGGGAAACCGGGCAGAACGAACCGGATACCCTGACCATCCGCCGGCTTTGCGACGCGTTGTCCATTACGGCCAATGACCTATTTATCGAGGATCCGTCCTCCCCCGCTCCCGTGAGCCGGGACGAGCTGAAGTTCGCTTTGTTTGAGGAAAGCGGCCAGAATATGGAGGACATGCTCCAGGAGGTCCTGGATTTCGCCCAGTTTGTCAAGGAAAAGCATCAAAGGCAAAAGGACCCGCAAAGCCCGCCCCCGCGCTATCCGATACTAGGAAAAAAGGAAGGACAGTAAGGCTATGAAAGCAATTACCCAAACGCTCAGCGAGCTCGTCTCCCAGGCCTTTGCCGCCGCCGGATACGACCCCGGGCTGGGCGCCGTCACCGCCTCCGACCGGCTGGACCTGTGCCAGTTCCAGTGCAACGGCGCCTTTGCCGCCGCTAAGCTGTACCACAAGGCGCCCTTTGCCGTGGCGGACCAGGTGGCCCAGGTGCTGCAAAACGACAGCGCCTTTTCCAAGGTCGAGGTGGCCAAGCCCGGCTTTTTGAACCTGACCCTGGACGACGGCTATCTGCTAAAGCAGGCGAACGCCATCACCCAGGACCCCCATCTGGGCATCCCCCAGGCGCCGTCGCCCGCCGCCATTATCCTGGACTACGGCGGGCCCAATATCGCAAAGCCCCTGCACATCGGGCATCTGCGCTCCGCCATCATCGGCGAATCCATCAAGCGGATTCTGCGGGCCGCCGGCCATACGGTGGTCGGCGATATCCACCTGGGGGACTGGGGCCTGCAGATCGGCCTGGTCATCACCGAGCTGCAGCAGCGCCATCCCGATTGGCGCTGCTTCTCGCCGGACTTTGACCCCCAGGCCGACGCGGTCCAGCCGCTGACCGCCGCCGAGCTCAACGAGGTGTATCCGCTGGCCAGCAAAAAAAGCAAGACCGACCCGGACTACGCCCAAAGAGCCCACCAGGCCACCTACGAGCTGCAGAACGGCCGGCCCGGCTATCTGGCATTGTGGCAGGAGATCCGGCGCGCCTCGGTGGCGGACATGAAAAGCAATTACCAAAAGCTGGGTGTGACCTTTGATCTGTGGTACGGCGAAAGCGACGCCGGCCGCAATATCCCGCGGCTGATGGATATTCTGGACCAAAAAAAGCTTTTGACCGAAAGCGACGGCGCCATGGTCGTCGAGGTGGCCGAGCCCCAGGATAAGGCGCCCATGCCGCCGGTCATCGTCCGCAAATCCGACCATTCCAGCATCTACGCCACCACCGACCTGGCGACCATCATCCAGCGGGAGGAGGATTTTCACCCGGACAAAATCTGGTATGTGGTGGATAACCGCCAGGAGCTGCACTTTACCCAGGTGTTTCGCTGCGCCAAAAAGGCGGGCCTGGTCCCGGCCGAAACCGAGCTTGCCTTTTTGGGCTTCGGCACCATGAATGGGACCGACGGAAAGCCCTATAAAACCCGCGACGGCGGCATTATGAAGCTGGAGGATATGATCGCCACCGTTACAAAAGGCGCCCAGGAAAAGCTGGAGGCCTCCAGCTTTGTGGACGAGGCCGACTACGAGGAAATGGCCCGGCGGGTGGGGGTCGCCGCCATCAAGTTCGGCGACCTGATCAACCAGCGGGCCAAGGACTATGTGTTCGATTTAAACAAGTTTTTCTCCTTTGAGGGAAAAACCGGCACCTACCTTTTGTACACCGTCACCCGCATCAACTCCATCCTAAAAAAAGCCGGCGCACCGCGAGATCCGGCCGCCCCCATCTCCCGGGTGTATACCGATTCGGAGCGGGAGCTGCTTTTAAAAATCCTCATGACCGGCGATGTGTTCCAAAAGGCTTTGGGGGAAAAGGCGCCTAACTATCTGTGCGAGCACGCCTATCAGCTGGCCATCGCCTTTTCGAAGTTTTACCACGATAACCGGATCATCGATGAGCCGGACCCCGAGAAAAAGCAAAGCTGGCTTTCCCTAATCGCCCTGGTGCGCCGGGTGCTCTGCCTGCTGTTGGAGCTTTTGGGCATCGAGCCGGTGGAGCATATGTAAATCCGCCCCTTCGGACCGCTGTGAGCAGCGGTCCGTTTCTTTTTTCCATAAGCCCCGGACCCTTTGGGCAAAAAGCTTTGGGGGAATCGCCGGATTGCCCTTTCCCCCGAATTGGTGCTATACTATTTACCGGTAAAGGCCTTTGGGATTTTTCCCGCTGCGCCAAAGCCACGAAAGGAAGCGTGTCGTATGCAAAAAGCATTAGTATTGGATCGGCTTCGCGCCGCGGGCCGGTATGTTCTGGCCTTTGTCCGCTGGGGACTGCTGGCCGCCCTGACCGGCCTGGCGGGCGGCGGGGTGGGCACCCTGTTTCATAAGGCGGTGGAATATGCCACCGGCGTACGCCTGGCCCACGGCTGGATTTTGTACCTGCTGCCGGTGGGCGGCCTTCTCATCGTGGGCCTGTACCATCTGCTGGGCACCCCGGAGGGCTTTGGCACCAACCAGATTCTGGACGCGATCCGCGGCGAAAGCAAGGTCCCGCTGGCGCTGGCCCCGCTGATCTTTTTAAGCACCGTCATTACCCACCTGTGCGGCGGCTCCGCCGGCCGGGAGGGCGCGGCATTGCAGCTGGGCGGCTCCATCGGCTCGCAGCTGGGCGGCCTTTTTCACCTGGACGAAAAGGACCGGCACATCCTCATAATGTGCGGCATGAGCGCCGTGTTCGCCGCCCTTTTCGGCACCCCGCTCACCGCCACCTTTTTCGCCATGGAGGTCATCAGCATCGGGGTGATCTACTACGCAGGGCTGGTCCCCTGCATCATCGCCTCCCTCACCGCCTATGGGGTGTCGCTTTTATTCGGCGCCGAGCCGGTGCGCTTTTCCTTGGCGCAGGTGCCAAGGACCTCCCTGCCCAGCATCCTGCAGGTCATCGTCCTGTCCGCCCTGTGCGCCGCACTGTCCATCCTCTTCTGCCTTTCTATGCACAAGACCGGCCACCTGCTGCAAAAATGGATCCCGAACGGCTTTCTGCGGGCCTTTTTGGGCGGCTGCGCTATCCTCGTCTTTACCCTTTTGGCAGGCACCACCGCCTATAACGGCGCCGGGATGGAGGTCATCGGCCAGGCCATCGCCGGCTTCGCCCGGCCCGAGGCCTTTGCCTTAAAGCTTTTGTTCACCGCCGTGACCATCGGCGCCGGCTTTAAGGGCGGCGAAATCGTGCCCACCTTTTTTATCGGCTCCACCTTCGGCTGCGTCGTTGGGTCGCTTTTGGGCCTGGACCCGGGCTTCGGCGCCGCCGTGGGGCTCATCGCCCTGTTCTGCGGCGTGGTCAACAGCCCGGTGGCCTCTATGCTTTTGAGCATCGAGCTGTTCGGTGCCCAAGGACTGGTGCTGTTCACCATCGCCTGCGGGGTCAGCTTTATGCTCTCGGGCTACTATGGCCTCTACAGCAGCCAGAAGATCGTCTATTCCAAGCTGCGGGCCGAATATATCAATATCCACGCAAAATAAAACGACCGCTTTTCCGCGTGTGCCTTACAAATTTTTCAAAAATCGCTTGACCTTAGAGCCACTCCATCCTTTATACTGGGTAATGGCTTGGCGGCCAGCCCATCTGCCCCGCAGCCCGGCGCAGGTGGGCTTTTTTCGGTGCTCCCCCACCGATTTTAAGCGGACGCGGCGGCCTTTATGCGACGGCAGGCCCCCGGTCCGGCCACCCTTTTGACTTTATAAAGGAGGGATTTTTTATGAAACCCAAAAAGACCGACCGAAAACGGATGATCCTTCGTTTTCTCAAAGGTTCCTACTTATATTTTATCCTGGCAATCGCCTTTTCCATGCTGTATACGGTGTTTAACTCCCTAACGCCCCAGGTCATCCGCGCCATGGTGGACTCGGTGATCGGCCAAGAGCCCTTCGAGCTGCCCGGCGCGCTTTTGGGGCTGATGGACAGAATCGGCGGCCGGGACTACATCCGCGCGCACCTGTGGCTGGTGGTGGCGGCAATTCTGCTCATTGCCCTGTGTGCCGGACTGTGTACCTTTTTCAGCCGCACCTTTACCGCCAAGGGCGCCGAGGGCTTTACCCGGCGCATTCGGGAACGGCTTTTCTCCCATATCCAAAGGCTGCCGTATAACTGGCATGTGAAAAACCAGACCGGTGACATCATCCAGCGCTGCACCTCCGACGTGGAGGTCATGCGCAACTTTGTGTCCGGCCAGCTTTTGGAGATTGTCCGCATCGTGTTTTTAATCGTCTTTGCCATGTGCTTAATGTTTTCCATGAACGCCAAGCTCACCTGGGTGGCGCTGGCGTTTGTTCCCATCGTCGTCGCCTATTCCTTTCTTTTTTACGGCAAAATTTCCGAACGGTTCCGCCGTGCGGACGAGGCCGAGGGCCAGCTGTCCGCCGCCGTGCAGGAAAACCTTACGGGCGTTCGGGTGGTGCGCGCCTTTGGCCGCGAGGCCTACGAAATCGACCGGTTCGACCAAAAAAATAACAAATGGGCCGATATGTGGATCAATCTAAGCTACGTCATGGGCATGTACTGGGGCTTCGGCGACCTGTTTACCGGCCTTCAGATCATGACCATCCTGGTATTGGGCACCCTGGAAACCGTAAGCGGAAATCTTTCTGTCGGCACCTTTATGGCGTTTATCTCCTATAACGCCACCCTGGTCTGGCCGATTCGAAGCCTGGGCCGGGTCCTGTCGGAAATGAGCAAGGCCGGCGTGTCCATCGACCGCATCAACTATATCCTGGAGGAAGAGGAGGAGCAGGACGATCCTGCCGGGCTGACTCCGGACCTGCGCGGCGACATTGTGTTCGACCATGTAAGCTTTGCCTACGAGGGCGCCGCGCCGATTTTGCAGGATGTGAGCTTTACCATTCCCGCCGGGACCACCTTCGCCATTTTAGGCGGCACCGGCTCGGGCAAATCCACCCTGATGCACCTTTTGGACCGGCTGTACGATCTGCCGGCGGGCTGCGGCTGCATCTCGGTGGGAGAAACCGATATCCGCGACATCCGCCTAAGCTACCTGCGGGAAAATATCGGCATGGTGCTGCAGGAGCCGTTTTTGTTCTCCCGCACCATTCGGGAGAATATCAGCGCCGCCCGCCCCAAGGCGGACCTGGAGGAGATCCGCCGCGCCTGCCGCATTGCCAGCGTGGACGAGGCCATAATGGGCTTTGCCGGCGGGTACGATACCGTAGTAGGCGAGCGGGGGGTCACCCTGTCCGGCGGGCAGAAGCAGCGGGTGGCCATCGCCCGCATGCTCATGCAAAAGGCCCCGATTATGATTTTCGACGACTCCCTGTCCGCGGTGGATTCCCAGACCGACGCCAAAATCCGCCAAGCCCTGGACCAGAATCTGGGCGGCTCCACCGTTATTTTAATCTCGCACCGCATCACAACCCTGATGAAGGCCGACTGTATCCTGGTCCTTTCCGGCGGCCAAATCGCCCAGCTGGGCACCCATCAGGCGCTTGTTTCCCAGCCCGGCATCTACCGGGATATCTACGAAATCCAGACCGCCCAAAAGGACCGGGCGGCGCTGGCGCAGGAGGTGTAAGCCATGGCCGTTATGCAGGAGCAGGAATATAACCGGCCCTTTGACCTGAAGGTCTGGAAAAAGATTTTTCCCTTTCTTCGCCCGTACCGCGTAAACCTTTGGGTCGTCATTCTGTTTAATATCATCATGGCGCTGGTGGATATTTCTATGCCGCTGTTTCAGCGCTATACCATCGACCATTATATCGGCGGCGGAACGGTCCGGGGGATCGGCTGGTTCACCCTCGTCTATACCCTGGCCATCGTGTTTCAAACGGTGGTTGTCATCATCTGTACCCGCCAGTCCATGTACATTGAGATGAAAACCAACCGGGATATGAAGCGCAAGACCTTTACCCATCTGCAGACCCTCTCCTTTTCGTTTTATAACGTCACCCCGGTGGGCTATTTAATCGCCCGGGTCATGAGCGATATCAGCCGCATCTCCGGAATGCTGGCCTGGGGGCTGATGGACGTAATGTGGAGCGCGGTCTACGTCTTAGGCGTATTTGCCGCCATGCTGCTTTTAAACTGGCGGCTGGCGCTGCTGGTCATGCTGATTGTGCCGGCCATCGCGCTTTTGACCGTGTATTTTCAAAACAAGATCCTGCATTGGAACCGGAAAACCCGCCGGATCAATTCCCAGATCACCGGCGCCTTTAACGAGGGGATTTCCGGTGCCCGAACCTCTAAAACGCTGGTCATTGAGCAGCATAATATGGAGGATTTTAAGGCTTTAACCGGCGATATGCAGAAATCCTCCATCCAAACCCAGCTGCTCAGCGCCGTGTATATTCCGTCGATCATGTTTTTAAGCTCAATGGCCACCGCCCTGGTGCTGACCCGAGGGGGCTATCTGTCCATGCAGGGGCTGATGGAAATCGGCACCCTGTCGGCGTTTACCTCCTACGCGGTGGGCATTTTCGAGCCGATTCAGCAAATTGCCCGCATCCTGGCGGATATCATCTCCGCCCAGGCCAATATCGAGCGGGTCACCGGCTTGCTGGAGGAGGTCCCCGCCATCCAGGATACGCCGCAGGTAGCGGAAAAATACGGCGACAATTTTGTGGGCAAAACCGAGAATTGGGAGCCGATCAAAGGGGATATCGAGTTTCGGGACGTGACCTTCCGTTATCCCGACGGCAGCGAAAACATCCTGGAGCATTTTAACCTAAAGGTCCCGGCCGGCTCCACCGTGGCCATTGTGGGCGAAACCGGCGCGGGCAAATCCACCCTGGTCAACCTGGCCTGCCGGTTCTTTGAGCCCACCGAAGGGGCGATTCTCATCGACGGGCGGGACTACCGGGAGCGCTCCCAGCTGTGGCTGCACAGCAATATCGGCTATGTGCTGCAAAACCCCCACCTGTTCTCCGGCAGCATCCGGGAGAACATCCGCTACGGGCGCTTAAACGCCACCGACGCCGAGATCGAGGCGGCGGCCAAAGCCGTGTGTGCCGATACGGTGGTCCAAAAGCTGGAAATGGGGTATGATTCCGACGTAGGCGAGGGCGGCGACCGCCTGTCCACCGGCGAAAAGCAGCTGATCTCCTTTGCCCGGGCGGTGCTGGCAGACCCGGCCATCTTTGTGCTGGACGAAGCCACCTCCTCTATTGATACCCAAACCGAGCAGCTGATCCAGAACGCCATCGCCCACCTGCTCAAGGGGCGTACCTCCTTTTTGATCGCCCACCGCCTGTCCACCATCCGCCATGCGGACATGATTTTGGTGGTGCAGGATGGGAAAATCATCGAAAGCGGTACCCATCAGGCGCTGCTGGAAAAACGGGGCCCGTATTATTCTTTGTATACCAAGCAGTTTGAGCAAGAGGCCTCCGCCGAGGTCCTGCGCTGACAGAGAGAGCGCCCTGTCCGGATCCCGACGCTTTGTTGGGGGACCGAAAAAGGCCCGCGGGAATGGTCCCGCGGGCCTTTTTGATTCCTTTTATCACTTAACGAGGCCCTGTGCCGATTGGATGATGCCCTGAAGCCCGTCTCTGAGGGCCTGGACCTTTTTCACTTCTGTTTCGTACAGGGCTTTTTGGGCTTGGTACATAGACTGATAATCGCTCCCGGTGTCCGGATTCTTCTTCCACCCATTGAGCCCCGCGCTTTGCACAAGATGCGGATAATCCCGATAAGCATAGTCCAAATCTACCGGCCCGTCAATCCCCGGCACGCTGCCCGAAGCGCTGTACTGCCACATTCCATAGCCGCCGTCGTAGCTCGCCGCTGCGGACCATTGGGCCAGCCACACGTCATACCCTGCCAGCCGGGACCGGTCTAAAAGACCGGTCAGCCAGTATTTGTTGGCGTACAGCATGGCGTAATACCCCGCTTCTTCCACCGCGGACAAAAATGTCTGCGCTATGCCGGTCAGAATGGATTTCCCCAGCCTCTGCTGGCTTTGGTCCTCCAAATCCAGCACCACCGGATAGGCCGGCCGGCAGCCGTCAATAACCCGCAGAAAAAACCTCGCTTCCTTTTGCGCATCCTCCGGGGTTCTGGCGTAGCTGTAATGGTACAGACCATAGGGCAGCCCCGCCTCTTCGCACCCCTGCACGTTGGCGCGAAAATACCGGTCGATCTGGCTGTCGTTATCCCAGCCGTAGCAGGCCCGGATCATGGCAAACGCTATGCCGGATGCTTTTACCTTTGCCCAGTCGATTTTGCCCTGGGCATAGCTTACGTCAATTCCCTTTACCGCCAAAGCCGCTCCTCCTCGCCTTTGTACGGCTCCCGATAGCCCAGGGCCCGCTGGCTGTCCTTAAGGCCTTCGGTGGTGGGGTCGTTGGCTACTCCCAAAACCGCCAGCACCGCGAACAGGGCGTTGACCGCCGCCAAAAGCCTGCCGCCCCAATCCCCCAAATCCAGCGCGTATCCAAACGCCGCCGCCACCGCCTGCACCAGCAAAAGCGCCGCCGGGATAAAACTTGTCCAGAACGCCTTGTTTTTGATCCGTACCCTCCAGTTGATCCAATTCATCCGCATCCTCCTTTTTATAGGTCCTCGTGGGCCTTTTGATTTAAATGCTTCTCTACCCTGTGGATGGCCTCAGTAACCGGCCCGTTGCAGCCTTGCTCCTTTAGTCCCTTTAAGCAGGCCAGCAGCGCGTAGCAAATAAGCGTCTGTTCCGACTGGATGGCGCGGATTTTCTCGCTTTGCCGCCGGTCGCGCTCCACCAGCTTGCAGACAGCCCCTATGCCCCCCGCCAGCACCCCGAAGGCGGAGAGTAACGACGCGGCCCGAATCACCATGTCAGCAGTCAAAAGCATCTCACACCACCTCAATCCAGCCGTATTCGCCGGGCACCCATACGTTCTGGTCGGCCTCGCTTTCCCAGCGCCGTCCCTCATAGCGGACCTTCGCCCCCTTGGGATACGCTTCGGCGCTGCCGGAGGGCTGCCGCCACACCGGCCATTCCTCCCCCGGATCGTCTATCCGTACCCATAACGACGGCGCCATCTCCGGCGTCCAGTCCCCCTGCGCTGTGTGCGATTGGAGGCATTTGTACAAAAGACCGCCATATTCCGCCCGGTCCCCCGCCTGATAGTTCCCCGCCGCGTCCCACCCCGGAAACGCCGCCGGGATCTGCGCCGCCTGCTCGTCCGGCAGGCTCGCCGACTGCATTTCCCATAACCTTCTCATCTGCCTTGCCTTTTTTAATCTGTCCGTCATTCCCTCACCCCCAACAGCGCGTCTAGCTGCGACTGCAATGCCGCCAGCTTCTCCTCCAGCTTCTCCTCCCGGCTGGGCGGCTGGCCGGGGAAGGACGCCCGTTCTTCCGCCCTTTCCTCCTCGGTAGCTTCCCGGATTTCTCCGTCCTCCAGCAGGTAGCTGTGGGTCCCGTCCTCGCCGGTCAGGGGCTTTTCCAGGAAGTTGCCCTGGGCGTGGGCGTACCGGTCCCCCTCCCCCTCGCCAATCTGTTCCCACCCGGCAGAATCGGTCAAAAAGATACTGCTGGCAATTTCCAGTACCCGGCCCCTCTCGTCGGTTCTTGCAAAGACCTCTATCATCTAAATTCCCTCCTTCATACTTCATATATTTCCGCGTCCAGTGTGACAGCGCCATGGACAAAATCCCCCGCCGCGAATGTCAACCCGTCGGGCAGCGTGAACACCGGCTTGACCTGGGCCCCGGCAAACGGGGCGCCGTCCGCGCGAAGCCGGACCGCGCCTGCCCAGCACACCTCTGGAATTTTTTTGCAGTTTTGTCTAATTGGTAATTTTCGGAAGTTTTGTCTAATTGGTAACTTTCGGAAGTTTTGTCTAATTGTCAAAATTCCCCAGAATTGTCCAATTGGAAGATTCCTACAGCTCCCAGCCTCTCCCGTCCGGCAGGGCGCGCCCTATTCCTCCGGCAGCTCCGGCACCCGCCATTTGTGCGCCCGCTCAAAGGCCTCCAGGTCAAAGGAGTAGTCCTCCTTCACCTCCTCCTGCCGCTGAGGCGGCCGCCGAACTCCGTTTCGCTCCCAGGCCCGCACCGCCGCTTTCCAGTCCTTAAGCGGCCGGCCCTTGCCCTGGGTCCAGCCGTTGGCCGTGTAGTAGTCCACAAAGTAGGCGGCGTCAATCCCGTTTTCCCGCTCCCGGCAGTAGGCGGCCGCCTGCTCAGCCGTCGGCGGAACAAATGCCCCGTCCTGGCGCGCGCTTTTTTGGGAGATCTCGTCAGAGACTTTTTTCCCTTGGCTCTGCCCCTGCCCTTGGCCCTGACTCTGTCCCTGCCCTTGGCCCTGACTCTGTCCCTGCCCTTGACCATGGCTTTTTTTGCTTTCGTCCAAAAGCAATAGCTTTTCCTGTGCCGCCTTTCTCGGACGGCCGCCCAGCCTTCCCGCGGCGCTTCTTTCGGATGAGGTGTGCTCCTGCGCCTCGGTCTGCAAATCAATGTCCCGCTGGATGGCCGGCCAGATAAACCGCTCGTTTCCGCTGAACGAGGGCTGTGTTCCCCGCGCCTTGTACGCAAGCATCGCCAGTGCCAGCCGCCCGACCTCGTCGGTGCTGAGCGGCTCAAAATACGCGTCATAGCTCAGCCAAAGCTTTACATATTCCTTTGCCATTTTCTCACCGCCTTAGCGCGCCGGACCGTTCGCCCTGCCCTCTCCCCCGAGGACCCAGCCGCCCGTGCGCATCCCTTTCGCCCAACGTCTTATGCGCCGCTTCGCTGCTGGAGCGCCAAAATCTCCCAAATGGCCCGAACAACCCTCGGCGCGCGGCGCTGGCCGGTAAAAACCTTGTACAGATACCCGCTGTCCGCGTAAAGCTGATACCGGCCGCAGATTTCCTCCTCCAGCCACCTCTGGCTTTTTCCACGGCGCAGCAGCTCCGTTTTTACCCACAAACCAAACGGGGTAAATTTGCACGAATCCACCAAAACCGCCTCCTTTCGCAGCTTTGCTCTTGACAAGCGCCCAACGGTGTACTATCATGAAAGCGCTATCCGAAATTGTACTCATTCAAGCACTTACCATAGGGATATTATAGTACTTTTCAGCGTACAAATCAAGTATTTTATACGCATTTGAGCACTTTTGTTTAGATGCACAAAAAGGAGAGCGGAATATGGGCGCATTGTATGACCGAATTGCTTATTTATGTGCGCAAAAGGGGATTAAGCCCGGCAGACTGTGCAGCGACCTGGGCATCAGCCGGGGGAGCATGGGCGATTTAAAGAAGGGAAGAAGAGCAGGGATTTCCACCAAAACGGCAACCAAAATCGCGGATTACTTTGGCGTTTCGGTGGATTATCTTTTAAACGGCAGCCCAAACGAAAAAGCGCCCGCCCCAGAGGGGGAGCGCCCGATAAGCGACGAGGAGATCAAGCTCGCCCTGTTTGGCGGCGGCGGTGAGATTACCGACGCCATGTACGACGAGGTAAAAAAATTCGCCGCCTATGTCCGGCAAAGAGAGGCACAAAAGCAGCAGGATTGACCGGCGAAGGCCCCGCAGCCTTTGCCGCGAAGAAAGCGCCGTCCCGCTTCACATCGTTAACCGTCATGTCGCGGGTCAGCTGCCGAACGTTCGCGGCGATCATCTCCATAAGCCCTAATTCATTAGAACATCTATGATATCTAGCATAGAAGGCAGAAGAAAAAATATGTTTCTATTTTAGGGATATTTGCCGCAGTTGTTCGAACCTTTGCAGGTGGTCTCGCTTTTTCAACTTCCGTACAGGAAAATATTGTGAAAAAAAGAAAGGCCTGTCCGGATTGTATTTCCGGATAGGCCTTTTTGATTCCCTTTATCCCTTTCTTCTGCCAGCCGCCTATATCTTCCCAGAAACACTTTTTTCTCTTTGCTGTTCAATCCAAAACCTCTTTATTCCACGCCGCGCAGCCTTTTTCCGGATGGTGATTCATATCGCAGGCAAAGATAATCCCCCGGCACCGGTCTTTTCAGCTTCTCACAGTATAAAAGCGGCAGATTTTGGCCAAATCTCCGGTACTGCATATATCCCACAATCTTCCCGCTGTGTCGGCAGCTTCCGCACATCTCCACCATTGGCTTTCCCCCCTGGGGTTAGCTTTTGGCATTTTGAGCAGGTTATTCTCGCTCCAGATGCTCTGTTTGATGCAACCGGCCTCCCTCCTTTTTTCATACTTTTCCCTACTGCCTCTTGGGCAGATGGATATCAACTCTTTTTCTCTTGCCTTTTGTTTTTGGCTGCCAATGGGTGCAGTCCTCCGGATCGCAGTCCCGCAGCCTGCCGGTCTCGATGCAGTAATGACAGGCCGAACAGGCCACATCGGCAATGTATTTATGATATCTGCAGCATTTGCAGTGTTCTGTCATGTTCCTTCCTCCAATTTTTCAGCTTCCGCCTTTTTCGCTTTTGCTCGTGCTTCTGCCATCAGGATCAACGGCATTCCCGCCCGGGCAATTTCCATCATTCTTTTCTCCCGCTCTTCTGGTGTAAGCTCGGGCAGATACCCCCTGGTAATCCCGCCGGGGACCTTACCGATCTTCGATTTCCAAACCCGGACTTTCCGGATGGGCTCTGTGCTGTCTGCGGTTCTTTTCATGTTGATCCCTCCTTGCTGCTATGGTATTCTGCAAGCCGATTGTCCTGTACGCATCCGGCTAAAATCCCAATGGGGATTGCCGCCGGACTTTTTAGGCTGTAGCAATAAATTCTCAAGTCACATTTTCTGGAACATAAAGACCGCTTTGTCGACTTATGTCGTAAGTGGTCGAGTTTCTTCTGTTTTGGAATATCATGGAATCATCTTAACAAAAAGGTGGTTTTTCCATGACAAAAACAGAATTGCTGCTCCGCTCGGTTTTAGGCCCCTGCCGAAGGGATATCCGCCCCTTTGTGTACGCGGCGGAATGCATCATCCGCCAGTCCTTTTCCGTCAACGCGCCCATCGAAAGCATCCTGGTCACAAAGGATATCTATCCCAAGGTCGCGCTGGCTCTGCAGATCCAGTCGGAGTCTGCCGCACGGCAGATCGAAAGAATCGCCAATGACTGCTGGGATCTGGGCGACCGGGACAGGCTGTATGTGAT
>CAJTZM010000028.1 GCA_910583935.1 uncultured Oscillospiraceae bacterium
GCCGTGGCCGCGGTTCGGCTGGCGCGTCCGCTGGATTTTGGCGGGCCTAACGGTCCGGTCCGGCTGATTTTGGGCTTCTGCGGGGCCGACGGGGACAGCCACATGCAGGTGCTGTCCGCCCTGGCGGCGTTTTTAAGCCGGCCGGAATCGGTTCCCGCCCTGCTGGGCGCCGCAACGGCAGAGGACTTTTACCGGGTCCTATGCTCCTAGAAGCCCTGCCGGACGAACGGCTGGCGGAGATCGCAAAGGCCTTTCTTACCGTCCTCCGGCAGCTTTAAGGCACAAGGGCCCCTTGACCTCGCACAAGAACCCCCTGCATCATCCTTTTGCTTTTAAAAAAGGGTGATGCGGAGGGTTCTTTTTTACACCGTTGTTTTTTCCAGCTCGGCCTTGAGCCATTTCATAATCCGCTTTTCCAGCCGGGAAATATACGACTGGGAAATGCCGATAATATCTGCCACCTCTTTTTGGGTGTGCTCAGTTTTCCCGCCCAGGCCAAAGCGCAGCTCCATGATGGTCCGTTCCCGCTCGCCTAAACGGGCCACCGTTTCCAGCAGCAGATTGCGCTCCGCCTGGCTTTCGATATTGCGGTTTACCGCGTCCGATTCGGTCCCCAGAATATCCGAAAGCAAAAGCTCGTTGCCGTCCCAGTCGATGTTCAGCGGCTCGTCGATGGAGATTTCGTTTTTCTGCGGCTGGGTTTTGCGCAGATACATTAAAATCTCGTTTTCGATGCAGCGGGAGGCGTAGGTGGCCAGCTTGATGTTTCGGTCCGGGCAGAAGGTATTCACCGCCTTTATAAGGCCGATGGTGCCGATGGAGATCAGATCCTCCACCCCAATGCCGGTGGACTCGAATTTGCGGGCGATATACACGACCAGCCGCAGGTTATGGACGATCAGCGTCTCCCTGGCCTGAGGATCCCCCGGCAGCTGCCGGAAGACCCGGGCCTCCTCCTCTCTGGTCAGCGGCGCGGGCAGGTTTTCCGGCCCGTTTATGTAAAAAACCGCGCCCTTTTTGCTCCAGAGCCGCGCTAAAAGCGCCAGTACCTTCTCTTTCACGCTCTTTCCCATACCAATCCCCTTTTTTCTGTAAACTTTTTCGCGGACCCTCCAGCCGCTGCAGGCCGGGATGCAATAAAATCCCGCACCCCGGATCCAAAAAATCCTGATCGGCAATGGCTGCCGCCACCTGCTCCACCTCATGGTATCCGCCGTTTTTTTGGATCCGCAGAAAATCCGGGCGCAGGACCGGCAGCAGTCCCTTTTTCCCCAGGGCCTCGTAGGGGATAAACCGGACGCCTCCGGCGGCGGCCTTTTCCATGCGGTCCGGCGCGGGATGCTCGAAATAGTCTAAAAGCGGCGGCGGCAAAAGATCCTTTACCGACCGATACCGGCAAACCACCACCGGCAGCCCGCTGAAGGGGTCGTACAGGCGGTTTCCCGTATCCACCGTGCCCCAAAGCTCTGTCTGCCCGCCGCTAAGCCCGATCTGCACCCTTTCCAGCGCGCCCTCCTCCCATCCGGCCCGGCGGCGCCGGGTAAACAGCCAGACCAGGCCATACACCGCCAGCACCCCCAGCACCAGCGCCAGCGCCGGAATGTGGAAGTAGACCACCCCATTCCCGTAGAGCATCGAGGGCGGCGAAAACACGATCCAGACGGCCACCATCAGTCCGGCGAACAGAAAGCCCGCCAGGTACAAAAGCCCCCACTGGAACAAAAAGGCTCTGAGCGATCGAAACGGAAAGGCGATGGCCGTCATTGCTGCTGCTGCGGCGGCGCGGGTCAGGGTCAGCACCGGCCCGCTTAACTGCGGCAGCAGCAGAATCAGCGCGTAAGCCCCGCCGAAAAAGGCCGCCGCCAAAAGCCTTCCGGTCCTTTTTCGGCGGCCGGCAAGGCAGGCGGTGATCTGCAAAAGGAAAAAGTTGACGGTGGTGTTTAAAAACACCAGAATGTCCACATAGATTTCCCGCTCCATCCCATCGCCTCCTTGCCCTATGTAGAATTATAGGCCTGGGACAAGGCCGGGCTTTGTCGGAACTGGTCGTCCCCTTTGAGAAAAATCTGCACGCAAAAAGGCCGCCGCAAAGACAAGCCCTGCGGCGGCGCTTTCTGTTATCGGGATGGGTTTTCTGTCCGGGGCGGTGCGGGACGGGGCGTACCACCGGCAGGCTTAAGAAATAAACCAGGCCCCCTTCTCAAAGGTCCATTCCCCATCTTTCCATTGGACCTTCGCGTCGTGGTAACCGATGGCCCCCAGACCGCTTCGCCACTTTTCGCCGGAAACGGCAAAGCCATCCTGGGTTTCCTCCTTGCAGGCTAGACTCAGGATGATCCCCTTTTCGTAGTAGGGACGGTCCCGGTCAATTTCCCCCTGATCGCAAAGCTCCTGATAGCTGGAGAAAAAGGCTTCTTTTCCCCAGCGGCACTCGACCAGATAGCGAAGCGCCTCCTTTTCCTCTTCGCTTATATTTCCCAACTCCGACAGATCCAGCGCGACTTTTTCAATGTCGCTGTTGAGCGCCTCGTCCTCCTGGTACAGCTCGTCCAGCCGGTCCAGATAAAAGGGCACCAGATTCTGAAATTCGCCGGTCACCCGCAGGGCTGTGGCGCCGCTGAGCTGGCAGGGATAGGTTTCCAGCACCGATCCGTCAAAGTCGATCTGGACGCACATCCCCGGCCGAAGCGCATCCGGCTGCATGGCCTGCCCCTGCTGGTCCTCCAGCACCAGGTTCCGGGGGGAAAGCGTGATCAGCTCCCCGCCCTCCTGGGGAAGCAAAAGCAAAGAATCCTCCATCCGGCACGAAATCCGGCAGTCGATGGTCTCGCCCGGCGCCGAGGAAGCATCCGGCTGCTGGGGCGTGTTGGGGCGGCTTCCCTGTGTTCGGCCGCAGCCGGCCAAAAGGAGCAGGGATAAAAGCAGCGCGAAAATTTTTTTCAAGATGATCTCCCCCTTTTTTTCTTCTATTTTACCAGTGTCCAAAAAAGAGGATTTTTCTGCACGGCAAGGGAAATTTTTTCTGCCGCGCCAAAAAAAGGGTACGCAAAAGGCGCCGGAGCCCTTCGCCCCGGCGCCCGAATGACCGCCTTTAGTCCTCCACCACCGTGTAATGGGTGGAAGCGTCCTCCTTGGTGGCGTATTCGCTGACCTTCAGCACCCGCACCTTGACCGGACGCTGGCCCATGCTGATCTCGATTAGGTCCTGCTCCTTCACCTCGTAGGAGGCGCGGGCCGCCTTGCCGTTGACCAGGATCCGGCCGGCGTCGCAGGCCTCGTTGGCAACGGTTCTTCGCTTAATTAAGCGGGTGACCTTTAAATATTTATCCAGCCGCATAAAAACTCCTTTAACAAAAATGCGTAAACACAGAAAATCCCCGTGTTTACGCAGCATTCCCATTCGTTGCAGTTATTTGCAGACCGCGTCCTTCAGCGCTTTGCCCGCTTTGAAGGAGGGCAGCTTAGACGCCGCGATGGTGATTTCCTCTTTGGTTCTGGGATTGATTCCCTTTCTTTCGCCCCGCTCCTTGACCTCAAAGGTGCCAAAGCCCACCAGCTGGACCTTATCGCCCTTTGCCAGTGCCTCGGAAATCGCATCTATTACCGCCATAACCGCTTTGTCGCTGTCTTTTTTGGAAAATCCGGTTTTCTCGGAAACCATGTTAATCAATTCAGTTTTCGTCATTGTTTTTTCCTCCGTTTTTTTTTGTAAAACTTTATTATTTATTGTACCAGATATGCAAAATATACCTGCTTAACAATCCTCTTTGACCTGGCGCCACAGCTCGTCCAGCCTTTGTATGCCGGCGGACCGCAGCTCGATCCCCCGCTGCAGGGCCAGCTGCTCGACCCCCTCGAACCGGCGGACAAACTTTTCGCAGGAAAGGCCCAGCGCCTCCTCCGGGTCCGCGTGTAAAAAGCGGGAGACATTGACGGCGCTGAACAAAACGTCGCCCAGCTCCAGCTGCTGCGCTTGCGGCGATTCCTCCGCCAGCGCCTGTTCCAGCTCGGCGATTTCCCGCTTTAAATCCGCCAGCGCGCCGGCAAGACTGTCGTAATCCATCCCCGCCCGGGCAGCCCGCTGCTGGATTTTTTCCGCCCGCATTAAGGCCGGCAGAACCTTTGGAACGCTTTTAAGCGCTTCGGCCGCGGTTTTCTGCCCCTTTTCCTGCCGCTTTACCGCTTCCCAGTTGTCCAGGACCTCTTGGGCCGTATCGGCCTTAGCCCCGCCAAAAATGTGGGGATGGCGGCGCAGCAGCTTTTGGCAGACTCCATCGCACACGTCGTCGATACAAAAGGAGCCCTGCTCCTCCTCCATGACCGCGTGATAGACCACCTGCAAAAGCACGTCGCCCAGCTCTTCGAGCAAAAGCGCCGGGTCCTGGGCGTCGATGGCCTCCACCGCCTCGTAGGTTTCCTCAATCAGGTTTTTGCGGATGGACTGATGGGTTTGCTCGGCGTCCCAGGGGCAGCCGCCGGGCCCGCGCAATAGCCGCATGATCCGGACCAGATCGTCAAAGCCGTATTTTTCCTTAAACGAAAAGTCCAGCCCCATTTTCCACCCTCCTGTACTTTTAAACAGAGTAAGCCTATTTATCTTACCCTATAAGCCGGTATTTTTCAAGTAGTTTTGCGATTTTTTCTCCTTTTGGCAGCATCAAAACATCATATTTTGCCACCCCCCGCACCAAAAACAGCGCGGCGATATACACAATCCCCGCCAGCAGGATGGAAAGAACCGTGGAAACCGTGTTGCCCGCCAGCCGGGAAAAAAATCCGTACCCGGTCCAGGCGGCGGCGCCGCACAGCGCCCCGGCGAACAGGGGCTTGAGAAAAACCTCGCCGGGGCGGATGGAAATCCCCGCGCTGCGGCACAAAACCGGAATGGAAATGCAGACGATCAGCCCGTAGCACAAAAGGGTGCCGTAGGGTGCGCCCTGGATATTGACCGACGGGACCGGCACCAGCACAAAATTCACCGCCAGCTTTAAAAATCCGCCCAAAAGCATTAGCTGAACCGGGACGTTCACCTTGCCCACCGCCTGCAGCATACTGTTAGTGGGGGAGGATAGGGCCACAAAAATCGCGGCAATGCCCAGCACCCGCAGAATCGGCGCGGCGATGGGGATCGAGGCTGGGTCCGCCTTGTAGACCAGCGTTAAAATCGGCTCGGCCAGCGCGCACACCCCAAAGCCGGCGGGAAAGGCGATCAGCGAGGTCACCCGCCAGACCGATTCGATGTTGCGGCGCAGAAGGGTCCGGTTGCCGGCGGCCCAGGCGGTGGTCACCGCAGGCAGCGCGCTGACGCCGAAGGTGGTGGTCAGGGCCGGAATCAGGTGAAACAGGGTGACCGACATATTGTAGGCGCCGAACAGGTAATTGGGGATCTCCTCCTTAGGGGTGCTGGCCGGCAGTACCCCCTGATACATGGAAAGCAGGACCGCCTCCCCGTTTTCCATGGCGGCCGACAGCCGGTTGGTCAGGGAGCTGACGTCGATGAGGGTGGTGATATTTAACGCCAGCGCCCCCAGGCAGATGGGAATGGCGATGGCCCAAAGCTCCTTTAAAAGCTGTCCGCTTTTCTGGGCGGGCGCCGCCTGGTCCAGCATCTGCGGGGTGATGCCGTCCCCCCTTCGGCGGGTGTAGGCCCACAAGAACAGAGAGCCCGCCGCGGTGCTTAACACAATACCCAAAATCGCGCCGGCGGCCCCATAGGGCAGCGCCGCCAGCTGGGCCTGCTCCGGCGTGGATACCGCTGTGCCGAACACGGTGCCGGCGGTCTCGTATTCCTCCAGCCCCATGCGCACCGCCGCCGAGGCGAACAAAAGGCCCAGCGCCAGCTTGACCAGCGCCTCGGCCACCTGGGAAAGGGCGGTGGGATACATGTTGCGAAGTCCCTCGTAATAGCCCCGGTAGGAGGAGCTGACGCAGACGAAAAAGATCGCCGGGGCCATGATGAACACCGCCAAAAAGGCGTTGGGATTTTGGGCCATGCGCACATACGGTCCCGCGCCCAAAAGCATCAGCGCCGTTCCCAAAAGGCCGCTTAACAAAAACGCCCCGGTGCTCAGCCGCTTAATTTTCCGCACGTCTCGGTAGCGGCCCTTTTGCATATTCTGGGCCACCATCCGCGCCACGGCCACCGGCATTCCCGCCACCGACAGGGCATACAGGGTGTTGAAAAGGCCGTAGGCCGCGTTAAAATACCCAAAGCCGCTGACCCCGATAATCCCTTTCAGGGGCACCTTAAAGAAATATCCGATGATTTTGACGATCATCGTGGCAATCATTAAAATCAGCGCGCCGTGTAAAAAGCTCTGCTTTTGTTTTGCTGACAAAGAAACACTTCCTTTGCTAAAAGTCCGTCCGGATTTAGCCCGCCGCCCCTCTCCCCGGGCTGAATCCGCCTGCGGCCCCTTTGCCCGGCGGGACCGGCCGGGCGTTCCTCTTAAAAAATGCTATGCTTTTCCACGCCCCTTTAGACCCGGGGGCGGACAGGCCCTTCTGCCCGGCGGCAGAGATGCTTTTTGGCACAGCACCTCCGCGCAGGGGACAGGGCCGCCAAAAGGTTCTTTTTCCCTCTTGACTTTTGGTCCGCCGTCGTTTATGCTAATATTTAGATGATCGTCTAAATATTAATGACAAGCGAGGAGGGAATCATGGGAATTCAAAAAACCTTCAAAGCCCTTTCCGACAGCACCCGCCGGGAAATTCTGGAGCTTTTAAAGGATGGCGCCGCGCCGGCCGGGGAGATCGCCGCCCATTTTCACATGACCGGCGCCACCGTCTCCCACCATCTGGCGGTTTTAAAGGAGGCGGAGCTGGTCAGCGACGAAAAGCGGGGCAAATATATTTATTATGAGCTGAACCTGTCGGTGATCGACGAAATCGTCCGGTGGGTAACGGCCTTTCAAGGAGGAAATTCCAATGAAAAATAAGCGCGGTATCATCGCTGCCACCTGGATTCTGGCGGTGCTGCCGGTGGTTTTGTGCCTGGCGGCCTTCCCCTTTCTGCCGGAGAGAATCCCCATGCACTGGGATGTAAACGGCACCGTCTCCTATCAGGGCAAGGGGGGCCTTTTGGGGATGGCGGCTCTTTCCCCGCTGCTGGCGGCGATGCTTTTCGCCCTGCCGAAAATCGACCCTAAAAAGAATAACTACCGTCGGTTCTCAAAATATTACAGCTTTTTCGGTATTTTTCTCATGGCCTTTCTGCTGGCCTGCGATCTGCTGGTTTTATCCGAAAGCTTTTTTCCCGGCCGGATTTCGGTGGGAACAGCCGTTCAGGCGCTGGTGGGGGTTTTGTTTGTGTTCCTTGGCAATATGATGCCCAAAATCAAAAGCAATTTCTTTATGGGACTGAAAAACCCCTGGACCCTGTCCTCCCCCGACGTGTGGAACCGGGCCCACCGGCTGGCAGGCGCTTTGCTGTTTTTAACGGGGCTTGCCGTTCTTCTGACCTGCTTTTGGCTGCCGCCGGCTTTTGCCTTCTGGCTTGTGGGCGGCATGACGGTGCTGACGGTGCTGGTCCCGACCGTTTTATCCTATGTCTGGTATCAAAGGCTGTCCCGGCAGCCCAATGAAAAGGAGGAAGAAAATTGAAAAAGCGCGTCGTCGTGTTTGTGGCCCTGACCTTTGCCCTCACCTGGGGGCTGGTCTTTTGGCTGATGCTCACCAAAACCCCTTACGGCAGCGTTCTTTGCATGTCGGTCTTTTCCCTGTGCATGCTCCTGCCGGCCCTTTGCAGCATCGTAACCCGGCTGATCACCCGGGAGGGCTTTTCCCAGCTGTACCTAAAGCCCCATTTTAAAGGGCACTGGCGGTTTTACCTGGCGGGACTGCTGGGCCCCTCGGTGCTCATAGCCCTCGGCGCGGCCGTGTATTTTCTGCTGTTCCCCCGGCAGTTCGACCCTGGGCTGACCGCCCTATCCCAGTCGCTGGCGGCCCAGGGCGCCGCGGACGTTCCGGCAGGGCTGCTGCTGGCAGGCCAGATTCTAGTCGGCGCGCTGTTCGGCGGCCTTATCAATCTGCCCTTTGCCTTAGGCGAGGAGCTGGGCTGGCGGGGATATTTGTTCCCCCAACTTTGCAAAAGCATGTCCCCCAACCGGGCGATTGTGGTTTCCGGCGTGATCTGGGGGCTGTGGCACGCGCCCATGGTCGCCATGGGCCACAATTACGGGGTGGACTATCCCACCGCGCCCTGGGGCGGCATTGGGGCCATGGTGATCTTTTGTATCGTTGTAGGCGCGTTTTTGAGCGATCTGACCATCCGCACCCAAAGCGTTCTGCCCGCCGCCTTAGGCCACGGCGCTTTAAACGCGCTGGCGGCGGCGCCGGTTTACCTGATGCATCCGGAAAGCTATAACCCCTTCTTAGGCCCGGTCCCGATGGGACTCATCGGCGGCGTGGGGTTTTTGGCCGCCGCCGGCTTTTGCATGGCAAGGCTTGCGAAAAAGCCGCCGGTCCAGGGGCCGGATGGACAATAGCTGCGGCCCGCAAAAAAACAGGCGGGGGATTTGGGTTCCCCGCCTGTTTTTCTTTGCTCGAAAAAGCGACGGCGCTTCTTTCGTCAGAGCCAACAAAAAAGATGCCTCTTTTTATCGATTTTTTTCGGTCAGGCCCTTTACATTTCTACAATTTACCAATATAATAAAGGTATCCATTTTGAGAGAGGTGTTCTTATGACAAAAAAAGCAAAAAATATGCTCGCAATTTTTGTGGCGGTGCTTGCCGTGGGAGCGGCTTTTTGGGCATCTTCTAACACCCCCCCCCCGAGGGGTTAGAAGATCTCGGAACCGCAGCGGCGGCGGAAACTAAAACTACAGGGAATCCACCTATTGTCCTCGACCATGACCATGTGTGGGGAGATTGGGAAGCCGATGCCGGCGGGAATACCCATACAGGTATGTGCCAAGCCGAAGACTGCAATGAAACAAGTACGCCTGAAGAGCATACTTTTCAGGATGGTATATGCACTGTCTGCGGGGATAAAAAAGATCCCACCGGCGGCGGTCAGGACAACAAGCCCGGTTCGGGGGTGGAAGATGAGGAAGACGTTCCCACAAAGACTCCAGGTGGTCTCCAGGATCCTACAAACAACCCCACCATAGGCGACGACCAGGACAATGATTCGGAGGCGGGTGTGGATTTGAAGAAAGATATAACCGACTCCAATCTTGTCGCAGCTATCCAAGAGCAGATCAAGAAAAAAGAAAACAGCTTCATTGCAGTTTATTATGACAATTCTTCCAACCCCACGCTTGTTTCCGATATTTTTGCCGCCATTCAAGGCAAGAAGGAGGCATACGTTGTGGCGGGTGACGGCGAAAGATTAAAGTGGGTCTTTAAAGGAGAATATATTAAAAATCCCAAAGACGTTCATCTAAAGGTTGACATTTCGCCGCTGAAAAGTACAAACAGCGCCAACAAAAGCAAAATTTCCCGTTTGGTGGGAAATACGCCCACCTGCGTTCTTTCTTTCGCGCACAATGGTGAACTGCCCGGAAAAACAAGGATCCGTGTAGATATGGACAGCGTTTTCCCCGGCACAACCAAAAAATATTTTTGGGTGTACCACTTTACGGGAAATGACCTGGACTGCATTGCGGAAAACGTGAGCGTCGACAACAAAGGCATTTTGGACTTTTGGATTACCCACAACAGCGATTATATCATCACCGACCGGGCGATTCCCGAAACCAAGTCGAACAACAAAGATTCGGCTAATGATGGAATCCGGCTTTCCGAGGTATCCAACTCCAACTCAAGCGGAACCGGCGGCAAAAGCAATCCCCATACCGGCGGATATTAAAATTCAGCACACTAGTAAAAACAGGCGAGGGACTGTCCCCCGCCTGTTTTTCTTTGCCGTCAGCCATGGCGCCGATTCGGCGCCATGGACTTTTCCCCGCTTTTGTGCTATACTACAAAACAAAAGTTCGGGAGGGATGCGAATGTATTTTGCCTATGGCCCCCAGCAGACCGAGTATCTAAAGGAGAAGGATCCGGTGCTGGGCCGGGTCATCGACCGGGTCGGCCCCATCCGGCGGGAGGTGGACCCGGACCTGTTTTCCAGCGTGGTACATCATATTGTGGGCCAGCAGATTTCCACCAAGGCCCAGCAGACCATCTGGCTTCGAATGCAAAGCACACTGGGCAGTGTCAGCGCCGAAACGGTTCTGGCCGCCGGGCCGGCGCAGATCCAGGCGATGGGCATTTCCTCGCGCAAGGCGGGGTACATCCTGGATTTTGCCCAAAGGGTCCAAGGCGGCGCATTTGATCTGGCGGGTATCCGGCAAAAAAGCGACCAAGAGGCCATCGAGCAGCTGGCGGCCCTGCGGGGGGTGGGCGTATGGACCGCCCAGATGATCCTTTTATTCTGCCTGCAGCGGCCCGATGTGCTCAGCTTCGACGATCTGGCCATTCAGCGGGGGCTGCGCATGGTGTATCATCACCGAAAAATCGACCAAAAGCTGTTCGCCAAATACCGGCGGCGCTACAGCCCTTACGGCAGCACCGCCAGCTTATATCTTTGGGCGGTGGCCGGCGGCGCCATCCCGGAGCTGCGGGACCCGGCGCCCTCTAAAAAGGTGCAGGCGAAAAGCAAGGCGTAAGGTATATCCGGGCAAAAAGCCGGAAACAATAGGGGCAAACGCTTGTTTTTGGGAGGAAAGCCTATGCAGTCTTTGTGGCGCGCCACCTGCCCCATTGAAAAAAGAGAGCCGCTGGCCCAAAACCGTACGGCCGACGCGGTGGTCATCGGCGCGGGGATCACCGGCATTCTGACCGCCTTTTTGCTGCAAAAAACCGGCAAGGAGGTGGTGGTGCTGGAAAGAGGGCGCATCGCCGGCGGGCAGACCGAGGGCACCACCGCCAAAATCACCGCGCAGCACGGGCTCATCTACCGCCGGCTTATGGACCGGCTGGGCGAGGGACCGGCCCGCCAGTACGCCCAGGCCAACCAGGAGGCGGTTGCGGCATACCTGCGGCTGATCCGGGAGGAGGCAATCGACTGCGACCTTCAAAGGACCTGCGCCTATGTCTATTCCCTGGATCTTCGGCTGCTGGCCCGGGAGGCCGCTGCCGCAAAGCAGCTGGGGCTTTCGGCTTCTCTTGTGGAAAGGCCGCCGCTGCCCTTCCCCGCCGCCGGCGCGGTCCGGTTTCGGGACCAGGCCCAGTTTCATCCGCTTAAATTCATCCGCGCCCTGGCCCAAAAGCTGACCATCTACGAAAACACCCCGGTCCAATGGGCGGACGATCAGCGGGTACAGACCCCGGGCGGTACCGTTCGGGCAAAAAAGCTTCTCTTTACCTGCCACGACCCCTTCGTCAATTTTCCCGGCCTGTATTTTGCCCGGATGCACCAGGAGCGCTCCTATGTGCTGGCGCTGGAAAACGCCCCCTTTCCCGCCGGCATGTGGATTGGCGCGGACCGGCCCGCCTACTCCTTTCGCCGGTACGGGGACCCTTTGCTGTTCGGCGGCCAGGGGCACCGCACCGGGAAAAATCCCGGCGGCGGCCAGTACG
>CAJTZM010000029.1:0-103 GCA_910583935.1 uncultured Oscillospiraceae bacterium
GCAGAAGCGGTGGGTATGTTTTTTTGTTTGCGTAAAAAATTTCGTTTGAGACACGCGGCGCGTGCCGAGGGGTGCGGGTCTCCGGTGGAGACCTCTCGAGCAA
>CAJTZM010000029.1:113-11216 GCA_910583935.1 uncultured Oscillospiraceae bacterium
ACCGAGCCGACAGGCGAGAACAAGTCCTTCTGCCCCTGCCACCAGGCAAGGGCCTGGAGCCATTTCGTGCTCCAGGTCTTTTCTTATGTCAAAACAAACGTCCGCGCCCTGGGATATTTCCAAAGTGGGCAAACTTTCCAAAACATACCTGTCGCAGAAGCGGTGGGTATGTTTTTTGACTTGCATTAGGGAAAAGATCAACCCCATCCGTTTTTGATATGATCAAATCCCAAGCATCTTTTGTAGCGGACACAAGATATACAGACCGCTTATCTCCTTATATCATGCCATATCCCCGTATAAGTTGGTTTTGTAAGACCGGGCACCACTTTAGCACCACAAATTATAGGAGGACAACATGAAAAATGAACTTTTAGATAGGGGTATCATAACCCCGTCCGCCGAAATCAGCAAGGATAAGATAAACCTTGCTGCCGGGGCAGCCGCACAGGAGCCAAGGCAAAGAACTGTAACCGTCCAAAGAGAACTCCTTGACTTGCGGCGTCGGTAAGTTATAATATTAGCGACCTCAAAAAGTGAGGTGAAAGTATTGGGGGATAAAAAAATGGGACGTCCTACCGATAACCCCAAGGACATTTCTCTGAAAGTCCGCCTTGATAAAGAAACAGCCGAGAAGCTGGACGAGTGTGTTGAAGAGCTCGAAGTATCAAAAGCGGAAATAGTCAGGCGAGGGGTCCATAAGGTACACGACGATCTCAAAAAGAAGTAGAAGGAAGTGGCGCTCCACTCACCACAGTATCACGCCACTTCCCCAGCCAACTATTGCCAAAAGGCAAAAGTGACGCAAATATTATACTATGCGTCAGCTTTCCTTTCAAGCAGTATCAGACAAAAAAGGAAAGGACGGTTCAAACGTGGAAAGCATTCTGGAAATGCTCACCGCTTCTATGACGGACGAGCAAAAAGACCTGCTGGACGCATACCTGGATGCCAGATGTAAAGCTGAGAACATAGTGGACTTTGACCGCTTCCCCTTTGCGCTCCATTTTGGGGCGCAGATTATGGCCGAACTGATTAAGGGCAAGGGGGGGATTTGCTGTGAGAGAATCCATGCTGGATGCCCTTTATTATGGCAGAACCAGTCGGTGGGAGCGTCTGCGTGAACGCACCCATGCATTTAAGGAGATTTCCAACCAAATTGTTGCCATAGAGCAACATTTCCGAAATTTGTTGTCTCCCGAGGAATTCAAGAAGTTTGAGGAATTGCAAGGATTATGGGGACAGGCTGAAGCAATCGAGAGCGCAAATCTCTTTGGATATGCTTTCAGCACAGGAGCATTGATGATGATTGATGTATTGATTATGAGGGAAATGATTGACCAGACAAGAAAGCAAATCACACGCAAAGAGAGGATTGCCAAACGGCGGTCCTCTCTTTCGCCGTTCCGCCTATCCGGCCTGTCCCTCAAGAGCCACGACCCCTCTCAGCGGGCCAACGGTATGCTCGCCGTCGCTGGCGGCATTGTTATAACTTTTACGAAGGAGCTCCCCATCCTTATCACGGGCGGATAAGAAATAATGGCCTTGCCCTGCGCCCATGTACATGCTATAATACTTTAAAATCGACTTGCGGAGGTTTGAATGAACAAAAGGTTTGAATATGATACCGTTCTTCATGAGATCCCAGATAAAGGCGGCGCATATGTGGTTTTTCCTTGGAATATCCGGGAGGAGTTCGGGAAGGGCCGGGTGAAGGTTCACGCCGAATTTGACGGGGTTCCTTATGACGGCAGCATCGTAAACATGGGGTTGAAAGATTCCGCAGGAAATGTGTGCTATGTGATCGGGGTACTCAAATCCATTCGGAAACAGCTTGGGAAAACAGATGGAGATATGCTTCACATTGTGATTGAAGAACGCTAATGGCGAATCAATACGGGGATGGCCGCAAAAGCCATCCCCGTGTATTTTTTGAAGAAATGAGGTGATAAAAATAGGAAGCGGAAACTGGATCGTGGACAACGTCCCCTGCTGTCTGTTCATCTTCGGGTGCAATCTGGCGGTGGACATCGTTTTCCTGTGCAGCTGGCAAATCCAACTCGGTGGGATCGCCCCGCTCCATGTTTTGACAGCGGTATGTTTTGCCCTGTTGAGCACGACCGGCTCTGTCCTACTGGAGTGTTACTGCCCCATCCGGCGTCTCAGCGGTTTCTGAAATTTTTCCTAATATGATTGTGAAAATACTCGCATTCCTTTATATTATACTATTGCGGACATAACCCGCAAAAAATCTTCAGCTGCTTTGTCACAGATTCAGTTCACGCCAGTCTAATCTTCCAGGAGGTGTTTTTATGAACACAAAAGAAAATCAAGAGCTGTCCGCGCTGATTGAGCAGGCCACTGCCGGAGATAAGGCCGCACTGGAGGCGGTGCTGGCCGCTGTGCAGGATTTGGTATTTAACCTGTCCCTGCGGATACTGGGTACATTCCACGACGCGGAGGATGCGTCCCAGGATATTCTTCTAAAGGTAATGACCCACCTCTCCTCCTTCAAAGGGGACAGTACCTTCACCACCTGGGTGTTCCGCATTGCGGTGAATCATCTCAAGGATTATAAAAAGCATATGTTTGCCCAGTTTCCTTTGAGCTTCGAGTTCTACGGAGACGACATCCGCAACGGGAAGATTCAGGATGTGCCTGACCTGACCCAAAATGTAGAGAAAGCGATTCTGGCCGAGGAGCTGAAGCTGTCCTGCACGAACGTCATGCTGCAATGTCTGGACCCGGAGAGCCGCTGCATCTTCATATTAGGGACGATGTTCCGTGTTGACAGCCGGATCGCCGGGGACATCCTGGGTATCACCCCGGAAGCCTACCGTCAGCGGCTTTCCAGGGTACGGAAAAAAATGGCTGACTTCCTTTCTGAATACTGCGGTGAGTATGGAAAGGGAGCCTGCCATTGCGCCAGCCGTGTCAACTATGCCATCCAGAATCACCGGATTGCCCCCGACCGGCTGGAGTTTACCGCCGCCAAGCCGAGCGATATCGCCATGGAGGTGACGGCGGCTATGGAGCAGATCGACGGATATGCCCAGCAGTTCTCGTTCTGCCGGACGTACCAGTCTACGGAGCGGTTAAAGCGGATGATTCGTAACTTTCTGAACGGCCCGGCCTTTTCCACAGTTGCGGAAGCATAGGGGGTAGAGAGATGGATATACAGATCATCATGGACTATCTGACCGAACTGAGCGCCAACAATAACCGGGAATGGTACCACGCCCATAAGGCCGAGTACCAGGCGGCCAACGGGCAGTTTGAGGAACTGATCCAGGCGCTAATCCTTCGAATCGGGGAATTTGACGACAGCATCCTCGGCCACGCTCCCAGGGAACTGACCTTCAAACTGGTTCGGGACACCAGGTTCAGCCATGACAAGTCCCCCTACACCCCTGCGTTCCGGGCACATATCTCGTCTATGGGAAAGCTGCCCATTCCGGTGGGCTACTATTTGATGCTCAAGCCGGGTGGACAGTCCTTCCTGGGCGGCGGTCTGTTTGCTGATATGTTTAAGGACGCTACCAGGATGGTGCGGGATTATATCTCAGAGCATGGCGGCGAGTGGGAGTCGGTCATTGCCACCCCATCCTTCCAGGAATGCTTTACCGTGAGCGGCACGTCACTGAAAAAGGTCCCAGCTGGATACGAAAAAGAACACCCCCAGGCTGAATATCTGAAGTATAAGAGCTGGTATCTGGAATATCCGATTCAGGATGAAGAGCTTGCAGATGGTGAGTTGTTCCTGTCCAAAGCGGCGGACATCTTCTGCCGGATGAAGCCATTCAATGATTATTTGAACAGGGCTCTTGTGGGGTTCAAGATGCCGGAGAGATAAATCTGTGGAGCGATCCGAATAATTTGCCAAATAAAAGCGAACGGACGGGGCCTGTTTGAGCCTCGTCTGTTCACTTTTATAGGTGCAGGTTTTTGAAAACAAAAGTTTTTTGAAAAAGACAGACCGCTGTAACATTTCGCGGACATTTCACCCATGGAGTACAAGATGCTGTATCTGTTCTGCAAAAATCCCCGGCAGGTTTTGACCCGTCAACGTCTTTTGGAACGGCTGAGGGACGTGGACGAAAAATTTGTGGATGAGCACACCTTGACCACCTCTATCAGCCGCATCCGGGGAAAGATTGAGACAGAGGGCGACACCTAAAAAAAATTTTATTTGAGGCACGCGGCGCGTGTCGAGGGGCGCGGGTCTCCGGGGGAGACCTCTCGAGCAAGGCGAGAGAAGCACCGACCGAGCCGACAGGCGAGAACAAATCCTTCTGCACCTGCTGTTTTTACGGCGGGCGCCTTTTTTTGTCTGCAGGGGGCTTTCATTATCCGGTGATTTATGACATAATGTTAGAAAGAGGAGGCGGATGGCATGAAAGAAAAATCCAGCGGCAGCTTGGCGAAAGGCCAAAAGCATCGAGACAGAATTCTTCGGCTGGCGGGAGGGGCCCTGCCGGCGCTGCTTATTTTTTCCGGCTGCCAGGCGGCGCCGGATAGGGCTTTGCCGGAACCGTTTTCCCAAAGCCAGCCGGCTTCTGCTTCGGCTGCAAAGCCCGCTCCCGCCCCAATAGCAGTGACGGTGGCCGGCGAGACACTGTCGCTGCTGCCGGACGAGGAGGCCGTGCGCACCGTTACTCTGCCGCAGGCGCTGCCTGCCCTTGGGGACGAAACGGTCCAGGTTCAGGTCCTTTTTGAGGATACCCAGGTGTTTTCCGGCAGCGCCAACGAGCTGGCGGGCTTTATTCCGGAGAAAAACGGCCTTTACCGCTATGTTTTTGATACCGAGGCAGGGGATTGCTCGCTCCATATACAGACGGACTTTGCTCCGCAGCTTGTCTGGCGGGAGGGCCAGATCGCCTTGGGCGAGGTGCTGCCCCTGTCGGTTCGCTATACAGACGCTGAGGCGGTAACCGCCGAGACCGGCCTTTCCTTTCAGCCGGTATTTTTCCGGTCGGATAACGGGTGGCATGCTCTGCTTCCCATCCACTGGAACACAGAGCCGGGGGACTATCCCCTGCTGATTCAGGCGGGATCGGCCCAATTCCGGCTGACGGTCTCGGTGGCGGACCGCGCCTTCGAAATCCAAAACCTGACGGTGGACGAGACCACCACCTCCCAAACGGTGGAGAACAACGACGCCAATGACGAATGGAATCGGCTGATTGAGCCGCTCAAGGCGATTTCCGATGACGAACAGTATTGGTCGGGAGAGTTTATACAGCCGGTTGATGGAGAAATCACCACCCAGTATGGGATGATCCGCTATGTCAACGGCAGCGCCGCCTCGACCCGGCACAGCGGCGTAGATCTGGCGGCGGACCGGGGGACGCCGGTGCAGGCGGCGGGAAACGGCCGGGTGCTGTTCGCCGGCTATTTGCAGCTGACCGGCAACACGGTGTTAATTGAGCACGGATACGGGC
The DNA here is from genome assembly GCA_910583935.1 of uncultured Oscillospiraceae bacterium. Lineage (GTDB taxonomy): Bacteria > Bacillota > Clostridia > Oscillospirales > Ruminococcaceae > UBA3818. The sequence continues at coordinate 5,555 of CAJTZM010000029.1, forward strand.
TCAAGAGCTGGTATTATCACATGGATTCGCTGAACGTCTCCCAGGATGAGATGGTCAAGCAGGGCCAGATCATCGGGGAGGTGGGCTCCACCGGCTTTTCCACCGGCCCCCACCTGCATTTTGCCATGTCGGTCAACCGGGTGTTTGTCAATCCCTGGACGGCAGTGAAGGAGGGCGTTGGCTGGGAGGGGGAAGACCGGTGACCAAGGCGATGATTTTTGACGCGGACGGGACCCTTTTGGATTCGATGGACCTATGGCGGCAGATTGACCGGGATTTTCTGCTGGCTCACCAGTACCCCTATTCGCCGCAGATCAGCCGGCAGGTGGAGACCATGAGCCTGCGGCAGTCGGCGGCCTATTTCCGGCAGCTGCTGGCCGGCCGGGAGCAGCTGCGCGTTTCGCAGATTGTGGCAGAACTGGAGGGCATGTGCGCCGGCGCCTACGAAAACCAGGTGCAGGCCATGCCGTTTGTCCCGGAATTTTTAGAGGCGGCCCGCCGGGCGGGGTACCGGATGTGCGTGGCCACCGCATCCCAAAAAAGGCAGATTGAAAAGGCCCTTGGGCGGCTGGGGCTGCTTTCCTACTTCGCGTTTATTTTAGACGCGGACGAGGCGGGCGCGTCTAAAACCGATCCGGCCATTTTTTTGGCCTGCGCCGCGCGGCTGGGCAGCGTGCCTGCGGATACCTGGGTGTTTGAGGACGCGCCTCACGCGGCCAAAACGGCGGCGGACGCGGGATTTTTGGTCGTTGGCGTGCATACGCCCGAATCGGACGGGCAAAGAGAGCGGATGCTTGGCTGCTGCAGGCGATGGGTTTCCTCCTTTTCCCAGCTTTTAGACCCAGAAAAAAACATCATTTTGTCTTGAAAAATATTGGATCTTGTGTTATCTTGTTCTAGGATGTCCTAATATGATTAAGGGTGGATGCATATGCGGGAAAAAAAGGCGGTTTCGGCCGAAACGTTTATCTGTATTCTAGCGGTGGTTTTTCTGTTTACCTACATCGGTTCAGTTATGGGCGTCAGCCAGATGTTCAATACGCTGATGAATACCGCCCACGGGCTTTTGCTGGATACGGTCTTTTTCATCATGGCGATTTCGGTGATTACCGGCGCGTTTTCCGCTCTGCTGGCGGAATTCGGCGTTATCGCCCTGTTAAACCGGCTGATTTCCCCCTTGATGCGCTGGCTGTACGGTCTGCCGGGCGCGGCCTCGCTGGGGATCGTCACCACCTTTGTTTCGGATAATCCGGCGATTTTGACCCTGACCAAGAACAAAAAATTCATTCAGTACTTTAAGGAATATCAGGTTCCGGCCCTGTGCAATCTGGGCACGGCGTTCGGCATGGGCTTGATCCTCATCACCTTTATGATCGGGCAGGGCGGCAAGGGGATTGTTTCCGCCACGGTGTGCGGCTTTTTGGGTGCGGTGGCCGGCAGTATCATCAGCGTGCGGCTGATGCTGCATCAGACCAGCCGGTACTACCATGTGGACCGGGCCCAGCTGAAGGAGGACCGTTCGGTCAAGGGCAAAACCCACGACGAGCCCCGGCAGGTTTACGGCAAAGGGGTGGAGCGGATTTTTAACGCGCTGCTGGAAGGCGGCCAATCCGGCGTGAGTATGGGCCTGGGGATCATCCCCGGCGTGCTGGTGATCTGTACACTGGTCATGCTTTTGACCTTTGGTCCGGGCACCGACGCCACCGGCGCAGCGGCTTACACCGGCGCTGCCTATGAAGGGGTGGCGCTGCTGCCCAAATTAGGCCAGCTGATTTCCCCGGTGACCCGGTTTCTGTTCGGCTTTCAGGACCCGTCGAACATTGCGTTTCCCATCACCTCCATGGGCGCCACCGGCGCGGCTATGGCCCTGGTTCCGCCCATGCTCAAAAGCGGCGCGGCGGGATTAAACGAGGTGGCGGTCTTTACCGCTATCGGCATGTGCTGGAGCGGCTATTTAAGCACCCACGTTTCCATGATGGACGCGCTGGACAAACGGGTGTTTATCAAGGCGGCGATCTTTTCTCACACCATCGGCGGGCTTTGCGCCGGCGTGGCCGCCCACTATCTGTATGTTTTATGGAATCTGGCTGCGGGCCTTTTGGGGTAATCCTGGGCAGGTTTCGGAAAATAGCATGGAAACAGCCGCCTATTTGCGAAAAACTTCGTCAAGACTTGCATTGATGAAAAAAATATGTCATAATAATTGAAATAGCTTGAAATACGAAGGCCTATTGGAGGCGGTTGGATGTTTGAACTGGACCAGACCAGTATAGTACCCTTATATAAGCAGCTCAAGGATCGGATTAAAGAGGCGATTCTGGACGGTTCTTTAAAGCCAAACCAGAAAATCCCTTCGGAGCTGGAGCTGAGCCAAACCTATCAGATCAGCCGGATTACGGTGCGCAACGCCATCTCGGAGCTGGTGGACGAGGAGCTGCTGGAAAAAAAGCAGGGGAAGGGGACCTTTGTCTGCACGCCGAAAATCGATGTGCGCAGCCCGAATTTTACCATCATGTGCACCACCAACCACAAGGTTCCCAGCAGCAAAATTATCAAGGTGCAAAAGCAGCCCGCCTCTGAGCGGGATATCCGAGAGCTGCATCTCTCCCCGGGGGGAGACGTGATCTATCTTTTGCGGCTTTTGTTCGCCGACGGCGAGCCGGTGATGGTGGAGCACAATTTTTTTCCGGATTGCTTTTCGAAGCTGTTGGAAACCGATTTAGCGGATACCTCTTTGTATGCTTTTTTGCGGGATGCGTACGGCGTTCATTTTGACGGAGCGTCGAAATCGATTCAGATTGCGGAGCCGACGGAGCTGGAGGCGGAGCTTTTGGGAATTCCTCTTTCCACCCCGATGATGATGATTCGGGAGATTGTGTACAGCAATACGGGGGAACCGCTGCACCGAACCAAGCAGTATCTGTTGGGGGATCGGTTTAAATATGTGATCCCGAGAAAATAACGGGGGAAAAAGGTCTGCCGAAGGGGCAGGCTTTTTCTTTTTGGGGGAAAATTTGGACGGAGCCGCTTGGACAAAAAACGGACCGTCCGGGGAAGGAGGGGCTTTATGAGCAATTTTGTGCCGCTTTACCGGCAGGTATCACAGCGGATTTTTCGAAAAATCGAGCAGGGCGTTTATAAATTCGGCGACCGGATCCCTTCGGAAAAGGAGCTGGCCGACCATTACGGGGTGAACCGGCTGACCGTACGCCGGGCCATTGGGCTGCTGGCGGAACGGGGGGTTTTAAAAAGCAGGCAGGGAAAGGGCGTTTTTGTCACCAACACGTTTTACGAAGCGCGCCTTGGGTCGGGCAGCGCGCTGTTTGACGAGGCCTTTTTCCAGGACCCGAGGCTGAGCCAAAGAAGTCTTTTTACCACAAGGACCCAGGCGGGAAGGGCGCTGGGGGATTTGTTTCAGCTGCCGCCGAACGCCGAGCTTTGGCTGGCGGGCCGGCAGTGGGTGGCTGAGGATATGGCGGTAGCCCTGGAGTACAGCTATTTTCCCCTTGAATGGATCCCGGATTTTTCCGCCGGTCTGCAAAAAATCCCGTGGGAGACGCTGTTTCGCCAGCGGCGCCTGCTCCCCGAGCGGCTGGAGGAGACCATCCGGGGGGTACGGCTTTGGGGGGAGGAGGCCAGGCTTTTGCAGATGCGGGACGGCTCGGCCGCCTTTGCGGTCCATCAGCTGGTATGGATGCGGGACCGGCGGCTTTTACGCTTTACCAAGCTTTTGGCGGAGCCCCAAAAAATTACTCACTATCTTAAGGAGCCGGTCCTAAGGTAGCGCGGCCTGGTCCTTTGAGAGGATTTTGCCAAAAAAGGCCTTTTCCCATGGGAAAAGGCCTTTTTGCTGTTTTTTTGGGGGGATGGAATCCAAAGGTGGGAAGGGCCTTACGGAAATTTCCGCCGGCTTTTTAAGGCGCACTGGTCCGCGTCGGCGCGGATGGTGAAGGAGCAGATGGGCTGGTTTTCCCAATAGATGCGGCCGGTAATGCGCAGGATGCTTTCGCCCGGCGGCAGCTGCAGGTACCTTTGATCCGGCTCGCGGCTGGGCAGCATGGAAAAATACTGGCTTTGCACCAGCTCCCGGGAATCGGGCGGGAGGTTATTTTGGAGGATGCCCAGCACCGAGGATTTTTGAAATTCCGCCTTCGGCACATTTTTTAAAAGGGGATAGAGCACATCGTATTCCTCATAGGCAAAGGGGATATCGTCCTTGGAATACAGGCGCAGAATGTGGATGACCGTTTCCGCTGGGGGGATCGACAGAGTTTCCGCTGTGTAAGCGTCCGCCTCTGCCGGACCGGCAAAAAGCAGGTCCACGCGCAGGCTGCCGGCGGCGGATTCGAGCATCTGCCCAAAGCTGCGGAATTCCCGATAGTGCAGATACAAGGGCCGGGGAAGGACCGAATAGGCGCCGTCCGGCCCCTTTTTTAAAATTCTCGACTGGCAAAGCCGGTCCAGCGCCTGGGAAACGGCGGCGGCGGAAAGACCCGTTTGCCAATGCAGCTCTTCCTGGGTGGGGAAGCGTCCGCCGGAAAACGCCCCCAGGTGGATCAGCGCGTCGTACAGGAGCTGATCGTTTTGCAGCAGTAAAGGGACAACAGACACAAGAAAACTCCTTTCCACCCTTTTTTAGGCCGTGCGGCAAAGGGTCAGACAGTCCACTCCGCAATGGAGGCGGGCATCCAGTGTTGAATTTTTTCCATGACCTCTTTGGCGCTGACGCTCTGTAGGGCCGCTTTGGCCAGCTGGCGGCATTCATCCATGCGGCACAAAGAGATCAGCTTACGGGTGCGAAGCAGCGCCCCGGGGCTGACGCTGAACGAGCGCAGTCCCAGTCCCAAAAGCAGCGGGACCGCCAGCGGGTCCGCGGCCATCTCGCCGCAGATGCTGCATTCCTTTTGGCGCCGGTCCGCCGCCTGCAGCGTGTACTGAATCAGCCGCACTACGGCCGGGTCAAAATGGTTATACAGATAGGAAACGGCGGTGTTCAGCCGGTCCACCGCCAGCGTATACTGGGTTAGGTCGTTGGTGCCGATGCTGAGAAAATCCGCGTGCAGGGCCAGAATATCGGCGTTTACGGCGGCGGAGGGCACCTCGATCATAGTGCCGATGGGAATGTTGGGGTCGCAGGCGATCCCCTGCTCGGTCAGCTCCTGCTGGAGGGTGAGGATGCAGCCCTTGGCGCTTAAAAATTCCTCCAGGTTGGAGATCATTGGGAACATAATCCGCACCTTTCCAAAGGCGGAGGCCCGCAGAATTGCCCGGATCTGGGGGGTGAACACGTCCTCCCGGTCCAGATACATGCGGATGGCCCGATACCCCATAAAGGGGTTGGCCTCCTCGGCGGACGGAATGCAGGGGAGGATTTTGTCCCCGCCCATGTCCAGGGTACGGAACACCACCGTTTTGCCCTGCATGGCCGTTACGATGGATTTATACAAAAAAAACTGCTCATCCTCCGAGGGGAGTGCCTGCCGGCCCAAAAACAGAAATTCGGTCCGGAACAGGCCGATTCCGTCGCAGCCGAAGCGGTTGATCTCGCCGCAGGAGGATACATCCTGCCCATTGGCGCAAAGGCGGACCGGCGCCGGGTCGGCGGTTTGGGTCGGCGCGCCGGCCAGGCGGTCCAGCAGCTGCATATGCCGGTCGTTGCGCT
>CAJTZM010000030.1 GCA_910583935.1 uncultured Oscillospiraceae bacterium
TGGGAGGTTTGCCCCCCGGCGGTGAGCACGACCCCGGCCACCCTGCGCGGATGCAGGCCAGCCATCACCGACGGGGGGATATCTGCGGCCACGAGGATCACCGGCGGGCCGTCCAGCCGGATCTCGGGAAATTCCCGCCCGAGGATGGTGCAGATCAGCCGGGTGGCCACATCCTCTAGATCGGCGGCCCGCTGGCCAAAGTATTCGTTGCCGATTTCGGTTAGGGTGACGGAATATTTGCGGAACGCCCGCAGAACCGCCGATTCCAGCGCGTAATCGTCCTGAATCTGCCGGACGATTTCCTCCTGCAGGGGCGGATCGTGCAGAATGGCGTTGTGGGTCAGGATAATGTCCCCCCGGTCCTTGTCGCCGATGGCGAAAAAGCCGTTGGCCCGTTCGGTGTAAAAGGCGCCGAGGCGGGATACGGCATTTTGCACCGAAGCGATCTGCCGGGCCTTGGGAATGCGGGATTCCCGCCGCTTTTCGGAAAAAGCCGGCCAGGGCGGAATCAGGCGGGCAGGCGCCAGGGCCATGCCGCGGTTAACGGGGATTCCAACCGCTTTCATAAGCGCACCTTCCTTTTGCAAGCAGAGCCGTTCGATTACCCTTATTGTATCACCAGAACGCCGGCGTGACAATGGCCTTGGCCCCCTAAACGCGCCAAAAAACCGGCTCCGTTTTTGGCGGAGCCGGCAGAAGGGTCGATGAGGGGGGGAATCCCCATTGGTTTAAAGGGACAGATGCTGTTTTTTCAGTGCCGCGGCTATGGAGGAGTAGATCAGGTTGGCCACCACCACGGCAATCAGGCCATTGACCAGCGAGATATAGCCTTTGCCCGCAACCGTTGCCCAGATGGCCGCGCTTCGGTCCACCGCCTCGCCGATATTGGATTCCAGATACAGGGTAATATAGGATTTGGTCATGTACAGCGCCACATAGGTCAGGCATCCGGCCACCGAGGCCGCCACCCGCCGCCAGATCAGCTGCAGCTGCGGCAGCTCTCCGGCTCGGGTCAAAAGCTTTAAAAGCCCGCCGCAGACAAAGGCCATTAAAAATTTGTTTACAAAGGTGATGACGCATTCGGCGCCGTAGCCGGCAAAAATATCGTAGAAGAATGCGCCGATGCCCGCCGCAAGCCCGCCGCCCACCGGTCCCAGCATAAAGGCGGACAGAATGCAGAACACGTTCCCCAGATGGATACGGCTTTTGTCGATGCCAATCGGGATCGGGATGGAAAAATAGTTGCTGACCAGGCACAGGGCCGCCATCAGGCCGATGACGACCAGCTGGCGCACCGTGATTTTTTTAAGTGTTACGCCCATCGTAATACCTCCCCAAAGCTTTACTTTTGTCTTTAGTATAGCGCGGAAGAAAAAAAGAGCAAAATCCGGGGGAAGGGTGGGTGAGAAGGCGCAGTTTTATGCAGAACCGCCAAAAACACGCGGGCAAAAAGGCGGTGTATACGGCAAAAAATCCAAGGGCATTTTGACCAACGAGACCGCGCCCAAAAACCGGCGAAAAAGAGTGACGGATTTGGCCGGAAAAATACGGCGCGTTTTTGTGCAAAAGGGAAAAAAAGAGCGGGGCAAAAAGCCCCGCTCATTCGTCTAAGGGCCAGACGGCCCGGTATACGGCGCAGTGGCGCGGCGGGATCTGCTTATCCAGATGATAGCAGCCAAAAAACCAGCGGCGAAACTGCAATTTTTCTTCGATTTCGGTCAAAAATTGATTGAGGCGGTTCCCCTGCTGGACAGAGGAAAGAAAAATCTTCATGGTTTCCGAGCATTCGTGGGTCAAAACATAGTCCACCGACCAGCGAAACCGCTCCAGATTTTCCCGAGCCTCTTCCATCTGCCGGGGGTCGGGCAGCTCCTGGGGGAACCATTTCTGCTGGCGGGAGCGCAGCTCCTTTTCGTCGCTTTCGCCGCCGCCCATGACAAAGATCCGCTTGCCCTCGATCACAAAGACCTGGCCCCGGGCCAGGTACCGAAGCCCCCCCTCGATGTGGCGGACCTGGCCGCCGCCCCAATCCTGCAGCGGGTACTGCTCCAACAGGTCGAAATTTTCGTGGGCGCCGTCTATAAACAGGATTTGGTATTTCTTCTTCCCCAGCTTTTTTAAGATTTTTTTCTCCTTGGGCGTACCCTGCCACAGAAACCCGAAATCGCCCAGCACAATGAGGGTATCCCCCTTTTTTAACCGCCGGATTTCCTTGGCTGCAAGGCGCCCAGCGTCGCCGTGCAGGTCTGCGGTGACATAGATCATGGCGGTTTTCTCCCCCTTTCTTTTTGCGGAAATTGTGAATTTTTCTTTCCCGCCTTTTTCTTTTGACACAGGTCTGTTATAATAAAAGAAAATCATGTGTTTTATTAAGGTAGCTGTACGGCCTTTTTCTATCATATCATATTTGGAGAGAATGTCTATGAAAAAGTTGTCAATTTTTCTGGTGGCGCTGTTTGTTTTTCTGCTGTTTGCAGGGGTCCGGCCGGCCTGGGCGGCCCCGTATTCCCCCGATTTTGAGGAGACGGCCGAGGCCGCCTATATGGTCAATCTGGATACGGACACGGTGGTTTTTGAAAAAAACGCCGACGAAAGGCGCTCTCCGGCCTCGATTACAAAAATCATGACGATGGTGCTGGCGCTGGAAATGTGCGACGACCCGGCAAACACGCTGGTCACTGCGCCTGCCTATATCTGGAACGAGTTCGAGGGGATTTCCATTTCCCACTGCGACATTAAGCGGGGCGAAACGCTGACCATGCAGGATCTTTTATACGGTATGGCGCTGCAGTCGGCCAACGAGGCGGCCAATATTGTGGCGGATTATCTGGGCGGCGGAAGCATTTCGGATTTTGTGGAGCTGATGAACCAAAAGGCCAAGGAGATCGGCGCGGTTAACACCCATTTTACCAATCCCCACGGGCTGTACGGGCCGGACCATTACACCACCGCGTATGATATTTACCTGATTGCCAAATACGCGCTGGAGGTGCCGGGCTTTAAGGAGCTGGTATCCACCCCTGTATACACGGCCATTCAGGCGGATAAGCACAGCGAGCCGCTGAGCTTTTACACCACCAATCGGATGATGGTGAAAAACAACGACTCTTATTACGAGGGCCTTTCCGGCATTAAAACCGGCACGCTGCCGGAATCGGGCCGCTGCTTTGTCTCCACCGCCACCCGCAACGGCTTTACCTATCTGCTGGTGGTGCTGGGCTGCCCGGCCTACGACCAGGAGGGCAGGCAGCTGGCGACCAATTACGCCTTTGCCGATACGAAAAAGTTTTACGACTGGGCCTTCTCCACCTTCCGGGTCAAGACGCTGGTGGAGGAGGGGAAAATCGTCGGCCAGACCAAGCTGGAGCTGACCTGGGGAAAGGATTATCTGCTGGTGATGACCAATGGACGCTTTACCTCGCTGCTGCCCGAGGAAATTCAGGTTTCCAGCGTAGTGACCGAGGCGGTTTTCGACGCGGAATCGGTGCGGGCCCCGGTGAAAAAGGGCGACAAGGTCGGCTTTTTAAAGCTCATTCTGGCCGGAGAGGAGGTGGGCCGGGTCGATCTGGTGGCCGCTGAGTCCGCCCAGTTAAATGAATGGATGTTTTGTTTAGACTATGTCAAAAGGATCAGCGAGACCTTTTGGTTTAAGTTCGCGGTGATTTTTGTGGCGATGCTGGTGATTGTATATGTGGTGCTGGCAATTCTTCGAAACCGCCATCGAAAGCGATACCAGAGCGTTCGCCACCGCCGCAGGCTATAGACGAAGGGGCTCTGCACGGTTGTTTTTCCGCAGGGGAGGGGGAAAGGAAAAATCCCGCTCTCCGGCGGTACTTATAAAAAAGAGAGGAGTTTTGAACGATGGATATGCAGGCGTTTTTTAAGCTTTCCTACGGGCTGTATATAATCAGCGCCCGGTGGGAGGAAAGGGATTACGGATGCGTTGTCAACACCCTGCAGCAGGTGACGGCAGAACCGCCCATGCTTTCGGTGGCGGTCAACAAAAACAGCGTGACGGCCAAGGCGATTTTGTCCTCCGGGCATTTTTGCGGGGTGGTGCTGACCGAAAAGGCGGATTTGGCGCTCATCGGCCCGTTTGGCTTTCAAAACAGCGAGGCGGTGGACAAATTCGCCTCCTTTTCCACTGCACGGGACCAAAACGGCGCACGGTATCTGACGGAAAGGGCCGCTGCCCGCTATAGCTGCGCGGTCACTGGCACGCTGGATCTGGACACCCATCTGCTGATTGTCGGCCGGGTGGAGGAAGCGGAGATTTTAAGCGACGATCCGGTGATGACCTACGACTACTACCATCGGGTGGTAAAGGGCGGGACGCCGCCGACCGCGCCATCCTACAAGGGAGAGGCGAAGGCAGAGGCCAAGCCGGACGCGCCCGCTCGCTGGCGCTGCAAAATCTGCGGCTACATCTACGAGGGCGACCCGCTGCCGGCGGATTTTATCTGCCCGATCTGCAAAAAGCCGGCGGATCAATTCGAAAAAATCTGACCTGTTGTTTTGGGAAGGGGGAGCGAGAAAATGAAACAGCTTCGGGTGGCGCTTTTGCAGCTTTTGCCCGGCGGATCGCTGGAGGAAAACCGGCAAAAGGGGCTGGAAGGCTGCCGCCGGGCAAAAGCTGCCGGGGCGGATATCGCCCTGTTCCCCGAGATGTGGAGCACCGGCTACGATCTGCCAAAAGATCCCCAAGGGCTGCGGGACAGGGCGGTCCCGGCGGACGGCGAATTTATACAGGCGTTTGGAAGGCTGGCCGCTCAGCTGGAAATGGCCATTGCCGTGACCCTATTGGAAAGCTGGGACCCTTCGCCCCGCAACACGGTGATTTTGTTTGACCGGCATGGAAGCCGGGTGCTGACCTACGCGAAGGTCCACACCTGCGATTTTGACGCGGAACGGCTGCTGACCCCGGGCGACGACTTTCCGACAGCGGAGCTGGATACGGCCGCCGGTCCGGTGCAGGTGGGCGCCATGATCTGCTATGACCGGGAATTTCCCGAAAGCGCCCGGATCCTGATGCTCAAGGGGGCGGAGCTGATTTTGGTCCCCAACGCCTGCCCCATGGAAATAAACCGTCTGTCTCAGCTGCGGGGCCGGGCGTTCGAGAATATGCTGGGGATCGCCACCTGCAACTATCCTGCCGGGCAGCCGGACTGCAACGGCCATTCCTCCGCCTTTGACGGGGTGGCCTATCTGCCGGGCCAGCACGGGTCCCGAGACATCTGCCTTTTAGAGGCCGGCGGCGAAGAGGGGATTTACCAGGCGGTCTTTGACCTGGAGGTCCTGCGGCGATACCGGGAAAACGAGGTACACGGCAACGCCTACCGTCATCCGGGCAAATACCGGCTGCTGACCGAGGAAAGGATCCGGCCGCCCTTTTGTCGGAGCGATTACCGTCCGTAGAAATTCCTAAAAAAATAACAGGCGGCGCACTCTTTTGGGGGTGCGCCGCCTGCGGGTTTATTGGATTTTGTCCAGCGCCTGCCGGATATCCGCCAGGATATCGTCTACATGCTCCAGCCCCACCGACAGGCGGATCATGCCGGGGGTGATGCCTGCCGCCGTCAGCTGCTCGTCGGTCAGCTGACGGTGGGTTGCGCTGGCCGGATGCAGCACGCAGGTGCGGATATCTGCCACATGCACTACATTGGAGGCAAGCTGCAGGCTGTCCATAAACCGAATGGCGCTTTCCCGTCCGCCCTTTAAAGAGAAGGACATGACGCCGCTGCACCCATTTGGAAGATACTTTTTGGCCAGCTGGTGGTACGGGTCGCTGGAAAGTCCCGGATAGTTGACCGATTCGACCCGCGGGTCCGCCGCCAGAAATTCCGCCACGGTCTGGGCGTTTTTGCAGTACCGCTCCATCCGGACCGGCAGCGTTTCCAGCCCCAGGTTGAGCAAAAAGGCGTTGATCGCCGTGGGGTAAGCGCCGAAATCCCGCATCAGCTGGACCCGGGCCTTGGTGATATAGGCGGCCTTGCCGAAATCGTGGGTATAGCGCACCCCGTGGTAGGATTCGTCCGGCTCCACCAGCTCTGGGAATTTGCCGTTCTCCCAGTCAAAATTGCCGCTGTCCACAATCACGCCGCCCACCTGGACCGCGTGGCCGTCCATGTATTTTGTGGTGGAATGGATGACGATATCCGCGCCGAACTCGAAGGGGCGGCAGAGCACCGGCGTTGCGAAGGTATTGTCCACCACCAGCGGAATGTGATGGGAATGGGCGGCCTGGGCGAATTTTTCTATATCGAAGACGGTCAGGGCCGGGTTAGCCAGCGTTTCGCCAAAGATCAGCCGGGTATTGGGCCGGATCTGGGCGGCAATCTCCTCGAAAGAAGCGTTGGTGTCGATAAAGGTGCACTCGATTCCCAGACGCTTGAGGGTGACGCCGAACAGGTTGATGGTGCCGCCGTAGATGGTGGAGACTGCCAGAAAGTGGTCCCCGGCGCTGCAGATGTTTAAAATGCTGATGAGCGACGCCGCCTGCCCGGAGGTGGTACACAAGGCGCCGACGCCGCCCTCCAGCGCGGCGATTTTTTTCTCGACCACCTCTACGGTGGGGTTGGAGATTCGGGAATACATATGTCCCTCTACCGCCAAATCAAACAGCTGGCCGATGTGCTCGGTGGACTGGTAGCGGTAGGTGGTGCTTTGATAGATGGGCATGGCCTGGGGCGCTCCGTTTTCCGGATCGTAGCCCTCGTGCAGGCATTTGGTTTCTATTCTCATGGGATTCATCCTTTCCAATGTATTGGCATAAAGGTAGTATACTGCAAATGGAAAAAAAGCGCAATCGGGAAAAATTTTTGCCAGTGCCTTTTGGATATGCTATAATCTACTTTGCCGGCAGTTTTCTCACCGGCCGGGACCCGTCGTTTCCTTAAAATCGCGAAATGCCGCCTTTTTTGGAAGAAATTTGCCCTTTTCGGTGAGGCCGCCGTTTGATAAAATGACCATAAAGGCCGGGACCGGCGATCCCGACTACTTTTCATTTGGATGGAATGCCCCCATTTTGCTGCAAAGGCGGAGAGCGTTTGATGAAGAAACGAGAAATCTATGTCATTGTCACCCGAACCCATACCCTCCCCTCCCGGCTGATCCGCGCCTATACCGGCTCGTCCTTTAACCATGTCTCGTTAAGCTTTGACGAGGAGCTTCGGGACATGGTCAGCTTTGGGCGGCTGTACCCGTCCTTTCCGGTACCGGGCGGATTTGTACACGAGGGCAGGGACAAGGGTTTTTTCCAGCGCTTTCAGGACACACAGTGCAGGATTTACCAAAAGGAAGTGGGCGAGGGGGAATACCAGGCCTTTTTGCGGCTGCTGGGGCGGTTTCATCAAAAACGGTTTAAATTTAACCATCTGGGCCTGCTCACCCTGATGGCCGGCATCCCTCTGGAGCGGGACAACGCCTATTTCTGCTCGCAGTTTTGCGGAAGGATGCTGGCCGAAAGCGGGATTCATGCGTTTGAAAAGCCCTTTGGCCTGCTGCGCCCGGCGGATTTCTGCGATCTTGCGGGCTTTACCCTTTTGTACGAAGGCGCTTTGCAGGGCTTTGCGACGGAAAAGGCCCTGTGTCCCGCATGAAAAAGGGGGAGCGGAAAACCGCCGCGCGTCCCATACAAAAAACCAAAAAAGCAGGGCAGGACCGCCGCGGTCCTGCCCTGCTCCTTTGATCGGGGTATAAGCCGGTCTGCCATTTTCGGGGAAAGCGCAGGCCGGCGCACGGGGGCTCATTTTCATAAAATGGTTTTTAACTAAAGCAGATAATGGTTTTCACGATTGGCAATCAAAAAATCCATCAGCTGGTAGGTTGCATATCCTCCCACGACCAACGGCTCCTGCTCGCAGAGCTTTTTTGCTTCCTCCCGGCCTTCCGCCTTCAGGATGTACATGCCGGCCACGCCGGGATATCCCTTTAACACGCCGCAGATTTCCAGCTTGCCCGCTTCATCTAATTTCCGGATGTTTTCCACATGCTCCTCCACCACTTTTTTTGTGATTTTATTATAGGTCTTACTCTTTACAAGCATGATCATATACATGGATTTTTCCATCATTTTTCCTCCGAGAATCTGAAAATTTTGCAGCCGCCTGCTTGTCCGGTTAAGCGGCCTTTTCAAAAATCACCTGGATTTGGCTGTTTTCCTCCAGCACAAAGGCCAGGCAGGAACGGCCCTGGATGGACGCGACCCTTTTGCCGCCGCTGGTCACGATAATCTCGCCCACCCGATAGCCCGGCTCCGGAAGGGCCAGGATCTGCAGGCCGGTCCCGTTGGCGATGGCGCAGCTGCCCTGAGAAAAGCCCGCGCCGTCCCTTCGCACCCAATACCGGCCGTTTTTGGAAAAAAGGCAGGCTACGCGGCTAAAGCCGGTCTCGGCCGGCCGCCGCTCTGCTGAGGGCTTTGCGGCAGACGGCGCGTTCTCCTCCCCGGCGGCAAAGGCCTCTGCCGCGCCGCCCAGAACCTGCGGGAGCGCGTTTCCATCGTCCCCGCCGGGGACATAATCGCTCCAGGACAGGGGCGGATAGGAAAGGCCGGTGGAGAAGCCCTCCAGCAATCCGCCGCTTTCCAGATGGTCGCTCACCGACCCCGCGCCCTTTAAAAAGTAATTGTACCCGCTTTCGCCGGGGGAATCGTCAAAGGTGGCGTCCACCAGATAATAGCTGCCGCCCAGCTGCACATAGTTCCACATGTGCGGCTCCCCCTCCACCGTTCCGCCGATGATTTCGCAGGGGATGCCGGACCGGTCGCACAAAAGCTTAAAGGCCTTGGCATATCCTTCGCAGATGGCGCTGCCCGTTACCAAAGCGCCGTAGGCCTCGCAGGAGATCGGATCGTAGGAGGAGACCGCGTTGGTATTATAGGTACAGCGGGCCAGAATTTCGTCGTGGAAATAGCGCACCTTATCGTAATCGGTGCCGGCTGCGTTTTGCAAAATGGCGCTGACCGCCTGCTCTAAGGCATACTGCTGCGACTGGTAGGAGGAGGTGGTCAGCGCGGCGCGCAGGGAAAAGCCCACCACCAAAACCGCGTCCCCCTCCATATAATACTGGGTGGAAAAGGAAAAGCCGTATTTATCCAGCCAGACCACCTCCGGATGATCCCGGTAAAACGCCTCGTACGCCCGGGCGACCAGCCGCTGCATGGCGGTGTTAGCCTCTTCGGCAGAGGTGTAGCGCATGGTCTGGGACAGCTGGTGGTCAAAGGAATCGTACCCCTGGGAGAGCTTTTCGGTCATGGCGTCGTAAATCTCCCGCTCCACACTGTCCAGCTGGCTGCGGTAGGACGAGGCGGCCTGTGCCGTTACCAGTGCGCAGACGAGGATCGTTAGGGCGAGTAGGAGGGCGGTCAGGCATTTTTTCATGGGGATAATCCTTTCATACAAAGCTTCCGGCAGATTTTACCGAATCCGCCAGCTTCTATTATACGGAAAAAAGAAGGGAAGCGCCAGCCAATCATGTGAAAATTCGGTAAAAAAGTTATCCTATTTGTGTTAAAAATACCTGAATTTGCGAAAAGTATAAAATGGGGCGGGAGGATCCGGGGGGCTTAGCGGTTTTTGGGCGGCTCGGCTGTGCGAAAGGCCCGCCGGCCCAGCAGCAGGATGAGCGCCGACACGGCGGCCAGTGCCG
>CAJTZM010000031.1 GCA_910583935.1 uncultured Oscillospiraceae bacterium
CGGTCATCGGCCAGCTGGACGCGGCGCCGCGCCCGCTGATCTGCTGGCAGGCCCCGGACCAGCGGGGCTACCAGGTTCGGGTCGGGCCGGTGGATTCTAATGAGCAATACGGCACCGAAAAGCAGTGGCGCTGCCCGGAATATCTGGCCGACGGAAGCTACACGGTGGGCGTGCGGGTAAAAAACGAATTCGGGCTGTGGTCGCCCTGGGCCCAGGCTGCGCTGACGGTGCAGAACCAAGGGGCGGGCCGAATCGCGCTGTCCGCCCGCGTTCTGGAACGGGAGATCCTGCTTTCCTGGAGCGCCACCGGCGCTTTTTCCGGGTTTTTGATCAAGCGCGACGGAATAATCCTCGCCGCGGTCAGCGGCACGTCCTATGCGGACCGCCGGTGCGCGGGCGTTCACCGCTATGAGGTGATCGGCCGGCAGGAGAGCTTTCATTATGTTTCCAGCGGTGTGCTGACCCAGCGCTTTTTTATGCGGGGCGCGGCGGTCGCCGGGCTGGACGGGGGAGAATGGATTCCCCTTTCGCTGCGGCGGGACGGTCCGCCGGTCCACCAGCTGGAGAGCCGGGCGCAGGTGGGGTACCAGCATTACTATGGGTACAGCCTGCCGGTGGCCGAGACCTCTCAAAGCCGGCTGCGGCGGCACAAGCTTTCCTTTTCCCTTTCGGACAACCGGTCCCTTGGGGCCCTGCAGGCGCTGGTGGGCCGAACGGTGGTCTATAAGGACCAGTGGGAAAGCTGCTTTACCGGCGTGCTGGAGAGCATGACGGCAGACTACAAAAACGGCGCGGACATTGTATTTACCATAACCGAAACACAGGGGGAAGAAACGGTTGCATGATCTGGCCAGAGAATTTTCTCTTCGATACGATCTTTTGCGCGGCGGGGTGAAATACGCCGAGGCCAAGGCCGCGGGGCCGGCGGCGGTTTCGTTTGATCTGCGCAGAAAAATCAAACGGATTTTCAGCGGCGATCTGGTGCTGCCGCCAGATGTGCAGCGGCTGCAGGACCGGCTGCGTCCGGTGCTGCTTTTAGACGGGGCGGAATATCCGCTGGGACATTTTATCCTCACCTCGGCGCGGCAGCTGCGGGAGGGGGGAAGGCGGTTCGACCGCTGCGAGGGGTATGACCTTTGCTTTTTGGCCCAGCGCACCCGCATAGAGGATAAGCTCTTTATTCCGGCGGGCGACCGCTATATGGACTGGATTCAGGCGCTGCTGCTGCGGTGCGGAATCGATTTGGTCATTGTAGAGGATTCGCCGGAGGTTTTTGCCACCGACCGGGAGGACTGGGAGCTGGGCACGCCGGTTCTGGATATTTTAAACGAGCTTTTAGACGAGCTGAGCTACCGCTCCCTTTGGTTTGACGGGGAGGGCGCCGCCCATATCGGCGCGGTGCTGGAGCCGACGGCCCAAAACCTGCGGCACCGGTATGGTCCGGGCAGGAAAAACGGCTATTCGCTGGTAAAGGAAAAATATGCCCGGGAGGACGATCTGTTCGACGTGTGCAACGTGTTCGTGGTCCAGTGCGAAAACCCGGAGCTGAAAACCATGATGCGGGCGGTTTCGGTCAACGACGACCCGAGCTCGGCTTTATCCGTATCCCGGCAGGGCCGGGTTATGGCCGCGCCGGTGAAGCTGGACAACATCGGCAGCCAGGCGGCCCTGCAGCGGTATGCGGACCGGCTGCGGTGGCAGTCCATGACCGCCACCGAGACCACCGTCATCGAGACGGCGCTGAACCCGGTGCACCAGTGCGGCGACATCCTGGCGCTGGAGGGGGATTTGGCCCCGGGGGTATATGAGGAAATCGGCTGGGCGCTGGAGCTGGCGCCGGGGGGCCGGATGGAACACACATTGAGAAGGGTATGTTATTTATGATTTATCAAGAGGAGCAGGAAATCCAGCAAAGGCAGCCGGAAAACGCCTGCTTTGCGACCATCGAGCAGATTTACGACGACGGGGTAACGCTGCGGTTCGGCGGGCAGGAGGCGCCCAGCCAAAAGCGGTACCGGGTAAACAGCTTTGCGGTTTTTCACCGGGGCGACCGGGTGTTTTTGGCAAAGGACAGCGGCACCTATGTGGTGCTGTTTCCCATCGGCGCGCCCAAATCAAGCTTTCGGGCGGATACGGCGTCGAGGGCGGACGCGGCGTCCACCGCCAATTCGGCGGCCAACGCGGCCCATGCCGCCAGCGCCGACCACGCGGCCAGAGCGGACGCGGCGGATACGGCGGACAAGCTCAAGACCAGCCGGACCATCAGTCTTACGGGGGATGTGACCGCTTCGGGCAGCTTTAACGGCTCGGCCAATCTGTACCTGGCGGCCACCGGGGTTAAGGCGGGGGTGGTCAAGGATCAAAGCAGCCCCAATAACCGGACGGTTCGGTTTCGCGTAGAGGATTTTGGAAAGCTGCAGTTTAGCTCCAGCTATTACAACAACGGAACCTGGTACAACATGGACGGCACACGCGCCTAAAAAAGGGGGGATATGGATGGAGCTTATGGCAAACGAACGCAAAATCATCAACACGCAGCCGCTGGATTATCTGTTCACCCAGGGGGAATCGGGGGTGGACCGAATCCCGATTGTGCTGCCGCTTCGATACGGAGAGGTGGACCTGACGGCGCTTCGCTGGTCCATCCAGCTGGTCAGCGAGCAGGATACCTTTATCAGCAAGCCGCTGGTTTCCCAGGCCGGTCCGGAAAAGCTGACCGTTTACTGGGATGTGGACGGGGACTGCACCGCGGCGCCGGGAAAGATCCGGCTGACGGTGGTGGGCATCAGCGAGAGCGGCAATGAGGTCATCAAGTTCGACGGGCGGGAAATCATGGTCAAGGCGGCCCTTTACGGCAGCTTTGTTCCGGCGCCGGATACGCTGGCCGCCTCTCTGGCTCAGGTGCAGAAATACGCTGAGGAGGCGTCTGCCTCTGCCGGGCAGGCCAGGGAGCGGGCGTCGGCGGCCGAGGGCTTTGCCCAGGCGGCGGAAAGGGCATTGGAAAAAAGTCCGCAGATCGGGGAAAACGGCCGCTGGCTTCTCTACGACGCGGCCCTGGGGGAATACCGGGACAGCGGGGTTTCCTCCTATGGGCGGGAGGGAAAAAGCCCGTATATCGGAGAGGATGGGTATTGGCTCCAGTGGGACCAGCAAAAGGGCGCTTACCAGGAAACCGGTGTTTTGGCCCAGGGCCCGGCGGGAAGCGTGACGTCGGTCAACGGGGCACTGCCGGACGAGGCGGGCAACGTACAGCTGGAAGCGGGAGCGGCGTCGGGGGAAAACCTTCTGGTGAACCCGTATCTGGCAAGCCCCGTCAACCAGCGGGGACAGACCTCCTACGAGGACGCAGGCGGCGTCAACACGTTTTGTATCGACCATTGGTGCTTGGTCAACTACACTGCGGCCCAGCTGGAGGCGGACGGACTGGCCATCCAATCCCCGGGCCAGCGGGGCAATTATATCCTGACACAGAAAATCGAGCATTTCGCGGCCTTTCGGGGCAAGACCCTGACCCTGAGCCTGCTGGTAAGCCAGCTGAGCGGAAAGGTATCCATCGGGGCCCAGTTTCAGCCGGATTACACGGGAAATACCGTCTGCAGGGCCGTTACCTCCCCGGGGCTTCTGTCGGTGAGCTTTACGGTGCCGGAGGATGCGGCGATGCTTTGGGTGTTTTTCATGGCGGCGGACCTGGCGCCGGTCTCGGCCAAGCTGGCGGCGGCCAAGCTGGAGCTGGGCGAGACCCAGACCCTGGCCCGGCAGTCGGGGGCAGGCTGGACGCTTTTGGATCCGCCGCCGGACCCGGCCCTGGAGCTGGCCAAATGCCAGCGGTACTACTATCGGCTGGAGGACCGCGCTTCCACAGTCAATCTGGCAATTGGCACAGGGGTGTATGGAAATGCCAGCCGCATCTATTTTCCGTACAGCCTGCCGGCCGCCATGCGGGTGACGCCCACCATAATAAAGTCCGATACCAATGCGGATGTGATCAACAGCTATACGTCGGACCAGCATGATGTGTTCAGCCTGTCGTCGCTGGCTCTGTTTACGGAAAGTGTGGATCACAGGCAGGTGACCCTGCGTCTTGTATCGAGCAACGCCGACATTCCCCGGGGGACCCTGGCAGTGGTGCAGTTTGCGAAAAACGCTGTGGGATGGATCGCGTTTGACGCGGAAATGTATTAAGGAGGGGCAGAGGCTTCGTTGACCGCAAAAAAAGCCCGCTGGATTTTTCCGGCGGGCCTTTTTGCGGCAGCGGGCTTTTCCCTGCCGCCAAGGGGAGAAAGGGGATACTGCTTAACATTTACCCGAAGCCCCTGTCAAGGAATTTGCCCGGCGCGCTTTTGGGAAAAATTTTTTCCAAAACCGACAGTCCTCTCTTGCGCCGGCGAAGGTTTTTCATTATAATAATTGGTTAGGAGAAATGAAAAAGGAAAGGAAGAAAGCAAAATGGACATGAACATTTCCGCCGCCATTCGCTATGTCGGCGTAAACGACACGGATATTGACCTTTTTGAAAGCCAGTATGTGGTGCCCAACGGCGTATCCTACAATTCCTATCTGATTTTGGACCAAAAGACTGCCGTGCTGGACACGGCGGACCTGAGAAAAACCCAGGAATGGATGGAAAATCTGGAGCGGGAGCTGGCCGGCCGCCAGCCCGACTATCTGGTTGTACACCATCTGGAGCCGGACCACGCCGGCAGCATCCGCGCCCTGACCCAGCGCTATCCGCAGATGACCCTGGTGGCCAGCGCCAAGGCGGTGAGCATGCTGCCCGCTTACTTTCCGGACTGCGCCAACCCCACCCTGGCCGTTCAGGAGGGGGAGACGCTGGATCTGGGCGCGCACACCCTCACCTTTTTGATGGCGCCTATGGTCCATTGGCCGGAGGTGATGGTAAGCTACGAGCAAAAGGAGAAGGTGCTGTTTTCCGCCGATGGGTTCGGCAAGTTCGGGGCCATCGGGGCCCAGGAGGACTGGCTGTGCGAGGCCCGGCGCTACTACTTTAACATTGTGGGCAAATACGGTGCTCAGGTCCAGAGCCTGTTAAAAAAGGCCGCCGGGCTGGATATCCAAACCATCGCGCCCCTGCACGGCCCGGTGCTCAAGGAAAATCTTGCATACTATATCGGCAAATACGATTTGTGGAGCCGCTATGAGCCGGAGGACGAGGGGGTACTGATCGCCTACGCCTCCATCCACGGCAACACCGCCAACGCGGCCAAGTATCTGAAAACGGTGCTGGAAAAGCTGGGCTGCCCCAAGGTGGCCATGGCCGACCTGTGCCGGGACGATCAGGCCGAGGCGGTGGAGGACGCGTTCCGCTATGGGAGGATGGTGGCCATGGCATCCACCTACGACGGCGGGGTCTTTCCGCCCATGGAGCATTTTCTGACCCATCTGCGGGACAAGACCTGGCGGCGGCGGACGGTGGCGCTGGTGGAAAACGGGTCCTGGGCGCCGGCGGCCTGCAGGGTGATGCGCGGCTATTTGGAGGGGATGCGGGAAATCACCATCTGCCCCACGACCCACACCATTCAGGGCGCGGTAAAGGAAGCGGACAAAAAGGCGCTGGAGCAGATCGCCGGCGAAATCCTGGCCCAATAGGCCGGACCAACAAACAGGAGGGTAAAGTGTATGAAACGAGTGATTTGTCTTGGGCTGGCGGTGCTGCTGGCCGTAACACTGCTGGCCGGCTGCGGTCAGCAGAGCGGGCCCCAGAGCCTGACCGACTACAAAAGCAAAAACGGAATCTATTCCATCGGCGCACCGGCGGGCTGGACCGCCGATACCAGCGGCAACGACGATTTGATGACGGTGGACAACCCGGATAAGAGCCTTTCGCTGGTGGCGCAGCGGTTCCCTAAAGCCAATGTGGCGGCGATGATCCCCGACGGGGCAGCCTTTGTGGAATACTACCATCAGTCGGTAACAGCCACCCTGGGCCAGCGCACCGAGCTGGAGAAGCCCTCGCTGGAGGGGATGACGGTGCTGGCGGCGGAGGAGTATGCCCCCACCCAAAACGGCGTCACCGCCAAGGGCTACCTGGTCTATGCCGAGAGCGAAAGCGCCTATTATGTGGTCATGGCCACCGGGCTGGAAAAGCAGTACAACAAAAATCTGGATTTGGTCAAGCAGATGGCCGTTTCCCTCAAGGAGGACCCGGAGGCGGTGAAAAAGGCCGAGGAGATCACCCTTTCCGACACGCTGCGCTGGTTTAACGCCACCTACGCGGTGATCACCACCAAAAACAAGGCCAATGTGAACCTGGTCGGCGGCCTGGAGGAAGGGGACGCGGCCAAGCTACAGATGCAAAACGGCTTGGAGCAAAGCTGGGGCGTAACCGATCACGCCTCGGCCCAGGAGAATCTGCAGTGGCTGCTGACAGAGGGGCACAACGCCGAGCTGCTGCAGGATTACACCGAAATGGAGATGGGCGACCTGACCCGCGAGGAGCTGGAGGAAATCCTGGACTACGGGGAGTTTACCGCCGAGGACCGGGCTTACTATCAGGTGGTGTACGAGGCCTACAGCCAGTTTGGGGAAAACGCCATTGCCGGCTGGGATTTAAGCCGCGCCATGCAGATGTGTGCCTGGTACTATCTGGCGGGCTACTACACCTACGAGGAGGCGATGGACGCCTCGCTGGAAATCGCGACCCGTCTGCAGTCCACCTTCGGATCCTGGGACGAGATGATGCAAAGCTATCTCTACGGCTTCCAGTATTGGGCGGAGGACGACATGGAAAATCCCGATTCCGACTCCTATGAGCGCCGGGAGATTTATAAAACGCTCAAGGAGCTGCCCAACGGCCCCTTCAGCGTGGATTGGAGCCTGACCTTCCAAAAGGATTGGTAAAAGCGGGGCCCTGCTCTCGTTTAAAAAAACAGAAAAAATCCGGAGCCCGTTTTGGGGGACTCCGGATTTTTTTGCGCTTATTGTACCGGCCCTGCCCTTCGCGTCCTCGCCGGCAGATCGGTCTGAGCGGGCCCGTTTAAAAGCTTGCCCTGCCGGTCGAACCGGGACCCGTGGCAGGGGCAGTCCCAGGTTTTTTCCTCCGGGTTCCATGCCAGCTGGCAGCCCAGATGCGGGCAGCGGGGGGAAACAACCGTCTCGGCCGCGGCACTTTCCTTATAAACGCCGGCCTTTTTCCCGTTCCAAAGGACCACGCCGCCGCGGCGGGCGGCCAGCTCCCCGGCCGAAGCCGGCGGAACCGCGAAAAAG
>CAJTZM010000032.1 GCA_910583935.1 uncultured Oscillospiraceae bacterium
GAGTGAGAATATCCTGCGGACGACTGCCGCCGCTTCCTCGTCCACAAGCCAGCGGTATTGTTACCCCGGAGCGGGTGCGGGAGGCCGTGGAGATCTATCAGGCCTGCCTCACATCCTACGGTGTCACGGAGTCCTACGATCTGCCGGAGGGCGTCTATGAGAAAGAGATCCTCCCCATCTCTCCGCTGCTCCACGGCGTCAAGGAGGCGTTTGCCGACCCGGACACCGGTATGGCCCCCACCGTCATGGAGATCGACCCGGCACAGATTGACAACTATTATTCCGTCTGCGAGGCCCGGATCGCTTCCCTGATGGCGATGGAGCAGCCGGACAGCCCCGCCGCCCAGCGCAAGGCCGTGGAGATGTACAGACAGGTGAAAAAGCCCTTTGAGGTCTATCCCGGCATGAGCTCCACCATTCTGGACTATCAGAATATTATGGGCTTTTTGGTGCTGCTGTTCTGCGTGGTGATTGCCGCCCCGGTGTTCTCCGCCGACTATCAGTCGGGCGCGGACGATATTCTGCGCTGTACCCGGTATGGTAGAGCCAAGCTGGGCATTTCCAAGGTGTTGGCTGCCCTGTTCGTCAGTGCCGCCGCTTTTGTGACCTGCGCCATTGTGCATATTTTGGTGGTCAACAGCCTGTTCGGCTGGGAGTGCACTAAAACCTCTATCCAGATGCTCTACTCTATCGTGACCCTGACCGACATGAATATCGGGGAGCTTCAGCGCCTATTTGCTGTGGCCGGTCTGCTCTCGGTGCTGGCCTCCGTCAGTTTCACGCTGTTCCTCTCCTCCAGAAGCAAGACCACTGTGGCGTCCCTGGCCTCCGGGCTGGTGTTCTGCATCGCGCCGGTGGTGCTCTCCATGACGGTGCCTGGGGCGCTGTCCACCTGGCTGTGCAGCATCCTCCCCGCCAGCGGCACCAGCATCCAGGCCAGTATCCTTTACGCCATCACCGACTTCAAGTTTTTGAGCCTGGGCGGATTGGCAATCTGGACGCCTTATGCCATGATCGGAGCCTGTATCATTGAGATACCGCTGTTCGCGTTCCTGGCGGTGCGCTCCTATAGCAGGCATACCGTAAACTGAACCGTTTGGGTGGAAACGACACTTTTGCAAATACAATTAAGTAAAAATAGGGTAGGAAAAATCTGACCCTATTTTTCTAAACCAGATAGAAGACACCCTGATTGCTACAATGATGACAGCACACAAAGGGAGAGAAATTACCATCCTTCGATTCCAAGTCCCGCCGCATCTCCAAACGCCGTTCTCACCATCTGCACAAAACCCTGTTCCAGATCAGCAGCGTCATTCTCCAGCACTCGGGAACCGACAGATCTGATCTTCCGGTTTATGGATAAAAAGAGGACCAAGGAATGGGGGAGATTCAAGTGTGAGGAGCAAGTGCTGATACCATTTGAGATAATCCCAAAAGCCGTTGCCGGAAGCGGTAGACGCAGTATTGCGGCACTTCACTGCACGCATCCAATACCTGTCTGTGTATAAGGGGCATATAAATGAGATACACAGGACAAATGAAAGGCAAAACTGGTTGAAGTCATATTGAGATTTCGCTTTAACAGGTAAATAGCAAAGAGGGCGAAAGCAATTGACTGCTTTCGCCCTCAATTTATTATGGAATTTGTTACCGCATAGGCTCTCTGTGATAAATCTAATGTCCTGCGGAAGCCGCCATTTTCTTTTTCGAAAACGAAAACAGATTGGTTTCCACCAGCAAAATCGCACACATCATTATGCTGCCGCCGACCACCAGCCGGACAGAAAAGGGATCATACCCGGCCAGAACGGAAAATACCGCGCCAAAGAGTGATTCAGAACTGAGGATCAGCGAAACGCGGGTAGGCGGAAGGCTTTTTTGCGCCGTCATTTGGATTAAATAGCACAGGCCGGTATTAAAAATTCCCAAAAAGATAACCGCGCCCATTGCGGGCAGATCCTGCCCAACCACCGAGAAATCGGCGCCGGTGAGAGGGAGAGTAACGGTTGACCACAGAGCAGTGACCAACAGCTGCACAAAGGTAAAAAGAGCGGCGTCCAGCCCGCCGGCAACCTTGGCGACCGTACAGGTGTAGAAAGAGAAAAAAACCGCACTGAGCAGAGTAAGGCTATCCCCCAAGGTAAAGGGGACGCCGCTGTTTACCTGCAAAGAAAGCACGGCTACGCCGAAAAGACAGAGAAAACAACCGGCAAAAACCTTTTTCTCCGGCCGGATCTTTAGCATCATCCAGCTGATAAATGGTACCAGCATCACTGAGCTGGCGGACAAGAACGCGCTGTTAGCCGGCGTGGTGGATTCAAGCCCCAAGGTGAGGACAAAAAAGCTAAAAAACAAAAGCGTACCGCATAAAAGTCCGCAGAAAATCAGCCGGGAAGAGATTTGCCGCAACTTTGTGTTGAGCAAAATCCCTAAGCATAGTGTGCCGCTCCAGAAGCGGAAGAACATTTGCAGACCGGTTTCTATGCCGCCATCGATACAGATTTGCATAAAAACGACCCCGGATCCCCAGATTACCGCGGCCAAAATGAGCGCGCTGGTCATGGTAGCTTTGCTTTTTGTCATATCAAATTTCATAAAAATCCTTTCTCTGATCAAAATGGACTGATAGAATGGATGAGCAAAATGGACAAAACCACGCTGAAGCCGGCGCACAAAAGCATGTATGCACGCCGCATAGCCTTTCCGCCCATGTTCCCCGAAAGCATCCCAAAAAGTACACAGGCGGCGACCAGTCCGATCAGCGTAAAGGAAACTCGAAACAGGCTGAAGCTGATGGACGGAAAAAAACTGTCCAGCCAACGGGAAAGGGGACCTGCAAGGACATAGGCAAAAGGAACCAGCGCCAACGGCAGGATAGAAACACCCTGCGCCGGCGTGCCGCGCCGAATAATAATAACCGCCATTGCGCAGATTAAAACGATAATGACCCAGCATTCGACGACCATAAAAGTGTGCCCCCCTTGTTTTCCAGCTATTTTAAAAGCGCCTCGACCTTGTCGGAAACAGCGGAAGGATCATCTGCCAGGACCAGCACAATAACCGTCCCCTTTGTTTTGAGGACAGGATCCTTAATCTTGGTCATCTCGTCCGGCGCGTAAGATTCAAACGCCAGCTTCAGATCCTCTAGCCGAGTGTCAATTGCCTTTTTGATATTGTCCACCGCCTGCTCGGAGGAGGCCTGGAAGACGGCGATCTCCTCCGCCGTGGAGAAGGTCCCGCTAACATAGACCTTGGAATCGGCCAAATCCGCAGCCTCAATGTGGTAATAATCCCCCAGCATATCCGCGTCAATGGCATTTAAGGTGTCCTGAAAGGTCTGAGAGCTGTAAATCTCGTCGGCGATTTCTGCGGGGGTCTTCTGCGGCTGGCTGCCAGTGCTTCCGCCGCAGGCGGTCAGTCCCAATAGCAAAAGACAAATGAATACCATGGCTAAAAGTTTTCTTTTCATAAAAATTCCTCCGTCAAAATTCGTGATGGAAAAGCCGTTTGGCGTGCTTTTTTGCGTTGCGGCGGGCATCCCCGGCATTTATTCGATAGCTGCCCAGGAATTGGCCACATGCTCTTTGAGATATTCGAACCATACCTCATAATATCTTGGCCCGAAGTGGATGCCATCTTTTGGACTTGCCTCCTCCGGCAGACAGCCGTTTTCATCGGCAAAGACTTCAGCTACGTCCAGATAATAGTACTTTTTCTCCTGGGCCATCTGCAAAAGGGCGGCGTTGTATTCCCGGATTTTGCTGTTGGCAAACTGAGAGTCCTCCGCCTCTTTACCAGCAGTTACCGGCAGAATGGACTGGATATAAATGTCGGCGTCCGGGTGGGTCTGGCGGATGGCGTCGAGAAACACCCCGTAGTTTTCCACAAAGCTTTCCTTGCCGATCCAAGCAATGCCGTTGGCGCCCAGCATCACATAAATTTTCTTTACATCCTGATACCGGCTGATCGCCTGCGGCATGGTCTCCAGCTCCCCGGCGTCGTTGCGGATAACCTCGCGGGTCATGATCGTATCGGTATTGATGCCGGTAAAAGCGACCACCGAGGCGTTTTTCATCAGCGCGTAGGACTGGATGCCGGCGGTGATGGAGTCGCCTACAAACAGCGCGTCGTCAAAATAAGACGAGGTGACCCGCTCGCTTTTCGGAACCGGCTGGGAATAATCGTACGGCGGCGAAAAAACAAAACTCGACTGGGCGTCGCCGCCGGATTCTGAGGAGCTTGCCACTTCGCTCAGCAGATGGGCGGCGGACAGCGCTTTTGGCGGGGAAGAAGCCTTGGAAGCGGGATCTACAGGCGCTTTACCGTGGTTTTGCCAGAGAGAAGCTAAACCCAAAGAGAGACCCACGCAAAAAAGAATGGTGAGAAAAGCGGTCAGCAGAGGATACCTTTTTCTTTTTCGGTATCGACGGCGCCGCCGGTTGTTTCTTTGATTTGTCATACTATCCCTTCTCCTTTAATCCCCTTTATTCTACTACAAAATGGATCAAATTGCACGTCTTTTTCTTAAAAACAAGAAATTACTTTTGAATGTTACAAAAAGAATTTTCTGAAAAGTTTTGTAGTTCGACTTGACGAAGCGCAAAGGAGCATATATAATAAATATGCTTTCAAAACGGATGTGCGCTTTTAGCTATAAAAATGAGATGGTTTATTTTTGGATTGCTCTTTTGTTTTTATGCTTTTTTCTACGAAAATCAGTGAAAATTTTACCGTTCCGATGGAAAGCCATGCTACTGTAGCTCAGTCGGTAGAGCAGCTGATTCGTAACTATCAGACTGGGCGTAGACAATCAAATATGCTGATGTGGCTCAATGGCAGAGCATCTCACTCGTAATGAGAAGGTTGTGGGTTCGATTCCCACCATCAGCTCCAATAATCCCCGAATATCGGTCGATATTCGGGGATTATTGCACTTTTTTGCTTGCTCTTATTTTTCTGTCCTGTGCCGTTTTGGGGCTGAAAAGCGGCGGTTATACCTCACCTTATCCGTATGGAATCATTCAGGACCCACAACCTGACCCACACGGGGAAATGTCCGGAAATGACACAAGAGCGCCGGACGTAAAATCCAGTGCTCCTGCTGTGCGTCGATCCTGTACGGCGCACAGGCGGAGCAGTACAGCTTTTACCGCGTTCCCAAAACCCTGCTCACCGACCCCCGCTACAAGGGCGTTTCCATTGTGGTCAAGATGTTGTACGGCCTCCTAACAGCTTTTCTCTGTTGGTTGGAACAGGAGCGTGGATGCAGCGCCGCAACCTGAAACCAGCGTCTGGCTGCGCTGAGAGCATTTGCCAGATATGCGCGGACACAGCACCCCGCCTATTTATTTGAATCGCAGGAAATCATGGATTTGAAGGCAAAGAAAGCTCCTGCGCCAACCATTACCTATCTTTCTTCCAATGATGTGCAAAGTATTTTTTCGCAAGCCGATGCTTCGTCCAGATATGGGAGACGCGAAATGATCCTTCTCAGTCTCATGTATGATTCCGGCGCAAGAGTTCAAGAGATTTGCGATCTGCGTGTACGCGACATCCGTCTGCAAAAGCCGCCGACTGTTATGTTACCGGGAAAGGCTACAAAACCAGATTCGTTCCAATTATGGCCAGCACCGCCAGTGCCCTAAGTGTATATTTTTCTGACCATAGATTGTCCCGTCCAGAGAAAGCCAACCAACCCCCTCTTTTCTTGACTTTCCCGGCCTGCTATGGTATAAAAAAACAATTACGATAGAACCGCCCTCTCGTTCGGGGCTGCGTGTTCTTTCGCATTTAATGTTACAACCTGCGTTGTAAACTACACGTCCTGATTTTGGTTGAAATCTGACGCGAGGAGTGCTATAATGTTTCCGCGATTGAAGGAGGAGAGGAAACTATGGGAAAACGGATTTTTCTCGCGGCGCTATCCGCCTGTTTTATGTTTCTGCTGGCCGCCTGCCAGGGTCGAGAGCCGCTTCCAAATGATGGCCCGCCCCCAAAGGAGACCGTCGCGCTGACCGTATGGGGCGCAGAGGAGGACGAGGCCCTGCTGGAGCAGATGTTCGCCTCATTCCAGGCTCATTACGCCGGACAGGCCGACTTCCAGATCACCTATCAGGCTCAGAGTGAGTCGAACTGCAAGGATGCGCTGCTGGGCGATCTGGAAGGTGGAGCGGACGTATTCGCTTTCGCCGACGATCAAGTGGCGGCGCTGGCCGCTGCCGGCGGCCTGGATCCCATCGCGGA
>CAJTZM010000033.1 GCA_910583935.1 uncultured Oscillospiraceae bacterium
GCTGCCTGCACGCCAGCTCTCCGGGACGGTCTGTTTTTCTTGCCCTGATTTGGGCGAACAACAAAAAACGCGCGAGGCCTGCCCAAAAGCGGCTGCGCGAAGGAGAATGGATCGGAGATTTTACGACAGGATGTGAAGAAAGTTGTAATTTCATGTCAAAAAATACTCAGATACGCGTTTATTATATAATAAGCGGTCAATATATGCAACTGTTTTTTTCCTTTGCCGCCTTGTCTGAACAATTGCCAAGCTGTTTTATTGCATTTCATTAATAACGGAATTCACATTCTGTAGTAGACGGCGAACGCTGGTGAGATAAAAAGGCTCCAGCATATGCGATGACAAAGCATCTGGTTAAAATTCGGACGAAAAGAGAGATTGTTTGGGGAGGAACAAAAATGCATGTATTGGTTACAGGTGCTGCGGGCTATATCGGCAGGCACGTTGTAAAAGAGCTGCTTGAACAAGGGCACGATGTTACGGCATGTGATATTACGTTCAAGGGCGTGGACGAAAGGGCAAATTTTTGCGAAGCGGATATTTTTTCCCACGAAGACGGCATTTACGAGAAAACAGGCTGTCCCGATCTTTTGATCCATCTCGCATGGAAAAACGGTTTTGTACACAATTCGCCTGCGCATATGGAAAATTTATCGAACCATATTTTATTTTTACGGAATATGGCGGCGGAGGGCTGCAAGAAGATCGCGGTGATGGGCACGATGCACGAAATTGGATACCATGAGGGCGCAATTGACGAGAACACGCCGTGCAATCCGCTGTCGCAATACGGGATTGCAAAAAATGCCCTGCGGCAGTCGATGCTGCTTGCAGGCGAAGAATTAGGCTTTACACTGTATTGGCTGCGCGCGTATTACATATATGGTGACGACGCACACGGCAGCTCCATTTTTGCGAAAATTACACAGGCGGCGGGCGACGGCAAAAAGGAGTTTCCGTTCACCACGGGGGAAAACAAGTATGACTTTATCAGCGTGCAGAATCTTGCAAAGCTGATTATCGCCGCATCGACGCAGGACAAGATCACAGGCGTGATCAATGTGTGCAGCGGCAAGCCGGTGAGCTTGGCAGAGCAGGTGGAGAAATATATCAAGGACAATGGCTTTGAGATTAAGCTTCAATACGGCGTATTCCCCGATAGGCCCTATGACTCGCCCGCTGTTTGGGGAGATAGCGAAAAAATCAATAAAATAATGGCAGGTTAATGATTGTGAAACGTTTGGGTGTATTCTTTTTTTATGATCAAGACGGTATTGCGGACCGTTATGTCGACTATCTTTTGGAAAGCATGGATCCCTGTTTGGAGCGGCTTGTGGTCGTCTCCAACGGAAAATTAACAAAAGAATCAAAGGACATGTTCGGCAGGCATACCCAGAAGCGTGAACGCCAGGCGCGGTGCCTGATTGAACGGGAAAACAAAGGCTTTGACGTCTGGGCGTACCGCACGGCTTTGCTGGCCGAGGGCTGGGAACGCCTGGAGGCATACGACGAGATCGTTTTATTCAATCATACCATTATGGGGCCGTTGTATCCGTTTCGCGTAATGTTTGAGGAAATGGAAAGGGTATCCGCTGATTTTTGGGGCATCAGCGAGCATTTTGGATATTATATGGACCCGACCGATGAAAATCCGTTTGGGTATTTACCCACACACCTGCAGTCGCATTTTATTGTGTGCCGGCGTTCTTTAGTAAAGGAAAAGCTGTTTCAGGACTATTGGGAGCATATGCCCGAGATCGAAAGCTATACCGATTCGGTCGGCAAGCATGAAAGCTATTTTACCAAATACTTTGCCGATCATGGCTACCAGGGAAGGGCCTATCTGGATTTGTCGAAATTAAGCGAAAAAACGACCTATCCAATGGTCGATCTTCCCGTTGCGACCGTAAAACAAGCGCATAGTCTTATTTTTAAGAGAAAAAGCTTTTTTTGCCAGACAAGCAATTTTATTTTAAGAGGCAGCGGGGCGTTAGAGGCGCAGCAGCTGTTTCGTTATTTAAAGGATCACACGGATTACGACACGGATTTGATTGCCGAAAATATGATCCGTACCTGCCACCAAAGCGATTATTCCGTTTATCTGGATACATTGCTGCGAATGCAGGCTCTGCCGCAGAAGGAGATTTCCCATTCTGACAGCAAAATAGCGATCATCGGAACCGAGGAGGAAAGGCCTTTTATACAAAGAATATCGGAAAAATTCGATCACTGTGAATGTATGGTTCTGGGGGACAGAAACGAGCGTTTTACCGTTGCAAAATTGCTGGACATTGCAAAAGCATTCGACTATGTGTGTGTGCTCAATTTGCCGGACGATCTGCCCGATCCATACGAGCTTGACGGTTTTGGATATTCCGAATACCGAAATGAGCTTTACCGCGCGCTGTTTGAAAAAAACATGCAGAACCTGTCCTATATGCTGCATGCGCTTTCCGAGGATCCCCTGACAGGATTGATCGTTGCCGCAAGGCTGATTACGTTGAATCATTCTTTCATCAGCCGGTGGGAAAATCTTTTTTCAAAGGGGATTTTACACGAGGACTTCTTTTTTCAAAAAGAGAAAATCCCCCAGGGGACGGGTCTGCCCTTTTTGATTGCCAAGGGCCCGGCTTTGGCCGGCTGTAAGGCGAAAATCCCTTCCGAGCGGATGGAGCTTGACCTGTTAAAAACAGGATGCGCCGATTTCATTGTTTCTCTTTTCATGCAGCAAGGGGGATATCTGACAAAATCCATTCTGCTTGAATCGGTGGGAATGGCGAATACGAACCTGCAAGCGGGTCTTTATATCAAAATGGAGCAGGCCGCAAAGGACAGGGAACAGGCTGCAAAGGACGAGCTGGACCGTTATAAATCGGCCCTCTCCCATTATTCGGTGAGGACTGCTTTGCGGCTTAAAATCAAACGCCATTTTCCCCGGAAGATATATGCTTTTCTTGTTAAAACCAAAAGGGCGGTTTTCGGCCCTCGTGGAATGGGATTTTCGTATGATGAAAACCCGTGGGAAAATCTATAAAACGCAGTGGGAGATCAGAAAGGAACTGCCAAAATGAAATTAAAGCTACATAAGCCCGAAAAACTTTTACTCTTAAGCTGTTTGACCCTGTCTTCGGTCCTATGCCTTTTTTCACCAGTGGATATGCTGCTCAACAATTCGGAAGCGGTTTGGTTCCATGTTTCTACGGTGATCTGGCCCATTATCGGAATCTATCTGGCGTCCGTGCTGCTTCTTGTTTTATTTGGGTGCTTTTTGGGCCCAAAAGCACAGAAAATGTATTCTTTCGTTTTGTTGGGCCTATCCGTTGCCTTTTATATACAGGGTAACTTCTTAAACCAAAGAATTAATGTGCTCAACGGAAATGTGGCCGAAAGCACAATCTATGCCATTCTGATCAATCTGTTGGTTTGGGCCGGTATTCTGGGCGCATTTGTTTGTATTCCGCTTTTTCTGAAAAGTTCTGTTCGGCTGGGCGGAATGATCGCCCTGATTATGACATTGACCCT
This sequence comes from uncultured Oscillospiraceae bacterium, assembly GCA_910583935.1. Classification (GTDB taxonomy): domain Bacteria; phylum Bacillota; class Clostridia; order Oscillospirales; family Ruminococcaceae; genus UBA3818. The sequence goes on from CAJTZM010000033.1 coordinate 3,523, forward strand.
TATTTCTACCTTATGCATAGAGAGCATGAACCTTTTTGGTGATAAAAATCTATCGGATGAAAATGAGAATCAGAAGAGTGATGATGTGAGGGTGACCACCGATCAGCTTTATACGATAGGCGAGGACGATAATATCATCGTTATTTTAATCGACATGCTCGATCAGATTTATATGGACGAATATATACAAAATAATCCCTCCTACTTTGATGATTACGAAGGGTTTGTCTACTATAAAAACTATATGGGACTGTTTACCTCTACCCGAAATTCCGTCAGACAGCTGCTTTCGGGAACGCTGTTTCATAATGAAGTCGAAGATAAGGAATACCAACAGGGGATCTATTCCGACGAGGAATTGTATTTAAGAAGGTTAAACGACGCCGGCTATGCATGCGATGTATATACGTCGGACAGCTACATGAAATACTCGGATGTAACCCTTTTCAGCAATATAGAGGAAAAAACCAAAGATTCCGTATCGCAGGAAAAAGCCAGCGGAGAATTGATTTATACCTGGATGAAGCTGTCGTGGTATCGCTACTTCCCGGAGCTGGCCCGCAATTGTCTTACCTTAAACGCGTATGAATACGATGTTCTCAAAAGAAATGTGCAAACGAACGCCGACAATATTTACACAGAAACGCAGGAAGCGCAAATTGAATTTTACAATCGATTAAAGGAAAACGAAATGACGGTCGAGGGGGAAAAACGGTATAAATTCATCCATTTGTGGGGAATGCATATTCCTTTTGGAATAAACGAAGATGTGCAAAGAGATGAAAGCGCCATATGGAGCCAATCTTTAGAGGGATGCATGAAAATTGTTTCGGCATATCTTGACGAGTTAAAGCGGCTCGATAAATATGATTCCTCCACGATTCTTTTATTAGCGGATCACGGCGCCTATAACTATTCGCCAACCAATCCTTTTTTGCTGGTGAAGCCGCAAAGCGCAAAATCGGAATTTTCTATATCCGAGGCGCCGGTTTGGCAGATGGATTATGTACCGTCGATTTTAAAAGCGGCGGGGCTTGCGTATAGCGAATATGGCCTGGCGTTTGACGATATTGGGGAGGAGGAAAACCGCGAACGATATTATTACCTGCATTTTCAGGAGGATCAGCCCTTGTACGGGGTGCAGTCCAAAGAGCAGATTGAGTTTGTGAATCACGACCGAAGCGGCGGCGCGCAGCATTTCACCGCGACCGGAAAGGTATATGGCAATGATCATGCCGTAAGAGAATTATCGGATTTTATCCCGGTGGAGAAAAACAAACGAATGGATCTGGCAAATATGGAGTACCGAGGTATTTTTGATTACGGCGTATGCACCAGCGCGGATTCGTCGGCTTTTTCATGGGGATACAGCTCGCAGCTAAGCTGCACGCTGCAGGATTACGACGGAGCTTCTGATGCAACAATGGTTTTCGATATGCAAGGGATACTGGAAAACCAAAAATTGATTGTAAAATCAGGAGAAACCGTTTTATACGAAGGGCCAATTCAGCAGCAGCTGGAGGTAAAGATTCCGGCAGACTGTATTGACAATGGACGGATTTTACTGAAAATCGAATATCCGCGTGCCCAAATAGCGCGCCTGACCGATCCGCAAAATGTGTTCATTATCTCTGTTTTATTTAACGCCATTACATGCATATATGAATCTTTTTAAGGGGGAAACAACTATGTACATCGATCCGTCGGCAACATCTTATATCATTCAAATCGTCGCGGGTGTGGTGATTACCTGCGGCGTAGTAGTAGGCGCGTTTTGGGGAAAAATCAAGGCGGCGTTCCAGAAAAGGAGGATTGCACGCATGGAAAGGCAGCTGACCAAAGAGCAGGAGCAGAAGGATTAAGCAAAAAAACAGGGCCGATAAATTGCCGGGGATATCGGTACGCCTATGATCCCCAATGGGGACGGGTGCGGGGGCAATTTTACACAAAGGAGAGGAAGACAAGCCGTATGTTCCAACCAGTGATAGATTTGCTCGGCTGGCTGATGGGGGTGTGCTATGCCTTTGCCGGCAGCTACGGGGCGGCAATACTGCTGTTCACCGTGGCGGTGAAGATCATATTTTTGCCGCTCAGCGTTTGGCAGCAGAAAAACGCCATTAAAATGGTGAAAATCCAGCCGGAGGTCAACCAAATCAAGGCGCAGTATATCAACGATTCCGCAAAGGCCGGAGAGGAGCAGCTTGCCCTATATAAAAGGGCCGGCTATCGGCCCTTGGTTGGATTGATTCCCACATTGATCCAAATTCCGCTGATCATCGGCGTCGTCAGCGTGGTGTACAATCCGCTTCGCTATCTGCTGAAAATCGATTCCGCCTCGGTGCAGGCGCTTCGTTTAGGCTTGTCCGCCTTTCTTGGGACGGACAAGCTTGGCCTTGCGTGGCAGGTGGAGGCGATCCGGCTGCTGGAAAGCGGAGAGCTGACGGCGGCTGCGTCGGCTGCGGGCGCGCCGGTGGATGCGCTGCTG
>CAJTZM010000034.1 GCA_910583935.1 uncultured Oscillospiraceae bacterium
CCGAGGGCAGCGCACCCGGCAAAAGCGAAAATTCCTGGGCCGGGCCCTCCCCCGCCGCCAGGGCCGTCCAATCGCCGTCCGCCGCGCGGTATTGAGCCTCGAACCGGCGCTGGGGCGTTCCGGTGGCAATCACATGCCGCCAGGAAAACGTCTGCGGCAGACTTCCGTCCACATACCCCAGGTCCGGCCGCAGCCCGGCGGCGGCAGGCCTACTGTCCACGGTGGTCAGGCTCATCCAGTCGGACCATTCGCTCCAAATACCGTCATCCGACTGGACCCGTACGCACCAGTCTATCCCCCCCTGGGCCGGAAAGGTCCCCGCCGGAACGGTGTGGCTCTCGCCGCCGCTGGTCACCGTGCTTTCCTGATAGGCGCTTTGCCCCGTCACCCGCCAGCGAAACTGATACCCCTGCTGCTGCACCGGCTGCTGTACACCGTAAGGATCCGCCCAAAACCGCCAGCGAAACACCGTGTCCGCCTGCTCGTTTACAAACCCCGATTTGGGCGCACAGTCCCTTACCCGCGGCACTACATCACTGTAGGTAAAAATCACATAGGGCTTGTTGGCCCCCGTGTGGGACTGCATGGTGATGCTGCCGTTTAGTGCGTAGGAGGAATTTTTGTACAGGCTTCCCGTGCAGCCCGTTCCCACACTGGGATTCATCTTTGCAACGCCCTGCTCGATCCATTCCTGAATCCTCGAGCTGCCGGCCCTTCCGAAATGGTTGTATTGGTTTTTCACCAGGTAGGAAAGCTCCTCCCCGGGCATGTCAATCATAAAGTTGTTGGCCCAAAGTCCCCCTATAAACCGGCAGTTGTACCGGAACACAAACCGTCCGTTGTAAACGCTGCCCGAGGCGGACGAGGATACCCCGGTGACATAGACGTATAATACACAGTCTGCCAGCTTCTTTTTCTTGTACCTGTCAACGAGCGGAAAGCATATGCTTACATCCATGCTGCTGTTAGGGGAAATGCCGTAGGGGTCGCCGTCGTAGATAAAGCTGTACCGCTCCTGCGCGGTCAGGCTCGCGCCCCGCGTTGTCCCGGTCAGCTGATCCCAGGTGTAGCTTTGCACCCAGCTGTCGCTGGCATAGACCTTCTCGGTATACTCCGCCATTTCCTTACCTCCTCACATATCCGGCCCGGTACAGCAGCCGGGCGCTCTGCTTCTGCCTTTGTATGGCGTCCGGCACGTTTCCCTGATTTTCCCAATTGGACAAATCTTCCGTATTTTCCCAATTGGACAGATTTTCTATATTCTGCCAATTAGACAAATCTTCCGCAAATTTCCAATTAAACCGTTCTTCCTGATGCTCCCAATTCGTCATATTTCCCTGATCCTTCCAATTCGATAAAACTTCCTGTGTCTTCCAATTGGACAATTTTGGGGTATTCTTCCAATTAGACAAAACTTCCTGATTTTGCTAATTAGACAAAACTTCCGCATTTTCCCAATTGGACAGATTTACCGAATCCTTCCAATTAGACAAAACTTCCTTTTCCTTCCATACCCTGGACCGGTCCGGCAAAAAGGACCCGTTCTTACTCTCGTCCAGCCAGAAAAGGCCCGCCTGCTCTGTCAAAAGCTGGACCCCGAACGCCGCAGTGCTGTCGGACTGGGGATCCGCGTCCCAGGAGGTCTGGGCCCAAATCGTGCAAAGGCCGCCCTTTGCCGGCAGGGCCTCGGCCGTGGGTCCGCACACCGCCAAAACCCACAGAACCTCCTCCCCCGCCTGCTGCCCCAGCGCCCTTTGCTGGAACGGATCCGCCGGGCAGAGACGGCCGGAAAACCGGAGCAGCCCGGCTTCGGCCTCGCGCCCCTGCCTTTGCCCGTCAAAGTCGTAAAGCCACCGCTGCCGCGACGCCTCCCTTTGCAGCCTGCCGATTCCGGCGGCGCATTCGGTCCAGACCCGCGCGTCCGCCGGACCAAAGCCGAAAAACCACCGTGACCGGACCTGGTTGTCCGGCCGGCTTCTTTGGTAAAGCAGCCGGCCCTCCAGCGCGTAAATAAAGGTCTGCCCATCCTGCGCCGGATACAAAAGCCGGCCTTCGCCAATCCAAAGGCCTTCAAAGCTTCCCAGCGCCCCTAAATCCAGCGCGTTTTTTGTAAGACCGGCGGCCCAGTGGCTCAAGCACTCGGCAAAGGCCTCGTTTGCCACCCGCTCGCGCTCCTGCAGGCCGTACCCGGTCAGCTGGATGGTAAACGCATACTGCCAGCGCTCGCTGCCCGCCCAGTCGGCAAACAGCCGCTTTTCCCCTGCGGGGAAAAGGCCGATGCAGGGCTCCGACTCCCGGATGTAATCCACCAGCACCGGCCCGCCGATGCTGGGGCAGGCGGCCAGCGCCGCCTGCAGCCTTTTTATAATCGAATCCTGGTTTGGCATCCTAAACCCCCTCCAGCTCCCAGTGGGAAAACCCCGACGGCACAACCACCCGCCGAATCAGCCGGATGCTGGCCGTCTCGTCGTATTGGCGCGTCAGCTCCCGCAGCGGCGTTTGGGGATCCCACCGGTAGGGGCAGTCCCCAAAAACCAGCAGATCGCCGATCTGAAAGGTAAAGTACGCCGCTCTTTCCTGCGGCTCCAGCAGCCGCCAGGCCTTGGGCGGCAGATAAGCCCTTTCCCCTGAAACCGCAGTCCCGGGGATCAGGACCCGCACCGCCGAAAGAAGCTCCTGCCCCTTTTTGCTGTACCGCCGCCCGGCAAAGCCGCCCTCCAGCGCGTTTTCCCAAAAAACCGCCGGCAGTACGGTGCGCACACACCGTTCCCCGTCCGCCTCCTCCCAGCGGTTGTATAAGGTGGCGCAGCCGTTGGTCAGCATCCGCCCCACCCCCGAAACAGCATACCGTCCTCCAGATAGACCGCCGCCGCCTGGTAGGAATCCGGGTTTTTCGCACCCTCTTGATAGGTCACCGCGTATTGACCCGCCCTTTCCGAGCGGATGCCGTCCGTTTTCTGCGCCTGGGCCAGACTGTCGGCCACCGCGCATAAAGCCAGCTTAACCGTGTCCCTTTGCGGCTCTTTATCGCTTTTCCCCCTGGTCGCAAAGGATAAAAACGCCGCCGCCCGCCCCAAAAAATGGGTAAACTCCTGCTGGGACAGGCTTCCCCCATACGCGTCCCGGTAAAAGGCAAAATCGCAGCCGTTGGTCATCCTCCTCCCCCCTTTCCAAAAGCGCCGGCGGCCCTTAGGCCACGCTGTGCAGATAAACGCCCGCCGCCTTGTTTTCGTATACGTCCGCCAAGCCGTAGGCGCGGTAGAAAAACTTCCATCCGTCCGAGGTCTGGTTGTCCTGGGGCGCAATGATCTTGTTGACCGTGTGCTTGGGATACTGCAAAACCGCCGGCTTGTGCACAATTAAAAAGTTGATTTCTTGGGCTGCCTCCCCCTTGGAAAAGCCGCCGGCGGTCTGGCCCTCGGTGGAGCCGTCGTGCAGGGTAATTTGGGTGTAAAACCGGGATTTGGGCACCTTGATCACCTCTTGAAAGCTGTCCAGCACCGCCTTGGATTTGGTGGTGTCCACATTTAAAATCAGATTGTAAAGGCCGGGATTGATAAACAAATACCGCTGCTCCTCCGGCACCTCCGCGTCGTCCATGGCGTTTTGTCCCTCTAAAAGCGCCGCCAGCACCTCGTCGCCGCCGGACAGCCTTCCCGCCTTTTTGCCGATTCCGCTGTGAGAGGCGTAGGCCGCAAACCGAAACGCGTCCATCTCCGGCGCAACCCTTGTGCGGACAAACTCGCCCGCCAGCCGCCCAAAGGCAACCCCCGCCGTCTCCTCGTCGTCCATGGCGTCCACCGTAAACACGCGTCCCCGGTCGTAGTGAAACTGCACCGTTTCGCTGGACAGGGTCACGTCGCCCGCCACATAGCCGCCGCTGCGGGAATAATCGGCCAGCCCGTCCATGCTGATTTTAGGGATGACCATCTCCCCCGCATTGGCGCCCATCTGCACCAAAGCGCCGTCCCCGTCCAGCACCGCGGTCACCGCCGCGTTTTGATAGACCTCGTCTAATTTGTCGGTGTATTTTTTAAACCTTGCCAGTGTGTTTGCCATTAAAAATCATCCTTTCTCTGTCCCGGGCCCGGCAGGCCCATAATTTCCCGAATCCGGCAGTCCTCTGCGTCCGGGCCTATGTGGCTTCCCGGCCGCAGGATCTGGGGCGGCGCCTTCTGGGCGGAAAACAGATAGCTGTGCTGAACCTGAAGCCGGTCAATCGCCTCCCGGATCCTTTCCGGCGCGCCGTCCTCCCCCGGCCGCAGCGCCTCTTCGTCCAAAAGCGCCCGCACCGCCCTTTCGCTGCGTGCGCCGGACCGATGCAGCGCCTGACCCAGAGCCTCCTCAAAATCCCGCTGCCGCCACCTCTGCTTCCATTCCTCCTCAGCCTGCTGGGACCTTTGCCGCAGGCCGTCCGCCTGCTCCAGCTGCTGCCGGGACTGCTCGGCCTGCGCCTCCAGCTGCACGATTCGCTCCCGCATCCGCTCAAGGCCCGCCAGCCTTTGCTCGGCCTCGCCTAGCTCCCGGCCGTTTTCCTCCATGACCCGCTCAATCTGTTCTGGGCTTAAGCCCCATTCTCTGAGCTTTTGTGTTTCCATGCTCCTCCCCTTCCGGCTAGGCGTTTTCTCCGGCCGCCGTCGCCTGCTGTGTGCCCGATGTTTTTTTCCGCAGCCCGGCGAGGTCCTCCGATATCCGGCCGGCGGGACCGCCTTGGCAGGCAGCTCTGGCCTGCTGTTCGGTCTCGCCCAAAAACCGGACCCGAAATTCCCAGGGCTGCCGCACCCCGGCGGCGATCTCCTGTAAAAACTGGTTTTTTTCCGCCGCCGTGTCGGCCAGAATGCTGTCATCCCAGCGGTACTGAGCCTGATAGCCCCCGGCCGGAACCCCCGGCAAAAGCTCCGCCCAGTAGTCCATCACCTCTAAAAGCCGGTCCAGCGCCTGCTGCAAAACGGTCTGTACCTCCTTAACGGTGGAAAAAAGCCGCTGCCGGGCGCTGATGATTTCGGTGGCGGTCAGCTCCCGCTGCCCCGGGTCGCTGAGGATCCCGTAGGAAAGCCCGCAGGCAAATTCAATGCGCCGCAAAAGCTCGTTGAGCCCCGCCCGCAGACTCTCGTCCCGAAAGGCCGGATTGTACACGTGGTAAAAATCCGCCCCGGTGTTCAGGCTGCGAAACAGCCGCCGGGTGGTCTGGGGCATCCGGCCGCCGGAAAGATAGGTGGAGTCGGCGTCAACAGCCAGCTCCCCGCCCTCAAATTCCCACAAAAGCCGGCTGTACTGCCGGTCCGCCTCCTCTAAAAGCGCCATGGCCCCGGCCCCGATGGAAACCCCCAGCGGACATTCGGGCTCCACCGCGTTGCCAAAGGGCATTGCCAGATAGACGAACAGCGGCCGGGTCCGGCCGGGCAAAAGCGCCGCCGGCGTCAGCCTTTCCCAGGCGGGGACCGCCTGCAGCGAGGTCTCCTGCCCCAGCT
>CAJTZM010000035.1 GCA_910583935.1 uncultured Oscillospiraceae bacterium
CCCCTTGGGTCCGCCTGGAGGAGCCGCCGGTCCCGCTCCCGCCCGCCAGCCACATCTTTACCCACCTGGAGTGGCGCATAACCGGCTGGCGGTGGCCGGTGCAAAAGGTGCTGCCCGGCTGCCCGTTTCGGTGGGCCACGCCGGAGCAGCTGCAAAAGCAATATCCCATCCCATCTGCCTTTTCCCCCTTTCTCCCTCTGTGCGATTGTGAGAAATAGACCTTTACGCTCGAAAATCCCTTGAGATTTTTAGCTATTTCTACAAAGATGCTGTTATAACACATTATAATACAAGTTATGGTTGACAACCGCCGCTTCATCGGCTAAAATGAAGTTGTTCGAGGGCGTGCAGCGCCGGATTCTCTTACCGGCCGCCCAACATTTTAATAAAATTTAGGAGGATTATCATGCTGAAGTACGATCCTGCGAAAATGGTAGAGCGCTTTAAATCCTGCCTCGCCAACAAAAAAGAAATCATCGAGATTGCCGACAAAATAAGCCAGCAGGGCTTTTCCAACATCTTCTTCATCGGCGTTGGCGGTACCATTACCTATGCCTGGTCCATCGGCGAAACCTTAAAGCCCCTGACCACCCTGGAGTACTATGCGGAGCACGCCGCTGATTTCAATACCCTGGGCAACAAAAAATTCACCAAGGATTCTCTGGTGGTAGTCAGCTCCTCCACCGGCGACACCAAAGAGGTGGTAGAAGCGGTCGATAAAGCGAAGGCGGCCGGTGCCCGCGTGGTAGGCTTTGTCGATACCCCCAAAACCCCCCTTGCCGAGAAAGCGGATTTCTATATCCCCGGCGGCAGCTACTACCGCTACTACACCTTCTTCCTGCGCCTGGTACATAACAACGGCGAGTATCCCGAATTCGACGAGATGTACGCGAACCTGGAGAAGCTGCCTGAGCTGATGCCCACCGTGGCGGAGGCTGCGGAGAAGGACGCGGAGGAGTTTGCCAGAATCCATCGCGACGACGCCATCCAGTACCTGATCGGCTCCGGCAATATGTGGGGTCCCACCTATTCCTACGCCATGTGCATCATGGAAGAGATGCAGTGGATGCGCACCAAATCCGTCACCGCCGGCGACTTTTTCCATGGCACCTTAGAGGTCATCGGCCGGGATGACAGCGTCATCCTGTTCTACGGCGAGGACGCCACCCGTCCCCAGATGGAGCGGGCGGAGAAATTCCTGCACACCATCTGCAAAAACGTAACCGTGTTCGACACTGCTAAATACGAGCTGCCCGGCATTGACAAGAAATTCCGCGGCCTGTTCTCCCCCATCGTTCTGGGCGGAATCACCGGCAGAATCGGCGTATATCTGGAGGAATACGGCAAGCACCCGATGCCCATCAGAAGATACTATAGAAAACTGGATTATTAATCCGTTTTCGATAAACACCTTTTTTCCAAGAAAGCGCTGCGGATTTCCCGGCGCTTTTTTGGAACCACATAATTATAGTAAGGAGGATTTTACAAATGCCTACCCTGTTAAAATACGAGCCGGAAAAAACCCTAGAATACGGCAAAAAGGCTATGGCGAAAAAAGACGATGTCATTGCCGTGGTGGACAAAATCTGCAAGGAGGGCTTTTCCAACCTCTTCTTTGTGGGCGTGGGCGGTACCCTGACCCAGGCCTGGAGCTATGAGGCCACCTTAAAGCCCATCGCCTCCTTCCCCTTTTATGTCGAGCACGCCGCCGACTTTAATACCGAGGGCAACAAAAAGTTTGGCAAGGATTCGGTTCTGATCGTGACCTCCGCCACCGGCAATACCAAAGAGGTGGTGGAAACGGTCAACAAGGCCAAAGAGGTCGGCGCCCGGGTGATCTCGGTGGTGGGCGCGCCCAAAACCCCGCTGGTGGAGCTGGCCGACTATTCCATCGAGGGCTACGGCGATCTGATTTTTTACATGATGCTTCTGCGCTTTGCCTACAACAAGGGCGATTATCCGGCATACGACGAGATGATCCAAAACCTGGAGAATCTGGTGGACGTTCTGCCCTACGCGGAAAAGCAGGCGGACGAGTACTGCGAGGCCTATGTCCGCGCCCATCGGGACGATAAGCTCCAGTACCTGATCGGCTCCGGCAACCTGTGGGGCCCCACCTACTCCTACGCCATGTGCATCATGGAGGAGATGCAGTGGATGCGCACCAAATCCGTTACCGCTGGCGACTTTTTCCACGGCACCTTAGAGGTCATCGAGCGGGACGATACGGTTCTGCTGTTCTTCGGCGAGGATGAAACCCGTCCCCAGATGGAGCGGGTGGAGAAATTCCTCAAGACCATCTGCAATAACGTCTATAAGTTCGACACCGCCTCCCTGCCGCTGCCCAATGTGGATCCCAAATTCCGCGGCCTGTTCTCCCCGCTGGTCATGCACTGCTTTACCAGCCGGATTGAGGCGTATCAGGAGGAGTACGGCAAGCACCCGCTGGCCATCAGAAGATACTACCGTCAGCTGTCCTACTAAGATTTTGTGGGAAGGCCCCGTCTTTTTCGGCGGGACCTTCTTTTCTTTGCGCCGTATACCAATATTTTGCAGTTCCGCCTAAAAGCATTGACGGGGAAAGGGGAATATGGTATTCTGTATATAACGACACAGGACATCCCTTTCCCGCACAGGGCGGGCAAGGGATCCGTTATGGAAAGGATGAATGTACATGGATTGGAAAGCACTTTGCGCCGACGTGGCCCAGTGGGCCGAAGCCCATCGCGAGGAATTTATCGAGGATGTTTCGGCGGTTTGCCGCATCCCCAGCATCAGCCGCAATACGCCGGACGTGATCAACGCCCCCTTTGGCCCGGCCTGCCGCCAGATGCTGGATAAGGCGCTGGAGATGTCCGCCGCCTACGGCTTTGAGACCCGCAACTACGATAACTTTTGCGGCAGCGCCGTGTACGGCAATAACCCGGATAACGACTCCATCGGCATCGTGGCCCATATGGACGTGGTGACGGAGGATATGTGCAAATTGGCCAGCAATGCCGGCGGCTGGACCCACCCTCCCTTTGACCCGGTCCTGTCCGAGGACGGCAAGTACCTGTTTGCCCGGGGCACTGCGGACAATAAGTCCTGCGGCATCATGGCCCTGTATGCCATGCGCTATTTAAAGGAGCACGACATCAAGCTTAAAAACAACGTGATGCTGGTCTTCGGCATGAACGAGGAAATCGGCATGCGGGATATGCCGGAATTTTTAAAACGGGAAAAGCCCTCTAAAATCTTCCTGGTGCCGGACGCTAAGTATCCGGTGTGTATCTCCGAATCGGGCAATACCCGCTACGGATTGGAATCCGCCCGGCTGGACGGCAGCAATCTTGTGGACCTTTGGTCCGGTATCAGCAACGACGATTGGTGCGATCCCACCATCAGCGTGCCTTCCAACGAGGCGTGGGCGGTGCTCTCCGGCGTAAGCCTTGCGGTAGCCCAGCAGGCGACCCGGTTCTACGATCACACAAGAGTTGAGACGACGGAGGATGGCAGCGTCAAAATCATCGTGGAAAAGGACGAGAAGACCACCGCCACCGCCCGGCTGTGCCAGGTGCTGGCCAAATGCGGCCTCGTAAAGGACCCCAAAACCATGGAGGTACTTAACTGGCTTAATTGGTATACCAGCGATACCACCGGCGCCCATATGGGCATCGCCTGCGACGATGGGCCCAGCGCGCCTTTGTCCGTCCGGTTTAATTACCTGCGGATGGCGGAGAAAAAAATCGTGCTGTATACCTCTGTTCTCTGGCCCCCTCTGGCGGATAAGGAAAAGATCATCACCCGGCTGGAGGAAACCCTGGCTGCCTCTCCCATGGAGATTTGCCGCCACCGCCGGTTAGACGGCTTCTATATCGACCCCAAGGACCCGCGGGTAGAAAAGCTGGCCCGCATCGCCAAGGATGTGCTGGGCCGGGAGGATATCCCCTACCTAACCGAGGGCGGCACCTATGCCCAGAGCCTGCCCAACGCCATCCCCTACGGCGCAACGGTGCCGGATCGGGTGCGGCTGTTCGGCATGGTCAAGGGCGGCGCCCATCAGGCCGACGAATACTGTGATATTCCTAACCTGCTGATCAATATGCAGATTTATGTCCGGGCCCTGATCGAGCTGGACGAAATGTATTCGAAATAGGCAAAGGAGGAGCCACATGGATTGGAAAAAGCTTTACAGCGAGGTGGACCAGTGGGCCGCAGCCCATCGGGAGGAGTTCATCGCGGATATTTCCGAGGTCTGCCGCATCCGCAGCGTCAGCATCATGAATAAAGAGGATCCCGAAAAGCCCTTTGGCGCCGCCTGCCGCCAGATGCTGGATAAGGCGCTGGAGATGTCCGGCCGCTACGGCTTTGAGACCCGCAACTACGAGAATTTCTGCGGCAGCGCCGTGTACGGCAATAACCCGGATAACGATTCTATCGGCATTTTCTCCCATATGGATATCGTCCCCGAGGGGGAGGGCTGGACCCATGACCCCTTTGACCCGATTCTGTCCGAGGACGGCAAGTACCTGTTTGCCCGGGGCACCGCGGACAATAAGTCCTGCGGCATCATGGCGCTGTACGCCATGCGCTATTTAAAGGAGCACGACATCAAGCTCAAAAACAACGTGATGCTGGTCTTCGGTATGAACGAGGAAATCGGCATGAACGACATCCCCGAGTTTTTGGCCCGGGAAAAGTGCCCCAAATTCTCCCTGGTGCCGGATGCTAAATATCCCATCACCTACGCGGAAAAGGGGATCACCAAATCGGTGCTCAAATCCCCGAAAATGACCGGCAACCTTACGGATATGTGGTCCGGGCTGGCGGTCAACGCCGGCTCCCCCATCGCCTGGGCGGTGCTGGCGGGCGTTTCGCCGGACCAGGCGAAAAAGGCGCTGGAGAAATTCGAAAAGACCACCGTGGAAAAGGCCGAGGGCGGCGTAAAGATCACCGTGGAGAAGGACGAAAACAAGGTGGTCCGCGACCCCATCGGCACCTGGACCGCCACGGCGCGGCTTTGTAAGGTGCTGGCCGGCAGCGGCCTGCTCACCGGCAACGGCCAGGAGGTCCTAGACTGGATGGCCGGCGTTTCCGACGACTACCGGGGCGAAAAAATCGGCATCGCCTGCAACGACGAGCCAAACGGCCCGCTGCGCTGCTCGTTTAACATGATCCGCATGGAGGAAGGGCGCATCTGCTTCTACCCGGATATCCGCTACCCCTCGCTGGCGGACAAGGACAAGATTCTCTCCGGCATCAAAGCGGCCTGGGCGGCCTCTCCTATGGAGCTGGAATCCTTCAGCAACCTGGACCCGTTTTACATCTCGCTGGAAAACCCCGTGGCCCAAAAGCTGATCGAGGTGGCCCGGGACGCGCTGGAGCAGCC
>CAJTZM010000036.1 GCA_910583935.1 uncultured Oscillospiraceae bacterium
CGCTTTGGGATCGGCCGCCTTGGGGTCGGCGGCTTTCGTGTTCGCCTTGGCCGGTTCCGCCGCAGAAGCTTCCGCGGCGGCGGACTCGTTTTCCAAAAGCTCATAGGTTTTGATGTTGACCGCGCTTTCGATGGTGTGCAGAACGTCGTCTACAGAGGTGCTGGGCTTAAAATCGATCAAAAAGCCGTTTTTGATGATTTCAGAGCACAGCGACGCGTCGTTCTCCGGATGGGCGGGAACGGATTCCAGCTCATCGCACAGATCCTGCAGCTGACTTAACAGCATAAAGGCGCGGATGTTTTCCATCTGGCAGCCCTCTTCGAAAAACACCTTAACGCGGTGCCTGCCCGCCGCCAGCACAGCAGAGGGCTCGGAAGGGGCGGCCTCCGGCGCGGCTGCGGGCTCCGGCGCCTCGGAAGCGGTGCCGCGCATAACAGAGGCTAGGCGCTTCAGCTCCACGATCATGCCGCTGGCGTCTTTGTTGGCCTCTCCGCTTTCCTGAACCGACTCCACCTCGCTTTTGAGGAAATCTGACGCCTCCAAAACCACGTCGAACAGCGCCCCGCTGACGCTGGTCAGCCGGTCGGGATTTTCACGGAGGATAAAGAAGACGTCCTCAACAGCGTGGGCCAGAGTAGACACGCCGTTAAACTCCATCATGGCCGAAGAACCCTTTATTGTGTGCATAATCCGAAAGATCTCATTGATGTGATCCTCGCTCAGGCTTTTGGATTTTTCCGATTCCAAAAGAATTTCGTCCAGTTGCTCCAAAAGTGTGTTCGATTCATAAATAAATGTTTCTAACATGGGCTCCATGCTGGGATCAATCGCCATTGCAATCACCTTCAGTTTCATCAGATTCGTTTGACTCAATAATAAGCCTATGCAGGCTCTTTCTATTTATCTATTCGACAGGTTTAGTAAAAACCCAACTACAATCTCTTGTGTTCTTTTCATTTTGTACGATAAGTATGTATGTAAGGTATTAAAATTTTTTGGGAAGGGAGGCGGCCCGGTCCTTTGGCGCCGGGAAAACAGGATGGCGGACATTTTGCGCGTAACGACCCCTCTAGTCAATAAAGCCCAAACGCCCGAGGCGAAGCGCAGCGTAGATCTTGCGGCCCAGTTCCCCCTGCAGGACGTCTCCCGGGTGACAAAGCCCAGCTCCCAGTCGGAGCTGCTTTCGCAGAACAACGGACTGATTCAGCAGGAGGAAACCTCAGCCCTGCTTTTAAATCTGTTAAAGGACCCTTCCGTTACGGTGAGCTTTCTCAAGGGGATTTCGGCCATGGAGGCGGTCATCCGCCTGCTGCCGGCGAATAACAATCCCTTCACCCAGGAGCTGGAGCAGATGTTTGGGGAAATGCTGGTGCCCTCCGACCAGATCGCGCAGGAAATGGGGCGGCAGGAATCGGCCTCGACCTTTTTTAAGGGGGAATTGTTTGAGCTTTTGCGCGATGCGATCCGCCAGAACCCGGAGCAGACCGGCCTGCGGGAGACCACCGTGTCGTTTTTAAAGGCTTTGACGCTGTATTATACCCGGCAGGAGGCCTTAGGGTCGGTGGCCAACAGCCTGCAGTATCTGTCCGACAGCCTTTCGGCCAGCAGGACCCTGTCCCAAAAGCTGGCGGCCTTGGCGGCCCGGTACCTGGCCGAGGACGCGCCCGAATCCTTTCGGGACCTGCGCCAGGCTACCCTGAACGCTTTAAAAGAGGTGCAGGACAGCATCCTTTTTTCCGGCAAAACAGAAAAAATTGTCAAGATGATCATTTACAATCTTTCCAGGTATAATGATAACGGCGACTTTTTAAGGGAATCGGTTTCCCGGATGCTTTTGCAGCTGCATGGAGACAAAATGCGGGAGCAGTTTTTGCAGTCGCTGGAAAGCTTTCTGGAACAGGCAAAGGAGCCCAAGCAGGACGGGTCCTCCGCCATGGGGGCGCTTACACGCATTCTGGAGCGGCAGACCCAGAGCGAGGATCTGATGGCCCTTAACTCGGAGCGCATGGAGAAGATCATCTACAGCCTGCTTTCCTCTCCGTGCAACTTTACGCCGCTGCTTCATTTTGTCCTGCCGGTGCAGTTTGAGGATCTGCAGTCCTTCGCGGAGATCTGGATCAACCCCAACGGGGAGGAGGACGAAAGGGACCGTCCGTCCGACGGGACCCGGGCCATTCACATGCTGCTGTCGTTTGAAATTGACAGCATCGGCCATTTTGAGCTGGAGCTGTTCGTGCGGGAAAAGGTGATCGACTTTTCTTTGTTTTGTCCGCCTGCGTACGCCTCGGTTTACGATTCCTTGCAAAAGGAGTTTCGAAGCTGCGCCGGGCAAACGGGCTACCGTATTGGGGAAATTCATGTGGACCGGCTGCAGAATCCGCGCTCGCTGATGGATGTGTTCCGGTCGCTGCCATATAAAAGGACGGGTGTCGATGTCAAAATCTAAAAAGAACAAGGCGGTTGCCTTAAAATATAATGTAGAGGAGGACCTGGCGCCGATTGTCATTGCCTCCGGCTACGGCGAGATCGCCCAGCGGATTATTGATGTGGCGGAGCAGCGGGGGATTCCCGTGTTTCGGGACGACAGCGCCGTGTCGCTTTTATGCATGCTCGAGGTGGGCAGCAATATCCCGCCGGAGCTTTACGAGGTGGTGGCGGCCATTTACTGCCAGCTGCTTCGGGCGTCCTACAAAATCAAAAACGGGCACGACCCGATCCCGAAGGAGCCGCAAAATAAAATAGACTGACCACGAGGTTGGAGGAAGGACGAACGACATGCTTTCAAAGGAATACAACGGTTCGATGTGCGAAGTAACCAGTATGGATAACAAGCTGATTGTCACCGGCTTCATCCGAATGACGGACGAGGGAGTGGAAATCTATAATAATGGGGACCGTATGCCGGTTTTAAAATTTGGCTCTCAGGTAAAGCTTTCTTTACACAATCCGCAGCTGGGTATGCAGGTGATGGCCGGAGAGGTGTATCTGTCCGATCCAACATTTTTGCGGTTGGTCAAGCTGCAGGTTTTTGCCGAGTATGAAAAACGGCGCTTTTTCCGCCTTACCATCGACCACAGCGCCGATTTGATCCCGATAGGCAAGGACGGTGCGCAGCGGCGGGGCGGGAAAATCCCCGTCCGCGTAAAGGATGTGAGTCTGTGCGGGCTGCAGTTTGAATGCGAGGAGCCGCTAGCCTTGGGTGGCCATTACCGGATCCGGATTGCACTGCAGGATAACCTTTTGGAAACACTGGATTTTGTTATACGCAGAGTATTGCCGCGGGACAAAAACAAAAACCGGTATGGCGGCGAATTTTTGGAGCTGACCGCTCATGCGGAGCAGCGGCTGTGCAGCTTTATTTTTAATCAGCAGCAAAAGCAGATTCGGCGCAGCCGCAGCTGACCGGTCCGGAAGAAAAGGGTAAGGTGATTGGATGAAAGCGGAGGAATTGGTTTTTGTTCTGGACATCGGTACGCGCAGTGTGATTGGGCTTGTGGGAAAGGCCCACGACGGTATGCTGGAGGTGCTGTGCGTGGAATCGGCGGAGCATTCTTCCCGGGCGGTGGTGGACGGACAGATTGAGGACATTGAGCAGACGGCCAAAATCGCCGGAAGGGTGAAGGCGCGGCTGGAGGATTCCCTGGGCGTAAAGCTGCGGGAGGTCCACGTAGCGGCGGCGGGAAGGGTGCTGCGCACCGAGCGGGTTTTCTGCGCCGTGGAGATGGACAGCAGCCGGCCCATTGAGGAAAAGGACATGCTGGCGCTGGAAACCGCCGCTCTGCAGAAGGCTTATGAGAGCCTGTCGGAAAACCTGCCGGAGGGGACGGCCGTCAATTTTTGTAGCGTGGGCCACAGCGTTGTGGGCTATCAGCTGGACGGATACGCCTTTTCTACTTTGATGGGCCATCGGGGGAAAAAGGCCAGCGTAGAGATGATCGCGACCTTTTTGCCCAATGAGGTGGTGGAAAGCCTGTATACGGCCATGTCGATGCTGGATCTTTCCATTGCCAGCATGACGCTGGAGCCGATTGCGGCCATGAATGCGGTGGTGCCCAAGGAGCTGCATCTTTTGAACATCGCTTTGGTGGATGTGGGGGCGGGGACCTCGGATATTGCGGTGACCGACAAGGGCAGCATCTGCGGCTATACCATGGCCACGGTTGCGGGCGACGAGATCACCGAATGCGTAATGCAGGAGCTGCTGGTGGACTTTTCTACGGCGGAGCAGGTGAAATTTGCCATCGGCGCCGGAAAAAAGACCATTGAATACCAGGACGTGCTGGGCTTTCCGTATACGGTGGAGCGGGAGGATTTGCTGGAGCGCCTTTTGCCGGCGATTGAGGATTTGGCGCACAGAATCGCAGAAGGCATTTTAAGCATCAACAGCGAGCCGCCCAAGGCGGTGTTTATGGTGGGCGGCGGCAGCCGCACGCCGGACCTATGCAAATTTGTGGCCAAGGCCCTTTCGGTGGACGAAAAGCGGGTGGCCATCGGCAGCAGCAATTACATGAAGCGTCAAATCCAGGCGGAGGACAAATATCTCAGCGCCGAATACGCAACGCCGGTGGGAATCGCGGTTACCGCCATGCAGTCCGGCTCCGGCGAGGGGATGACGGTTCTGGTCAACGGAACGCGGCTGCATCTGCTGGGCGCTTCGATGACGGTGATGGAGGCGCTGCGGCGCGGCGGATACCAGTACGGGCAGATTATGGGCCGTTCGGGTAAAAATGTGATCTTTGAATACAACGGGGAGCGCAGAGTCGTCAGAGGAAGCCCCTATACGCTGGCGCAGATTCAGGTCAACGGCGCGGTGGCGGGGCTTTCGACCCTTTTGCAGGCGGGGGACAGCATCGCGTTTGTCCCGGCTTCCGACGGGGAGGACGCGGCGCCGCGCCTGCGCGATTTAGAGGAGCGCTGGGAGCCGTTTGAGGTGGAGCTGTTCGGCACGCCGGTCCCGGCGGGAACGGTAGGCTATATCAACGGGGCGCTGGCGCAGCCGGACCAGCCGGTCCAGCAGATGGACAACGTGATTGTCCAGCGAATCGACACCGTGGGCGCACTTTTGGAAAGCATGGGCTTTGCCAAACAGCCCCAGGAGCTGACGGTCAACGGAAGTCCCTGCATCGGCCTGGAGCAGAATCTGTTTGCCGGCGACGTGATCGCCTTAAAAGGCCAGATGCCGCCTGC
>CAJTZM010000037.1 GCA_910583935.1 uncultured Oscillospiraceae bacterium
GCACCGGCAGGCCCAAGGCGATGGAGCAGACCGCCCCGGCCGTATAGGGGCCCACGCCGGGCAGGGCGAGCCAATCCTCGTAACGCTCGGGAAGGCGGCCGCCAAAGCGCTCCAGGATCAACTGGGCGGCCCTTTGCAGGTTGCGGGCGCGGGAATAGTAGCCCAGACCCTCCCAGGCCTTGAGCAGCTGATCCTGGGGGGCGGCGGCCAGCGCCTTTACATCCGGGAACAGGGACAAAAACCGCTCGTAATAGGGGATTACCGCCTGGACGCGGGTTTGCTGGAGCATGATCTCCGACACCCAGACCCGATAGGGGGTAGGCGTCTCCCGCCAGGGAAGGCGCCGGCGGGCGGCGGCGTACCAATCCAGCAGCGGCCGGCAGATGGGGGAAAGGGCGGCGGCGTACGCTTCCACAAAATCCATAAAAGACCTCTTTTCCTATACGAAAAAATTCCGCGGGGCTTTTTTAAAAAAGGGGAGGAAAAAATCCGGCGCGGGGGCCAGGGCGCCGCACCAAAAGCAAAGGCAGGCCTAAAAGCCTTGGATGATCTCTTGGTTCAGGCGCTTGAGGATCTCCACGGCCAGCCTGACGCTGTTTTCAAAATCGCAGAAGGAGGCGTAGCAGTGGTGGGTATGGATATACCGCACCGGCAGGCCGATGACGATGACCGGCACCCCCAGGCCCGCCAGGTGGATCGGCGCGCCGTTGGTGGAGCCGCCGGTGCGGACCGCCTCCTGCACCGGGATGCCCAGCCTTTCGCCCAGGTCCAGGGCGTAGCGGATAAACCGGGGATTGGTGATCATGCGCGCGTCGATATGGCGCAGCATGGGCCCCCGGCCCAGGGCGGTTTGGATGAGGTAATCCGGGGCAAAGGTATCGTCGGCGGGGGAGCCCTCGAACACGATGGCGATATCCGGCTTCACCGTTTGGGCGGCCACCTGGGCCCCGCGGGCGCCCACCTCCTCCTGGGTGCTGAACTGGCCCACCACATCTACGGCGAGATTTTGCCCCTTCAGCTGCCGGAGGGTTTCCAGCACGCAGGCGCAGCCCAGGCGGCAGTCGAAGGCCTTGCCCAGCAAAACGCCGTTTTGGGGGTTGTACTCCATGGTCACGTCCGGCACCACCGGCGCGCCCACCCGGATGCCGAACACCTCGGTTACCTCTTTAGCGCTTACGGCCCCTACGTCGATGACCATGGCGGAGACCGGCAGGGGCTTGCCCTTTTCCTCGGCGCTCATAAAGTGGGGGGGCTTGCTGGCCACCACGCCGGAGACATACTCGCCCCGGACGTTGCGGACCTTGACCTTATGGGCGGGGATATTGTTTTCCACCCAGCCGCCTAAGGGGATAAACTGCAGCGTTCCGTTGGGCTTGATGGCCTGGACCATAAAGCCAACCTCGTCGCTGTGTCCGTCCAACAGGACCACCGGCTTGCTTCCGGTATTTTCGTTCCGGTAAAAAAACAGGTCCCGCAGGCAGTTTTCCTCGATTCGGGCCAGGTCCTTGCCGTATTTGCGGCCCACCAGCAGCACGTCGTCCTCAAACCCGGAGACGCCGTAGGCGTTGGAGAGCTCCTCGATGATAGAAAGGGTTGTTTGTTTTTCCATCGTTATCCCGCCTTTTTATGAAAATTCTTTTTCATTTTAGCATATTCTGCCAAAAACGCAAGGGGCGCGCGGCTAAGCCTTTGGTGACCGTTCGGGGAAAGCCGGCATAGAATGAAGTAGGCTTTTATAAGTCGAATTTTCAAAGAAGAGAGGAGAAAGAGAATTGGAAAGATGTGCAAGGACAAATCCTCCCAACGGATACGAGAAATATGCTGGATTCACGACAAACGGCTGCTTCGAAGAGCCATCCTATACCGATCGAAACACCTGTGCCGGTACCTGCACAGGCGCTATGGAAAGAAATGCCGATAATGGCTATTGTCCGTGCCGGGAATGCGATTTATCCCACGCGGACCATCTGCCGCTGACCATGGGCTATGTGCCCATGCAGGAATGGTGCAACACCTACGATACCCAGACCGCCCTATGCAGGGGATCCTTATTTCCCGAGCTGTGCAAGCCCTTTGCAGGAAGCCGAGGTGAGCGTTATGTCCGGTAATGAGAGAAGATCGGTGTTAAACCGTGTACAGCAGGCGGGCTTTGCGGTGGACGAGGCGATTTTGTATCTGGACACCCATCCCTGCGACCCTGCCGCGCTGGCGTTTTACCAAAATGCCAGGGACGAGCAGAAGCGGGCCGCCTGCGAATACAATGCCAAAATCGGGCCGCTGACCAACGACCGGGTTGAGCCTGCCAACCGCTGGTCCTGGACCGACTGTCCGTGGCCTTGGGAGAAGGAGGCGAATTTCTAAATGTGGAACTATGAAAAGAGACTGCAGTTCCCGGTAAAAATCGACTGCACCAGCCCTGCGGCCGCCAAGGTAATCATCAGCCAGCTGGGCGGACCGGACGGAGAGACCGCTGCCGCCATGCGGTATCTCAGCCAGCGCTACTCCATGCCGAACCGCCATGTGGCCGGGCTTTTGACCGACATCGGCACCGAGGAATTAGGGCATATGGAGATGATCGCCGCGATCATCCGGCAGCTGACCCGCGACATGACGGTTGACGATGTGAAGCAGGCGGGCTTTGACACCTACTTTGTGGACCACACCGGCGGCGTTTGGCCGCAGGCGGCCTCTGGCGCGCCGTTTTCCGCCACCGTCTTCCAGTCCAAGGGGGACGCGATCACCGATTTGTTTGAGAATCTGGCGGCGGAGCAGAAGGCGCGGACCACCTACGACAACATCCTGCGGCTGGTCGACATTCCGGACGTACGGGAGCCGATTAAGTTTCTGCGCCAGCGGGAGGTCACCCACTTCCAGCGGTTTGGAGAGGCGCTGCGGATGATTCAGGATGATTTGGATTGCAGGAATTTTTACGCGATCAATCCGGAGTTTGACCGGGCCAGATAAACACAAATCGGACGAAAAAAGGCCCGTGGGCAAAAAGCCTGCGGGCTCTTTTTTTTCGGGGCCCGCCGCCAAGGGGAGCAAGGACGACGGGCGCGGGGCGGCGCTTTCTTTTTTACAGACCGGCATCCTGGATGATGAAATTTCATGGTATTTGTATTCAGTACATAGCTTGCGGTTGTTCAGGATTGTCATAGGTATCAAAGTTCTCTGCATTTCCGGCGTTTTCACCTAAATTGTTCGTCTTAAAACATGGTGGCCAGCTGCTGGTCCATAGCCTGCTGAAAGGGGATACCGTAATAGGAAAAGGCGGCGAAGTAGATGAGCATTTCTCTGGGCGGCGGGCACAGCGGCGGCTCCTTGCCCAG
>CAJTZM010000038.1 GCA_910583935.1 uncultured Oscillospiraceae bacterium
GACTGCGGCGGCCGGCGGGACGGCGGCCGGAGCGGCGGCGCACAGGTCTATAATCATCTGCCGCTGTACCTGGCCGACCGGCTGCGGGAATGCAGGGGCTTAGATTTTCTCGTTTTGTCCTTTACCGACGAGACACCTGCCCAGGCTGCCAAAGTCCTGGAGGAATACCGGCGGGGCGGACATCGGGAATCCATTACCCGAGGACTTTATTACCGCCGGGTAAAATAAAAATTTCCCTTATGCTGTAAAGATTTACCGAATGGAGGAAGGGCACAATATGGAGATGATTTTTCACGCGCAGGACAGCACCTATAAATCCCCCCTTGGAGCGGTGCCGGCCCAGTCGCCGGTCCGTTTTCAAATCGATCTGCCCCACGGCAGCAGCTACGAACAGCCTACGCTGCTGGTCTGCCAGGACGGTCAATGGGACAGTCCTTTGTCCGTACAGCTTACACTACAAGATGTTCTGCCGCAGGCCAACCGCTTTGCCGCAGTTTATACGCCCGATCAGCCCGCGCTGCTGTTCTATCATTTTTCCTGCATCCAAAATGGCAAAACGCTGCACTTTTTCCGCGATGAAAACGGCAGCGCCACCGATCAAGGGGACCGCTGGTGGCAGCTGACCGTTTACGATCCCGCTTACCAAACGCCGGACTTTATTAAAGGCGGACTGTATTACCAAATTTTTCCCGACCGGTTCCGCCGCAGCGAAACGCCAAAGGAGGACATTCCCTCCGACCGGACCCTTCACTCGGAATTTCAGGGACTGCCGGTCTTTCGGCCCAACGCGCAGGGAAAAATTCTCAATGACGACTATTTTGGCGGCGACCTGCGGGGGATCATCGAAAAAATCCCCTATCTGCGCGAATTGGGCGTCACCTGTTTATATCTCAACCCGATTTTCGAGGCCCACTCCAACCACCGGTACAACACCGCCGATTACCGGAAGATCGATCCGCTTTTGGGCACCAACGAGGATTTTCTGGAGCTGTGCCGCGTTGCCCACGAGGCGGAAATTTCGGTGATTCTGGACGGGGTCTTCTCCCACACTGGCAGCGACAGCCTTTATTTTAACCGTGAGGGCCGCTATGGGGCCGGCGGTGCCTACCAGGATCCCCAAAGCCCTTACCGGTCCTGGTACCAGTTTGAGCAGTACCCTTATAAATACCAAAGTTGGTGGGGCTTCGACACCCTGCCCAACGTGCGGGAGGAGGAGCCCTCCTATTTGGAGTTTATCTGCGGGGACGACGGTGTGCTGGAGTATTGGATGAATCTGGGAGCCGACGGCTTCCGGCTGGACGTAGCAGACGAGCTGCCCGACTGCTTTTTGGACGCGGTGCGCTGTCGGTTAAAAAGCCACGGGGCCAAACTCTTAATCGGTGAAGTCTGGGAGGATGCCTCCAACAAAATCGCCTATGGCTACCGGCGGCGCTATCTTTTGGGCGAGCAGCTGGATGGGGTGATGAACTATCCCTTCGGCAACGCCATTCTGTCCTTTATCCGCAACGGCGGCGGCCAGGCGCTGGCCCGAACCATCTGGGAGGTTTTGGAGAACTATCCGCCGCAGACGGTGGCGGTTTTGATGAACAGTCTGTCCACCCACGATATCCCCAGGGCGATTACCGCACTGGCCGGAGATCCCTTCTACGGCCAGGACCGGGAGTGGCAGGCCTCTCATCATTTCCTGCCGCTGGACGTCTATCAAGCCGGCAAGCGCCGGCTTCGTCTGGCCAGTCTGCTGCAATACTTTCTGCCCGGGGTCCCCTGTCTGTACTATGGCGACGAAGCGGGCCTTTCTGGCTACAAGGACCCGTTTAACCGTTGCCCTTATCCATGGGGCCAGGAGGATCATGAGCTGTTGGACTGGTTCCGGGGCTTGGGGGCGCTGCGTCAGGCCTTTTCCTCCCTTTTGGCCGATGGAGAATATCTGCCGGTTCAATGGAGCGAGAATCTGTTCAGCTTTCTGCGCCGGAAAGAGGGCGGCAGCCTTTTAGTCGCCGTTAACCGCGGCAACACGCCCTGCCAAATTTCCCTGCCCGGGAAAAACGCCCGGCTCGTCTTCGGCCACGCCAAAGGCGGCCAGCTGGATCCTTGGGAGGGAGCGGTCTTTTTCTATGAATGAGCCGTACCATACCCTATTTTTTATCATCCAGGCAGAAAGAGGGACTTTCTATGGTTTTTCTTCCGCATCGTCATCAGGTGCAATATTATGAAACCGATCAGATGGGGGTCGTCCACCATTCCAACTACATCCGCTGGTTTGAGGAAGCGCGGGTTTTCTTTATGGACCAGATGGGGTTTGGCTATGATGAGATGGAAAAGGCCGGCGTTTTCAGTCCGGTGATCGAAGCCCATTGCACCTACCGTTCCAGCGTCCGCTTTCACGATCAGGTTCTAGTCTTTGCCCGGATTGAGCAGTGCAGCGGTGTCCGTCTGACGGTATCCTACCGGGTGATCGACGCCGACGACCATACCCTGCGGGCCGAAGGAGAGACCCGGCATTGCTTTTTAAACAGACAGGGCCGCCCTGTCTCACTGAAAAAAGAGAATCCGGCGGTGTTTCGGCTTTTCGAGGCCCTGGTCGGTCAGGATAACGAATCATTTATTGCCGGGCAGCCCGGTTAAACGAAGAGAGAAAGCAAAAAAATCCCCTGAGCCCAAAAAGGACTTAGGGGATTTTTTGCGGCTCGCCGGCTTCCGAATGCATCCGTGGAGCCGGCCCCTTGGATGCCTCTGCGCCCCTATGCTATAGTTATAGCTGCGATCATGCATAGTGGTCAGTTTTACATTACAGGTGATGCATATGAAGGAACGAAAGCTGCGGGAAAAGCATTTGACACAATACCTTGCTTATCTGCGGGAGGAGGAACGGGCGCCTGCCACCATCCAGAAATACGAGCGCGCAATCCGCCGCTTTTTTGCCCAGAGTCCCGCCCAGATCACCAAGCAAACGGTAATCCGCTACAAACAAGCCCTGCTGGAG
>CAJTZM010000039.1 GCA_910583935.1 uncultured Oscillospiraceae bacterium
AGGGGAGCCGGTCCGCCAGCCAGGGGGCGCATTTGGTACCGGCCATGCCGCCGGCCTCCACCGCCAGCAGCAGGACGCCGATCCACCCGAAGGGAACGCCGCTGGACGAAAAGTGCTGCTGCAAAAAGAAGACGGTCAGGGTGGCGCCGCAGCCGGTCAGCGCGTCCAGCGCCATTTTGGCGGCAATCTCCCTGTGCTGCCAAAGAAACCGGGCGCTGACCGCGATCTGCTCCAGGGTTCCCCGGCCCAAGGCGGACAGGGAGAAGCGGGGACGGTTTTTCTGCGCCTCGGTCACCGCCGGCTCCTCCATATTCCAGGCGATGAGCACGCTGGCGCCGGAAAAGGCCATATTGCAAAGGTAGGAGAGGACATAGCCGATGCGCCCGGCGATACCGGCGGTCAGCTTGGAGAGGCAAACCGAGACACTGCACAAAAAACGCTGGTTCGAATTGACCGACAGGTACCGTTCCTCCTGGCCGCAGGCCTTTAGGCTGTCGTAGGTCAAAGCGTCCCGGGTGCCGGAATCCAGGTTATAGCCTAAGGTGGTGAGCACCATGGCCAGGCACAGGCTGGGCAGGTTCCAGGCGATCAGCATGAGAAAGGCGGACAGGGTCATACAGATGTAGCTGGCCGCGATGGTCTTTTTGCGGCCGAACAGGTCGGCGACAGCGCCGGAGGGGATTTCGAACAGAAAGCTCGCGATGTGGAAGACCGTTTCGGCGATGCCCACCTCCAGCAGCGAAAAGCCCCGCTGCAGCAAAAACAGGATCCAGACCCCGTCGGTCAGGGAGAAGGTGCCGAAGATTTCCAAAAGATAAAACAGACGGATCTGCCGTTTGAGTTTCATAAAAAACATCCTTTCACAAAGCTTTTCATCGGGAAAGGATAGATGCAAAAAAGCGCATGGCCACAGGCCATGCGCTTTTGGTTCGGCTTAAAGCTTACCGCCCGAAGTGCATGCTGTCACCATCGAAAAATGGGCGCACCTATCCCCTGGACGGAAAACTTGTTTCCATTGGAAATATATACCATTCGCATTTTCCAGCCCATGGTCGGGTCTCCTTTCGACGGTTTTTCCATTTATACAGCGGGCTTACAGCGCCTGGACGCCCACCTGCCGCAGCCAGGTCTGCAAATTCTTGGCGGGAAAGCCGGTGAGCGGATAGTCCTCGCCAGACTGGCTGTGGATGGTCACCTGGGTGATAAACAGGGTCTTGCTCACCGAAAAGCCCTTGATTTGGGCAAGCGGAAGGTCCATCAGGGCGCTCCCGGATAAATCCATGTAAAAGCACACCCGCTGATTGGTCACATAAATCTTACCCTGGAAGGGTTTTTTTGTCAACCCCGACTTTTGAAAAAGCGACATGGGGCCGCTGCCCGCCAGCGCCTCGCCGGGGGCCGGCTGAAATTTTGCCATAGGTCAAAACCTCCTTGGATGTTAAGCGGCGCAGGCTTTTACAGCATCTGGTCCAGCTCTAAAAGCGCCCGGACATACACCCGCAGGTTTAACAAGAGGTTGGGGATGTCGCAGTACTCGTCGGCCTGGTGGGCGCCGCCCTTGGCAAAGCCGAACAGCCGCACCCGGCCCGGCACCGTTGCGCCGTAGGGGATGGCGTTGGGCAGGCGGCGGGCATAGGTGCCGCCGTCCTTTAACGGCTCG
>CAJTZM010000040.1 GCA_910583935.1 uncultured Oscillospiraceae bacterium
AGGCCGAGTATGCCCAGCTGTTGGAAGGAAAGAAAAAAGACTATGCCGAGTACCGGCGTTCCCGCGAGGAAATGCGGGAACTGCTGGCCGCAAAAGCCAACGTGGATCGGCTGATGGGATACGGGGAGGAACGCCAGAATGACCGGGAAAAGGAACAGGGGCAGGACCGCTGACGCGCCTGTTTTTTCGTATTTTCTCACCGCCGCAGGCCGGGAAAAAGCGTTCCGCAGGAACGCGCAGCCACAGAATGAAATTCTGTGTTCAAAAGGGGCTTGGGGAATCCCCAACAAGCAGCGCCAGGAGCCGGATGGCTATCCTGGGGCATTGCTTGCCAAGGTTATCCCGGAACGGGATAACCTTCTTTTTCTCGAAAAAGAACAAAGCCGGTGAGGAATTTGTTAAATTCACTCACCGGCTCAATTCGTTTCAAATTTCCCGGATAGTTCGGTTAGTTCTTTCATGGTTTCCTGCGTATGGTGCAAGAGGGTTTCACGCATTTCTGACGGGCAGCTGCAATACAGCATCTTCATCTGACCGGCTCCCTCATCTTCCGGGGAAACATCCGGATTGATTAAAGAATCCAGAGAAATCGGCA
>CAJTZM010000041.1 GCA_910583935.1 uncultured Oscillospiraceae bacterium
AAGTTGCCTTTACCCCGAAGATTGCCGCCGCCCTCTTAAAGTCCGGCAAGGCGAATGTCAAGGGCTTGTATTCCCCGAAAACAGGCAAAACATATGACGGAACCGTTGTTTTAGCTGATACGGGCGGGAAGTATGTCAACTACAAGATAGAGATACCGAAGAAAAAATAAGTTTCGTAGCAAGCATAGGAAAAGAGTACCCTTTTCCGTAAATCCCCCTGCCGACGCTTCTGCGCTGGACGGGGGATTTTGCTTGTTGGGAAGTGTCCCAAACCCTCTGTATCTTTAGAGGGTTTTACCCTCTTTGAAATAATAAAAAACTTTGGCAGAAAGCGCGGGTGCAGCACAGCAGACCGGGCAACAATAAAAAGAGCAGCTTCCGCAATGCTGCCATAAAAGAAAGGAGAATACACGAATGAGCGAAACATTTTCAATCTTAATCGACAGCCGCAGCCGTTTTGAAACCGGGCAACCGGGCGGCGTGTGGCTATCCATGCCGACCACCACGGAGCAGCTTCACGAAGCCATGAAAAGCGTCGGCATTACTGCGGACAATCCGCA